>CAZLFA010000006.1:0-94453 GCA_964558665.1 uncultured Syntrophaceae bacterium
TTCTTCACGCGTCATTCTGCAACTCCGCAACAGAATGACGCTTATTAGAAAGGTTCTATTCTTACAATCTAATTCAACCAGAGATAGTTCATGGGTCAATTTATCATACCCTTCGATTGGCATCCGTATGATGCTGGTTAACAAAGACGGCAACCTGAAGATGGAAGACCTTGAAATTGAGGCAAACGGACAGTACCAGTTGATGGAAAAGCCGGACTGCTTTGTCATTAAAAACGCAGAAGGCTGTCGCAGCATCCTGGTCAAGGTAAGAAACAAAAACCAGACATAATCTAATGATGGAGGGGTAAGTTTTTCTTACCCCTCCCGAAATGTTATCGTCTCAACAGGTTTCATCACTGTTAACGGACCTACACGCTCCGACGATGTTCTTGCTTATTCATAAAGCGTAAATCGCCAGGCGCAATACCAATCTTCCGGATGTTCATCCGGGGGGCAACCGAGGCATTCGCAGACAATGCGATCATCGATGGTCTCCCCAAATGCATGGTATTCCACCAAACCTGCGGATTTGCAGGGATAGTCCTCCAGCCCCCGGCGTTTGCGTGCAGATTGCACACGACAGTCATTCATCTGAAAGATTATGCTGTTGGGGCTTTCATCGATGATAGACTGGACATTGATCCGGGAGTACATGCGGAAACGTAGAGCAGTTTTCAATCCTTCAAGCCCCGCCTGCTCAGGCATACCAAGGAATTCCTTGATGGACCATGCTTCAAAGGGGGAAAACCGTGTCCAGCAGGTATCGTTGCAACGTTTGGCGTCGAACATGTTCCTTTTTGATTCCACAGCCTGGAACCAGATACCGTCATTTGCCAGCCAGTTGACGCCCAGATTGTTCATCAGGTCGATAAGTTTTTCTCTTGGCAGTTTCAAAAGGGGTTCCGGTATGCCGTCTATCATCTTAAATCCGAGCACCTTTGCGAAACGGTCCATCAGGACATTGTAAGCGTTCTTTTTTGCCTCCCGCATGACTTCCAGAGAACGGGGTATACCAAACTGATGTTTCACCGAGGTGTACCAGAGGGTATAATGAACCATGATGCGGTGAAACATATCCACTACCAAGCGTGCAAGGTCTTCATTATTCAGATCTTCTGGTTTTTCCACATTTTTCAGATTCGATTGTTCCATCGTTGCGTTCTCCTTAAAGTGATTTTTTAATAAGTTCCTGCGCGGCGATATGAATTACATCCCATGCACCGCCGAAGTTTGGAGCATAGGGGAAATCTAAATACCCTACCTCGTTAATGCCCAGCCCCGACCATAGAGCCACCGATAAGGCAAATATTCTCTGAATAGCGCCCTTTTCTCCAACGCATTGACCACCGATCAGCTTCCCTGTAGTTTTGTCCGCTACCAGTTTAAGAACCAGTTTTTCACCCTGCGACATGGGGCGACCTACCGGCAGTCCCTGGATCAAGGCGCTGACGGGTTGAAAACCGTACTTGATTGCTTCTTTTTCCGTTAGCCCTGTCGTTCCAACCTCCAGATCGAAAACCTTGAAAGACTGGGCGCCTACGATTCCCGGAAATTCAGCCTTTAAACCCCCTATGTTCTGACCGGCAACACGTCCCTGCTTGTTAGCGATGTCCCCTAAGGGAACATAAACCCAGCGCTGGGCCACCCGGTGAAACACTTCACAGCAATCGCCAACGGCATAAATACCTTCACGGGATGTTCGTTGGCTTAAATCCACTTTAATGGCACCGCTTTGACCCAATTCTACCCCCGCTGCCTTGGCTAATGCCACATTCTGTCGTGCCCCTACGCCCAACATAATTAAATCAGCATCAATGTCACCCTTATCGGTCTTTAGGACAAGACGGCTGTTTGTGCCCTCTTCAATGGCAAAAAACGTGGTTTCCGGTACAAAGGAAACCTCTTTTTTCTTTAATTCCTCGGTGATTATATCCGTGAATTCTACATCCCACCGAGTTACCGGTCTGCATCCACGAATCATTACCGTTGTATCAATACCCAGGTTTTTCAATGCCTCACACATTTCCATTGCAATAAATCCACCGCCGATAATGACTGCTTTGCGACAGGCCTTGTCATTAATGTAGGATTTCAACCTCAAAGTATCCATGAGGTTTCTCATGACGAATACACCTTCGAGGTCAATGCCCGGAATATCCAGTCGCGTTGCATCACCTCCCGTGGCCATAACCAGGATGTCGTAAGGCATGCTTGTACCGTCGGAAAGATGCACCATACCCTTCGAGGCATCGATATCTTCAACGCGTGTTTTGATTTTTACGTTGATGCCTGTTTTTTGAAAACCTTCCGGTGTTCTTATTATAAGCTTGTTATGATCTTTGATTACATCACCGATGTAATAAGGCATCGGTCAGGCTGCGTATGAGACAAAGTCACCCGCCTCGATCATGGTAACATCAAGTGATTTATCCCTTCTTTTTGCTTCTGCTGCTGTTGAAGGTCCGGCTGCGCCGCCTCCTACAATCAATAATCTTTTACTCATGTGCCATACTCCCAATCAGTACAAAGGATTTCATTATTTGAAGTTTTTGCCAATAGATTGGACCTTTCTGCCTCTTTCAATAAATTAGTCGCCATACGGTTCTGCGAAAGGTTCCATATCCCTGCATCTTGACAGAGATGTATCTCCAGTACATGGATTAATATCTATTTCGATCTGGAAGCACGTTATTTGATTTTGACCATTTTCAACCGATAAAAAAAGAGGCCCCTTTGCCACATTGTCGCCACAGGGGCCCCTTCCTCTTACGCGAGCGTTGTAAAAAGGAAATCCATTCCGCGTATATATGATCAGGCGACTTTTGTTGCAGCTGATCAGTCTTGAATTTTTCTCATCTCATTTTAACTGCCATTGTGGCTGTCTTTTTTCGCTAAAGGCCTTTATTCCCTCAACAGCATCATTCAAAGAACAAAGAAGCGCGAATTGGTTGTTTACGAGTTCCATTGCCTTGTTGAACTCGAGATCTGACATGTCATAAAATGATTTTTTTGCGCTCCAGAGGGCCAAGGGGCTTTTGGATGCCAATTCCTTGGCCATTTTAATTGTTTCTTCTTGAAGAGAACCCTTGGGAACCACCTTGTTAAGTAGTCCGAAGCGCTCCGCTTCGTTGGCAGTAATTACCTTGCCCGTCAACACCAGTTCAAGCGTTCTTTTCTTACCCAAATTACGGTACAGGGCAACCTGTGGACCAATGCAGTTCAAGCCCACATTGATAGCGGTTGCGCCAAACCGGGTACCTTCCTCGGCAATGGCAAGATCAGCAGCAGCAACGATGCCGATGCCATTTGCCACGGCAAAGTTGTGCGCGGAAGCAATTACAGGCTTTTTCATTTTTGATATGACGACAATGGCCTTCTCCATCAAGGTAATCCAGTCGTAATATTCACAGGGTGTCATCTTCTCAAAAACATCCGGGGAGACATCTATGCCTGCTGAAAAGCATTTACCTGCACCGTTAATGACAATTACGCGAACTCCTTCTTCCTGGTCCAAATCAATAAGCGCCTGACTAAGATCCCGGGCGAGAGCATGGTTAAATGTATTAAGAGCATCAGGTCGATTTAGTGTAATGATCCCAATTTTACCATCATCTTCCTTCGTGACCAAAACTGCTTCATAGGTCATTGTCTTGATCCTCCTTTCTTACTTCAGACTGCTCAGGATATCTCTGGCTATAATCAATCTCTGGATCTGGTTTGTGCCTTCATAAATGGATGTTATGCGTACGTCCCTGGCAAACCGTTCAATCGGGAATTCCGCTGTATAGCCGTAACCGCCGAGCATCTGCAGGGCGTTATAGCACGCTCTTTCCGCAGCCTCGGTGGCATAATATTTGGCCATGGAAGCCTGACGCGCAAAAAACCTTCCGTTTTCTTTCTGGAAGGCCGCATTCATCAGAAGCAGTCTGGCGGCTTCCAGCTCAGTGTATGATTCGGCTATCATCCACTGAATTGCCTGGAAGTTGGTTATCGGCTGATCGAACTGCTTTCTTTCCATCGCATATTTGGTGGAGTACTCTATAGCGGCCTGTCCGATGCCGAGGCCGAGGGAGCCGATGCCGATACGCCCGCCTGCCAGCTCTCCGGCAGCAATTCTGAAGCCGTCGTTGGGTTTCCCCATCATGGCATCCTTAGGAATACGGCAGTCCTCAAAAATGAGTTCATTGGTCACCGATGCATGCTGACCCATCTTGTGTTCAGCCCTGCCGACGGTGAAGCCCTTAATGCCGTTTTCCACCAGGAAAGTCGTGATGCCCTTGCCTTTTTTCGCGGTCTTGTCGGTCACTGCCCAGACGACAAAAACACCTGCATATTCAGCACTGGTGATGAACATCTTGTTGCCGTTTAGAACCCATTCATTGCCGTCCAGAACCGCGCTGCAGCGCATTCCGGCAGGGTCGGAACCCGCCGTCGTTTCGGTAAGACCAAAACCACCGGCGTAGTATTCACCCGATGCAATCCTGGGGATGTATTTCTTTTTCTGCTCCTCGGAGCCGATTGCCTGGATGACTTCGCAGACCATGTTGTTGACCGACATGGTCACGCCCGTAGAGGCGCAGGCCTTGCCTATTTCTGTAACGGCCAGGCTGAAGGCTACCACGCCGGCTTCCGATCCGCCGTATTCGCCCTTGCAGTTGATAGCCATAAGTCCAAGTTCTGCCAGCTTCTTCAGATTCTTCAGGAATGCCTCTCTGTCGCCTTCCTGATCATGTTTTGCAGCCAGCGGTTCCAATTCCGATTTTGCAAAATTTCTTGCCGTATCCTGTATGATTTTTTGTTCTTCAGTTAAATCTAAATTCATCTTTTCTTTCCCTTCTCTCTTGTATTCTTTATCGTTTTATTATCTTTTTATTAATCCTGTTTGTTTGTGATGAACAAAAAAAAAGGAGGCGGTATCCCGCCTCCTTTAACGATTTAACCTTTGTCAATTATTGCCTGGATCTCCTTGGTGTATTCCGTTTTCGCCGGCAGGAAGATGAGTTCCGGATCGACGAACTCGCGAAGCACGAACAGATCCCTGTAGGTGGGATGGGGTGATTCTCCCTTCACCTTTGATATGTTCAGATCAAAACCGCAATTCTCCTTGATCTGCTCGATCGTAACACCGGGATGATGTGTTTCCAGGTAGATCTCGCCGTTATCGTCAAAGCGATAGACGCCCATATTGGTAACGACGGCGCAGGGACCGCTGTTGGCGTAGGCAGTGTTCTTCCAGACCTCTTTCTTGGGTTTCCATTCATTGGTCTTAAAGTCCCAGCACCACCAGCCCGGAGTCGTCGTGTACTCATTCCTTTCCAGGAATCTTCGCTTCTCCTGCAGAATAATATACGCCACCCTGTGAGACATCGTTCCGATATCGGAGTTGCCGCCAGAACCGGTGAAACGATGGGCCGGTGAATAGTAGTCGCCGATGGAGGTTACGTTGACTCCACCGTACTTGTCGATTGCCGCGCCACCGAGGAATCCCAGGGTGACATAGCCCTGCTGGAGATAGTACCCGAAGGTATCGACCAGTCCACCCAGGGTGGAACTAGCATTGGCCGCACGCTGATCGCAGACAGACATGGGTACATGCATGGTCTTGCCATCGCAGATCCCCGATTCATAAATAAGCAATGCATTGGGAGCATTTGTAAAATTGGCCGTCATGATGCCGACCATGGGCAGACCCGTGCCAGCAAAGACAACATCATCATTACGAACTTCGTTAGCGATGGCAATAGCCATCAGCTCCGGCAGGATAAACTCGCCTACCTTGGCTGGTTCGTTTGGTATCTTGTCAATCAACTCCATTAACTGTTCCATTGATTTTGCCATGTTTTATATCCCCCCTTTCTATTAATAGCCGCTCATTGCCACGGACAAGGGCATTTTCATCCTGGGTGCCGGTTTCTTGCCTCTCATCATCTTCACGCTGTAACCGGTTGTAGTGTCCGCCCGGAGATCCAGCAATTTCTTAGCCCCGAGTTTTACGACAAAATCTTCCCAGCTCTTTGGCCCATAAACCCACTCATCGAGCCATTTCTTCTGATCTTCCGGATTTCTGGATACCTTGTCCATCTCACGCATGAAGGGTGCGTCATAGTCATAATAGAAGGGCACTGAACTCGGGAAGGCTCCCCACGGACATTCGACGATGGCATCTACCGTAAAATAGGGTATCTGGTTCCCTTCCGGTAGTTTCCTCATTTCCGACTCAGGCACGATCTCTTCTGCAACGATCACGACCTTTTCACAAGCGAAGGCGATTTCTTTGTCAATGGTACCGACACCACGCCATTTAGCTGTTCCCTTGTCGCCTGCCTGGGCGACATGGATAATAGCCAGTTCAGGTCTGGCGGCGGGGAGAAGAATAACGTCTCCATCGCCCCAGAATGGTTCTTCCATCTGGATGAACTTCTTCTTGGGAATCTTCGGGTCTTTTCCGTCTCTCTTTCCAGCCTTTCCTAGCGCGTCATACTTGGGATTGTAAAGATCTGATCCAAGCGGCGCTGAGTAAGGAATAAAAGGTGCACCAATAGCGCCTGCCAGGAAGCGCATAGCCATGGCGCCGTGTGAGTAGTCCTCAAGGATGATTTTCCCATTCTTGTAAAGTCTCTCCATATTTATATCGAGTTTGCCGGCCATCTCACCCCAACCCATCCAGTCGGTCTCGTATACGCCGATGGCACCAACAGCGTTGAGCAGCCATGTGCAGCAGCTGCCGTGCCTGTCGATGACATGGATATCCTTAACACCCTGCCTTGCCGTCTCCCAGGCAAAGGCAAACGGGTTGCGGTTAAAACCCGTAAACCCGCTAAAAGCGCACATAACACCATTGTGCATAAATTTCTTGACCGCAGCATCCAGGGTCATTATCTCTGCTGTTTTAGATTTTCCACGAATTCTTGGCATTGTTACCTCCTTTCAACCTTGTCTAGTTAAACACCCCCGTCAAATAAGAACTTCAGCTATTTACAAAATGGAATAATTTGTGACTAAGACGAAGACTCACCTCCTTTCATTGAAAAATCAGCAACATGCAAAAGCGTCAGACGTTTCGGATACCTTGCGATACCGTTATGATCAGATGTGTTCTAATGACATGTAAAAATTAAAGTATGAATAACCTCCCTGAATCCGTTTTGAATTATGCAAAGAGGTCTTTTGTGTTACAGCTTTCGTGTTTCTTCTATGGTGAGTCTGCGGTTTTTTTTCATTCACTCCGCGTTTTGTGCCGGACTGCCAAATCACTGAAACAGCCCTATTTTAGAACAACGCATTGATGTATAAGTGATACTCTCCTTTGTGTCAAGGAGAAATATGTTTTTTTAAGATATACCTGTGTACGCAGGCGTTCGATTGTCCGAGGTTTTTCCAGAATCTCTGACCGGAGAATGGATGTCAATAGATCTGCACATCCATTTCAGCGGCAAGGTTTTTTAAAAACTCCCTGGACAGTTCATTTTCGATATCTTCCATGCTTGTTTCTGCAACTTCACACAGGGCATGGACGATTCCTTCATAGAAATTGATGAGAGAATGCAGACCTCTTTCAAAGCCTTCCATACGCGCTGCTTCTTTCAGAGTGCCGGTTATGAACCTGTCACTGGAAAGCTTTAGAGAAGATTTTTTTAAATATTTCAGATATTTTTCGGGAGGAATGGTGGAATTGCCATAGAGCCAGTTGAGCTGCCGGAATACGCAGTAGCAATAAACCAGCCTCTCTTTGGTATCCGATTCAGAAAGCACTGTTAATCACCCTGGAAAACGTTCAGCAGACGGTCGCCCCGTCGTGATCTGTCAAAGCATGTTCCTTCCATTCCGGGAACGATTACGCGCACAGTTGGTATACCGACATCGGGGCGTGTAAGATCAACGGCAATAACCCTGTCCAGCCCGCATTTTTGAAGCTTGCCCGTCATTATCAGGATGTCTTCATAGATGTCCTCTGTATAGTCGGATTGCATGTCGCTCAGTTTCTTCAGTTCAGACGCATAGAAACGGGGATCGTTTTCGTCTTCTTCGCGGAAGTAGCCGCTCATCGATTCGTTCATCCCCCCCAGGCCGAACTTCAGCATAAAAAGGGCTCTTGTCGTGGCAATCTCCAGGATCGACCTGATCATGGCGACTTTGGGATCGATGTGTGCGCCGAATCCGTCTATCGGAATCATGTTATCGTGAACCAGATCCCGGGAAAAGGCCGCTATCACCGGTACACCAACATCCGATGTAATATTCTTGGCAACGATTTCGATATCCGCTTCGTCATACCTCTCTATTACATCAACGATGAACCTGGTTTCTGCTCCGTCTTCCACGGAAAGAGCCTCCCTGAAATGTCTGTTGTACTGGGCAATGCTCCAAGCATCCCGTTCGATTACCTCGGCCAGGCCGTGAATGACTGCCTCTTCCAGCGTGTTTCCGGAAGCTATGCCGTTCGTATGGGTGTTGATTAAAAAAAATTCGTCCAGATGAAAGGGATGATAGACCGTACAGGCAGGAACAAGAATTTCTTCCTGCCTCAGAATATCCGTACCCCATACCCAGTGTATCTCGCCGTCAGGGCGATAGTCATTCAGCACGGAAAGTATGAGCGACTGCGGATCGAGCGTGTTGTGTTTTTTCTTTAAGGAGGCATAACTGCCTTTGATCAGCCTGGATGAATATTCACTCCGGTATTCGGAACAAAACCTTTCTATTGATTCCATCGTCAGGGAAACCTGTGCCTGGATGGCCGATACACCTTTGCCGGTATGGCTTGTACGGGAATCGTCGGGTCTAATCCTGTGACAGAGAAATACCGGAATGCCCAAACGATCAAGTGAAGTGGCATCCTGTAAATCAATCATCTCCAGCATGTCTTTCATGTTTTCAACAAACCGCAAGGTTGAATCAGGTGTTTTGGAACGATGTGTTTCGAGCATATAGACTTTAGGGCATTTCTTGAGTGTCAGCGCAGGCACGCGGCTACCTCCGGATTTTGACTGTTTGTGTCGATCACAACGTGGGCAAGCTTTCCGCCGAATGACTAACATATGGAAGCGGTCGTTGGCAATCAAAAATAGAGCAAATCGATTGACAAATATTATTGGATGTGCAAGTAAATGAAGCCCTCTGCAAAGCATACTGAACACGGACTGTCTATTCAAAGGTTAACACCTTGTAAATCTCGAAAATAATAAAGGAGGAAAGCATGGAGAAAGTTCCGCAGAAACTGGATAAAACCAGAGCAAAGTATTATGCCGATGCCAAGGTAACCGGGTTTGGCGAGAGAAAATCCGACTATTCAGGGATGGGGAGAAAGATCAAGGGTGCGTTCAAGAGTTTCCGTGAAGTGGTTTGTGTGGAAGCCTGCAGGACTCCCTATGGTGTTTTCGGAGGTTCTCTCAAGGGATTTGATGCCCCGCAACTGGGCGCTCTGGCAATCAAGGAGTGCTTGAGAAGGACAGGAGGAAAAGTAAAACCTGAAGATGTCGACTATGTCATCATGGGCCAGGTTGTGCCCGCCGGTTGCGGCCAGGTGCCCAGCCGCCAGGCGACGCTGCTCGCCGGCCTGCCGGAGTGGATCCCGTCTATTACGGTAAATAAGGTCTGCTCATCGGGAATCAAGACAATTGATCTTGGAGTACAGATGATCCAGACCGGCAGGGCGGAAATAATAATAGCCGGCGGACAGGAAAGCATGAGCAACTGCCCCTATTCACTTCCCGATATGCGCTGGGGAAACAGGATGGGCCTGCCTAACGGTCGTGTAGTCGACCTGATGGTCTATGACGGTCTCTGGGATGCCTTCTACAACAGGCATATGGCCATTCACGGTTCGGAAACGGCGGATGAGTTTGGCTTTACAAGACAGGATCAGGATGAATGGGCTTACACGTCCCAGATGAGAGCGGTGGCTGCCATGAAGGGCGGCCGTCTGGATGAAGAGATTTTCCCGGTTGAAATTAAAAAGGGTAAAGATACGATAATTTTCGATAAGGACGAAGGTCCGAGAACAGGAACTACCATGGAAGGCCTGGGAAAGCTGCCTCCCGTGTTCAACCATAAAAGCACCGTCACCGGCCAGTTGGGCAGCGTGACCGCGGGCAATGCGCCGGGCGTAAACGATGGCGGCGACGTATGTCTTATCATGAGTGCGGATAAGGCAAAAGAACTGGGGTTGAAACCCATATTCACGATTCTGGATTATGCCGAAGTATCCCAGCCGACGAAGGATATCGCCACCGTTCCCGGCCTTTCCATCAAAAAGGTTCTCGAACAGAATGATTTGTCAGTCGATAAGGTAGCTCTTATCGAAATCAACGAAGCCTTTGCCGCTGTCGTGCTTGTCAGTGCCGGAAGCATTCTGGGCATGTCCAAAGAAGAGATGATGAAAAAGGTAAATGTCAACGGAAGCGCCATTGCTTACGGTCACCCCATAGGTGCTACCGGCGCCCGTATCCTGATGACTCTGGGTTATGAACTCAGACGTCGCGGCGGCGGAATCGGCGTCTGCGGCATATGCTCCGGTCATGCCCAGGGTGATGCCATGTTGATCCGCGTGGATAAGTAGTCTTCGTATGTAAACCTCGACTGGAGACTATAGGCTTAATAACTTTCCATACAACCAGGGGGACAGGCGCTGCCTGTCCCCCAATAATACTTAAATCTCAAGGAGGGCAAAGAAATGGCAGTTAAGACATTTGGTGTTATTGGATCTGGTCAGATGGGTAACGGCATTGCTCAGGTTGCGGCATATCCCGGCGGACTTAACGTCATCATGAACGACATTGCAGATCAGTTTGTCGACAGAGGATTCGACACAATTTCCAAGAACCTGGACAGACTGATTGCCAAGGAAAAGCTCACCGCTGATCAGAAGAAGGAAATTCTCGGCAGGATCAAAAAAAGCACCAACCTGGAAGACATGAAGGATGCCGATTTTGTCGTAGAGGCCGCCGTTGAAAGAGAAGATCTGAAACTGAACATTTTTAAAAAGCTGGATGAGGTCTGCAAGCCTGGTGTAATCCTGGCCACCAACACCTCCTCGATTCCGATCACGAGGATTGCGGGAGCCACCAAAAGGGCCGATAAGATCATCGGTATGCACTTCATGAATCCGGTGCCGGTAATGAGGCTGGTGGAAATCATACGCGGCCTTGCCACATCGCAGGAAACATATAACCTCACCGAGGAACTCAGCAAACAGTTCGGCAAGGTTCCTGTTGAGTGCAACGACTTCCCCGGCTTCATCTCCAACAGGATATTGATGCCCATGATCAATGAGGCAGTATATGCACTGTTTGAAGGCGTAGGAACGCCCAAAGCCATCGACGACATCATGATGCTGGGTATGAACCATCCCATGGGTCCTCTGGCCCTGGCGGACCTGATCGGCCTTGATACCTGCTGGGCGATCATGGATGTTCTCCACAAAGGATTCGGAGACTCCAAGTACCGTCCGTGCCCGTTGCTGAAAAAATATGTCGATGCCGGCTTCCTGGGCAGAAAAGTAGGCAGGGGCTTCTATGACTATTCGAAGAAGTAAGCGATATTGACATCTTCTTCATTTATATTCTTTCACATATTTCCCTCCTTCGCTTAAAAGAGGGTTTTAACGAGGGAGGGAAATAAATAAACATTACAGGCATCAGCCTCCTCTTTACCGGTTATGGAAATCGATTTAAATAAAGAACAGGATACAATAGTAATCGCTGTAAAAGGCAGGATGGATGCCGTTTGTGCAACTGACTTCGACCAAACCCTGGAAGAAAAAATCAACAACGGCGACAGCTCATTTATTCTTGATTTCAGCTCTCTTGAATACATCAGCAGCGCCGGGCTTCAGTGTATACTGGCAGCCGCTAAAAATCTGGAAAACAACAAAGGAAGCATTAAGCTCGCAGCCCTGAAGGGCACAGTGAAAGAAGTATTTGAGATTGCGGGATTTGACACCATGTTTTCCATTTACGAGTCTGTCGATGAGGCACTGCAGGCAAAATAAAAGTTATTAGAGCTATTAAAGAGTCTGTAAAGATTTGCCTTTCATAAATGAAACTGCCCGCCACCATAGATAATTTAAGATCATTTTTACAGTACGTATCAAAATGCGCCGGAGAAATGGAGTTTCCGCCGGAACGAATAAATGAAATCGAACTGGTGGTTGAAGAAGCTCTCGTAAATATTATTCGTTATGCATATCCCAAGAGAAGCGGAACCATTGAACTTAAATGCGACAGCATAGGTAACCGCGGCTTGGCAATATCCATCGAGGATGAAGGAATACCCTTTAACCTTCTATCTCATCCGGACCCTGACCTTGCCCCCGATATACCGTCAAGAAAGGTCGGAGGACTGGGCGTCTTTCTGATAAAAAAAATGGCTAACGATGTGCGTTATGTACGCAACGGCATGACCAATACGTTAACGCTCATCACATATCCGGATAAGTTTTTCCTGAGGGAAAGAAATACTTCCGTTCAACCTTAATCATGAGGTGGCTTTATGCCTGTCAAACCAAAGATCAGGGTGGAGAAGTACCTTCGAGAAAGCATTCTCAACGATGTGGTGGAACTGGAGAAGAGGGTATGGAACCGGGAAGGGTACAGGGAAGTAAACGCCCCCATGCTTTACTTCGAGCTGGCCTATATAACCAATGGCCTTGTCCTGACCGCTTTTG
Source organism: uncultured Syntrophaceae bacterium (assembly GCA_964558665.1). Classification (GTDB taxonomy): domain Bacteria; phylum Desulfobacterota; class Syntrophia; order Syntrophales; family PHBD01; genus CAZLFA01. The sequence goes on from CAZLFA010000006.1 coordinate 12,665, forward strand.
ACGAAGGCATGTTCTCTCCTGAAGAAAGAGCGGCAATGGCCAAGGATGATCCATGGTATGCAGAGGACCATCCCATCGGTTTTCTGGTCTGCTTCGCGGATTTCGATAAAAAGGGACCCTTCTGGTACGGAGCCAGGATGGGGGTTGACAGGCCATACTGGGATAAGAACATCGGCGATGAGATGGTCAAGACCCTTTATCAATGTGCAAAGGAGAGAGGGATACCGCGCATTCGCTGGACATATGATCCTCTTGTATCAAGAAACGGCTACATTTATATTCATAAGATGGGAGCCATCGTCAAGGAGATCGGTTTCAACTACTACAGTGCGGTATTCACGAGCGACGAATTCAACAGGGCCATTTCGACGGATCGTTTCGTGGTCGATTGGATAATTAATTCGGACAGGGTAAGGGACAGGATAGAAAAAGGTCAACTGCCGTCGCTGGACGATATTTCTGAGATGAATGAAAATAATATTGTCAACGATATCATTATCGATGAACAGGGGCTGGAACAGCCCGGGCAAAAGACCATCTATAATCTCAATACAACACCGATCTTCGTAGAAATACCGTATAACCAGGACAAACTTCTGAAGGTGGACCGCACCAAGGCCCAGTTGCTGAGAAACAAATGCCGGTCTCTCTTCATGCACTATCTGGCCAGAGGCTATATCGTCAAGGGATATGTTGTGAAAAAAGATTCTCCGGACCGCCGCCGCGTCTTCTACCGGCTTGAGCAGGAGAGTCGCTGGCAAACTCTCAATCTGTGAGACATGGTGAGCGATTGACTGATTATCCGATATCAACATTATTCCGGCGCATCAGGATAGGGACCAGAATGATGGCCTTCCTGGGATTGCCCGTCATATCTCTTATTCTCTTCGGTTATTATGCCCTGAGCGATCTTCAAAAAATCGGCGACTACGCGCTGGAAAGCGGATCATATCTCGGCAGCAACGCCATTTCGGACAGCACGAAGGCGTTAGAGGAGTTGGGTGAAAATATAATCGCCCAGAAAGCGGCGGATGTGGCCCTGCAGTGCCGCATATACTTGAATGCACAGCCGGGTATTAGTATCGGAGCGCTGAGAAGCAAAAAGGATTTCAGGAAAATAGCCGTTCAGTCGGTGGGCAAGACAGGCTACACCATCCTGTATGACAAAAACGGCATTATGCGCTTCCATCCCAATGCAGAGCTGATAGATTTCGATATGCATAAATGGAAGGAAAAGCTGCCCATGTTCTGGGGCATATTTGAAAAAACTTTCAGCGGATCGCCGGCCGGCGGATACTATGACTGGCAGGATGCCGACGGAAAAATCAGACGCAAATTCATGTCCATTGTGCCGATTAAAGGCACCCCCTATATGATAGCGGCTACCACATATATAGATGAATTCAGCATTCCCATGAAACAGACAGAGGAGAAGATTGCCTCTGCAACGCGAACGATCAATGAAAACATTTCCGAAAAGTTTCAAAACATATACATCAGTTTTATCCTGTTTCTCATCATTCTGATGATTGTCGTAATGAGTATATCATACCTGCTGTCCAGAACTATCACCGATCCCATCATGACCCTGATAGACGGAGCGAAGGCCATAGGGCATGGCAAAATCGATCACTGCGTCCAGCTCCACACAGAGGATGAGTTTGAGGATCTTGCCAATGCCTTTAACAGAATGACGTCCGACCTCAAGGATCAGATGGCGAAACTGGAGCGCACAACTGCCGATAAGGAGGGATTACTGAAAGAGCTGGAAATTGCCCGTAATATTCAGCAGAGACTTCTTCCCGCGAATCCTCCGGATATAAGCGGCGTGGAGATTGCGGCCAACAACATCCCGGCGCGGGAAGTGGGCGGAGATTTCTATGATTTTATTCCTGTTGACGAGACTCATTGGGGGCTGGTGATTGCCGATGTCTCCGGAAAAGGCATGCCGGCAGCCATGTTCATGGGGCTGTCCAGAACTATCGTCAGGGCAAGCACAACCGGCAATCTGAGTCCGGCTTCCGCCATCACACAGGCAAATGAACTTATATGCAGGGACTCTACCTCCGGTATGTTCGTCACCCTTTTCTATGCCATGATAGATCCCTTCAAGAGAATACGATACGTTAATGCCGGCCACAATCCGCCGCTGCTGTTCAGGGCCGGTATGGATCAGCCGATTCCTCTCAAGACTAAAGGCATCGCCCTCGGCGTCAAACAGGGCATCAATCTCCATGAACTGCAGGAAAAACTCGAAAGCGGGGATCTTCTCGTGCTTTATACCGACGGCGTTACCGAGGCTGTGAACGATAGAGGCGAGGCTTACGGGACCGGGCGTCTCATGGAGGTTGTGCAGGAAAACCGCAATGAAAAATCCGGTGAAGTCCTTGAAGCAATTCAAAAGGACGTCATTGCCTTTGCAGGTCATCAGCCGCAGTTTGATGATATAACGATGGTGATCGTGAGGGTTTTATAACTTCTTAAACAACCGTTCCGCTGTCTTGACAAATCTTTTATGTTAGTGTGAGAGAATCTTCGCAACCGACGCGAAAAGAAATTTTCTTTACCAGGTATAGATGAGAAAAGGTATAGGCCTTGATAATATTTGCAATTTTACATTTTTTAGAACTTGACAACAGCAGTAATTAGGTAATAGTGGTACCAATTTATAATTTGAATATAGAATTATTGTAGTTATATTGAATCCAGTAAAGATAAAGGTTTTTTATCCGAACAGGAAGAGAATTCATAATACAGAGGCAGGAATAGTTATTTGGACCGGTTTAAGGAAATAACCTCAACAGAAAAGCTGCTGGATATAATAAGGAAGGGAAAAGTCGGGCAAAAGCAGGAAACAATTACACCGCCCGATAATGAAATTTATACTTTTGAGCATGAACCGCCTGATGCCCCTGCTGACAGCAAAATAATTTCCCGGGGACCATCTAAAATACTTTCCTTTTATAAAACTGCAAATATCGGTGTTGACATCGGTCATCATTTTTTACGAATGGCCAGTGTCGTGAAGGAAGCAAATGGCGTCTGGAGGCTTCTGGATTACCGATGTTCGCCCATACCCTCCTCTTCTCCCAGAGGAACCAAAGAATTTTCCGAATGGCTGAAAGCTGAACTCAGCACGTTCTGTAGGTCAGTCAAGAAACCTCTCATCTGGACGCTGATGTCCTCGGCCAATGTGGATATCCGGCACATTCGTATTCCTAAGGTCCCGAACAAGCAGATAGAAAACGCCGTCCTGTGGACTGTTAAAAAAGATGCTCCCTACAACTGGGAAGCCGTTCACAGTGAAGCGGAAACCATCTTCGATTTTGAGGTCCTCGGGGAGGTTATGGATCAGGGCATCGCCAAAATAGCTGTAATGCTCTACACCGCACCCCGCCCGGAAGTAGAAGAATTGAGCCGCCTGTTTTCTGGAATCGGTTTCCCCCTGGCCGGCATAACCGTAGCCTCTTTTGCCTTCCAGAGTATTTTAAAGTCAAGGTGCCTGGCAACTGTTGAAGAAACGTGCGCCAGCCTCTTCATCGGCAATGAATTCTCGCGCATCGATATTTATGCACAGGACAAGCTTGTCATGACCAGGGATATCAAGGCCGGGATAAAAAGCATGATGGAGCTGCTCTATGAGGAGATAGGCAGTGAGAAATTCATGTCGCGACAGGAATCAGGCGCCGGCGAACCCGTCAGCGCCGAGCAGGACCTGAGAAAAATACTCAACAGCCTTAGCCGTGACGGGCAGCCGTTAAACGAGGGCGATCCCGGTTTCGGAATGCCGGAGGATGAAGTCTTTAAAATCATACAACCGTCCCTGGAGCGTCTGGTTAGGCAGGTGGAACGGACCTTTGAGCACTATACGGTCAATCTGAAAAATGAGAGAATCAGTCGCATTTATGTTACCTCGGCAATGAATGTATATCAGCCTATGGTGGAATATATAGGCAGCCAGTTGGGTGTGGCATACAGCATTCCTGCACCTGATTCGCAGCGAGATATGAGGTGCGATATCGGCATGGAATATCCTCTCTCTGAACGCACCGCCATGATGATGGCTTTGGGGCTGGCGCTGTCTGATAACAGTTTCACCCCGAACATGATTTTTACTTATAAGGAAAAGGAGAAATCAAGCCGCATCACCTTCATCAACAGGATCATATTTGCTTTCTTTATCGCCTCCGTAACGATCTGTTCCGGTATCTTCATGTATGATCTTTACAGTTTAAGCCAGAAAAAGACAGCGGTGTCCAAATTGGAGACACAGCTTTTGCAGATGCAGCCGCGCGTTGATCAGGAGATAATGCTGCAAATGCTCCAGCGATCAAAGGCGATCGGTGAAAGATATATGCCCGTGGCTTTATTGAGTGAAGTTTCAACACTGACACCGCCCAATATTCGGTTAACAAGCCTGAAGGCCGGCTTCATAAAAACTAATGCAGACCAGAAACCTGCTGAAGTCATGCCGAAAGATGCACAGCAGACACCAGGCGATGGCATTGCCATTGAGGGACTCATATCCGGGGGTAATAAGAACGTAATGGAAAAATCACTGACAGACTATGTTGTCAAACTGGGCGCTTCTCCCATGTTTCCGCAAGTCGCCATCCAGAAAAGCAACTATGAACAGATCAACAACAGAGACTTCTTGTATTTTTTGATATTTATAAAAACGGGTTAGAAGATGGCATTGAATATCCAGGAAATATCGGCGAATGTCAGGGGAGTCTTCCAATATGTCCCGGAGCGCAGTATTGTCTATTTCGCGGTATGTCTCTTCGGGCTTTTGTTGCTTCTGTTTGGAGGGATCTTGCCTGCGGAAAGAAGCATCGCCAATCTTGACCGCAAGACATCCGACTTGAAGCGCCAGATAGAGGAACAAAACACCCTTCTTCCCTATTATCTGAATCTCAAGAAAGTGTCGGACGGTATGAAACAGGAAGCCTTGCCGTTTCCGGTAAAAGTGCCCATGCCCAAGAACAGCGTTCATCAAATCATTTCGATGTTGAAGGAAGAGGCTCGCAAAGCGGGCATGGAAGCGGTGTCGGTGTCTGCTGACATGAATGCTGCTGCCGGTGGCAACGCCACAAGAATACCTGTCGCCATGACCGTCAAAGGTGAATTTGTGCTTTTTAGAACATTTCTCCTCGGTCTTGGAGCCATTCCCTCATTTGAAAGTATTGAAGAGATGCAGATTCAGCAGCGTTCTGGAACTTTGGAATATACCCTGAAGATTTGGATTGCCATGGGGTAGGTATTGTAATAATGAGAACCAAGGATTGTATATGCCCAGATTGACGAAGCAGCAAATAATAATTCTGTGTGTCTTGCTGCTGGTCGTGATGTATGGCGGTTATGAATTGCTAATTAAGAAGAGCAGGAAAGTTGTGAGTCCTGATGTGCATAAGCAGGAACTAAGCAACTTTATGGCTGCATCGGGCATCGGAGGGGGCAGTTCGTCAGGAATCTCGAGGCAAGTGCATATAGTAAGCCGGGCCGGAGCCCCATGGGTGGGAGATCCCTTTTTACGGCCGGCAATATTCAAGGACTGGATGAAGGTAAAGGCAGCGGCAAAGGCTCTTCCGGAAAAGATTTCCTTTACCTATACCGGTTATATAGAAACAGGCAGAAAAGCCATGGCCATCATCAACGGTATCGAATATGCCGTGGGGGACAATCTGGATATCGGTGGATACAGTGTAAAAAACATCTCCCCTGAAAGGGTAGTAATTGAAAAGAAGTCTGACGGGTCAACCATAGACGTGCCCCTAAATGAATATCAGTAAAATGATGAAAACTCCAAAGAGTTGTTTAGTGATAAATGGAGGGACTGTATTGGCTGAACATTATAAAAAGGGATATTTGATAATAACGGCTGTTACCTTACTTTTCTTCATGGCAACCGGTTGCTCTTCGAACCGTGAAGTAAAAAAGGACCCCTTCTTTGAGAAATGGAACACCATGGCCCAGACGGCACAAGGTTCCTCGCCGACAGCTAAGCCGAAGACCATAGGAACATCCAAAGTTGTCATCATGGGAGACAAAGGTATCCAGGAAAGCGTTTCTCTGTCCACAACTGAAGGAAAGCTGCCCGTGACCAAGATGAATCTGATCATGCGTCAGGCCGACATCAAGGCCGTTCTGCGTACAATGGGACGTGTCGCTGACCAGAACATCCTGGTAAAAAACGACATCAAGGGCGAGATAAACGTCGATTTCAGGGGGGTTCCCTGGGATCAGGTTTTTAGGAGCATACTGCGCACACATGGTTTGACTTACACCTGGGAGGGTAAGGTGATCCGGGTTATTTCGTCCGAAGATCTGGAAAGTGAAACCAAACGCAAGGTGCAGGAGAGGGACACCCGGCTGGTGGAACCCCTGGTTACTGCCCTCGTCAACATCGATTATGCAGATGCAAAGCTGCTGAAAGACAATGTTCAGGAGACTCTTACCAAGGAAAAGGACGGCAAGACGCCGCGCGGTTCCGTAAGAGTGGATGAGCATAGCAATTCGCTGATCATTCAGGCCATACGCGACGATATCAGCAGGCTTCTGCCCATTATCGAAAAGATAGACAAACCCACTGCGCAGATACTCATCAAGGCCAATATTGTGGAGACTACCAAGACCACAGCTCGCGATCTGGGCATACAATGGGGCGGTATGTACAGCACGTCAGCCGATCGACAAACATTATACCTTACTCCGGGAGGCTACAGTAACAGCACGACGGCCTATACATATGATCCGATGGGAGGAGGCAAGCCCGGCATCAGCAGCCAGGGGTTTGCCGCCAATTTCCCGGCGGCCAACCTGGCAGCGGCCGCATCGGGTTCGCTGGGGCTCATGTTCGGAACCCTGGGGGGGAACATTCTGGACATGCAGCTCTCCGCTCTGCAGACGGCCGGTAAACTGAACATCCTCTCCAGCCCGTCCATCACCACTCTTGACAACCAGAAGGCATTTACAGAAAATGGAGAAAAAGTCCCTTATGTAACAACGGAAGTTACAACTGGTGCTACCACACCGTCTCGCACAGTGAAGTTCGAAGATGCCGTCCTGCGTCTGGAAATCACGCCGCACGTGGTCGACAGCAACAATTTAAAGATGAAGATACTGGTGAAAAAGGATGAAGTGGATCCATCCAGAAACGTTGACGGTAATCCATACATTATCAAGAAAACCACAGAAACCACTCTCATCGTAAAAGACGGTGAAACAATTGTCATTTCGGGATTGACGAAACAAAGATTGTCCGATTCATCAAGCGGCCTGCCGTGGCTGATGGATATCCCTGTTCTGGGCTGGCTTTTCAAGACCATGGGCAAGTCTGAAAAAATGGAGGAAGTGCTCATCTTCATAACGCCGCGTATTTTGCCGCCTCAGATACATACCGCGGTGACGGATAGAGAAAAGGATCCCCAAAAGCAGGGAGAGCCTTCATCCTCCGGAATCAAGGATAAACAGAAACCATAGGATCTGCAGGGGTATGGAATATTTCCGTATTTTAAACCTTGAAAAAGAGCCTTTTTCGAACTCTCCGGAGCCTGAATTTTTCTATCAATCTGAAAAACACCTGGGCTGCCTGCAAAAATTGGAGCTCTCCATAAGACTGCGCCGCGGCCTCAATGTCGTGATCGGCGATGTCGGCACAGGCAAAACAACTCTCTGCCGCCAATTGATTCTTAAATGCACAAACACGGAAGAAGACAGCAGAAAAATGGAGACTCACCTCCTTCTTGATCCGTCGTTCAGCGAGCCGCTGGAATTCCTGACCTCACTTGCTGTCTCCTTCGGCATTCACAAACCCCGCACATCACGCACCGAGTGGCAGATCAAGGAGAATATAAAAAAATATCTCTTCATGCGCGGGGTGGACGAAGATAAGACCGTCATTCTGATAATCGATGAAGGGCAGAAACTGCCCGATTTTTGCGTGGAGATACTGCGCGAATTTCTTAATTATGAAACAAACGAGATGAAGCTTCTGCAGATTGTCATTTTTGCACAGAAGGAGTTTGAAGACTATCTTCACAATCATGCCAACTTTGCAGACCGCATCAACCAGTATTACCTGCTTCAGCCGCTGAACTTCCGGGAAACGCGATCCATGATCCGCTATCGGCTTGCCAAAGCCAGCGGAGAGAGCGGATCGGCTCCCGCTATTTTCACCCTTGCCGGTCTGTATGCGGCATATCGTTCGACAGGCGGTTATCCGCGCAGGATAATTAACCTTTGTCATCAGGTTATACTGACGCTCATCATTCAGAACCGAACCCGGGCCGGATGGCTTCTGGTGCATTCATGCGCCATGAGGGTCCAGCCCTATCAGAGCAGAGATGCTGAAACAAGGAATTTGAGATGGGCGGCGGTTTACGTATCACTGGCAGTGATTACAGTTATGCTTGTCGTGGGGCTGGCAGCATACTATCAAATCCCCTCCAGACTTTTTTCCTTCGAAGACAAAGAAAAAACGTTGAGTACTCTGCCTGTCGGAGCGGCATCTGTTTCTGCAAGCACTATAAAAACTGAAAAAACATTGCCGGTTACTCTTGGAAGCCTGACCATGCACAAGGGTACTTCAGTATTTGCCATGATTAAACGTGTATATGGAGATTCCGATCCTGAGTGCATGAACGCCGTCAAGGCTGCCAACCCTCATTTAGCGGATATCCGGCAGGTTCAGCCCGGAAACGCAATCAATATACCGGCTGTTCCGGTCGGACGTAATCCCCTCATCTCCAGCCAGGACAAATTCCTGGTTAAAGTATATAAGACCGGTGATCTCAAGGAGGCTTATAATCTAATTATGGATTACCCGGATAATTTTCCTCCTGTCCGTATCTTTTCGTATTGGAACGTTCGTGAAGGGACTGTGTTTCTTGTGATTATGAGCAACGGTTTTAAAAGTGAAGATGCCGCCTTGCAGGCTGTAAAACTACTGCCGCCTGCGTATTCCACACATGCCGGAATCATAAAAAGCTGGGATAATGACAACCTCTATTTTGTCAAACGCTGATCGAAACAATCAGGGATAACAAAGTGCGTAAGAAGAAAAGACTGGGAGAAATGCTTATTGAAGAGAACCTGCTAAGCGAAGAGCAGTTGAAGCAGGCGCTCGGCGAACAAAGGAAGGCCGGTTTGCGGTTGGGACAGTATCTGATCCGCCAGGGCATAATCAGCGAAAATCAGATCGTGGACATGCTCAGCCGGCAGTTGAAGATAGATAAGTATATCCCTCAGAATTATACTCTGGACGCCAATCTGGCCTCCGCCATCAGCTATGAAATTGCCCAGAAATACCAGGTTGCTCCTCTCAAGAAGCGGGGGCGTCTGCTTACCGTCGCCATGACGGACCCGCTGGATATGAACGCCCTCGACTCACTTGAAGTCATTACCAATGATGAAGTCGAGCCTGTAGTCTGCACGGAACGGGAGCTGAACCAGATCATCAGCAACGTCTACGGAATGCAGCAGGGCATCGGCGGGGTGCTGGAAGGCCTGGAGATAGACACACAGCTCGAAACCGAAAAAGAGGCTGAAACATCCCAGGACGACATTCTGCTGGCAAATCTTCAGGATTCTGCTGACGAAGCGCCGGTGATCCGGCTGGTCAATACGATATTTGTGCAGGCTGTGCGCGAGGGGGCAAGCGATATTCACATCAGTCCCCAGCAGAACAGCATTCAACTGCGCTTTCGGATCGACGGCAGACTTCATGAAATGCCGTCCCCTCCGAAATCTCTGGCCATGGCCATCGTTGCACGCGTCAAGATTCTGGCCAACATGGATATTACTGTATCAAGGATTCCGCAGGACGGAAGATTCACCATGCGGATGGAAAACAAGGAAATCAACTGCCGCGTCTCATCACTGCCGACCATTTATGGAGAGAATATTGTTGTCCGCCTCCTGGATGTAACCAACGCCGGCACCTATACGCTGGACCGTCTCGGCATGGTGCCCGCCGATCAGGAAAGGATAACAGTTTCAAGCCAGAGGCCTTACGGCATGATTCTCAGCACCGGGCCCACCGGGAGCGGCAAGAGCACCAGCCTCTATGCCATTCTCAATCTGCTGAACAAACCTGATGTCAACATTGTCACTCTTGAAGATCCTGTCGAGTACCGCATCGACAGCATCAGGCAGGTGCAACTGAACAAAAAGGCCGGTATGACTTTCGCCGGCGGCTTAAGATCGATTCTGCGGCAGGATCCTGATGTGATCATGGTTGGTGAAATCAGAGATCCGGAAACGGCGGCAATAGCAGTACAGGCGGCCCAGACGGGCCATCGAGTCTTGAGCACCGTTCATACCAATGATGCCGCCGGTGCAGTCGTAAGATTCATTGACATGGGAATAGAGCCGTTCCTGGTGGCATCCGTGCTTCTGGTTTCGTTTGCGCAGAGACTGATCAGGACCGTATGTCCTTACTGTAAGGAATCCTATACGCCGCCCGATAAAGTGTTTATGGAATGGGGATTTGACAAGGCTATAAACCCCAACTTCCAACGTGGCAAAGGATGTCATCAGTGCATGAATACAGGATACCGCGGGCGGACAGGCATTTTTGAAGTGCTGGTTGCCGACGAAATGATCCAGGAAATGATTCTGAAAAGGCACTCCGCTCAGGAGATAACACGCGAGGCAGAGGCCTCGGGAAGACTGCGAACACTCAGGATGGACGCGGCAGAGAAGGCACTGAAAGGCATAACCACTCTGGAGGAGGCTGCCTCGGCAGTTGTAGTTTAGGAAAGGCACATGCCCAATTTTTCCTACAAGGCTATAGACGAAAACGGTATTGAGATCAGCGGGGTCATCGAGGCGGAGTCCGCCGAGCAGGCGGGCAATCTCTTGGCCGCCAAAGGCTATATCCCACTCCGGATTGCGGCGGAAAAGACCAAGGCAAAGGGAAGCGCGGGCAAGGGCGGCCGGATTCAAATCTCTGATATCATTCTCTTTACAAAACAGTTCCGTACCATGATGCTGGCCGGTGTGCCTATTATCCGGCTGTTGCAGGTTCTTGAGGTCCAGACCCAAAACAGAAAATTGAGACAGGTTATTGCCAGAATATCTGAGGACATCAAGCAGGGGTCAACCCTGGCTGATGCCATGGAGAAGCATGAAAAGACATTTTCCCCTCTTTACATAAGCATGATCCGCGCCGGAGAGATCAGCGGCACCATACCGGAAATACTGGATCGCCTGGTGATGATTATCGAGCATGAGCACAAGATCAAATCGGATATCAAGGCAGCCCTTCAGTACCCTATAATCGTCATCGTCGCTCTGTGCATTGCCTTCTTTATCCTGCTGACCTTCGTCATCCCGAAATTCGCCGCCATCTTCAAGACGGCTGGCATTCCTCTTCCCCTGCCGACCAAGATAGCCATCGCTATGTACCAGTTTCTATTTAATTACTGGTATCTGCTCCTTGGCGGATTTATTCTTGCGATTGTCACGCTTGTCCTTTATGTCAGAACTGCACAGGGAAGATATGTCTGGCATGCCTTTCTCTTAAAAGTACCCCTGCTCGGCCCGCTGTTTCTGAAAGCATCCATGTCGCGATTTGCCTCCATCTTTGCCATTCTTCAGGCTAGCGGTGTCAATGTCATGACTACCATGGAGATCCTGACCGGCGCAATCGGCAACGACGCCATTGCCAGGGAGTTCAAAAAGGTTCATCAGCGTATCGAAGAAGGACATGGAATCTCCGCACCGCTGAAATCGGCAAAGTATTTCACGCCGATGGTTATTGATATGGTTGCGATCGGAGAAGAATCAGGCAATATGGAAGATATGCTGCGTTCCGTATCCACTCATTATGACGAAGAAGTCGCTTATGCAGTTAAAGCCCTGTCGGACGCTATCGGTCCGATTCTCACGGTAGGGCTGGCCGTTGTTGTGCTTTTTTTCGCCCTGGCCATATTCCTGCCGATGTGGGATCTGACCAAGATGGTGCGACCAAAGTAAAATGTAGAACATTTGCCGATCAGATATCGAAAAGATTTGAATATAATCATATCTTCATGCGAGGAACGTGAAAAAATATATGGTGCATGCGTCGTGATACGGCATTTTTTACCTGTAATGATTTGTAAAGTATAGAAATTATTCATTGCAAAATGATTTACAAGTGTGTTAGTTGTTGTCTAAAGAACAGATTTAATTGCACCATTTTTATTTTTCTGGGAAAGAGAAAAAATATTTGTGGGCAGTTCTTGGTTGGTACGAGTAATGCATCAAAAATAAAGAAAACACTTTAATTGAATAATATACAAAAACGGAGGCAAAAGGAAAATGAAAAGCAGTCTATTAAAAAATCAGAAAGGTTTTACATTAATTGAAATTATATCGGTACTGGTCATATTGGGAATCCTGGCGGCCGTGGCCATTCCTAAGTATGTGGATATTCAGAATGAGGCCAGAACAAAAGCGGCACAGGGACAGATAGCTGAGGCAAAGGGGCGTTTAAACACAGCCTTGGCTGGTTATATACTGTCAAATAGCGGTGTAAAACCGGCAACTGGAACTGTGCTTTTGACCTATGCAAACGGCAAGAAGACGAATTCATGCCCTACTGCCGCAAGGACGGAAGGTGACTTTACTTTTGTATGTGCCACTGGTGCAGGAAGTTCGGTCGTCATTACAGTAAATTCTGTACAGACGGTAAGTCTTAGCCCTGTGGTGACGGGAACATTTAATTTCGCCGATTGATACAATCTGGCATAAGCTGCGAAGGGGAACCGGAACGGGCGGTTCCCCTTTTTCATTCAGAGAAATCCAGATTCAAGATCGCCTGAAAGACGCAAGTGCCTGCATGGCGAGTTCGGTACGAATAATGGCCAACAGTTTATTTTTATCACCATTGTAGATCTTGTTCTCCGGTTCGTCAAATGCCTTGTTGATAAACACAGCCAAATCATCGCCATCTTTCATACCTATAACCCTATCGACCGCGGCCCTTAGTTCCTTTTTCCTTCCGGTAATTGAAAACAGCTCGATTATTGCTAAATGTCCCCTTACCTTACCTGGCTCCTTGGTCAGATATTTTTGCCAATAATATATTGCTCTCTCATAGTGCCCCGTTTCTTTGTATGATTGACCTAATATCGCAAATGCTTCGATATAATCCGGTGTCAACCTGAGCGTTTCATACGCCTCTTTACGGCAGGCGCTGTGATTTCCCTCCCGCAGCAGTATAAAACTCAGGAAAAAATGATTTTTGTCGGCATTCTGGGTACTGAGCTGCAGCGCCCTATCTATGCTTCTTTTCGCGTCCGGAAGTTTTCCCATCATAAGATATGTTTTTGCCAGGACGGTGTATGTGGTAGGCAGTTGAGGATTGATGGCATGCGATTTTTTCAGGTGCTGCAATGCCAAAGCGTACTTCTTTGTGATTTCAGAGTGGTATAAGGCTATATTGGTTTCGTAAACGGCAAAGGCATATCGATTCTGGTCCTTTTGCAGCCGTATTGCCTCATTGTATTCTTTGAATGCAGCCTCATAATTGCCGGTATCCCAGTAGGCCTTGCCCAGATTATTGTGTCCACCGGACAGGTTTGGCGACTTGCTTACACAGTCCTTCCACAAAGAAACAGGTGACAGAAAAAGATCGTTTCTCAGATAGGTAGTATGGGCCTCAGCCGCGATTATGAAGGTAATCAGGACAACAATCATATATTGCAGAGATTTACGGTGTTTAAAATAGTCGAGGGCATTCATGATAAATATGACTAACGGCACAAACAGGAGCATTGATGGGATGTAGTTTCGATGTTCGTATATCAGCTCCAATGAGAAGATGGAACCTTCTATTAGATGGTTCAAGAAAAAGAAAAGAACGCAGAAAGAGAGGAGAGGTCTTTTTCGTGCGTTTTTGACAGCCAGGACAAAGATGATGACAATCGATAATGCTGAAAAAAGTGTCGTCCAGGGTTGAATCAGTGATGTTGAGAAATCAACATCATGCAAAAAGACCAATCGGCTGGAAATAGGATATAATAAAAGTGATATATAATAAAAGAAAATTCGCGGCTGTGTCATTAGGCGCTCCCACATGGAGAATGGCCGTAAATTCTTATAGTCGCCGATGAGGGTCGGTATATCAAAGTAGAAGAGAGCAACCATAAAAGGAATCAGCAAGACGACTGCTGCTGTAAAAATAATGGGTTTGATGTTCTTTATTGGGAGCCCCTTTATAAGCACCAAATCGAAGATAAATAAAACAATAGGCAGCATGACAGTGTTCTCTTTAGTGCCGAAGGCGGCAAGAGCGGAAACGAGGCAAAGAGAAAAAAAGGCTACAGCCTTGCATTGCCTGCTTGCGGTCCTTCCTTTTAAATAGAAATACATGGCCATGATAAAAAACATGCCAGCCATGCTGGCCATCCTCTGAACGACGTATGTAACGGCGGTCTGTTGGAGCGGATTGATCGACCATAAGGCTGTGGATAACAAGGCAATGGAGTATGCGGATTTCTCATACTTGCCATTAAGAGACGGTAGTTTCAAAGTATTCAAAATAAAGAGAAACAAGAAAATAGCTGTGAGGTAATGAACGGCAAAATTCACTAGATGATAGCCGAAAATATCGGTGCCGCTGAAGTAATAATTCATGGCAAAGCTAAAATATGAAACAGGCCTTGACCAGTGTGACTTGGTCAGTCCTAAGAAAGACTTTTTTACATCCTCTGCAGACAGGTTGGTAAGATGGACATTGCTGTTGAAAATAATATTGTCAAAATCATCGAATTGCCATTGTCCGTCAAAACTATTACTGTAGCTTATAATATTCAGCAGGAAGAGTAATATTAAGGCGGTAATGAAGTTTCTGTAGTCCCCAACACTGTAAGTGGTGTCTAAAAAGGATTCACTATTTTTTGTCGTCACATATCCGTCCTTTGTCTGTTATCATCAGGCATGAATCTATTCGTTTCAAGAAAAAATTACCATTGATTTTTTGCATCATGAGTTACTGCTCATCCTGCACGTGTATGCCGTGGCTTTGAAAGAATAAGGGGAATTGACTATTAACATTAACCTTTTCTGTGTATAATATTACAATGGCCACGACGGAAGAAAATGAGATTATTGAGCGCATCCTCGACGGAGAGCGCGATCTGTATGCTATACTTATTAATCGCTACAAGCAGCCCGTCTTCAATCTTGCCTTCAGAATGACGGCAAGTCTTGAGGATGCCGACGATCTGTCTCAGGAAATCTTTGCGCGTGCTTTTACAAGGCTGCGGTTGTTTAATAAAGAGAAGTCTTTCTTCACCTGGCTGTACACCATCAGCTTAAATGTCATACGGAATTATCTCAGGAAAAAAGAATGGGACAGCCTTGCCGTGTCTGATTTCAGTGACAAAGACAAACACCTGCTGAACACGGCCGATTGCGGCCTTGATCCTGAACAGATAACTGCCGACAACCAGTTGAGGAAACTGCTGGAGTCCTGCCTGCTCAAGCTGACGCTCGATCTGCGGGAAGCTCTGGTGCTGAGATTTTATCAGGGTTTGTCCTTCGAGGATATTGCAGGGATCACCGGCCGTTCAATAAGCGCCATGAAGATGAGGGTCTACAGAGGCATCGAGGAGTTGCAGAGGATGATGAATGGAAAAATTTTGTGACTTTTTTCTCCCGCCGCTGTATATCATACTGAAGAGGTTCCATGATGATTGATAAGCAAAAGATTGAAGATATCATGAGCACATCAACTGCTGTCGAGCCGGCAGATGATTTTACCGCGCGAGTGATGGCGACGGTAATGGAAGCAAAGCCGGGATTCTATCACCGCGTCTGGAACATACTTGCCAGTCGTCGCAGTTTTACGCTGGATCCGATGCGAGCCTTGCACGGAGGGGTAAGCTCTGATGAAATATTTCTGTATTTTAGCATGGTGGCCTTTGCCTATCTGATACTGGCAGCCGTGCTATTTATTGGACTGAAAAACACAGATAGCGTATCTCTCATATCGCCGCTGTTTCTGGTGCAACCATGGATATCATTGTTCTTAGCCTGCGGTTTGGGCTTCGCAGGTTTTATGGCAAGAAAAATGAACATCGGCATAAGACTAGCCCGGATTGCCGCCTTTATCTATATTGAAATAGTCGTTATTAACGGAGTGCTCATGTTTATAGAACTGAAGCCTATTCTATTTTTGATGCCGTTAATAATCACAATGGTCAGTATCTCAGTAGGCCTGGGTATTTTTCTGGCAGCTGCTTGCAACAGACAAGACACAGGCACCGGGAAGATAAATAACTCCTTAACATGAGACCCGGGCAAAATAGAGGCATTCAAGCAAACCTATGAAAAAAGCCATAACTCCATTTTATAAAATTAAAATATGCGAGCAGGGCTTCACGCTTATTGAGGTGATTGCAATATTGATCATCATCGGCATAACCATGGCCGTGGTCATGAATCGTGTCATCTCTACACAGAGCGAGTTGATTTCGGAGTTGGACACAGTAAAATCTCATCTGAGGTATGTCCAGTTGAAGGCTTTGAACAGTGACACGGGCACCTGGGGTATCAGTTTTTCAGCAAATTCCTATACCCTTCAATACAATGGTGCGGCCGCGACAATTAATCTTCCCTCTGATGATTCAAACACCCATACTTATTCATCAGGCGTAACGATGACCGGTTCCCAGACAGTCACTTATAATTCCTGGGGCAGCCCGGGGATTTCCAATATTTCACTTACATTAAGCCAGGGAGGAGCAACAAGCACTATCACCATATACGCCGGGACGGGATTTATTTCACCATGAACTCACGCAACATAAAGTCGGAAGATGGGTTTTCCCTGATAGAGGCCATCATCACTCTTGTGATCCTGGCGGTTTTCGCCAGTATGATGTCAGCCTACTTCGGTTCCTCCATGTATGAGAGTTCAGCACCCATTATCCGGCTGAAAAAGGCTGCCGGTTTAAACCAGGTGATGGACAAAATCAATGCTGAGTATAGCCGGATAGACCATTGGCGTCCCAGCATGGCTTATGCAGCCGGGACAGTCATAATACCAAGGACCGGCAACGGCAACGGTATACAGTATATTACCGCCGCCGGTGGCATCAGCAATGCTACGGAACCGGGATGGAAGACCACCGGGACGACAATCGACGGGGGAGTTACTTGGGCAACCAATGGATCAGCACCGACGCTTACCTCTCTTAAAACCGCAATCGGTGCGGAGGGACAGGACTTTAATAACACCTTTGGAAGCTACCGGGTAGTCCAGAACAGATTCATCAAGTTTGACAGCGGAGGTAATGAAGTGAATGTCGATGCAACTCCTACTGATCCTGCTTACGGACGATATCTTAAAGTCACGATTGGTTTTCCTCTCACCGATGTAAACCGTACAGGGGAAACCCTGACCACCTTGTTTACCTTAAGGTAGGACGATGGAACATCATGTAATTAAGAATATTCATAGCAATAAAGGTTTCACATTGGTCGAAGTGATTGTCTCGCTGGCGCTGATCGGTATTATCGCCGCCATCTCCGGGATTGGCTTGGTACAGATAACTCAGGGATACGTATTATCAAGGAAAAACGTGGAGACGGCTCAAAAAGCTCAGATAGCCATGACAAGAATGATAAAGGAGTTGGGGGCAATAACATCTGTAAGTTCCTCGCCTGCTCCCACGGCGACTTCCATAACTTATACCAGACTGGGTTCAGTTCCCCCCATTACTATCCAGCTTTCCGGTGAGCTGGTGCAGATGCAGATTTCCGGAACAACTACAACCCTGATAGACAATGTAACGGCATTTTCGCTCACATACTACGATGCGGCAGGCAGCGTCACGACTGTAGCGGCAAACATCCGCAGGATCGATATAAGCCTTACATTGCGAGGGGCGGACAATCAGACAACCGAATTCAAAAATTATGTGAAGATACTGGAATCATACTGACAACGGAGAACAATATGCGCTTCAATAACAAAGGGGCCGCCCTGGTCGTAATAATAATAGCAATGACCATAATGGCGGTGCTCGGTACAGCCATCTATCGGCTTACCACCACTGCCTCTTACAGCGAACTTCTGGCAAACAATAACGATCAGGCCTATCGGCTTGCCATTGCAGGTGTCCGTTACTGCGCAACCAACCGTAGCTGTGCTGTGACCCCCACCTTGTATCTGCCTGATACCAATCACATTATTACAATTGCCATGAGCGGAAGCAATGTCCTTACATCTACAGGAATAGTAAATCCCGGGACATTCATGGAGGCCAGAAGGGTTATCGTCAGCGATATGTTTCCGATATGGGGAACAACAACACCGCCAACAGGCGTCATAAGTTCCACGGGCGATATGCCTTCATTTGGCGATCCCAGCACGATCGGCAGCAGTTCCAGCATGTCTTCGGATCAGGCAACTCAAACCATCAATATGGGAGGCAACGTAACTAACGGAGCCGGATCCCTCTGGTACACCGGAAGCAGTTCAGCCGCAAACTGCACGGCAGGATCCTGTTCGTTCAATATCGGCATGCGCGCCTATTTCGACTTCGTATTTAAAAATGAAGATTACTCAACCGGCAGCACAACCTATGGTGATGGTTTTACCTTTGCAATCATCAGTGCAATCACAAACACCTTGGGGCGCACCGGCGGCGCGCCCGCCGGATATAGTATGGGAGAGCTTCTCGGGTACGCCGGGCCGGGAAACACAACCGATCAATTGGGCTTGAAACCGCCGAAAATAGCCATAGAATTTGATAGCTATCCCAACAGCAACGGGGATGTCTGCAATAGCGGCAGCCGTAATGACAATCCTTCGGATAGCACCTTCAAAAATCATGCTGCCCTTATATTCTGGGGTGATGATTTGTTAGCCGGAAATTGCCTTTCAATATATCCTAAAAAAACTTTTGACGACAACAGGCACGGTGCAGGTTCTGGAACCGATCCCGTCAATTCATCCAATCCGGATCCAACAGGTTTTACGGATACGGCATCTTCCGGCTACTATCAGAACTCCGGTCTCAAGTATCAATGCAAAAGTTCAGTCAATAACTGCAACTGGATGGAGGACGGTTATACCTACAGCTTTCGCCTGGAGATTACCCGGCCCACGGCGCCAACAGGAACTATATATAACTATGTTTTCAAGGTCTGGATATACCGTCTTGATATTGCACCGCTCAGCGCCGACCAAAGGACTCGTTATCAGAATGTGATCTCGGCGTATACAGATACTGCACCACATATCAATAAAACTGTATCTTTCACGGCAGCGCAACACGCCAACCTCGAAAAGATATTCTTCGGCTTCACGGTAGCGACCGGCGTAGCTACGCAGCAGACCACGGTGAGCAATATGAAGTTTTTCTTTCCTACGCTTTAAAGTCCAAACCGTGTAATCGTACCCGTCTGTCCAGCAGTAACGGAGTTTTACCCGGGGATTCCATACCTTCGACAATCACAGCGGGTATTTGAGCAGCAGATAGAAATAAGCCTTTTCGTAATCCCTCTCGGCGGCGTATTTCATGTCGATCATTCCCTCCTCTGTCATGCCCATGCGGATATATATCTGTCCCCTTTCGTAACGGAGCTTTGACTCCTGGGGACTCAGATCGATAGCTCTGCTTAAATCATCTATCGCCTGCCGGTACATCTTTTTCTCCGCAAAGGCGCGGCCGCGCTGGCTTGAATAATCTGCGTTGCTGCCGTTCAGGGCCATGAGTTTTGTATACAGCTCAATTGACCGGTCAAATTTGTCCGCATAGAAATAACGGTCGGCGACCCATGACAGAAAGAGCTCTCTTATGCCTGCATACTGTGTCACGAATACCACGGCGACAATGAAGATGACGGCAGTCATCAAATAAGAACGCTTGATTAGTTCGACGGGTTTCTCCCTGAACGGGTGATTGCACTTGATGCAGTTATAGGCAACCTCGGAATTTATCTCACCGCATTCAGGACATTCCATGACAAGACCTCATTATCGGCCGGACAGACTTACGGCTTCCATATCCTTCTCAGGCGCAGGGAATTGGTGACGACGGAAACCGAACTCAGCGCCATCGCCGCTGCGGCAAATTCCGGGTTCAGCAGAATGCCGAAAGACGGGTAAAGAACGCCGGCGGCAACGGGTATTCCCAGGACGTTATAGAAAAAAGCCCAGAAGAGGTTCTGGCGGATCACCTTCATCGTTGTGAAGGAGAGCCTGATGGCCTTCGGCACAGCACCGAGATCGTCGCTCATGAGCGTCATGTCGCTTGCCTCGATGGCGATGTCGGTGCCCGCTCCGATGGCAATGCCGATATCGGCTGCCGCCAGCGCCGGCGCATCGTTTATCCCGTCGCCGACCATGGCGACGACCTCGCCTTTTTCGCGCAGACGCCCGATCTCGGCCGCCTTGTCCTCCGGCATGACATCCGCCATGATTCTGTTTATCCCGAGCGATGATCCGATTGCCCTGGCGGTGTCGGCGTTGTCACCCGTAAGCATTACCACCGCCAGCCCCATTTTTTTCAACTGTTCTATCGCGTCTTTAGACGACGATTTTGGCGTGTCGGAAAGGCCGATCAGGCCGATGACGTCTCCGCCCCGGGAGACATAGACGCAGGTTTTGCCCCCGGAGGTCAGGATTTCCGCCTTCTTTTCAAAGCCGCCGGTATCCACGCCCTCGCTTTCCATAAGCCGCAGGTTGCCGAGCAGGCAGAGTTTGTCATTGATGACCGCCTCTGCGCCAAGGCCGGACAGCGCCTCGAAATGCCCGGTACGCAGAGGGGACAGCCCTTCGCGCCGCGCTGCGGCAACGATAGTTGCGGCGATCGGATGCTCGGAGGTGGCTTCAATGGACATGGCGATTGTCAGCACATCCTCTCTGGTCACTCCCTCAGCCGGGACGATGTCGGTAACCTCGGGTTCTCCCTTGGTGAGCGTGCCCGTCTTATCGAAGACGATGGTAGTAAGCTTGTGAGCCTTTTCGAGGCTCTCGCCCCCTTTGATGAGGATGCCGTTTTCCGCTCCCAGCCCCGTTCCGACCATGACTGCCGTCGGCGTCGCCAGCCCCAGGGCGCACGGGCAGGCAATAACCAGCACCGAGACGAAGTTTAGAAGGGCTCTGCTGAAAAGCGGATCGGGCATGAAGTAGTACCAGACGATAAAAGTGGCGATGCCGATGGCAAATACCACCGGGACAAATATGGATGCCACCTTGTCTGCCAGTCTTTGAATGGGCGCCTTGGAGCCCTGTGCCTCCTCGACAAGGTTTATGATGCGGGCAAGTGCCGTATCCGCGCCGACCCTTGTTGCTCTGAAGATGAAACTTCCACTCTTATTCATGGTGGCGGCAAAGACTTCATCGCCCGCGCCTTTGGAAACGGGCATGCTTTCTCCTGTGAGCATCGATTCATCTACAGCGGATGCGCCGGCCACTATCACTCCATCGGTGGGAACTTTTTCACCCGGACGAACGAGCACCATGTCCCCTCTTACGACTGATTCGATGAGCACATCGATCTCCTGCTCGTCTTTGATTACGCGCGCCGTCTTTGGTTTCAGGCCGATAAGCTTTTTTATGGCAGAAGATGTCCTGCCCTTGGCCCTGGCCTCGAGCAATCTGCCCAGGATAATCAGTGTCACGATCATGGCCGCTCCGTCGTAATAGACGTGCGTCATAAGGTCCGCACCGGAAAAGAGCCGCGGGTAGAATGTGGCGGCACTGGAGTAGGTATAGGCTGACAGAGCGCCTACGGCAACCAGCGTGTTCATATCCGTGGTGAGTTGCCGTGCAGCTTTGAACGCGCCGATGATGAAACGGTCTCCGACCCAGAAGACAACCGGCGTGGTCAGTGCAAACATGGCAATCAGCATTGTTTCTCTGGGAATATGCGCCAGAAAGGGAAACCAGTGCTGCATGGAGCCGAAGAAAATGATGACGCTGAGCACGGCACCGACGCCGAACTTTGTCCGGAGTTCCTTTATTTCCTTTTCCCTGGCCGCCGTGATGGGATCTTCCGCAGCATCGTCGGGAACGCCGAGATATTCATAGCCCTGATCGGCAATCACGTTGCGGACGGCATCCAGCCCTGCCCACGTCTTGTCATGGGTCAGCGTTGCCCTGGCTGTGGCGAGATTCACCGCCACGTCGGTCACACCGCCGACGTCCTTCAAGGCCGTTTCGACTCTGCGTACGCAGGCCGCGCAGGTCATTCCGCCTATGGACACGGTGGATTTTTCGGCTTCTTTTTCAGACAACTTCGTAACCTGCTTTCGTGACTGCATCGCGAATGACCTGCGCATCGACAGGTTTGCTCTCCTCGTAAGTTGCCTCCGCTGTGGCCAGATCGACCTTGACATTCTTAATCCCGTCGATGCTGCTCAGAGCCTTGGTTACGGCCATTACACAGTGGTTGCATGACATTCCCTTGATCTTTATTGCGGGCATCTGTCTTCTCCTTTCGATAAATATTCACTTCAGCGGTTTATTTATCTGATGTCCATCTGGAAACTCCGGATGCAGACACTTTCTGTTTCCGGATGGAAACTGTCTGATATTTACCATACTTCATGCTAGGCGGCAATGTTGAATAGGTTCATGCCAATTCGCCTTAATTGGCCTGACTGTGTTTGCCGCGTTGAAAAAGGGCGGGTTTTAAAACCCGCCCCTACGATGTTTATCAGGTGTACGACTGCGCCGCCTCCTCTTTGCAGCCTTGTTGTGCGTTTAAATGCGAATTGACTGAAGCTTGGACTTCACAGATGGGCATCATTTTGATAAACATACGGGACAAACTTTGAGAAAGGGATATCAATAATGGCTGATTACGAGGAACTGCCTGCTGACTTCCGCAATGCGCTTTTGGAAAGGATACAGCAAAGCTCCCCGTTCTGGACTCTGCTGGGTCTGGAACTGATTGAGATAAAGAAGGGCTGGGCAAGAATCCGCCTGCCTTTCGACAGGAAGCTGGTACATCCCCTCGGCATCGCCCACGGCGGTTCCATCTTTTCCGCTGCCGATTCGGCAGTGGCCATGGCTTTGATAGGGATGCTCGACAGATCGGAATCCATGACGACTGTAGAGATGAAGATCAACTATATACGGGCCTTTGATGACGGGGAGATCATCGCCGAGGCGAAAATCGTCCACAAGGGAAAAACCACCGCCGTCGGTGAAGTCGAGGTCAGAGATGACAAAAGCCGTCTGGTAGCGACGGCTTCCGCAACGTATCTGATAATAAAAAAAGATAAGCTTACCTGACCTGTTTATAATAATAAGCAATCCATTTAACTGCTTATTCGTCATCGTCCGGCTTGACCGGACGATCCAGAAAAAGAAATTGGTTTCCCTGTCTGCCCGGAGAAGGACTCTGGATTCCCCGATCAAGTCGGGGAATGACAGCGCGGCCTGTTCCGGTTCTGAATAAGAGATGATAGCAAGGCGGCGTCCTCCCCCCACCCCCTCAAAGAGGGGGACAAAGGCGACGCAGCAGTTGAGCTTTTTACGAAGTCGTTTACAGATACGGAAAGATATTCTGTATCACCACGCTGAAATTATTCTGCACATTCTCCGCCCTGTCAACAACACCCATGTGCCCCGGAAACAGACATTCCACGTCCAGCTTCGACAATGCCACGATGCTCTTTTTTAACTTGGTGCCGCTGCCGCCTGCGAAATCGGTTCTGCCGACGTTCTGGTCGAAGATAACATCGCCGCAAAACAATGCCTTGGTCTTCGGTCTGTACAGGCAGATGGAACCGGGCGAATGGCCGGGTGTGTGAAGGATTTGAAAGGTTTCATCCCCCAGCGTTATATCTCCGGCCTTCAGGGGCATGGATATATTGACGTTTGGCGGATTAAGGCCGAAGAGGTTGTAGAGCTGTTTGCCGGCGCCCTCCATAAACTCCATTTCCTCCTCATGCATGGCAATTTGGACATCCTTGTCTCCGTTGAAATGCACTGAACCTTCGAAGTGATCGGGATGAGAATGGGTATTGATCACGTACCGTATGCTCTGCCTGTCGATGCCGCAAAGCTTAAGGCTTTGCAGCAGATCAGGCGTGAAGCTTCCCAGCCCCGGATCGATAAGGGCATTGACATTGCCTGCTATATAGTAACTGTTGCAGTTGTTCTCATACATGTCCGTCCACTCAAAAACGTAGATGTCCTCGGAAAATCTCATGGTGTCTCCTTATTTTTTATTCAAAATATCAGGGGCTGTTCAAAAGCGTTCAGGTGCAAAGCGTGCAAATCCCAAGGAGTGAGTCGTACTTTGTACGTACGTCGTAACGACGAGGGATGAAGCGCAACGCAGCAGGTGAGCGCTTTTCAACAGCACCCGTAATTGATTACAGACCCGTCACCGGCGCATCCTTCGGATAGCTGACCACGAACTCAACGCTGATCTCTTTTTTCTCTTCCGGCTTGAGTTCGGCTTCCCACATGAGAACCCCCTCGTTGCCCTGGTAGTTTTTCTCATTGGGGGCGGGTGAAATCTTGACGTCCTTTACTTCCACCCGGTCGTTTTTTGCAACGGGGATGGTATCAAGAATCTTCAGCCTTACGGCCTTGTCCCTTGTATTCTCAGCCGTCATCTTATAGGCGATTTCCCTGACGATAGTGCTTTTGCTGAATCCGGTCTCTTCGGACTTATCCTTGACCAACTCGCGGCTTATTTTAACATTGCTGTCCGCTCCGAGATTTAATAACACCTCATCCCCTGTCTTCTTGCCGCCAAGCACCGTCTTCCCCACAAACCTGTCGCCGAAAAAAACACTGATGGGTCCGCTCAGCAGCTCACGGTCTGCTTTGGTTGAACAAATCAGAAATGTGGAGGGATTCACCCTGGGTACCGTATAGTAGAAAAAATCGCCCTGCAGCTTCTTTGTGTAAAGAGACAGAACAGTTTCCTTGTCCTGCGAATCGATGCTCATCACCTGCGGCATCTTATATTCGAAAGAAAGCGCGGACACTTCGCGCTGCGCAGTGCTGGAGGCGGGTTCTTTCTTTTCCGGCTCCAATCCTGCAGGAGGAGCTGCATCAGCCTTCAGTGCCTCAGGCTTCTGTGTTGTCGGGACGGCATCTGTTTTAGCGGGAGGGTTTTCATCAGCCTTCGGTGCTTCGGGTTTTGTTGCCGGGGCAGCAGCCGTAGAGGCTGCCTGATTGTCGTCATTTTTGCCGGAATCCGTCTTTTGTGCGGGCTTTTCCACATCTATATTCCAACTGGCAACCGGGGGAAGAGCGGCTCCCGTTACCGGTACGGCATTGGATACCACAAGCGAAACCCGATGCCAGTCTTCTCCGGTTTTCTGACGGATATTGGAAAACATGGTGAGAGCTATGCCGTCCATCTGCTCGGGAACTGAAACACGGTACAGGGGACCCCAGGAGGCATTTTTCACCAGATATTCTGTCTGCACCTTTATCTTCTGCTGCTTTGCAGAGTTGAAGACCACATCAATGAGCTTTCTGTTGAATTCTCCCTTGGGGCCGCGAAAGGTCGACAGATCCTTCTCCAGCGCCTTTATGTCCTTTTCCGCATCTTCTATCTTTGTATTCAACACCTGCCGCTGGGCATTGATGGCCGTAAAGCTGCCGGTCAGAAACTTTAATGTTTTTTCAAGATCGGCCGCTTTGGGCAACCCGGCCTTCATCTCCTTGGAACCCTCTTTCTCAGAACATGCTATAACCGATTTCAGAAACGTTTCCTTCTTGTTCAGAACCTCCTTTTCTTCGGCGGCAGTCTTGATCGATTTCTTAAGAGCCTTGATTTTCTTTTCGATCGTCTTGACATTTTCCTGCGGGGCTTCTTTCAGGGGAATGTCGCGCAATTTCACGCTGACCAGTTCTCCTTCCCCGAATATCCTGCCGGAGACGGAATCATTGTCCACGTGAGATGCTTCCACCTCGAATGTCATCTCCCTGGTGCCTTTTCCTACAGCGACAATACCCTCCCTTTGTATCAGTGCCTGATCGGGATAGATCGTCACAGCCTTTATGTGAGACGGCACCGGCTCTGCCGCCGGAGCGGATGCAGCCGTAAACAGGCTTATACTTAAAAATACCGTCAGAATGATTGCGAAATGGTTCTGCTTCATTGAAAAATGTCTCCCTTCTTCAAACTTTCTTAAACCTACTTCAAAATCCGCTTATTATCAAACAAAAACCGAACCTCGTCCATAAGGGAAAACAGTGAAAATGATTGGCTGTCGTAATCGGGGGTTATTTGTCCGATCAGTTCCACTTTTATAGAAACGGGCGCACAGGTATTGAAAAGGAATTTCCCCGGAGTAAACAGCTTGTCTGTATTGCTGATCATAAGCACGGAAATCGGCGCACGGCATCTCTTGGCGATACGAAACGAGCCCTTGTTGAATGGACCGAGCCGCCCGTCACGGCTGCGGTGCCCCTCGGGAAATATAAACAGATTTCCGCCGCCTGCGAGATACTCGTTCATGCCCTCGATGCGCTCTATAAGCAGGGTCGAATGGTCGCCGGCGGCAGTGGAAGGGATGTAGCCCGATGTCTTGAGGAGCCACCCGAATACCGGGTAGGAAAAAAAGTCGCTTCTGACGACGGTCTTCTGCCTTTCGAACAGTGAAATCATCAGTATCGGGTCGAGATAGGAAAGATGATTGCAGATCACCACGGAAGACTTGATGGATGTGATTCTTTCATCGATCTTCATGTCGAGGCCCGGGCTGATTGTCTTCAACAGAATAAAAAAACTCCGGTAAAAGATATGATTCATCCTCTGGAACGCCGTCTCGCGATTGCCGGAAAAAAAATAAGCCGCAAGGTAAAAGGGGGAAAAGAAAATGATGTATCCGAGGATATAGTATGTCCACAGGATGAGAGTTACCACCGGATCCATCAACGGTTTGAAAATGCGGAGCATGGAAGGCATGTTGCCTCTAGGGTATTTTTTTGATCAGCAAACAGGTATTGACGCCGCCGAAGGCAAAGTTCTGGATGGCGGCTACATTTACGTTATGTTCTTCCAGTTTTTTCACGTGGCGCAGCATTGCACATCTTTCATCCACCTCTTCCAGATTCAGGGTGGGTGCAATGAAGCCCTTCTCCATCATGTAGAGGGCAATGATCGTCTCGATGGCGCCGCAGGAACCCATGGTGTGTCCCATGTAGCTCTTCAGGGCGATAACATGCGGCCTGTTTCCATAAACCGCGTGGATGGCCTGGGATTCTATGACATCCCCCATCTTGGTGGCCGTTGCGTGTGCGCTTATCAGGTCCACGTCTGCAGCGGAAATTCCCGCATCCTCAAGCGCGATTCTGATGGTTTGGGTGATGCCGTTGAGGTTGGGGAGTATCAGGTCGCCACCGTTGTTGTTGCACGCAAAACCGATTACTTCTCCCAGGATGTCGGCGCCGCGTTTTTTTGCAAACTCGTACTCCTCCAGTAAAACAGCTCCTGCTCCTTCTCCCACCACCAGGCCGTCGCGGCTGACGTCGAACGGCCGCGGCGTCATGTGCGGCCTGTCGTTGAACGCTGTGGAGCACGCCAGAAGATTGTCGAAGACTGCGACCGTCGTTGTGTCGTACTCATCTGCGCCGCCGCAAATCATGGCATCCTGCATGCCGAACTTTATCGCTTCGTAGCCGTATCCGATGGATTGGCTGCTCGTCGTGCAGGCCGTTGATGAAGATATGACTCTTCCGGTTATGCCGAACATCTTGGTGATGTTTACCGCCGTGGTGTGCACCATAGATTTAAGATAATCCACCGCGCCGATGGTGGAAAATTCGGAACGCGAACCGCTGAAAAAGGTCTTGTATATTCCGCGCTGAACAGTCGGGCTACCGTGTGTCGATCCGAAGGCAACCCCCATCCGGCCCGACGTTATAAAATCGCCTGTCAGCCCCGATTGCCCGATGACCTCTTTCGCCGCCTGGCATGCATAGTAGGCGACGGGCCCCATTGTCTTGCGGTAGAGGCGCTTAAAATCATATTCAACCGGATAGTCCACCGTCCCGAAGACCTTCGAGTGGATGTAGCCTGTCAGCACACCGTCTTCTCTCAGCGGTTTGACGCCGGAGACGCCTTTGACAAGGCTGTTCACAATATCCTCTTTGCCGTGCCCGATGGGCGTTATGGCGGCACCGGCTGTTATGACTACTCTTCTTGGCATGGTCATCAGTTTCCCGAAGTCTAATTAGTTTCCGTCCGTAAAGGGCTCTTTTCCGCTCTGGCTGTGTCGATCTGCGGTATTGCTTGTGCGACGTACATTATGTACGCCTCCGCACAATCCCTTGATCTCCTTGCCAGAACGAAAAATAACCACTTTCCGATCCGGAAACCGAAAGTTTCAGCATCCGGAGTTTCCGGATGGAAACTAATTATTTTTTATCCCCGATTACGCAAAAAAACAGGGCTTGGATAAGTGAATATTATCCGGATCAAAGAGGTTTTCAAGCGGCGAATTAAATATTTTTCTTGTGAAAAATATTCTGAGCCGAGGAAAGCCTCTTTGACCCGGGATCCAGAGATCATTACTTTGTTATCGCGTGATCTGAGTTTAATCATTTTACACCGGCATTGCCCGGATCGCCAACCAGAACAAAAGGCGCCCAAAACAGGGGATGCGCGTAAGCGGCGGCTGTTCTGCCGCTGGCCCGGTCCTTTAATACCCCTCTGTCGATCATGTCGAGGGCTGCCTTGCGCAGAGCCTGCGCCCGGGAAAGGTTCCTGTTATCCTTCTGAGCATGAAAAGTGTCCGTCACCAGTTTCTTTGCCGATGTGGTTTCTACCGGCCACATGGTGACCAGCAGCGAACGCGTCCCTGCATAGAAAAAGGCCTTACCCAGTCCCGATATCGCCTCTGCTCCCTGTCCTTCCGCCGCCCCCGTGTTGCAGGCAGACAAAACAACCCAGTCAGCGTTCATCTTGAGCTTGAGGATCTCTCCCATGGTCAGCAGCCCGTCTTCCTTTTCTCCCGTTACTGAAGGTGAAGACAGGGCTAATGCCGGCTGGTCCAGGCCGTCCAGATCGCCCGGCACCAGGGCATGGGTGGCAAAGGATACGACTTTGCGGTCTGAAAGCAGGATGTTCTTCACCTGATGCTCCGACGCGTTCCTGCCCAGAAAGACGTCTTTCTGCTGATCGGCCTCCAACGCGCGGGCAGTGCTGATTATTTCCTCAGATGTGTCGGGCAAACGCTCAAGCTGCGACAGCAGGCTGGAATCTATCTTCATGCTGTCCAGCATGCCCTTCTCGCTTATGCGCACACCTCTTACCGTGACGGAAAGCCCGCGTGAGGCGAGCCTGGAAGTTTTCGGTGCGTCGCCTTTTTTTGCCGCGACAGGCTGCTCCAACTGCTTAGGGCTGAAAACAGGATCGCCGAAGCCAATGAAAGGCTTGCGCTGCGGATCTCCCCCGGGAACCGCCCGCAGGGAAACAAGCGCGTTGATCGAAGGGACGGAGGTGAGGGATACTTTTCTGATTAGCCAGGGAAGATCATGGTATTTATCGAAAAGCAGTTCCCTGTCGGTTTTCGGTTTAACAGGAGACGTCAGCAGAAGCGCCAAAGGCAGTTGGCCCAGGGGTCCCGGGGTCACTGTTAAAAGATATTTTGCATCCTTCCATCCCGCTTCCACGGGCTTAAGAAGGCTGTCGTACAGTCTGCCGGCGAGATCAGAGTCGAAATCTGGGATATCCCCAAACGTTCGGGGATGGGAGTCGAGAGATTTTCTCAGTCCGGAGACTATTCTCTTCGACTCCTTTTTACTGATCGGCGCGGAAGAAAATACGGCCTCTCCCGTTTGCGCTGCTGCCCATATGTAGGTTTTATCTTCGGCGGTATAGATGGATATCAGTGCCTCGCCCGGCCGGAGCGCTTTCTGAACTTCAGACAGGGAGACCGGCTTCGGATTGACGAAATCTGCGTATCTGGGAAAGCGCTTATTGATTTCTTCGAGTATCGCATCCCCCGCCCTGTTCAGATTGTCGATATTCTCCTCCACCTTCACTGCTGATGACGCGTTTTGCTGATCGGGCGGTGCAGACATAAGATCGGACAGAGAGGCACGCATTGAGCTGATCTGCTTCCTGATATCCTGCTCTCTTCTTACGAGATCCGAAAGTTCCGGATCGTAGGCCGCCGCCGCACGCGCCGCACTTTCTCCGATTGCCCCCTGCGTGCTCTGAGCAGCCATGGCATTTGCTATCCGGAAAGACGCACGCGATGCACGGATGTCCATTGATTTCTCCAGCGCGCTGCCCTGTATCTTTTCCAGAGCGGCAAGATAGATTTCCAGGACGGCTTTTATCCGTTCTCTCTGCACAAAAGCGGTTCGCAAATCCATAAAGCGCCTGAGCAGTACGGGAACGACCCGGGAATAAATGCCGAAGGCTTTCGGATAATTATTTGCCGTGGTGTAAGCAGCAGCCTCAAGCCCGAGCACTTCCGCCTTGCCCGTTGTCAGTCGACCGCCGTCTCTCTTTTCTTCCAGAGCATAGGCATTTTTTATGTTTCTTTGCGCCTCATCGATGCGGCCGTTCTTGATGAGGGCCAGTATCAGATTTCTATTGCGCGTGAAGAGTTTCTCATAGAGATAGCGGTTTTCCTTTAAACTCTCCCTGGACAGATCGTATTGCTTCATGGCGTTTTCGTAGTCATGCTGAGCCGCTAAAATATTGCCGAGAAACATGCGCGATGATCCCATAGAGCCGCAGTCATCGGAAAGCCCAGCTCTCTGCTTGATATTGATGCCGGCGTTAGTCAGTTTTTCGGCATCCGCAAGCCTCCCTGCCGCCAGCATCACCTCGGCCATGCTCTGAAGGGCATTTCCGACATTGATGGATTCAGCTCCTTCAATTTCCAGCGCCTCCCTGATTGCCAGGCGGGCTTCATATTCGGCTTCGATGAGACGCCCCTGGCTTACCAGATTATGAATCAGCCGCTGCCGGCTTCTGGTAACCGGTCCCGATGTTTCAGCTGCTTTCTTTCGCCACGCTATCTCCTGCCGGTGATAATCTTCTGCCTCCCTGAACCGTCCCTGTGAATCGAGGAGCATGGATTCCATCCATGCAATAAAAGCATTGGCCCACACATGCTGAGGCTGCCTGCTTATGATCATGTTGCACAGCTCTGTGCCTTTGTTTTTGGCTCTCGCGGCAGCATCGAAATCGCCCAACTGCAAATAGATTTCTACGAGCATCGGATAAACGAACATGCTGTTTTTCAGCTTTTCACTTCTTTCAAGAAGTTCGACGGCATATCTGTAATTGCCCAGCCCTCTTTCTATCCAGGCGAGCTTGCCCATTACTATTGCATTGGCAAATCCTATCTTCTCAGAATATTTAAGGGCTTCGCGCAGATCTTCATTGACCTGTTTCCAGCGTCCGAGGTTCCATGCCGCTTCGCCTCGCTCCCGGTAAAATATTGCCAGTGTCTCATCATCGGCCTTGTCGGGCACGGGCCTGTCTGCATCCCTGATCAACTGCCTGATTGCAGAGTCCTGCTTCACTTTAACATCGAGTACCGACAATACGTCGCTTATTCTTCTCGGCGGCGGAATGAATGCCTTGTCCTGCATGGAGACCGTCACCTGCCTTGCTTCCTGCAGCGACATCCTGCCCCCGCAGCCGGCGAGAAAGGAAGTTGACGCCCAGAAGGCAGAAACAAGACAAATAATATAAATCCGCCTCTTTATCATTCCCGTCTAGATCCTTGTCTTTGCCAGCGCCTCGATATAATCGCAGATATCATTGATGGTGCGGATATCCATGGCGCGCTTTTTCTCTTCCTGGGTAAGTTCAGAACCGAGCATCTTTTCAATTTCCACGAGCAGTTCAATGGCATCAATGCTGTCAAAATGATGCTTCTCACGCAGATTCTCATCCAGTCCGGGATTCTCGATTTCAAATTCCTCGCGGAATATTCTCAATATTTCGGCAGTAATTTCATCACGCGTCATGGGTCACCTGAATAACAACTCCTTTGTAGTGTCAAACAACATCACGAATCCAGCTCGGCGGCTTCAGCCTGCCGGCGCTGACATCGCGCATCTGCACGCCTGTGATCTTTTCGCAGAGAACGCCGTCCATGCGGTAAATTCCGATATCGAATATCAAAGGCTGTTCACCGGTCTGCACAGGAACCACGCAGGTGAAATAGGCCTCGCCCGGTTTGGTGCGATGCAGGATCACCCGCTCCTCAAAGCCGATCGGGAAAGCCACGACATTCGCAAACCGCTGAGACCAGGCACATGCGCAGTGCATGGCCGCATCCAGAGGAAAAGGGGAACCGAGCGGATCAAGCTGTGCGGGCAGATCAGGGGCCTGCAGGCAGGCTATGGCCCCCCTGCTGCTGATGCGGATCGGGGCGTGGGCGTTCTGATATGCAGGGCCCAGAGGCACAAGGTCCCGATACAGTCTGTCCGGAGGAACTTCAATAACATCTCTTGCAAGATCAAACGACATACGGGAGGTTACTGACG
This sequence comes from uncultured Syntrophaceae bacterium, assembly GCA_964558665.1. Taxonomy (GTDB): domain Bacteria; phylum Desulfobacterota; class Syntrophia; order Syntrophales; family PHBD01; genus CAZLFA01. The sequence goes on from CAZLFA010000006.1 coordinate 45,108, forward strand.
GATGATTTCCTGAATCCTGTCTGAAGATCACCCTTGCATGAACCGCAGGCCTGCTGATCCTGCCGCTTTTGGAAGTGGTCATGGTGATCAGGCTTGTTTTAAATTCGCCGTCTCCGGCAGCCTCTATTTCATTAAAAGCTTCAATAATCGGGCGGTCCGCGCCGATATGAAGGAAGCGCGGAAAGCAGGCCTGAAACATGGAACGGGCATTGATCTCCGGGAAATGCCTCTTCGTTGACGATGCAAGTGTCTGCAGCGCCTCTACGGCCGGGAATACAGCCTCTCCCTCAAAGGTGTGCTCTCTGAGATAAGGAAGGATTTCTATCTGAAGGGGAATTCTCATCGTTTCATTCATGCGGGAAAGTCTTCCATAGATGAACTGTCTTGGGATCAACGGCGACCGGTTTGCCTGATGCGTTCAGGGCGCAGTGCCTGGTAAATCCCTTGCAGATAAGCTGCTGTGTTTCGGCGTGGGTTATCGCATAGTCGAACCTGAGGCGCACACGCTCAAGATCAGCGGGCCTGGTATGTATCCACATGGGATCGTCGTAATAAAGCGGCTGATAAAAGCAGATTCCCGTTTCGATAATGGGATAGACGAAGCCGTCCTCTTCCACCTCGCGGTAGGGGTAGGCTGCATCCCTCATCAGGGTGGCGCGTCCCTGCTCGAAATAGCGCAGATAGTTGGCGTGATAGACAACAGATGAACGGTCGGTGTCGGCGTAGAGGGTGCGGTTCTGGCAGCGGTGCCAGATAAGTCCGGTGCTTCTGTCGCGCACATAGCGGCTGTCGCTTTTGCATGGTTCAGGACAAAAAGGTTTTGGCTTCAATTCATACCCCCTTAAAGATCACGCAGCAGTTTGTGCCGCCGAAACCGAAGGCATTCGAAAGAGCAAACTCGACCTGCTGGCGGCGCGCCTCATTGGGAACGACATCGATATCGGTCATTTTGGGGTCGGGTATGTGATTTATTGTCGGCAGAATAATGCCCCGCCTCATGCCTTCGATGGTCAATGCCGCTTCGATTGCGGCGGCGGCGCCCAGAGTGTGACCGATCTGTGATTTATTAGACGATATGGGGACCTTCTCCAGTCGCTTGCCGAAAATGGTCCGCAGGCATTCCACTTCCGTCTGGTCGCCCTTGGGTGTGGAGGTTCCGTGAGTGTTCACATACTGGATATCCGCGGGCAGCAGTCCTGCATCGTCGATGGCTTCGAGGATCGCACGATTGATTGTCTCCGGATTGGGGTTCGTAAAATGAAATGCATCGGAGGTCCAGCCGATTCCCGCCACCTCCGCCCTGGCGGAAAGCCCCAGCGCTGAGATCATCTCCTCCGCTGCCAGGACAAGCACGCCGGCGCCTTCTGAGAGGACAAAACCGCGGCGGTCTGCGCTGAAGGGGCGCGACGCCTGCGCCGGGTCGTGAAAAGCCCTGTCCTTCGGTGTTATCTTGATCGTGGCATTCATGTTTTCAAATCCATGCACCAGCTCCGGTATTATCGCCATGTCGATGCCGCCGGCCAGGACAAAGTCGCAATCTCCGTCGCGTATCATGCGGGCGCCGATTCCTACCGCATGATTTCCCGAAGCGCAGGCTCCCTGAGGCGAGAAGATCGGCCCGGTGAAGCCAAGCATGATGCCCGCCTTGCCGGAAGGCAGATTGGCGCAGAGATTGGGCAGCAGATAAGGACTGACTTTGAGAGATCCCTTTTCGCGAAGATTATCCACGGCCACACGGAAAGCGTCCGTCCCGTTCAGCGCCGAGCCTATCAGGCACGCCGTGCGCGGACCGGTTGCCGCGTCCATTTGAAGCCCAGAGTGATCAAGAGCCTCCTTGCAAACCGCCATTGTCAGCAGCACAAACGCCGCATTCCAGTTGTACATATCCTTTGCGCTGGCTATGTGGTCGCGCTTCGGATTCCAGTCCGGGATCTCGCCCACGACATCGCAGGCTGTCTTTACCTCGCAGCGTGAGATCTTCCGGAAACCAGCCTCTCCTCTGATCGCGCGTTCCCATGTCCTGTCGAACGTCCTACCCAGAGGCGTCGCCGCGCTGTAGCCGATAACAAACACCCGTCTGTTTTTGGGAGCTTTCATTTTACAACCTCAGCATGTCCTTCGGAAGATGATGCAGGCATTGCAGCCGCCAAAACCGAAGGCGTTTTTCAGCACATGTTCCTGTTTAAGTGAGCGGGCCTTGTCCGGAACGCAATCCATGACTATTTCCGGATCGGATTTATAATTTATCGTCGGCAGCAGCGTGTCATGCAGCATCCCCTCCATCGCAAATATGGACTCTATGGCGCTGGAAGCTCCCATGGCGTGTCCGATCTGCGATTTGTTTGCCGAAACAGGGGGGATTGCATCTCCGAATACCTCTTTGAGCGCATCCGCTTCAACTTTGTCCCCCACTCTTGTGGAAGCGGCATGGGCATTGACGGCGTCAATGTCCTGCGGTCCGAGGTCTGCATGATCGATGCTTTCGCTGATGCAGCGTTTGACCGTTTCAAAGTTGGGCGCCACAAAATGATAGGCGTCTGCCGTCATTCCCCAGCCGGCAATTTCCAGTTGCGATTCCAGGCCGTGCGCTTTGGCAAAATCCTTCGATGCGATAACAATGCATCCGGCGCCCTCAGACACGATAAAACCCCGCCGGTTAACGGAAAACGGGCGGCTCAACTGTTTGGGCGGTTCGGGCGGCTGCCCTTCCCTAGGACGATATGCCCCGTTCATGGTCGCAAAACCTCCGACAATAGGTTCAACGAGAGCAAAGTCAACGGCTCCGCAAACGGCTACATCAGCCATTCCCTGCTGAAGAAACATGGCGCCGATGATCATCGAGCTGCAGCCGGTGGCGCAGGCTGTAACCGGGGCGCATATAGGGCCGGTTGCCTTCGTAAGGATAGAAATCTTGCCGCCTACCATGTTGATGCACGAGTTGGGATTGGTAAAAGGATGAGGCATTCTGTTCTCTGAAACAAGCAGCCTGTCCGCGTTAATGACCGCGTCCAGACCGCCCACTGCGGAGCTGAATGTCACAGCGACACGCGGAGCAATGTCCGGTGTTATATCGATGCCGCTCTTTTTCAGGGCGCGATGAACAACGAGCATTGAATATTTGAAAAGGGGGGATGTCCAGTGCGCCATCTCACGCGGCTTCAGAAACGGGTATGGCTCCACGTCGATGTCCTCCACCTCGCCGGCAACCTGCACCGGGAAGCCGCTCCGGATAGGGAAGCGGGTCAGCGGCTTGATGCCGCTTTCTCCCTGCACGGCTCTTTGCCATTGGATATCCATCCGTGTCCCGAGAGGGGAAACCGAGTCGTATCCCAGAATAAGCGGATTAAGCCTGTTCATAATCGCTTTTATTAGTGGGTTAATTGATCACCAGGGAATAAAACTGTAAAGCTTGGCAAACATCTCATACACTTCGATCCAGTTCTGAAGGTCTTTTGCCGAGCGGAGATGGTCGCGCTTGTTGACCATGACCCAGCTCATGTGGGCCGCTCCGTCCTTGCATGTGGCGCAATCCCTGGTGGCGGATGTACAGCATCGGTGAACCGTGCTCAAATCCGAAGCCCAACGGATGAAGTGAATGAGTCTCTTGGGTCTCGGGTTGCGATTGTCTATCGTCTCCGTTACGGAGGGACACTCTTTCCAGCCGAAAGGCCGTCCGAACATGCTGCCGCTGCAGATAATCTCATGATAGTATTTGCACGAAACAACGGTTCGCGGATACCTGTCCAGCATGTCGTCCATTTCCGCACGGATATCCTGAATCTCCTCTTTTTTCCAGAAAAATCCGTCCACCTTCTCGTCGTTGGAAAGAAGCTGCATATGGACCTTCAAGCCGGCATCCTCTATCTTCTTTATGACCTTTTCCGTCTTGCCGACCTGCTTCGGCGTGATGGTGTAGAGATAGTATGTATAAGGATCATTCTCATAATTTTTGCTGGAAACGGCAAAGGTATCTTTGCCCCGGAGGATTTTCTCGTCCTGTTCATCTCCCCAAAGGGATATCCCCACCATCATGTCCGGAAATCTGTCCCTAGGCACCTTGATCAGGCCGTTCGTGGCACAATATGAGGGCAGTCTCCTGTAAAAGGCCTCGACGCGATCAAGAAAAAGCGTAGGCTCTCCGCCGATCAGTATCGCAAGATTGACTCCTCTTGCCTTTTCTGCGTCAATGAAGGCCTCCCACTTCTTCACATCAGTTTCTTCGCTTGCCGCCTTGTGCTCATCGGAGGAGAAGAAGAAGCACCCCTTGCATCTGAGATTGCATTTGTTAGTCACGTCATAGATGGAACTGCGGATGTTCAGGCGCGATATCCTTTTGTACCTTTCATACCACTCTTTATCCAGCAGAGAACTTACCGTATTCATCTTTTATCTGTCAGCCTTTTCTTATCTGCTGCTCATTGCCTGTCCGTATCGGGCAACGTGCAAGAGCCTTATATTTTTTGATTGTCAATGTTTTCAAAACCGGGCGGTTCGACTATTCCGGCGCAGAGATTTGCGCCCTTCTCATATCCCATGACCCATACGGACAGATAGGTGTCCACATAGTCAAGCCATGCCCGAAAGGTATTTGGATTGTTCGCATGCCTGAAGAGACGCGCCGTCACAACGGCGCTTCCCGAGGCATAGTGGCGGCAATCTTCGCAATCCGTATCGGGAACGCAGCAGGAAACGCTCCTGTCCCAGGAGAGATCAGCCCGGTACTGGCGGAACGAACGCCCCAGGCCTATATCCGTCGAGGGGTTCATGCGGGGATAGGAACATTCATAAAGGGCATGCAGGCCGTGCCGATGTGTATGGGCAACGATGCTGTACGGGGAAAAGAGTACGTTGTCCGGATAACGCGACAGGATGTCCAGCATTGTCAGGCGCGTCTGCCGAAGGGATTCTTCGCTGTGTCTGAGAGGCCCCTCATATCCGACCGGCGAGGAAAACACGTTAAAGGTGATCATGCAGCCGTGAGAGGCAACAGCTTCCATGACCTCATATATCTCAGGGATGTTCTCCCTGGTGAAGGTATAAACAAAAACGGCTCTTGGGTCGTTCCTGTAATTATCTATCTGCCTGGACAGCAATGCCTTGGCTTTTCTGACGCGGAGGCTGGTCTCATCGTTTCCCCAGACGGAAATATGTATCCTGTAGCCGACAATATCAGGGATGCGCTTGAAACCGTTCGTTGCTATCGATCCCAGTGGCATTTCCTGATAACAAACCTCCAGGAGCTCCGGAACCAGTGACGGTTCCGCCCCGGCCAGCACAACATAGGTGATGCCTCTGGCTTTTTCCTGTCTCATCAGGTTCCGCCAGGCTTCGGGGTCGCTGTTCCCGTCGGCGAACTGCTTGTCGCCTTCGTAATAGTAGCAACCTTCGCAACGGATGTTGCAGCGATTAGTCATATCGTATGTAGATTCACGGAGGAAAAAGTATTCCCTTACCTTTTCCCATCGCTGCCTGATCTGACTATCGGCCAGCAAATCGGAAAATTTCCATCTGTTTTTTGCTTCCCTGTCTTTCACGGCTTTTATTTACCTCTGAGCAGTACACATAAACCTACCATACCGATATCAGCTCTTGTCGCTCCCCGACAGTTTCTCGATTATATAATCTGCAATCATGCGAATATTCTTCAGCTTGGGATAATCATCCTCGTCGATGGTAATTGCATATTCATCCTGAAGGACAAGTGCGACCGTTGCCAAATCCATGCTGTCGATGCCCAATTCGTCGACCAGGTCGAGATCAGGGTCAAATGTTTCCGGAGTCACGTCTTCCAGTTTCAGCTCTGATATAATGATCTCGGCAACATGCCTTATGATTGTGGATTTATCACTACTTGCGGACATCTCGGTTCATTCCTCCCGGCTTAGATTGTTATATATTCGTTCCCTTGCCCGACAGGGTCATGCTAAAGTTGCGATTCCCGAACAGGCGATATTCCCGTCTACCATTATCTTGAAAGAATATGACTTCTCCGCTTCACCTTCACTGCCCGATATGATGACGGATATCCGGTCTGACGGCTGTACGGGTTGTCGAAATCTGACCCTCTTTATGCCGGATATCGCGACATCTCCCGCTGTTCCCGGGTTTGCGGCGGCTATTGTTTCCCTGACCATCGAGAGCATGGCTATGCCCGGCAATATGGGCGCCCCCGGAAAATGTCCGGAAAACCATGGTGATGCGGCAGACAAAGATACTGTCGCCTTTGTTTCGCCGTACGGCAGCTTCTCAACGCCATCCAGCAGGTGCCATGTTTCCTCCACCATCAGCAAATACCCCGTTCAGATGCAAATATCTCACATATCAAGGGTAATTTACGCTGTCAAGGTCAACTTTCATGCCCCTCGACAGTTAAAATCATCATAAAACACAAATGCTTATGGAACACCATGGTCTGCTTTTCTTCCCTCGACCTCCAGAAGCATGCCGCCTGATATCGGAGATTTAAATAGATAATCTGAAACTCTTTCAACATGAAAGCCCCCCGTCTTAAGTATCCCGGCAATTTCCGCCTTGCTGCGCGCATGCAGCCATAAGCCCTGCCGCATGGCATTTCCCAGTTGGGTAAAGAAGCGGAAAAAGGAGCGGTGGGAGGTCGTAAAGTAGAAAAGTCCGTCAGGCTTGAGAAGCGGGGCCAAATGCTTCACAAAGGCCGGCAGGTCAGCGATGTATTCAAAGGACGAAAAACTGCATATAATGTCAAATCCGGACAGGTCATTGCATTTCGTTATGTCGCCGACGATGCATCTGATATTACCCGCATTGGCAGCCGCCGCTTTGATTTTGAGAACCGAAATCATGGCGGGAGAAAGGTCGACGGCGGTTATTTCCCTGCATCGCTGTGCCAACGGCAGCGTAAAAATCCCTGTGCCGGCTCCTATTTCCAAAATCCTGTCGGAAGGTTTGATCAGGCGGAACAGATTGCCGGACACAATTTCGCATTCCCTGCGTTTTGCCAGGGAAACCCAGGTTTCAAACTGTTCGCGGTCATAGGAGTCTGCAAGTCCGTCATAGAAACCTGCCACCGGGCCTGATGCGGTATCCGGTTTGCCGGCAGACATCACCGTTCTGCCGATAATCTCAGACAGGCTCAATATGTCCAGGCCTTTTTGTCTGATGCCCGACAGAATCATTTCGACTTCGCCAAGCCATTCATCCCTGTCCATCCCCCTGCGCGGCATAACGTCATGAAGCATGATAATATCGTCCGGCTTTACACCGTCGAGAATCCGCTGTGCCATGCCGCTTATCCTTCTGTTGCCGAAATCCCCTGCACGGCGGCTGAAGGTGACGCAAACAAGCCCCAAGCGCAGAAGCGCGCGCCAGAGCTTGGGGTTTGTAACCCCGACAGGCGGCCTGAAGACGCATGTTGTGACATCAAAGGCGGCCAGTATTTTCTGGGTGGAGGCAATCTCCCTGTAGAGATCAGAGCTTCTTTTAAACATCAGCAGGGGATTATGGCTGTAGGAGTGGTTGCCGATATCATGTCCTTTGGAAATGATATCGCGGATAATGTCCGGATAGCTTGTAGCCCTTATGCCGGTGATAAAAAAAGTTGCCCGCACGGAGTGTCTTGACAGCATGTCCAGCAGAGGCGGCGTTGTCAGAGGATCGGGGCCGTCGTCAAAGGTGATCGCAACGGCCTTTTTCCCCGAATGTCCCCGGCTGATTACCGGCAGGAAAAAGCGAGAACCGGGTACCAGAGAGGCGGCGCCGCAAAGCAGAATAAAACCTGCCAGAGGAATAGCCGCAAATTCCAGGCGGAAGAATGCTGCAATGACCGCCAGCTTGATGGAAGCGATTCCCGCGAAGTGGGCTGCCGATATGGGGCATATCGTTGCTCCGTTGCGGGTCATGGCAGGAGATGTTCCCATAAAGGTCCGCAGCTTCCCCGTGCATACATGCGGGCAAGAATTCTTGCAATCTTTTGACCGCCTGCGCCCGTTACCCAGTTAATCCTTCCTGCTGCTTGTCTTGCCACTCCTCGGGCAATCAGTTCGGTGGTCAAGCCGCCTGATTTATAGAAGACGGGTTCGAGCAGATTCTGATCCCCGGAAATCTGCCCTTCCCTGAGGGCGATGTCATAAAGGGCGGTATGGGGATATATCCTGATGCCGCAGAAGAAGAAAAAAACCGCTTTCTTCATCTCTTCGGCAGAGCGGAGAGTGTATTCAAGAGTCTTTTCGTCTTCACCGGGTCCGCCGGGCATCAGGTAGTGGGCAACGTAAAGACCTGCTTCGCAGGCTGACTCATGAGCACAAAGGACATCCTCCTTTGTAAACGGTTTCCTGTAAGCAGCAAGAACGTTGTCGCAGAGTGATTCCGTGCCGAATTCCACGTGACGCAGACCCGCCTTCGCCATAATCCGGAAGTAATCACGGTCAACGGCCAGAGGAGCGAAGAAGGCACCCCAGGGTACGGCAAGCCCCGCTTTTATAAAGGCCTCGGCAACGGCGACGCTGTGTTGGACGCTGCAGTTGAATGTTGAATCGGTAATGAAGATATATTTTGCCCCCGCCTGCTGGAGAGCAACGGCTGTTGCGGCCACTTCATCGGGGTCGATCAGCCTCAGGCGGCCGCCGTCTATGTGAGGATAAGTGCAATACACGCATTTGAAGGGGCAGCCGCGCTTCGTCTGCAGATTGAGCATGCCGCCTCTCTCCAGATAAAAACGGACATGACGGCCTGCCGGATCGAATCGCCTGCAAAACCGCGCAATCGATTTTTCCTCCTGCGCGCAGATCGGCTTTTTCCTGGAGATGATTCCCTGCGTGGCGGAGGGATCCTCTCCTCTCTCCAGTGATTCAATCAGGTCGATGATCTTTTCTCCGTCGCCGGAGATGCCGTAATCTGCCTGCAGGGTTTCCATGAACGCTTCAGGAAAGATCGTGAAAGCGCTGCCGCCAAGCACGACAGGGGCAGCGGAAGCCTGCCTGATGTTGTCGATGGTTGTCCGGTAGCCGTCAATGAAGCTTTTCAGGTTGTACGCATCCGTGTTGTCCGCATTGCGAATGGAAAAACCGATCAGATCAGGGTGAAATTCCCTGATGGTTTCGGCAAGGCCGTCCGGCTGCATATTCAGGTCGAGGATTCTGACGTCATGCCTGTCGCCGATGGCACCCGCCACATAATCTATGCCGATCGGGTAAACGGGATAGGGGGCGGTTAAAGTGTTTGGTGATATCAGCAGTATCTTCAAAAAGTATCCTTTAATTCCTCAATAACATTGATATGCTGTAAAAAATAATATAACCTCAATGCTCTCTCTATAACTGTTGTATGTGAAGATGGCAAACAAAATAAAAGGATCTTCCATTAATGCGCATTACCCTGGTTCATCCCGCCGGTTCAAACTGGGTTCCCGGAAAAAAGGACATTACGGCCACGGCCAATAGAATGGCCCCGCTGGGGCTGCTGTCGATTGCCGCATACCTTAAAAAGGAAGGGCACCAGGTGGCCGTGCATGACTGTCTCGGCCCTCATGCGCCTGAGGGTATAAAGGCAAATGTCGATGCCGTGCTGAAGCACAATCCGGAAATGGTCGGCTTTTCTGCAACAACATCAGGATTTCTCGATGCCCATGATATGGCGGCAATGATCAAAAGCCGCAGTCCGGAAGTTAAAGCTGTTTTCGGCGGCGTGCATGTTTCTGCGCTGGGCGATTCGCTGATGAAAAATTTCGGCAGTATTGACTTTCTGTGCCCGGGCGAAGGAGAGCTAACAATATCCGAACTGGCTTCGGGAATAGACCCTGCCGCCATAGACGGGCTCATCTGGAGAAACGGCGACCGGATAATAACCAATGCGCCCCGCCTGCCTCTGGATGATCTGGACGGGCTTCCTTTTCCGGCATACGAAGACCTGGAGGGATTTCCCCGGGGATACAACCTGCCTCTTTTCAGTTTCATCAATTTTCCGGGTGCGACCATGTCAACGAGCAGGGGATGTCCCTATCAGTGTTCCTACTGCGACCGGTCCGTCTTCAGGCGCTCCTACCGCTACAACTCCCCTGAATATATTTATGAGCACATGAAATATCTCCGTGTTCGCTTCGGAGTCAGGCATATCAATATATATGACGATCTCTTCACGCTCAACAGGCCCCGCATCGCGGAGCTGTGCAGGATGCTGGCTGCAAATCCTCTGGGCATCAACTTCAATTGCGCCGTGCGCGTCGGACATACGGATGACGATCTTTTGAAGATGCTCAAGGATGCCGGTTGCCTCATGGTTTCCGTGGGAATAGAATCCGCGGATCAATCGATGCTGGAGCGCCATAAAGCCGGTGTCGGCCTTGATGATGTCCGGGATGCCGTCGCCAGGATCAAGGCATGCGGCCTCAGGGCCAAGGGGCTTTTCATGATGGGTCTTCCCGGAGAAACAGAAGAGTCGATCCGCAAAACAAGCGACTTCGTGATGTCGCTTGAGCTGGATGATATGAACATGTCCAAGTTCACGCCTTTTCCCGGGGCGCCGATATGGTCTGAGATACGCAGCGAGGGGACATTTAACGAAGACTGGCGGCTTATGAACTGCCTTAACTTTGTTTATGTACCCGACACCATTGCTTCAAAGGAAAGGCTCGATTTCCTTTACAACCAGCATGTAAAGCGTTTCTACTCCGACCGTGAATGGAGAAGAAAATTCGGCAGGCGTCTCTGGCAGCACCGCTGGAGCCTGATCCACATGCTGGCCCATCTGCCTTCTTTCCTGTCTGCCAGAAGACAATTCGAACCGGGCGACGGCAGGGATTAACAATGGGGCTATTTGCAGATTAAGGAGTGTCGCCGGTTGAATCCGGCAATTTAATGTCTTCTCCTGACGACAAACATCAGCACTGTGTCTCACATCCTGTGACCAACATATTCTTGACATGCAATACCGTGTTTCTTATATTCCATGCCGAAAAAGGGAAAGGCTTATCAAACTGTCCGGCGGCTGGTAGCCACTTACCTCGGCGCCGAACCGGACAGTGTAGAGACCATGGGCTACGCGCCGGGTGAACGTGTCGATTCGTGAGCCTGAAGGAAATAGCTCAAGAAGGCAGGGAACGAATCCGGGTCAGGGATGACCACATGCTTCAATTTTAAATCTGAGAGAACTATGCCGTCAATTATTCTAACCGGATTACCCGGGACCGGAAAAACTGCCCTGGCGATGAAGCTTGGTTCTGCTCTTATGGCAATGGATCAATCTGCCTTAATACTTCACACCGATATTTTAAAGATAGAATTACGGAAAAAACATCCTTTTGCATTCAGAGGCCCGGGATACAGCGGTGATATACAAAAAAAGCTACGCCTGATACAACCATATCTTCAGACTCAATGTGAAAAGGCGGAGAAAGAGAATTATTATTTGATAATTGAAGGCACATTGGCTCTTGGATTTTCCTACAAAAATTCAATTCGGATTCTGCTTGAACTCCCGGAAGATCAGCGGAATATAAGATTACGTAAAAAACATGAGTCGGCTAAAAAAGCATTATACAGCAATAAACTGGATGCATATCAAAGAGAGATTGAATGTCATAAAAAAAATTCAACCATCCTCGATTCATCATTACCCATTGATGATTTGATACATATGATACTGCCTGGCGCAACTATTGTGAAATCATTGGAGCGAATATTGGAAGTTGATAAGGGATTTCCGTTTTCTAACTGTAACTCCGGCAAATTCTAAACTGAATAGGAAACAGGTTGACATAGAAAAAGTATCGTGGTTTTATCAAACCAAGTAAAACCTGACAGGAAAATGAATGAACGTCCTCCCCGTAGATAGAAGAAACATTGGTAAGAAGCAGGGGGTCAAACGATGGGGCTGCCCATCGCTTTGAGGACGTTTGTGCATTAATGCCTATATCATATAATCTCCTTGAAGCCATGGGTTAGCCCCATGGCTTTTTTGTTGTGAAGGCTGATCTCATGCAGAAAACTATAATTGCAGCTTTAAATGAAAGGAGAAAATATGCAGACACAATCGTGGGCAGGGTGCCATGTACCCATCATTACGCCCTTTAAAGATGACCTGTCGATAGACGAGACGGGACTTCGCAGACTCGTCAATTATTATATCGAAGAAGTGGGATGTGACGGTCTTGTTCCTTGTGGAACGACCGGAGAATCCCCCACATTGGATAACCGGGAACATTCCAGAGTAATAGAAATTGTGGTCGATGAAACCGGAGGCCGGGTGCCGGTGATTGCCGGGACAGGATCCAACAGCACTAAAGAAGCCATCGAGATGACAAAGCACGCCGAGGGTATCGGAGCCTCTGCGAGCCTGCAGGTGTGTCCCTATTACAATAGACCCACTCAGGACGGGCTCTTGAGGCACTTCGAGGCAATAGCGAACGCTACGAAGCTTCCGCTTTTCATCTATAACATTCCATCAAGGTCGGCACGGCTGATTGAAGCCAAAACAATGATAGCGCTCTCCAAAATAGACAATATTGTCGGGATGAAGGACGCTTGCGGCGATCTGACGACCACGATGGAGATTATCCGGGCTACCCGAAACAACCCGGAAAAATTCTATACCCTTTGCGGGGAAGACGCACTGACTTTCCCCATGCTGTCTTTGGGCGGTGATGGAGGAATCCTGGCGGTGGCTCATGTCATCGGGAAAGAGTATCGTGATATGATTAAGCTGTATCAGTCGGGGAAAATCAGTGAAGCCAGAGATATCCATTTTAAAACATTGCCGGTCGTGAAGGCATTGTTTATTGAAACCAATCCTGTTCCGGTAAAGGAGGCCCTGAATATGATGGGACTTCCAGCCGGGGGACTTCGTCTGCCGCTGGTTCCTCTCAGGCCTGAGAACCGTGAAGTCTTGCGCAGTACACTGATTCAAAGCGGGCTTTTAAAGAGATAATAAGAATCTAAAAGCCGTAGCATTTTATTTATCTTGAGCCGCTTCATTATTGGATGGAGCGGCTCAACGATTTCAGTCTGATAACCCTGCTTCAAACCGGCTTGAAGGCATCGCATTTCTCCAATTGATCCAGTACGGCGAGATAGAGTTCGTCTCTTTTTTTCAATATCTCCTCCTCAGACCTTCCGCCGTAATCGAAAAGCCCCTTCGACGACTTGACTCCCAGATGCCCATTGGCCACAGGATCGGCAATGAAAGGTGGAGACTGGCCCAGGGCGCCCTTCAGCATGGTATCTACCAGGTCTAATCCCGTAAAATCGAGGGTCTGGACGGCACCCACAATGGGAAGCCTGATACCCAGGCTGGCCTTGACTGCCAGGTCTATATCCTCCGGGGATGCCCAGCCGTTATTCATGATCTCGAGGACCCCGAAGAAGATCATCTGCTGAATGCGGTTGACGATAAAGCTGGGAACAAACTGCTTAAGGACGACGGTCTTTTTTCCAAGCCGCTGCATGAGCAGGACTGCAAAATCCATCGTCTCCCGGGAAGTTTTGGGACCGGGAACGACTTCCACCAGCGGAATGATATGAGGAGGCGCAAACCAGTGCGTTATGACAAGACGCCCGGGATTCTTGATATCCCCGACAATCGAGAACACATCGAGTGATGACGTGTTGCTTGCCAGGACGGTTTCTTCGTTACAGAAACATTCCAGTTGCTGAAAGACCGCTTTCTTTATGTCCGGAACTTCCACAACGGCCTCGATGGCAAAATCAGCGCCTGCCGCTGCCTGCTCAAGGTTTGTTGTGGGAGTGAGCCGCCCGACGATTGCGGTAATATCGTTATGCGCTATCACTTTGTGATCCGCCAGCGTCTCCAGGTTGAACCGGATGAGCCGCATGGCGCGCTCCAGATAGTCTTCCTTCGTGTCGACAAGTCCGGTCTCAATCCCATGCTGCGCAAATACCTGAGCTATGGAATGCCCCATTGTTCCTGCACCGACTACGACTGCACGTTTTACTTCACCGGCGTTGATCATGATCACCTCCTGAAATTGAGAATGTTCCTTATTTTATTCTAACCTGTACCTGCCAGGCATAATACTCAAGTCGTCATATTTGTATCATGAGTGGCGAAGGGAAAGCAATGGGGCAGGTTTGTATCAAAGCGGGAGAAATCCATCTACCCGCAAGACGGCATCCTGTTGTCTTGCGGATGCGCGCTTTTCAAACAGCCGTAATTACCTGACGGTGCTCTTGAGAACTTTTCATTTGACAGTTCAGGAAGTGTCCGGTAGCCTGTGAGAAATTTTATTCAAACAAATATCATCCATTCTTATTTCCGGCCAATCCAAGAGATGCGGGAGTGAGCAAATAGTTTCCGTCACAGTTTTTTGAAGAGAAAAAAGTGAGTCTTCTGAAGGGGGCTTGCCCATGCCTAAACGTACTTCGCCGCGCTGGAGAAAAAAAATTGTATCACCCGAAGAGGTCATCGGAAAGATCGAACCCGGCATGAGTATTTTCCTGGGCACCGGTGTTGCGGAACCCCGCACGCTGATCAGGCATCTGATGAGCTCCGCACTCGACAACCTGAATGATCTGGAACTGTTTCAACTGGTAAGCCTCGGAGATGCCGTTTCCTTCCATAACATGTCCCCGGCCGGCAAATTCAGGCTGAAGACCTGTTTTTCCGGCTGGATTGCCGGCGATGCCGTCATGTCCGGCTCCGTCGATCTCATTCCCATCCGGATATCCCGCATCCCCCGGCTGGTGGAGTCAGGCTCGATCCGGGTAGATGCAGCTTTCGTGCAGATCACGCCGCCCGATGCCTCCGGCTACGCCAGCCTCGGCGTGTCCATAGACGCGGCCAAGTATGCCATGGAAAAAGCCTCCCTGGTCGTCGGGGAAATCAACGATCAGATTCCCCGGACGATGGGCAACACCTTTGTTCATGTCGACCAGTTTCACTTCTTTGTCAGGGCGACGGAACCGCCGATTTATTTTCCCCGCTGGCCCGTGAATGACGCCCTTGACCGGGTTGCCGCCAACGTTGCGTCCATGATTGAGGATGGAAGCTGCATCTCCTTTTACAACGGACCATTGTTCGAAGCATTGGGGCGCCATCTCAGGCATAAGCGGAATCTGGGTGTTCACACCTTCTTTTTTACGGACCCGCTCATGGATCTCGTGGAATGCGGAGCCGTCACCAACCGGATGAAAGGTTATTTTCAGGGGAAATCGCTCACCTCCTATGCCCAGGGGACACCACAGCTCATGAAGTGGCTTGATAAAAACCCTTTGGTCGAGTTTCAGGGCATCGACATCGTTTCCGACCGGCGGCGGATCAGTCTGAACGATAAAATGGTCGTTGTGATCCCGGCGAGGAAAGTTGATCTTACCGGCAATATCACTTTGCAGACGGGCCGGGGCAACGTCACCGGCAGCCCCGGCCAGGCGCAGGAATTCTTCTCCGGCGTTGAATATTCGCGAGGGGGCCGGACCATTGTCGCCCTGCCGAGCCGGAATCTGCGCGGCCAGTCGAACATCCTGCTGTCCGTTGAGGAATTCCCGAACCAGTTTACCAACCGCGAGTCGCTCGATCTGGTAGTCACGGATTACGGGATCGCCTCGCTTTTCGGCCGCACCGTCCGGGAGCGCGCTCAGGCGCTGATCGATGTTGCCCATCCCGATGACAGGGGCAGACTGGTTGAGCAGGCAAAAAAGGCCAACTTCATTTATGCGGACCAGATCTATTTAGAGGAATCGGCAACGCTCTATCCCGATCATCTGGCCTGCACGCACACCTTCAGGGATGGACTGCGCGTCCGGTTCCGGGCGATCAAACCTTCGGACGAAGAGGAGATGAGAAGGCTGTTTTACCGTTTTTCAGAGACGTCTGTTTACTACCGCTATTTCGGCTCCATCCAGACGATGCCCCATGAGGAGATGCAGGAATATGTAAACGTGGATTACAGGCGGATCATGTCCATCGTGTGCACGATTGAAGAAACGGGAATGGAAAAAATCATCGCCGAGGGACGGTATATACGGATGCGGAACAACGCTTTCCCCAACACGGCCTTCATTGTCGATGAGAACTATCAGGGGCGAGGCATCGCTTCTTTTTTGCTCGAGCTGCTCATACATACCGCCGCGGAGCACGCGATCAGCGGCTTCTCCGCTGCTGTTCTGGCCGACAACAAAGCCATGATACGCGTCTTCGAAAAGACAGGTCTGCCGATGCAGTCCAGCATGGTATCAGGAGTCTATCATATCAGGATTCCCTTTGAAGGCGGGAACCAGGAAGACTTCATCGACGAGACGGACCGGGACTGCCGGTGACGCTGCCGCCTTCGCCCTTGATCCGGCGGGAAAGAAAAAGTCTGCAGATCCTGAATTCAACCCGGATTACGCAATAGAATGCATAGGCACTTGGATAAGTAAATGTTATCCTGGTCATAGGGGTTTTCAAGCAGCGAATCGAATATTTTTCTTGTAAAAAATATTCTGAGCCGCGGAAAGCCGCTTTGACCAGGATGCCAAAGGGTATTACGTCTTTATAGCGTAATCTGAATTCAATATCAGAGAAATCTTTTTGCCGGCGTCTTGCGCAGCAAAGACGTCAGCAGCCAGCTTCCCACCAATGCAAAGGAAAATGAGATCAGAAATTTAAAAGCCGCCGCCAGCGGCTGCGAAAGCAGCAGGTATTGCATCCAGGTTACCAATGCGTAATGAAAGATGTAGATGCCGTAAGCATTATTCGTAAGGCTGTCAGGCAGCGGCCGTGAGGTTCGGAAACAGGAACGGGCGAGACCCAGCAAACCGATGCTTGTGAAGGTGCAGCATAAAGAATAAGCTGTTGCCTGCAAGACGTTCATTTGCCATGGCGGCATGTCTGAAAAACAGGCCAATGGCGCTTCCAGGGTAGCGTGTGTCATATAACTCAAGGCACCAAGAACAAGCCACAGCGGCCAGTGCTTCAGATTTTTCCTTGAGATGGAGCGTTCCGGACTTGTGCCGCCAAGAGCGAAGCCCATCATGAACCAGGCGAAATACAGCAGAATCCTCCATGTCTGAAAATGCAGCGGCCCCGCCGGGCTGGCCCAGTCGGCCGATGAAACGAACAGACGCATGGGAATAGTGGTCAACAGGCTCACCGCAAGGAGCACAATGACCAGACTGCGGGGAGATGAAGGGGACCATGACAATCTCCTCATGAGATTCGGAATAAACAGAAAGGCGGCAGCGGCAATGCCGCAGAAGGCAAGTAATACCCAGATGAACCAGGCGGGTCCGCTCGACCATCCGTCAACGGTGAAAAAACGGTACAGGAAATTGCCCTGGCTGACTGACTCACTTGACAGCCAGGATGGGTAATATGCCAGCGGGCTGAGCAGGGTGACGGAGATTATGAAGGGTATGCCGAGCCGTTTTGCCCGGTCAGCCACGAAGTACGCTATTCCCTTCCGCTCGATGGATGGTGCAACGAAGATACCGGATATGAGGAACATGAGAGGCATGAAGAAAAGATCGTTCCACGCCACCAGTATGTCCAGCGGCATCCATCTTACAGCATCGACGACCGGTGCGGTTGACTTGATGTAGCATCCCGGGTCGTACCGGCTGAATGTGTTGTAGGCAAGGGCTGCGTGATGTGCGACGACGGAAACGGTGATCCAGCTTCGCAGGTAGTCTATGGCAATATCGCGTTTCAAATCAGCAGCTCCGTGTTCATGACGTTATCTGCCATCATGGATGCTATTTTTTAACAAATCCCGTGGCTGTCTGTTTGGCCCTGTTAAAATCGGGAGTATTTACAACGCCTTTTTTTGCAGGACTGTTTGAGGCCAGTTCATGCATCTGCTGCACCCTTTCCTCGCTTGGCGGATGCGTGCTCATCGTGTCGGAAAGGTTTTTCATGACGGGATTGCCGCTTTGCTTGGCCTTCTTTTCCTGTTCGAGAAGCTTTTCATAGAATTTCCCAACCTGGTTTTTATCGTATCCGGCGGCAACGGCATACTTGAAGCCGATGCGATCGGCCTCCATTTCGTCTTCCCGGGAATTAACCAGGAATGTATATTTCTGTGCCAGCAACCCTCCCCCGCCGCCTAAGACTCCTCCCAATAGTGCCGCTTTCGCATGACAGGCGGTATCGCCCTGAGCGCAGATCATTCTTCCCACGCCGTATCCTAGTGCCGCGCCAACAACCGCACCGCCACCCGCGTACAGCCATGTTTTGTTCTTAGCTTTTTCCATTGCATACATTTTCTCTGCGGAATGCCTGGCAACAACGTGGCCTATTTCGTGCGCGACAACTCCGGCCAGCTCCGCTTCATTGGATGCCATGGCAATCAGCGGCGCCGTCACGAAAATTTTTCCCGCCGGCATCGCAAATGCATTGACATCGGCAACATCAACGACGGAAAAATCGTAATGATAAGGATTGCCCTCCAGGTTATTTGCCCTGACGATTTTCATGCCGAGCCGTGAAATGTATCTTTGAAGATCCTGATTCCTGGCCGTCGGATAATCCTTCAGCATCTTAGGAAGGGCTTCCTCCGTCAGGCGCCGCTCGTCCTCAACGGTCATGCCGGTTTCCTGTCCCACGTTGCTGCCTTCGCGATAGCGTGAACTGTTGGTGGGTGCGCAGGAGATCATCAACGCCAGCAATAAAATGATTGATATGATAGTTTTCTTTCTCATGGCCATTACCTCACATGTTTTAAATAGCTACATCTCTGCTGAATCTTTCTTCACCGATGATCTGCTTTACGGCGTAAAACGATCCCGATACCGTACCGACGATACCCGGCAGCAGGGCGTTCTGGCCGGCAAAGTAAAGCCCCTTGACGGCTGAACGCGCCAGGGATGCCGTTCTGAGCAGCTGCTTTGTCGAACGCCGTATTCCGTAGGCCGACCCTTCCGGACTGTTTATCCAATCCCTGATGGTCAGCGGCGTGTAAGAATCCAGATAATCGGCCTTTTTGAAGGAGCCGAATATTTTCACTGCCGCATCGAGAAGCAGTCCGGCCTTTTCTCTTTTCTTCACGAAGTAGGCGTCGCCCCGCCTTCCCGTATCTGTCGCATCCCAATCACGCCAGGCATCCGCATGATCGGGCTGAACCATGCAGAGCATTTTCCTGCCTTCTGTTCCGCCGTCTTTCAACTGAAAAAAAATGCCGCTGGATATGTCGCCGCCGGCGTCCGTATATACCCTGAAGATATTATACGGCAGCAGCTGGCTGTCGTCCGCATCGACGGCAAAGGAGGCGGAGAACAGGCCGTCGGTGTCCTCCATCTCCATGATGCGGCTTCTGTAGGATTTTTTTACAGAGTTCGCCGGAAGCATGCCGGAGAGGGTTTTCGGATGTATGGCGGCAATCACGATTTTTGATTTTAAGGTGCGCCCTGACTTTAAAACGAGGCCCGTGACGGTGCGGTCTTCCACAAGCACCCGCTCAACGGCGTCGTCAAGGATGATCCGGCCGCCTGTTTCTTCAAACCGGGATGAAAAGGCGTCCGCCATCTGCGCGCCTGTGTCTTTCAGTCTCCAGGCGGAAAAGAGATAAGACGACAGCGCCATGTTGTGATACAGAATGGGGCACTCCTCCAAATCAAGACCGATCCATGAAGGCGGTACCCCCAGGACGGCCCTCAATCCTGCAGAACAGTTACGCTCAGACAAATATTGCCCCAGGGACTCCATGTAGTCCGCCAGAGAAAGCAGATTGAACGGGGCGTAGAGAAAATCCAGCGCATGAAAACGTCCGGCAACAACCTTCATGTTGTTCATCAGGCCGGTAATTAACGACTGCTCTCTAGGAAAGGCGTTTATCAGATTATTCTCGAAGGCATCCAGTCCCTCCGGAATATCAAAGGTGAAATCGTCAAAGACAAGCCTGTCGATGACTCCCTTTCTGCCCATGCGTTCCAGGGGAATACGGCCGGTTACACCCAGATAGTCAAACATGCGGCGCAGGGGCTGGCCGGAATCGAGCGCTCCCAGATAATGGACTCCTACGGGGCAGTCATACCCCCTTTTTTTATAGGACCGCATCAAACCGCCCGGGAGGCGGTTTTTTTCAATGATGGCAACGCTGTAACCGAGTTTGGACAGGATTATGCCCGCTGATAGTCCGCCAATTCCGGAACCGATGATCAATATATCGGTCTGAGACCCTGTTTCGTCCGTCATGACAGCTTTTCCAGTTATTAATCAATGCTGTTTCGATCAGATTGTGCGGTTGTTTTTGATATGTTCGGCCAGAGATGTCACCGAGGCGAATACCTTTACACCCAGTTCCTTGTTGTCTATTTTGATGCCGTAGTCCTTCTCAATCATCATTACGAGTTCCAGAACGTCTATGGAATCCAGCCCCAGGTCGCCGCCCACAAGCTGCGCCGACTCGTCTATGTCGTCGGGTGTCACGTCGATCAGTCCCAGGGTATCTATTATCTTTTTTTTAAGTTCCTTAACCAGTTCCTCCATTAACGACTCCTTATAATATTTTGTAACCTTAAATTTACAGGCGGTTCCCTTTTAAATCAAGCGGCCTGCCGCCTCCGGCATCTTCGGAACGACCGACTATCTTTTCAAATGCGGCGCATGTTGCCCACCGCATTACAGCAGCCACGTATTCAGCGCCGGCCATATAAGCGCCGATGATGAAAACCAGGTGAGACAGCCCGTAAGTTATTGGACCACCGACAGCAGCAATGAGGGGCTCTCTCAGATGATAGGCCAAAAAACCCAGAACTGCGACGGCGGGCCAGCCTATAACATAACTTAAGAGAATTAGGAAGAGACCAATAAAAAATCTTAATGTCCGTTTTGGCCTTATGGAACGGATGTCCTGTCTTTCAGCCAAAGCTTTCTGAACATATGCGGTTTTTGCCAGCCGGCAGGCGATACTTTTGATAAAAGACACGTGATTTCCCTGTTGACTCCACAGTTGATGCAGGTTGCACTTCTTATCGCCTTACCGGGATATTCCTGAACACCAGATCTTCATCCCGCCATTTGAAAAACATGATCCGCACGGCTGTAAAGGGATGCAGTGTCAGGAGCTTGACTGTCCTCAGGCGCGACGGCATTTTCTTGAATATGAGCTGGGTGGTCACCGTCTGCCCCGGCTCAACAGGGATTCCTCTGTAGGCGTCCCGGGCGGGGGTCTTCTGTTCTCCACGCCAGAGATATACCTCGTTTACTTCATGTGTTTTCCCTGCTTCGTCTGTCATTGATGATCGTTTATATCTGCCGGTCGTTTCATCGTAGAGAGTGACGTATTTCGTCATTGCCGCGTTGTTGGTCGCTTCCACAATGAAGGTCAGTTCGCTTCCGGAGATCCTGGCGCCGATCAGGTTGAAGAGAAACTCATTGGAAACGGCGGAGGCCAGGCCTTTCGTGGTTGCTTTCGGTTTCTCAGACGCTGCCTTGGTTCGTGCCGGCGGCGGTGAAAAATCATCGTCGCTGCGGGTTATATCCCTTACCGGGGCGGCTTTGGCTACCGGCTTCGGGGGCGGTTCTCTGTCGGCTGACTTTTGCGGAGGTTCATCGGCAGAGGATGTTCCGAAAAATCTGTCCGCAATTCCCCTGTCTGTTTCCTTTTTCTTTTCCTCAAGGGCGATTCTGACGCGGAAGGCCATCTTGACCCGGACACTGTCCCCCTCATTAATGAAGGAGATAAGGCGTACCGCTATTATTCTGGCATCGGTCACCGCCTGCGTGGTCGATTCTCCCGCCACCTGATAATTTATCACGTCGGTTGTGGAGCTTGAATGCTGTGTTCTGGCGTCGTTGCGCACCTCTTCCAGTTTGTCGATGATCGCTTCCGCCGAAGCCTCGGCAGGGGTCTGGGAACCTTTTGTCGTGGCCAGGCTTGTCTTGATGATTATCGATTCGTGGGTTATTTTTATCTCATGCAGGGAGGCCTGGGTCTGCTGAAAGGCGGTTTCGGAGGTGTCCTTCCTTTGCTTGAGACTCTCAAAATCGACACGCATCTTTTCAAATTGTGCCTCCTTTTTTTTCAACTGCGTTTCCTGAAGCGCCGCATCGGAGCGTGCACCGGCAATTTTTTCATTGAGTGAACTGATCCTCTCCCTGAAAGCGTTCACATGCTCTTTCATCCCTTCTTCCGCCTGTGCGCTGCCCTGGGATGCCTCCCGGATCATTATCGCGGCCTTTCCCAGATCCAGGTTCCCGGGGTTGTATTTGTTCTGCGTGAGAAATGCCTCCAGTTCTTTTGTCGAAGAGATTACCGAAGCCTTCATCTTTTTGGCGTCGGCCCTC
This sequence comes from uncultured Syntrophaceae bacterium, assembly GCA_964558665.1. GTDB lineage: Bacteria > Desulfobacterota > Syntrophia > Syntrophales > PHBD01 > CAZLFA01. Next base: position 67,293 of record CAZLFA010000006.1, read on the forward strand.
GCCTTTATTCTACCGGTTTCCGGCTCCTGAAAGGGATAAAGCTCGTAGCGCTTGATGCGCAGATAGGTTGTGCCTCTGTTGCCCTTCTCAAGTTCAATCCTTAACGGCTCCTCGTTGTTCCATTTGGCCGTGCCTTCTTCGATGGCGCGGGTGAAATCAACCGTAAGAACGTTGTCGATCACCTTGGAAAAAGACTTTATATATGTGCCCATATACTGTGCCATTAACGGCGCGGAAGCCTGGTCAGCCAGTTTTTCCAGATCGTGTGCCTTGTCCTTGAATCCCCTCGTGTAGATAACGGCCACTATTGCCTCTCCCTGCTTTTCCGTCTTCAGCCATTTCTTCAGTTAGTCCTGCTGAGTCTTTATGTCCTGCTGATAACGGGAGATATGGTTGTTGATGTTGTCTATCCCCGTCCTATTGTCTTGATGTTCTTCTGGGATTCCTCATAGTCATAAGAGGCGGTTTGAAACTGCGCATTGAGGTCATCTCTTTTCTTTTTGCTGCTGGTAAACTCCCTGTTGGCATTTTCAATGCTTCGCTTGTATGACGATATCTCTTTTTGCCTTTCGTCCTCGACGGCGCCGAGATTCAGTTTTTCCTCCTCCGAAGTTGAGAACCCGTCACGGTTTTCCGCTTCCGATTGAATCGTTCTTTTAACGCGGCTTTTGGAATCCGAATCCAGCGACACCCATTTGCTCACGGGCAATGATGCGTTTGCTTGTGATAACATAGGCATGAAGACGGCGAGGGGAAGTATTACTTTTTTCAGGATGACCATCAATTTTACCTCTTGATTGTGGAGTTGGAGAGAGAATGCTGCCTGAAAAAGGTGTACTTAAAAAAGGATATGTTGTCAAATGTTTTGTCATGCGAATAGTTTTGACAAATGCATGCTATTGTTATAAAAATTCGCATGAGCGGTCATTCTGCTTCAGGGAGAAAAGCATGAATGCCGATATTGGCGATCTCCCCGCAGACAGGGTTTGTCCTGTCTGCGGCGCCTATAGATCCGAGTTTCAGATAGTCAATTCTTAACCGGTTTCCATCCGTGAATTCCGGGTAGAAACAGAATTAAGGTTTCAATATGAAAATAATCCTGATGTCAATGCCGGATGTGGCATCGGTCATCATGCATGAGAGCGCCTTTCACATGCCGAACATCGGCATTGCCAGCATCGGCGCCAATATAGATGAAGGCCATCAAGTGTATATTGTGGACCTGATACGCAAGCGCCATCGGCTCAGGGATTATGTAACCGGGCTAATGAAGAAGATCAAGCCGGATGTCGTCGGGCTGTCCGCGATGGCCTGGCAGTTCAAGACCTGCGCGAAACTTGCGCGTCTTGTCAAAACAATGATGCCGGAAACAAAAATCGTTATCGGCGGATATCATGCAACCCTGATGTATGAGGAGGTCGCCGCCTCCGGGGATGCTTCACATATAGATTTTATGATCAGGGGAGAAGGCGAGGAGGCCTTCCGGAGGCTCGTCAATGCGCTGGACGGCAAAGACAGACTGGAGGAGATACCATCGCTGTCGTATAAAAAGAACGGAGATGAATTCTTTCATAATCCCCGCGGTGAGCTTCTGGATCTTTCCGGCCTGAAAAGGCCCATACGCGACAAACGGCGGCTGACAGACGGGTATCACATCATGCTTGACAAGGCGGAGGTCATAGAAACCTCCCGGGGATGCACGCGTTCCTGCAACTTCTGCAGCATGAAGCATATGTACGGGCGCAGGTTCAGGGCATTTCCCCTCGAGAGAATAATAGCGGACATAGAGGACATCTACTACAACCGTAAAACCCGCTGGGTATTTGTCGCCGACGACAATCTTGTCATGGAGCCTTCACGGGTGATGGAGATATGCGATGCCGTGATCAGTAAAAAGCTTCATGACCTGAATTTCGTCGCGCAGGCCGACTGCATTACCATGGCTCAAAACGAGGAAATGGTGCGTTTGATGGCTCAGGCCGGCTTCAAGACTGTTTTTCTCGGCATTGAAAATGTTTCCCGAGAGAACCTGAAAACGGCGGGGAAGGGCGATATCGTTGAAATGTCGAAGAAGGCAGTGGCCGTCTGCCATAAATACGGGATCATGGTCGTAGGCGGAATGATCTTCGGCTTTCCTGATGACAACGAGGAAGACATCATCAATAACTACCGTTTTTTAAAATCGACAGGCGCCGATTCTTATTATTGCCAGATACTGACTCCCTATCCCAAGACAGCTATACGTGAGCATCTTCTTGAAGAGGGCCTGGTGACCAATGCAGACGATTTCAGCCGGTATAACGGCATGTGGGCCAATGTCAGAACGCGCCATTTAAGCTCCGAAGAGCTTCATTACCTGGTCTGGTATCATCTGCAGAAGGTGATGGGATGGTGGGAGCCGTCTCCCCGCGCCCGCGCTCGCGGTCCCCTCTGGACGGCAATATGGATATATGCGTTCAGGCCGCTTCTTAAATTATACATCAGGCGTGTGCTTAAAAAACACGGCTGGCGGGGAAGGTACAGTCTGCATTACAAAAGAATGGAGCAGGTAAACAGCTTTGATATTTAATATGCTGCTCAGTGAATGTCCTCGTCCGGATAACGTAATCTGATCTGCCGGATCGCATCGAGGCAGGAAAAAAAGATGTCTATCAATTCCGGATCAAACTGGCTGCCCGCATTCTTCCTCAGATTATCCAGAACATCTTCTTCCGCCCAGGATGCCTTGTAGGAGCGCTTGGAGGACAGGGCGTCATACACATCAGCAATGGTTACAATCCTGCCGAAAAGGGGAATTTCCTCACCCGCCTTGCCTTTTGCCTTGCCGTCCGGCCCGGTGTACCCTTCTTCGGGTGTCCCTGTTTCCAGGATCACATGACCGGGATATCCGCGGCCGTCCCAGCGTTCATGGTGGCTGAACGCAACGTCTGCGGCGGCATCATCAAAATCCGAAGTCTTGTCCATGAAAAGACGCGCCCCCAGAATAGTGTGGTTTTTCATCACAGCATATTCTTCATTGGTAAGACTGCCGGCTTTTTTCAGGATGGAGTCCGGAATCGCCACCTTTCCGACGTCGTGCAGCATGGCGGCCATCCTGAGAACATCACGCTTTGCGTCAATCTCCTTGCGGTCAATGCCCCTTTTCCGGGCCCAGTTTTCATACAGCTCTATGGCATAGCCGGCTACGCGGTTGACGTGGGCCCCTGTTTCTTTGGGATCGCGCATCTCGGCCATGCGGATGGTGCGCAGAATCATGTTTCTTGTAAGCTTTGCCCTTTCCAGGGCCACTGCCGCCATGCTCGCAAAAAGCAGCATGGTTCTTTCCGTTTCTTCATTGAAAGAAACAATGCGCCCGCTTTCATCAGCGGCATTGATCATCTGCAGGACGCCGACCAGATCTCCCTGCGTGGTGACGAGAGGAACCGTCAGAATGGACCGCGTGGCATATCCGGTAGAGTCGTCGAATTTCCGATTAAACTGATAGGGACTTTTTGCATCGATAAGACCGACGTCCGGAATATTCAGCAGACTCCCTGTCATGGCGGTATAACCGGCGATACTGTTCTGGTCGATGGGTATGGAAAAGGTGGAGTAGATAAGCTTGGCTCCTTCGGGAAGGCGCTTTTGCAGCGTGTCGTTCTGGGTGTAGCTGAAAAGAAGCCGATTGTCGCTTGCCAGGTAGATGGAGCCTGCATCGGCGCCGGCAAAACGCCTCGCTTCCGTGAGGATGTGCTCCATCAGGATATCAAGATCCTTGATGCGGTTCAGCTCAATGCCGAGATTTACCAGGGCTTCGATCTTTTCCTGCTTGGTGAGCATAAGTGGAATGCCTTAACTTTGGATGCTTAATTTCAGGTTTCCGTATCGGGAAGGAGGTATTTTTCGTTCTGGCAAGGAGATCAAGGTATTGCGCGGAGGCGTACTTTACGTACGTCGCACAAGCAATGCCGCAGATTGACACAGCCAGGGCGGAAAAGAACCCTTTCCGGATGGAAACTATTTAACATTTCATTTTTGCAAAGGCAAGGGAGATAAATGAGAATATGAAGGGATTCAGGCGGGATATGACCACTTGTGAAACGTTTGTGTTTTAAATCCGGATTACGCAATTAAAAAAAGCAATACACTTTGTTATCCCGGTCAAAGAAGCTTTCCGCGGCTCAGAATATTATTCACAAGAAAAATATTTGATTCGCTGCTTGAAAACCTCTTTGACCAGAATATTATTCACTTATCCAAGTGCCTGTATGTTCTGTTGCGTAATACGGGTTAAACGATGATCTTCATGAACTGTACATTGTTTTCACGGAGGGCCTGCTCCAGTTCTGTCTTGTGTTTCAGCGTGAACCGCACACATATTCCGCAGTCGCTGCTGATATGTTTCGGAACGGGTATCAGCTTGTGGGAGATTCCGGCGTTCTTCAATATCTTCTCGGCGCGCAGGGCATGATGCACCGATTCAAAGAGCACAAGCCCGTACTGATCATCGTCGTTCACGGCGTCACCAGGCGTGCGGCCCCGCACATGACATCGACAATGTCGTACATGTTGGAAATGACTCCGGCGCCGACCTCTTTCGTAACGCCAAAATAGTTGGCGCATGTGCCGCAGACAAGTATCTCCACACCGGCAGCGGCCATCTGCCGCAGGTCTTCGATAACGTCCGATTCATACACTGTGAGCAGGACGCCTGAATTATAGAAAACAATCGAATCGGGCATTTTTTTCCTCTGGCAGAGAGTGTGGATGAAGGCCTTTATGAGGACCTGTCCCAACTCACGGTTGCCCCTTCCCATGGCGTCTTCAGAAAAGACGATGACCAGGGGACCTTCCTGCGCAGCTCCCGGATGGCATTCATTCACCGTCCCGGTTTCCGTATTGAGTGGCCCTTTCTTTACAAGATGAACAAGAAATGTTCCCGCCTCATGCTCTTCCACGCTGATGCCGCATCCGGACTTCCTCGCCATCCGCATGATATTTTCGACGGCCTCTTTGTTATCAACCAGCACGTCAACCTGATCGTTTTGTTCTATAGCCTTTCGCGCCATGATGACGGGCTGCGGGCACGACAGGTCGCGGGCGTCGATTGTTTCCATTTTCCCCTCCAAATATGTTTTAAGCTTTATCGGCGAGCCGATATCTCTGCGATTGCATTCAGGGCGATATGCACATCGTCCTCCGAATTGAAATAACCAAAGCTGAACCGGACGGCGCCAGTGGGAAAGGTGCTGATTGTCCTGTGCGCGGCAGGTGCGCAGTGCAGCCCCGGCCTGCACATGATGTCGAATCTCTCGTCCAGTTCGAAAGCGACCTTTGCCGGATCGACTCCATCCACGTTGAAGGAAACGATGGGCATTCTTTCATCCGTGGTTCTGCATCCATATACTGTGATGCCCGGCAATGATGCTGCGCCGTCAATAAAAAGACCGGTCAAATCTTCTTCTTTTTTTCTGATCGCATCAATGCCGGTTTTGAGGATGAAACGGACCCCCGCCCCCAGACCGGCAATGCCTACGGCATTCTGCGTTCCCGATTCAAATTTGTCTGGCATGAATTCAGGCTGATGTTCCATTTCCGATTGGCTGCCCGTACCGCCTCTTATGATCGGTTTTATCTCCCGTTCCAGGCCGCTTCTTATATAAAGTCCGCCGGTGCCCTGCGGGCCGAACAGCGACTTATGTCCCGTGAAGGCAAGAAGATCGATATTCATTGCCGCAACGTCTATGGGCAGCGCCCCGGCCGTTTGTGCGGCATCCACGCAAAACACGATACCGTGATCGCGAGCTGTCTTGCCGATCTCGGCCACAGGCATGATGGAGCCTGTTACATTGGATGCATGCATCAGGAAGATGGCTCTTGTGTTTTTTCTCAAAGCCGGCTTGACGTCACCGGGATCGAGGCGCCCCTCTCCGGAGCATTTTATTGCAGATATCTCCACGCCCTGCTGCTCCATGGCATGCAGCGGTCTCATGACCGAGTTGTGCTCCATGCCGGAAGTGATTACATGATCTCCCGGTTTGAGGAGTCCCGATATCGCTATGTTCAGGGCCTCGGTGGCATTTTTTGTATAAACGATGGATGTGGAATCCGGAATGCGGAAGAGTTCCGCCAGCAGTTCCCTCGCATCAAGCATGATCCGTCCCGCCTCTATAGAGAGGCGATGGCCTGATCGGCCCGGACTGCCTCCCGTCTCGCGCAGATAGGCATTCATGGCAAGCACCGTCTCTTCCGGCTTGGGCCAGGAAGTGGCGGCGTTATCCAGATAGATGATTTTTCCCATGTTCATTTACCGTCGTTCGTCGAATTCGATTTGCACCGGATAAAACCGGTATGTTTTAAAACCGATAGCTACAGAATATCGCCATACAAATCAAATAACGAATCGTTATAATGCTCGATAAATTATTCCTTTTGGTGATGAACCGGTGAGGCCGGGGGACGGATAGTGCAGAATCGCGAAACCGGCAACAGTCCGGGCGGACATGTTTATAATGCGTAAGGAAAAGAAAATGTCAGCAGGTTAAACTTATGAAGTTTGACTGTAGAGTCTTGTTACCGACATGCCGGCTTGCACCCCTTACTGATCAACTGAGGTAAGGGCAAATAAGGTAATAATTCAGAAAATCACATTTTCTATGCGCCGGCCCTTTGCCAGTCTCGCCTGATCACTTCCAACAACTGTTTCGAAAAATCTGACAGAAGCCGAATGGATTCAAAACCAAGGGGGCAGAGGAGTTTCTGCATTAGGATGCCATCGCCGTCGAACCAGCGAGGAAGGGCTCCACCGAAGAAATACCCCATCCCGCGCAGTGCTTCTACAGCCTCACCGACATAGGGCCGGGTCAAATTGAGTCCAGCCTGCAGCACGACCACGTTCCGGGATATCGCCTCTTTTTCCAGTCCGGAAAACCGCTCGACGAAATCCGATCCGATCTCGGTCAAAGAGATACGCGCCACCTGTGCAAAATCAAAGACGGACAACTCTGCCTTTGTCATGAGATTGCCCGGAACATCCGCATCGGAAACGGCGATTTCGCGCCCGTCGCCGAGGCGCGCATATATGACACGGAGTTCGCGTTCGTAAGGTGCCGGTAAATAAATCCTGTGTGGCTTCGGCTGACAGCAGCAAAACCCAACAAGGGTTGCAACGCGGCCGGGTGCGCTCTTTTCATTGTCGTAGGCTTTTGCAGGCATCAAGGCCAGTTCAATGGCCGTTTCCACATACCCAAAGAGAATAACCACCTTCTGCATATGGGTGTGGTTGCAGACAGGCTCGCCGAAAAGCTCCTCGATGTCGGGCATTCCCGGAACAAATTCGTTGTGCAAGAACTCCCCCAGGCGACTATTAACGCCTGAGGAGCGATATTCCTTCAGCACCAAACCCGCACCCCACTCGTATAGGGCGGTGCATGGCGCCGAACGATAAATATGGGTCACACCGATGACGTCTCCGGCGTCCCTGCGGGCTACGATGGAATGATATCGGCGGTCCCGGTTGCCGGCGACAATAGCCGCCGGATCATAAAAAATCCGGATGGGATACCCATCGCCGTACACGGCGCGGAAGAGACGGACGATACCTTCGGCGTCTTCGGGGCGGAATTCACTCACATCAAATGATTCCTGAAGATGATGCTGCATTTTACGCTTCTCCACTAAAGGCTTTCTCCTCCTCTTGAATAACTCATCTTTCCACTTGTATCTTTTGCCTGGACACCAGCACCGTCATGAGCGCCAAAGCCAGCACGACGAAACCTGCGGTTATGTAAAACAGAACAGAAAATCCCGTCCCGCATGCGATAAGGGCGCCGCCGGCGTAAGGCACAAGAAAATAGCCCGCATCGGCCGTGAAAAGCGTGAGGTTGGTGTTGAGGCCCCGCAGAAGCGGCGGCGACGCCGAAAAGAGCAGGGCGTTCAGAAGCGGCAGGATAATGCCGACAGACAAACCGTATCCGCTTGCAAGCACATAAAACTCCGCAGGAAAACCGGCACGGGGAATCATGATCACACACAGGATCAGAACCAGGAGGACGGCCTGAAGGACGCGCTCCTTGTTCATCCGGTCAAAGATCAAGCCGCCGAGGACGCGGACGGAAATCGTCGTTGCCATGCAGATGGTGAAAAAGAGGCCTACATTGCCCACACCGGTCTGAATGGTCAGATCTTTCATGAAATAGAAGAAAGTTGCATGGGCAAGATAAACAAAAAGAGTGGACAAAAGCAACAAGACGACCGCGGCCGTCCTGAAATTTTCGCGCAATTCCAAGAGCGTCGGCCGGTGCAGCAAAACGCCGTCCATTCCCGACAGCGCACGGGCGATACGCTTGTGCAATGCCGCCAGCAAAAGCAGCGCTACCATGGAAAAGACGGACACCGCCGCATAAATGCGGGCTTCATTGCCGAAGTAAGGGAGAAGCGCCTCCAGCGCAGGCGGAATGATCGCGTAGGGAATCATGATTGCCACACTGAGTGTGCTGAATCCCTGGCCGCTTTTCTCTTTGGGGATGAAATTTACGATGAGGGAGATCGCCGACGACGTCAGAAGGACAAAGGCGGCGCCATGGAAGACACGCAACACGACCATGGCCGGAACCGACGTCGCCCACAGATAGGAGAAGGAGGCCAGAATCAGAAGCACGAGTGAGGCCATCGTCACGGAAAAAGCGTTGCGCACGTGCAACCAGGGAAGCACGAACAGGCGCAGGGCAAACGCCGTCATCGGTTCCAGCCCCACGAGAAAACCCCGCCATGCCAAGGGAATGTCGATGGCGCCCAGATAATGATAGAAGCTATAAAATACGCTGACATTTAAAAATGCCGACACGATCACCAGGCAAAAGGCGATAAATTCGAAGGATAAAAGTTTCCGATGATCAGACATGTCGCGTCGGAAAAGGACCTATTCTTATTGATAAGGCATTGCTTTGATGGGTTGGAGTATAGGGGGGATGGTTTTGTCTGTCAAGGCATAACTGGCGTCAAAGTCACGGCCGTGACTCAAAGAAGCGACTGGAGGTAGTTTCCCAGAAGTCGGAGGGCTACGTTTCTGCGATAGATGGCCGTGGAGCGTTGATCGTCAATAGGACGGATTTGTCCGGAATATTCGGTAACCAGGGGTTTCACCGCCGATGAAGATGGCGCGGACAAGGCCTTAACGGCAGCGCGTTCGATCCGGCGAGATCTCACCACCGTTGGGCCCACGGCGCCGAACGCGCACCGTATATCCGTCAGGCATTTACCTTCCTTCTTGGCCAGTCCTACAAAGGAGACCTTCGCGAGCGAGTTTGCCCTTCTTGCAGAGACTTTCCGGTAAAACTGGTGGGTGAAGACATTGCCCGGGATGATGACGGAAGTGAGAATCTCATCCGCGCCGAGCTCCGTCTTGCCTGGCCCGGAAATGAACCGGTCAATGGCAATTTCTCTTTGTCCGTGCAGACTCTCACACACCACCCGTGCGTCCACCGCGTACAGAAAGGGGAGCGTGTCTGCTGCGGGAGAGGCGTTGCAAATGTTTCCGCCGATTGTGGCGAGACGCCGCACCGCCGGAGAAGCCATTTCTCCGACAATTTTCTTCAATACAGCGGGTGTTGACGGGTGGAGCCTCACATCTGCCAGATTCGCGCACGCCCCGATGCGGAGGCAGCCGTCGTCTATTTCTATGCGCTTCAGTTCATCCAAGTGGCCGACAAAGATGACATCGTGCAGCGAGGGGAGCGGCACACCGCCCCACCGGATGTTGCGGACCATCAGCTCCGTTCCCCCTGCATACAGGATGCCTTTGGTTGTATTCAGGCAAGAGATGGCCTCCTTTAAGGTAGACGGGCGGTATGCATTGCGGTTCATGTCGGTGTGGACCCTTTCCATCTTTGCGCGGCGGTCATTACCGCCTGTACAATAAGGTTGTATCCCGTGCAGCGGCAGAGATTCCCGGAGAGGGCCTCACGGATCTGCGCTTCATCAGGGTCCGGAACGGTTGTGAGAAGTGCATGGGCGGCGAGGATCATTCCTGGCGTGCAATAGCCGCACTGGACGGCACCGGCCTCGACAAAGGCCGTGGCAAGATTATGAAACTCATCGGTCTTCTCAAAGCCCTCGATTGTTGTTACTGTCCGACCGTGGACAGCCCCTATTGCAATGATGCAGGACAGGGCGAGTCCTCCGTCGAGGAGGATCGAGCAAGTGCCGCATTCCCCTTCGCCGCAGCCTTCCTTGACGCCGACGAGGCCGAAGTCCTCCCGCAACACGTCGATGAGCCTTCTCATCGGGTCCGTATCAAGGCTCACCATTGTGCCGTTTAAAAGGAAGCTGATCTTCATGATCCGACCTCCTTCTCTTTCAGGAGCGCGAGTATCCGTTCCGGCGTTATGGGGATCTGATTGATCTCGATGTCCAAGGCATGGGTGATGGCCTCGGCGAGGGCCGCGGGGGCGCCTACGATGGGCATCTCACCCACGGACTTCGCCCCGAACGGTCCTTCATGGTAGGGATTCGCAACGAAAGACCGCTGAATGGTCGGGACATCCATGGCCGTGGCGATCGTGTAGTCCCGTAATCGGCTCTGGAGCAGGAAGCCGTCCTTGCTTTCCATATATTCCATGAGCCCGAAGCTCAGACCCTGCACAACGCCCCCATCCACTTGTCCGAGGGAGATCAGCTCGTTAATTGGTTCGCCGATGTCGTGGACGGCCCAGATTCCAGTTACCTGCACCTCGCAGGTGAGGGTGTCCACGGTAATCTCGACGGCCGTTGCACCCCATGAGTATGTGTGGAACGCATCCCCGCTCATTTTTTCCTCGTCCCACTCGATGTACGCCGGTTCCACAAAGTCTTCCATCTCCTCGATTTCGCCCTCTTCGCCCCATCTGTCCCTGAGACGCAATGCGGCCCGCTCGAGCGATTTGCCGAAAAGGACGATGCCGAGGGACGCCCCGGTGCCGCGGGTGAACGGATCGCGGTCCGTATCCGGGTTTCTCATGGATACCCGTTCTAGCGGGATTTCGAGGACTCTGGCAGCAATCTCCCGTAACGATGTCTGGATTCCCTGTCCGATCTCGACGATGGTAGTCAGGATTGCCACTTCACCCGACCCATTGCGGCGAATGGCCAAAACGCGCGGCCTGCGGCGGTACGTACTCTTGACCGTGTGGGGGGCGCCAAAGGCGTAGAGCGCCATGCCGATCCCTTTGCGGTGTATGTTGGTCTGCTGCTGCGGCCAGAGCCGGCGCTTTTCCCGGTAGCGGGAGGCGGCTTCAATGGCGTCGACGATTTCTTTCATCTTTACTTCGTCGCGTACCCGCCCCCCCGTGCATGTACGGTCTCCCTTCCTGAGCATATGACGGAGCCTGAAATCGAGGGGATCGAGGCCGAGGCCACGGGCGACACGGCACATGTGCGTCTCGAATGCGGAGACGATCTGAACTACGCCGAAGCCCCGGGTGGCCCCCGGTACGAGACGGTTCGTGGCGATGACTTTGCCGTTCACACGGACGTTTTCAAACCGATACGGCCCGGTTGACATTTTCATTGACTGATCGAGGATAACAAGCGACGAGCCCTTGTAGTACCCACCCATGTAGTCGATGGCCATATCGATCGCCGTGATCTCATTGCTGCCGTTGACGCCGCTTCTGATGCGGATGCGGGAAGGGTGGCGCTTCGTGCTGACCAGGATATCTTCCTCCCGGTCGTAAATGATCCGGACCGGTTTTTGAGTTTTGCGGGCGGCGAGGGCGGCATGGAGAGCAAGAAAGATCGGCGTCTCAATCTTGCCGCCGAAAGCCCCTCCGATCGTTGGGCAAACAACCCGAACCTTGTCGGCGCTCCATCCCAAGACCACAGAGGCCATAGCCGGAACCGCATCCGGGATCTGCAGGGGACTGTAAATCGCTATGCGAGGGCCTTCCGGAACAGCCAAGGCGCGCAGTGTTTCCAGATACAGATGCTCCTGGTAATCCGTCCTGAACTCGTCTGCAAAGACCCGGCTGCTTGAAGCGAATGCCGCCTCGACATCTCCCCGCTCGAAATTGCGCCGCCCATGTACGTTATCTGTCCCCACAAGGGGAGGATGTATGCCGTTTTCAGCCTCTTCCCAGGTCGTAACCGGCCGGATTTCCTCATAATCGACCTTTATTTGGTCTAAAATATCGAGAATTCCGGCGCGATCCGGTCCCACCACCAAAAGGACGGGTTCACCGACGAAATTGACCGTATCTTCGGCCAGAACCGGGTACTCCCGATCGAGGAACATGTAGAGATTTTTGCCGGGTATATCGGTCTTGTCGATGATAAAGTAACCTGAAGGCAGGGGCGGCACATGGATGGAGCGGATCAGGCCACGGGGAATCGGGGAACGGAGCGTGTAAGCATGGAGCATCTCCGGGAACGAGAGCTCGTCCAGAAACCCGGCCCGGCTCCGGCATTTATCCCATGCGTCCTGCCGGAAATGTTGTTTTGCCGCACGCTTCATGATGGGCTCTGTTACGTAACATGCATATATTATTATTGATATTGATAAAATTGCCTTGTTGACTGGCGGAGTATAGGGATGCTGTTTTTGCCTGTCAAGGGATTTTTATTCATCAAAAAACAGAGATTGTTGATGCGGTCGGGAAGTGTATGTTGATTGGCGGCTGTCCTTCTGGTACCAGCGGCTCTCTTTCTGCGTCATGCCTGAATGTAATCGTCCCAGGAGTAGTGAGGGTCCCTATAGGAATGATCGTTATTACTTTCGGATGAAAGGATGGATAAACATCAATTCTTGACTTCTTTCTTAGAAGAGGAAGCTATACGTAACAACATCTAATGATTTTAAAAAATTGAGATACTGAGGATTATAACCTCATACCAATATCTAAATAAATAGATTTTCGATGCCTGATGCCAAGAATCCATATCTCGGATTCAATCACTTTGAAAACAATCCGATAATCACCCACACGAAGCTTCCAGTATCCTTTCAGGGATTTTCGCAAAGGCTCACCATAGTCATGGGGTACTGTCTGTAGGCGTTCTTCTATTGCTTTGTGGATTCTTTTTTTTGTTCGTTGGTCGATGAGCGGCAAATCTTCAGTTTGAACTGCAGGATGATAATACAAGGTAAAAGACATGGATCATTTCCAAACATCTTTATGTGTAAGTGCCGTTTTTCTTTTGAAAGTCTTGATTCGTTTATCAGCAAAAGCTGCAAGAGCAACATCTTCCCGTACACTAAGTGCATCTCGAATCAGGTCACGGGCAAGGGTGGACATAGAAACGCCTTCGCTGGCGGCGAGATCATTCATAACTTTGTACAATGGCGGTTCAATAACGATATTTACTCTCGGATTTTTTGTAGGCATACTTTTTCTCCTCTAAGATAAGTGTAACGCTTATGATGTACCTTGTCAAGATGGAAAAACCTTATGACTAACTGATCACCGTTTGAGGAGGTTCAGTATTTTCTACGTCTATCAATAACTGCCTCTGAGCGTATCAAGAATCTCTTCCATAGGCGGAAGCTGTTTTATCGGATACACTTTAATAAAGAGCACTTTTCCTTTCTCGTCAACTATGACATTGGCCCTCTGGGAAAATCCTTCCGTTTCTCTGAAAAGGCCGATGCTCTTTGCCATCCCGCCGTGCGGCCAGAAATCAGCCAGCAGTTTTGTATCCTTGATCTTCAGGGATTTTGCCCATGCTGCCTTGCAGGGAACACTGTCCACACTGACTCCAAGGGCAATGGTGTTTAATTTCCCCAGCTCTTTTTTGTTTTTCTCCAGGCTCTTCATCTGATCCGCGCATATGGGTGTCCAGGCCAGGGGGTGAAAAGAGAGCAGCACCTTTTTCCCGCGGTAATCGGACAGGCGCACTTCCTGGTTGTCCTGATCCTTCAATACAAAGTCTTTAACCTTTTGTCCGACAGCAATAAGCTTCTTCTCTGCCATAGCAGCCTCCTTCGTGTTTGATATTTCCTTATTATAACGATCAGTCTCTGATCTTTCTTGTGTATATGCGAGCCCCCTCAAGGACGGCTCCTTCGAGACCGGTTTTGAACCCGTCGGTGTCTTCTATAACCATTTCGCCGCGGGCTGCCGCATCATACGCCGCCTGATTGAAAGCAATCAGAGCGTGCTTTACCTGCATTCCCCTGTATACCTTTACCGGTGTGTCGTTGACAAAGACGGTAATGCTGTCTTTCATGGACTCGTACCCTTGATGCGCCCTTCAATTCCGGGGCTGACAGGTGAAAACTTGTTCAGGTAGCTGACAAAGATATCTCTCAAGGGATCGCCATAGAGCAGTCTTTGACCATCCTTGAAAGTATCGAACTGATCGCCGCCCGCGGCCAGAAAGTCGTTGGCCGCTATACGGTACGTCTTTTCCCGGACGAGCGGGGCATTGCCTACTGTAACCCCGCTGACTCTATGGCCTTCCGGATTCGTCATGTTGTAAACGACCTTCAGCCCGGATACCTGCATGATTCTGGATTTCTTAGTCGCGCTTTGTTCCAGGATATCAATAATCTGTTTCCCTGTGATATCCATTGTTACCACAATGTTGTCAAAAGGCAGAATGGTAAAGGCCTGTTCCTGGGTAATCCTGCCCGACGGTATGTCGGCTCTGATGGAGCCGCCGTTGATAAACGCCACATCAACTCCGGTTGCATGGCGGACGGCGTCGCAGATGAGATTGCCCACATTGGATTCGCTGAAATCAGAGCGCTTCAAATCCACCGCCGTTTCCCCGATAACTTTGCTGAATTCAGCACGGATTTTTTCATCATATCTTTCAACGATAGCCGCGACATTCTGATTGAAGGGTATCCTGGGGCCTGCTGTTATTGTCTTCAGCTCCGCCTGTTTGGTATAGCTGATCACCCTGCCGGACGCCGGATCTACTTCAAGATCGAGGACCCCCAGGTAAATGCCGTAACAGCCGGCCTGGACGATGACGGTATCTCCAAGATATACGGGAAGCTCAACGGCCGTATGGCTGTGGCCGCCGACAATTATGCCGATGCCGGTTGTTGCCCTTGCCAGACTCTTATCCGCATCCAATCCCAGATGCGAAAGTACGACAATCAGTTTTGCCCCTTTTGCGCGCACCTCGGAAATAATATTCGGCAGAATCTTTTCGGGATCGATGAACGCGAGCCCCTTCACGTTGTCCATCTTCGTCGAATGCGCCGTATCTGTTGTCGTCACTCCGATGACGGCAATGGAGACACCTTTCCTGTTGAAAAGAACGTAGGGCTTCACCCCCGGCAGCAGTTTCCCGTCCGCATCCCTGATGTTTGCCGACAGGAAGGGAAAGCCGGCCTTTTTCTGCCATCCCGCCAGGATATCCATGCCCCAGTCAAATTCGTGGTTTCCCAGGGCCATGGCATCGAACCCGATCTCATTCATCACCTCCATGACGGGATTTCCCTGAAAAAGATTGGATATGGGGGATCCCTGAAACATGTCGCCGGCGGAAAGCAGAAGTGTACCGTCCGGATTTTTTCCCCTTTCCTTCTGTATCTGGGCGGCCAGATATGCCGCCCCTCCTATGGAACCGTCCTTACGGACGGATTTATCGACAAAGGGAAGAAGATGACCATGAAAATCGTTGATGTGAAGGATCGTCAGCTTGACCGGGGATTGCGCCTGAGATGGATAGTATATCAGTAAAGCCGATAAAATTATTACTGCAGCAACTGCAAGAAATCGAAAATGTTTTTCCATGGTCGTGCCTCCTGCGGGAAATGTTCATCTCCTGATCGCCACTGTAGCTTTATGAAATATCAGTAATTTAACTGTTTCTGTCAAGAAGAATCGACTTTCGTTATACAGTAATCCTGACTAGTTTCCGTCCGGAAAGGGTTCTTTTCCGGTTCTGAATCAGACTACAAGCTGCGTTGTCTTCGTTGTCGGCTCCTCGACCTCCCCCTATGTCCCCCGAGAGTGTGTCGCTTTTATCCCCCTCACTGAGGGGAGACTGTGTCGCAATTAGGGGTTAGGGAAATATTTCTCATTTTTCAGAGGGGTTTTACCCCTAATATTTCAAAATATCTCATTGTAGGCCATTTTGAGATGACGATTTTTTAAGACAAACAATGAAATTTAATTGCGACACAGTCTCGGGGGTGCAGGGAGGTTGCCGCCTTGCTATCATTTCCGATTGAGAACCGGAATAAAAGGAGGTATCGATCTGCGGTATTGCTTGTGCGACGCGCAAAAAGTACACCTCCGCGCAATCCCGGAAAAGCTTTGCAAGGAAAGCCGGCGTTGACATTAATCTGCAGGCGGCAAGGCGCATCCGGATTCTATGATACCCCCGCAAGCACCTGTGTCATTTCTGGCAGGCATTTCCCTTGCCATTTGAGCGTTCATCTATTATAGTTTTCACCGTAACAAATCTTGCCCGGAGGTTGATCAAAATGAAAAAAGCCGTGATAATTTTTCTTATGTTTGTGTCGTTTGCAGCTTTATCGCTGCCGGCAGACATTGCCAGTGCGGATCAGTTCATCCTTCTTTCCACAACTATCGGTCCTATCGATTCCGGCATTGTCGATGTCCTGGAGAATCAGTTTGAGAAGGAAACCGGCATCAGAGTCAGGCACGTGGGAGCCGGTACATCAGCGGCGCTGGAAATCGCCAAGAAGGGAAATGTGGATCTGGTTATGGCTCATGCCAGGAAGGTTGAGGAGAAATTTGTCAAGGACGGCTTCGGCACGGCAAGAATCCCTCTCATGTACAACGATTTCGTCATTATCGGACCGGCATCCGATCCGGCGGGAATCAAGGGCGTTCCCAGGGCCGCCGAGGCATTTAAAATGATAGCCGCCAGGGGAGCCGCCTTTATTACCCGCGGAGACAAGTCGGGCACCCACCTCGCGGAGATGGGCATCTGGGAAAAGGCCGGCATAAAACCCTCCGGTGCCTGGTACCGGACTTATGACAAGGGAGCGGAAGGAAATGTTCCGACACTCAGATACACCGATAAGCAAAACGCCTATACCCTCATGGATCGGGCCACCTGCCTGACGCTGAGGAATGAGATAAAAATCGTCATCCTGGTTGAGAAGGATGAGGCGCTGCTGAATCATATTTCGCTTATTCCCGTCAACCAGCAGAAATTCAGCCGTGTCAATCATAAAGATACGATGACCTTTGTCAACTGGCTCACGTCTCCTGACAAGGGGCAGATGATCATCCGCGATTTCGGCAGGGATAAATACGGCAACCCGCTGTTTTTCCCAAACTCGGATGCATGGAATAAGCTGCAGAAAACAAGATAACAGACTTTTAAGGAGGATTGACTATGAAACGCTTTTCAAAATACATTCTGACCGCTCTGGCCGCATTGTCGCTGCTGATTGTTACGGTCATGCCTTCTCAGGCGGCGAAGGCCTGGGAAAAGAACATCATCCTGGCGACGACTACCAGCACCCAGGACTCCGGTCTTCTGGATGAACTGCTGCCGATATTCGAGAAAAAGACGGGTTACTTCGTCAAGACTATCGCTGTGGGATCAGGGCAGGCCATGGCTATGGGCAAGAAGGGCGAGGCGGACGTGATGCTCGTCCATTCACCCGATGCGGAAAAGAAATTTGTCGCGGAAGGTTACGGAATAAACAGAAGACTGATCATGCATAACGATTTCATCATTGTGGGGCCGCCGTCCGACCCGGCGCGCATCAAGGGAACAAAATCAGCGGCTGATGCCTTCAGGAAGATCGCCGCTGCCGGCCAGTTGTTTATCTCCCGCGGGGACAACTCTGGAACCCATGCCACGGAAAAGAAAATCTGGAAGGCGACCGCCTTGAAATATGAAGGCCAGAAATGGTATCAGCAGACCGGCCTAGGCATGGGGCAGACCTTGAATGTGGCTGCGGAGAAGAAGGCCTATACGCTGGCCGACAGGGGCACCTATCTGGCAGTGAAGAAGAACCTCGGCCTCAACATCCTTGTGGAAGGTGACGCCATCCTGCTGAACATCTATCACGTAATAGAAGTCAACCCGGCGAAATGGCCCAAGGCCAATGCTGCAGGCGCCAGGGCCTTTGCGGACTTCATGGTTTCGAGAGAGACGCAGGGCATTATCCGGACTTTCGGCGTGAAGAAGTTCGGCTCTCCCTTATTTTTCCCGGATGCCGGCAAGAAAGTGGAGACTCTGGGCAAATAGCGGACAATGGATATAATAGTTGAGGGAATCAAGCAGGCTGTTATTCTGCTGTTTACGCTGGATCCGGAAGTCATCGGCATTACGCTGCTGTCGCTGCAGGTTTCCGGACTGGCGACTCTGATAAGCCTTTTTCTGGGAATATCCACCGGAATGGTAGTGGCGTTGTCCCGTTTCCCGGGACGACGCATCGTGGTCGCCCTTATCAATACCGGCATGGGATTGCCGCCTGTGGTGGTCGGCCTGTTTGTTACCATCTTCCTCTGGCGAAACGGCCCCCTTGGTTTCCTGCAGATTCTCTATACGCCGACGGCCATCGTCATTGCCCAGGCGATAATTGCCACGCCGATCGTCATGGGGATAACGCTGGCCGCCATCCAGCAGCTCCCCAAAAATTTGCGTCTTCAGATTCTGGCGCTTGGGGCAACCCGGTTCCAGATGCTATGGATTCTCGCCAAAGAAGCGCGCCTGCCGCTGCTTGCCGCCGTCATGGCGGGATTCGGCGGCGTCATTTCGGAGGTCGGCGCATCCATTATGGTGGGCGGAAACATCAAGGGATACTCCCGGGTCCTGACCACGGCAACCGTCATGGAAACAAGCAAAGGCAATTTCGATATGGCTATGGCGCTCGGCATCATCCTTTTGCTGCTGTCATTTCTGATCAACGCCGTTCTCACCCAGATACAGCAAAGGGAGCGACCGCGATGAATACATGGCAGCATATTCTATCGGTGAAGGACATCAAGGTTCAGAGAGGCGGTGTACAGGTGCTGGATATCGCCTCCTTCAATATTGATGAAGGTCACGTTGTCTCCCTCATCGGCCCCAACGGAACGGGTAAATCGACGCTTCTGCTGACGCTGGCGGGTCTCCTGAAACCTTCGATGGGAGAGATTGCCTTCAAGGGCAGGGATGTCCTTTCCGGCAATGATCTGTTTTCTTATAGAAGACATCTGGCCGTTGTCTTTCAGGACCCCTTGCTTTTGGATACGACCGTCTTTGAAAATGTCGCTTCCGGGCTCAAAATAAGAAATTTTAAATCCCGGGAAATAAAGCTGCGTGCAAGGGAATGCCTGGACCTGTTCGGCGTCGCGCATCTTGCCAAACGCTCGGCGCGCAAGATATCCGGAGGCGAGGCGCAAAGAACCAGCCTGGCCCGCGCCTTTGCCGTTAATCCGGAAATCATTTTCCTCGATGAACCTTTTGCCTCGCTGGATCCACCGACGCGCGAGGCCATTATCGAAGACCTCCAGAGGATCCTCCGCGAAAGAAAAACAACCGCCGTTATAGCTACGCACGATCAGTCGGAGGCTCTGCGACTGTCTGATCAGATGGCCGTCATGAACGGGGGCAGGATAGTCCAGTCGGGACCTCCCGTGGAAATCATCAACCGGCCTGCCGATGAGTTTGTGGCTTCGTTTGTCGGAGTCGAAACAGTCCTTGCAGGCGAAGTTACAAATAGACATAACGGCTGCATGACCGTATCTCTCAATGGGAAACACGTAGAGGCAGTAGGCGATTTCCAAACGGGAAGCCGCGTTATCTGCTGTATCCGTCCTGAGAACGTAACAATCATAACGGAGAGTCCGGCGGGTGAAACCAGTGCGCGCAATGTTCTCCCCGCTCATGTGTTAAAAATCTCTCCCATGGGACTTTATCAGAAGATTGTTCTCGATTGCGGTTTCCCGCTTGTCTCTTACATTACCGTTTCTTCTCTTGACCAACTGGCCATTGCAGAAGGTTTAAGAGTCATTGTGTCTTTCAAAGCGACGGCAGTTCACGTCATTAAGAAAAACTGATTCTGATTCCGAAAAAATTTCATCCGTAAATTCCGGATTCAAGGGACTTGCCATTTCAATATAATGACGCTATATAAACCGGACCTCTTTTTAAAAGGGAAAACCATTGCAGAATAATCAGGACGGGACATTCCGTATCTACTTTGCCAAAACGGCCGATGCAAACCTGCTGATCGACGGGAATGGAATTGTTGATGCAAATGATGCAGCGGTTGCTTTGCTTCGCTATGCAGACCGAGATGCTCTCATGAAGCGAAATACCGCAGACCTGTGGCCGGAGAATCAGCCTGACGGCATGAATTCTTCCGAGAAGGCGGCGGCGATATTCAGGTCGGCATTATCCGACGGAAGCAGCCGGTTCGAATTTGTCCACAGGAGGGCGGATGGAACAGACCTGCCCATGGAGGTTCTCCTGACGTCCATTCCCCTTGGGGGAAAAGAGTTGTTGCTGGCCACACTGCGGGACATCAGCGGCTACAAGAAAGCGGAAGCAAAGCTCCGTCTCAGCTTTCAGCGTAATTTCCAGAGAATGCAAAAGGCAATGGAAGAGACCATCGGCGCCATGGCAACGATCGTCGGGACAAGGGACCCCTTTACCGCGGACCATCAGAGGCGTGTAACGCACCTTGTCACGGCAATAGCCGAGGAGTTGAGGCTCTTCGAAGACCAGAAAAGATGTGTTCATCTGGCTGCTGTCATTCACGATATCGGAAAGATGTATATACCAGCTGAGCTGCTCAGCAAGCCGGGCAAACTCAGCAACATAGAGTACAGCTTTATGAGAACGCATGCCGAAGCGGGCTATGATATCCTCAAATCGGTGGACCTGCCCTATCCTATAGCACTGGTTATTTATGAACATCACGAACGCATGGACGGCTCCGGTTATCCCCAGGGTTTAAAGGGGCGCAGAATTATGCTGGAAGCAAGGATACTGGCCGTTGCTGATGTGGTGGAGGCCATGTGTTCTCACCGCCCTTACCGGCCCAGTCTGGGAATCGATAAGGCGCTGGAAGAGATTGCTGATAATAAGGGTATCCTCTACGACGAAACTGTTGTTGACGTGTGCATCAGGCTGTTCAAAGAAAAAGGATATGAGTTCCCATAGCATCCGCATGGGAAACTGGATAAGTGAATATTATCCAGGTCAGAAAGGCTTTCCGCGGAGCTCAGAATATTTTTCACAAGAAAATATTTGATTCGCCGCTTGAAAACATCTTTGATCTGGAAACGAAAGAGTATTATTTCTTCATAGTGTAATCCGGGTTAAGCATTCCTCCATCTTTTTCTTCCTGCGAAAGACCCGTTCCGGTTAGCTTCGCCGGTACAGTTTTCGGTGCCGTCATATCAATAAGCGGTACCGTCTTCCGCTACATCGTCGCCGGTTACTTTATGGCGGAATACGCGGTAAACCCAAAGCTGATACGCGATAACTACGGGAACGAATATCAAGGCAACAAAAGTCATAATCTTCAGTGTGTAGGGGCTTGACGCCGCATTAAAAACGGTTACGCTGAACGCAGGATCTATGCTGGAAGGCAGGAGATTCGGATAAAGGCCGGCAATGCCGGTCAGTATGACCGTAAAGATAAAGGCGCAAGAGGATAGAAATCCCGCCAGTGGACGGCCGGCATTGATGAAGTATTTGATGCCCGCAAGAGAGGCAACGGCCATGAAGGGAATGATAAACAGCGCCGGGAGCTGCAGATAATTATTCCATAATTTTGTAGTCAGCGCCGTTTGGATCAGAAATGTCAGAGTAACGATCATCAGGGCTATCCAGGAGACAGAACAGAAAAAGGCGGCGCGTTTCGACAAGTCGCCTTCGCTCTTTACGGCAATCCATAACGAGCCGTGAATGACAAACATCATAACGAAAAGCACCCCGGACAGGAGACCGTACGGATTCAGGAGGCTCCAGAAGACTCCCCTGTATCCTGACGCATCCATCGGGATGCCTTGAAATATGTTGCCGAAGGCCACTCCAAAAAGCAGTGCAACAAGAAAACTGCCTGCAAATATGGCCGTGTCCCATCCCGTCTTCCATCGTTCGCTGTTCTCTTTGCCGCGGAATTCAACAGCCACGCCTCTGATAATCAAGGCAAAGAGGATGAGCAGCATCGGGGTGTAAAGATAGCTGAACATGATGGCGTATGCGGCCGGAAATGCCGCAAAGGTAGCGCCTCCCGCAGTCACCAGCCAGACTTCGTTTCCGTCCCACACAGGGCCTATCGTGCGGATGATAACCCTTTTCTCCGTATCATTCTGCGCCAGAAAATTATGAAGAATGCCCACGCCGAGGTCGAAGCCGTCTGCTACAAAATAGACAGCCCACAGAATACCCCAAAGGAAAAACCATATGGTTTCATAAGGCATCATAAACCTCCTGAGAATTTTTCAAATTATATCCATCCGAAAAAAGCCACGAACATTATACCGGCCGGTTCCGGATCGGAAAGGAGATCAAGGGATTGCGCGGAGGCGTACATTGGTTGCGTACGTCGCACAAGCAATACCGCAGATCGACACAGCCGGGGAGGAAAAGAGCCCTTTCTGGGAGACTAGGCAGTGTCTGGCCCCTTTCGGGCATATTTCGCCAGCAGATATATATCGAGCAATCCCAAAAACCCGTAAAACAGGACAAATCCAATGAGAGACATCCATACCTGGCCTGTGCTCACACTTGTAGATACCGCATCTGCCGTCTTGAGAACACCGTAAACTATCCACGGCTGTCTTCCCACTTCAGCTACAATCCATCCCAGTTGCCCGGCCAGATACGGCAGAGGAATGGCATACAGCATGATTTTGAGAAAGAGAGGATACTCCCCAAGCCTGTCCTTGGCCGAAAGAAAAAATGCCGTCAGAGTAAGGAGGATAAAGAGACTTCCCAGACCAACCATGGTGCGGAAACTCACAAATGTCTCCATGACCGGCGGACGTTCGGATTTTGGAAAATCCTTCAATCCCTTGACTTCGGCGTTAATATCTTTGTGTGCAAGAAGGCTCATCATGCCGGGGATTCCGATCGCTTCGACGGCGTTGCGCTCATTCTTCGCATCGGGAATCAGCAGCAGATACATGGGCGCTCCCCTGGTCGTGTCCCACAAAGATTCCATGGCAGCCAGTTTTGCAGGCTGCGTCTTCGCAACCTCACCGGCGTGAAAGTCGCCCACCAGAAATACCAGCAGAGAACTTGCCAAACCAAAGACAGCGGCTATATGGAATGATTTTTTAAAGAATGCGGAGTTGCTTTTTCTTAAAAGGTGGTATGCGGAAATCCCCATAACGAAAAAGGCGGCGATGACGTAACCGGCAAGTATCGTGTGAAAGAATTTCAGCCATGAATAGCCGTTGGTCAGGAAGGCCGCAAAATCTACCAATTCCGCCCTGCCGTTGCGGATCACGTGCCCTACCGGGTGCTGCATCCAGCCGTTGGCAAGAAGAATCCAGAGCGCGGAAAGATTGGTGGCAAAGGCGACTATCCATATGGCGGCTGCATGTACTTTCTTTGATACGCGGTTCCAGCCGAATATCCAGAGGCCGATGAACGTCGATTCAAGAAAAAAGGCTACAGTTGCTTCAATGGCCAGAGGAACACCGAAAATGTCGCCCACATATTTGGAGTACTGAGCCCAGTTCATGCCGAACTGGAACTCCATGGTCAGCCCGGTAACGACACCCAGGGCAAAATTGATCAGAAAAAGCTTGCCCCAGAATTTTGTCATCTTCAGATATGTTTCATCTCCGGAAGCCACGTAACGGCTTTCCATATACGCAACAAGGATGCCAAGACCCAATGTCAAGGGGACAAATATGAAATGAAACATCGCTGTCAGTGCGAACTGCAAGCGACTCAGAGACAGAACGTCCATAATCTTTCTCCCCGGCTGCATAGCTGCAGTCAGAACATTCTGAAGATGACCTTAGTGAAGTGAACTGCTGATGCTAAACTTGATCTGCTGGTCGTTATACTCTTTCCATTAACCGACGGATGAGTCTCTCCGCCTGTTCTTTGGTCTCCTTCTCCGATTCTTTGATCATGCTCCTGCTGTGATCAGGTTTGATGTCGGTATTCAGGTTCTGCCTGCCGAAGCTGCCGGTGCCGTTTCCCGTATATTTCCTCATCAGGTCTCTTTCAATGGTGTTCATATACATCCCCTTTCAATTAATGGGAGTAGGGCATCACCAAATAAAAGTAATCTTTACTTGCCCGCCATAATCCGGATCGTCTTATCGGGCAGATCAACAGCCCTATTTTCCTGATCCGGCCTTTCCTGATCATTTGATGAGCGCTGATCGTTTTCCCGGTTCCTGCCGATATACTGCCACCGGTTGCCTACATACCTGACCATCAATTCGCCATATGCATTTTTCTGAATCGTCATCACCTCGCCCCTTATAATATCGCATCTTTAAGGCTTCCGATCCTCCAGTGAGAGGAAACTCTTTAACTCATTTTCCGTGACATACCACTTGCCGCCTATTTTACGGGCATTAAGCCTTCCTTTGTTGATGTAGTTTCTTATAGTCAGCTTGGTAACCGCCAGTTTTTCTGTCAGCTCTGTGACATTATATAGCTTGTGATCACCTATCTCCAGCATATCTTTACCTTCTTTCGTTTGCGCCGCCTGAAACCGTGTTCATCAGGCGATCATTTACTGCTATTTTCATTCTTTGTTATATTTTAGCACGCCTTGTTATGCTTTGTAAATACATTTCTTGCCTTTGCAATGCGTTGTGATGCTTTAATATAATGAAACTTGACGCTGCCGTAGCCTTAAGGTATATAAATATCGATGAACATTGAAGAATCAATATACCGGGACAGTCTTATCCCGATTGATACGGAAAAAATAACCTTCTACAATTATTATTTCCTCTGAACAGGATGAATTATGTGCGGGCGCTTTGTTTTGCTGACTGACCTGTCGGTTATTATGGAATCTTTCGGCATCCCTGATGCGGAAGGAGAGTTCGGGCAGAGCGACAATATATCACCCGGACAGCTGGTTGCCGCTGTAGTGCACGAAAACGCCAACCGGCTGCTGTCGTTTCGCTGGGGGCTGATACCCTCATGGGCAAAGGACCCTTCCATAAGCAAAAGGCTGTTCAATGCGCGTGCGGAGACGGTGTCTGAAAAGCCGAGTTTTCGTGACGCCTTTAAAAAACGCCGCTGCCTGATAGTTGCTGACGGCTTTTATGAATGGCAGAAGCAGGGCAATCGGAAAAATCCTTTTTTGTTTTTTCTTCGCTCGGGACAGCCCTTCGGATTTGCCGGACTGTATGACAAATGGACGTCCCCTGACCGGCAGACCGTTCATACCTGCACGATAATCACCACCGGAGCGAATGAACTGATCAAACCCGTCCATGACCGCATGCCGGTAATCATACCCAAAGAAAGCGAATCAGCATGGCTCGATCCGGAAAACAGGGATCGTGAATTGTTGCAGTCGCTGCTTGCTCCGTGTCCCGCCGAAAAAATGGAGAAGCTGGCCGGGGGGCCGGGCTCAGTATCGCGCAAATAGCTGTCAATTGCCGGGACTGACTTTCTTGCAGATGGTCTGGTAACTGCTCAGCCAAACAAGAGACCGGTTTGGAACGGTACAGGTATCATTTGGGCCTTACATGGATGATCGGCAGTCCCAGATGCCTTCTCCCCGTCTCTCCGTAAAAGGAAGTCTGTTCTCTTGCCGTCGGCGCTCCGCGCCTGCCTTTGCCCTTTACCTCGATGGCATGCGATCCGCCCAGGTGAAGCGTGTGCTTGCCGTATTTGCAGCCCAGTTGATCCGCCGCTTCATAAAGTTCTCTCACCCGTTCCGCCTTGACGGGATCTTCGAACAGGGAATACTGGACATTGCGATCGGCAATCAAATCAATCAGGATAATCCCCGTTGATCGATAGAGATATTCCTGACGATACAGGCTGTCGAACAATTCCTTAAGCAGGCCGGACAACTCAAGAGGATAGGATGACGGGCGGTTGAGGCTCGCTTCGCCTGCCGTCACTTCGTAATTCTGCCTTCTCAGGAAGGCAATGATTTTTCGGGGAGCCAGACGGTAACGCCGCGCCTTCATGCAGGCGGATTCCAGATTGCGGAGAAGATGGGCAAATAGGTACTCTTGATCGGAAGTGGGGGGCGCAAAAGTTTTCGTCTTGCTGATGGAGGCGTAAGCGCTTTTTTCTTCCGTGCTGACGGGATATACGGATTCCCCGCGCAACTCCCGCCATATCTCAACACCCGGTTTCGTAAGCCGCCTTTTTACCGTATCTTCGGCAAGGCGGGCAAACCTCAGGGCATCCCCGGCCCCCAGCTTTCTCAGATAGCTGGCGGTGGCATGGCCGATCCCCCAGATTTTTTCCACCGGCAGATCCTGAAGATAGTCTGCGATCGATCTCCCGCGAATCACCGTCAGGCCGTCCGGTTTCCGGTATTTCGAAGCCAGTTTGGCGAGCACCTTGGTGATGCTCAATCCTACGGAAACGGTTATCCCCAGTTCCTTCCTTATCTCATCCTTTACGCTTGCCGCAATGCCGGGATAGGAGGAGCGGAGCGCCCTGCGCATCCCGGTGATGTCAGCAAACGCCTCATCAATGGAATATTCCTCCACCTCCGGTGTGAAGCGCCTTATGACGCCAAACATCCTTCGGGAGAAGAGACTGTAGGTTTCATAATCGGAAGGCAGCACAACAAGGCCGGGGCAGATGGCTCTGGCCTGCTGCAGAGAGACGCCGCGTTTGATGCCAAGCTTCTTTGCCGAATAGCTGGCGCATGCCACAATCCCGCGTTCCCCTCCTGTAATCAGCGGCCTGCCTTTGAGTTCCGGATGAATGGCCTCCTCGCAGGAGGTGAAGAAGGCATCGCCGTCCACATGGATAATGGCGCGCGGCCAGGAGTGAAGGCTGAAGATAATGTCGTCCATACAGGGAACCTTGGCAATCATTGCATCCTGGAAGGGGATGGCTTTAAATTCCGGGGTTTGTGATGCTGGCAGACCGGAGGCACCGGACGGCGATGCTTCTCCGGCAGAGCGAAGGCAGTTTAATAGAACAATCGTTCTATAGTCAAGGGAAATTTAAACCGGATTACACGATAAAAAAAGTAATAACCTTGGGTATCCTGATCAAAGAGGCTTTCCCCGGCTCAGAATATTTTTCAGAGGAAAAATCATATCCGTCCAATTAAAGGTCGAACAAAGTTAATTGGTTAGAATTAT
>CAZLFA010000007.1:0-81805 GCA_964558665.1 uncultured Syntrophaceae bacterium
TGTCTGATTTTACAGATGGCACATGGACGATTTTAGATTATTTTGGACAGCACTGATTTTTCATAGAAAATGAATAGTACTGAATTTCATAAGTTTATTTGAATCCAAATGTATTCCGTAAATAATTTGCAATGAAAACTATCATGAGTGAAATATAGGATCAATTGATTATCCGATGTATGGTAACGGCATGTCTGTCTTCGCAGAAATTCGTTGCAACAGACAGTCTGCAAAAAACTTAACCCCCCAATTGGGGATGGCATATCCACAATAGTCACCGGCAATAGGATACGAGCCACAGAGTCCACCATACAAATTAGGGTCGTCAATTTCATCCATAAAGTGAAGTTTTTTAGTATTGATAAGGATTAGATCGGCAGCCTCTATCAATAAGGGATCCGCTGTGTATCCATGCAGTCTGCGGAAGAAGAATTCGAGTTGAGCATTACCCGTTATGCATGACCAACTGTCTTTACTGAACCAGTTATTATCAAAAGTACCGGGCAGAATGAGCAATTGTTTATCAGAAACCTGTTCATTGCGTCTGAAATAATATTCAATAATTCCTTTTGCGGCGTTGTGAAGCAGAGAGATTGTTTTTTCATAATCAATATTGAGATTTTCTAATCTGTAAATTTCAAGCAAGCCTCCCAACACGTATCCTATTAAGTGCGTCCATGGTTTGCCGGGCTCGGTAAGGCTGTTGTTGTCAAACCATCCGTTTTCTTGAGCTTGAGAAAGTATCCAATCGAGGGAAGTTTTAGCTGCATCGCGATATTTCTTTTCATTCGTGACGGCATAAAGTTCAAGCAATGCCCACGAGACGCGGCTTTTATAGGCCTTCGGACCATTGTAGGTGCTCTTTGTCCATTTGCCGTCTGAGTCCTGCTTGCTTAAAATCCAATCTCCGGCTTTTGATGCAGCCTCAAGATATTTGTTGTTCTCGGTATATTTATAAAGTGAAAGCCAGCCAAGGATAACCTGTGCTGTGTTAAACACGCGGGGCCTGAGACCGTATACTCCTGCCGGTTCTCCAACACCACCATCTATATCCTGAATTGAAATCTCCCAATCACCCATTGCGATTGCCGATTCTTTGTATGCATTATCTCCTGTATAATGATGATAGCAAAGAAATGTCGGAATAATGTATCCCGTCGTTTCGGGGTAGTCGGCATCCCAGCTTTGGGTATCGATGTGATACATGGCGGAAACGCCTCCGCCGGTGTTTATGTTTTGGGCATGCTGCAACCATGTAATGCATGCAGATAGATGTTCTTCATCAGAGTGAACAGTGTTAAAGCGGAAATTATAATCATCAAGTTCTTTTCTTCTGCTTAGGTATATCCTGTTATCTGGTACCCGTTTTCTAATTTTACCTATCGTATTGAGGAGAGCGGACTTGATTTCATATTCGAAGGGGTGGATGTCTAAATAACTCTGGTAAAGCTTGACCGCATCTTCCAGCCGGTTATGTTCATCTAAGATTTCACCGCATTTTTTTACAGCTTCCAGATCGTCCGGTTTTAGTTCCAAAGTTTTTAAAAGGTAGTTCCAGGCACGATCTTTTTCTCCCGACTGGAACAGAAGGAAAGCCTTTTCTCTCAGCGCATCAGGATCATGAAAATTTTCTTTTTCTTGCTTGTCAATTATCGACTGTCTGATTTTTTGCAGAGTATTTTTGAGTTCGTCGGAATGAACGAAATGTCGATTATCTTCTTTTACAGTCTCAAGAAAGAACATTTGCTCCGGACGGTTGTCGATTTTTTCAATTTGCGGAATTTTACTATCCTGATATTTTTTTTGTTCGATGGATAAAAAGCCGGCTTCCTTAAAAAGAAAACCAAGGCTTTCATAATCGTGTACGTATTTACAATTTTTACCTCCGGAATTAAATCCGTAGAAAAATTCATTAAATTTATCCGCAAAAGTGGCACCCGGAAAGCGATCCCGGCCATCAGGAAGTTTCTGAAAATAGAAATCATAATCTCTATGCAGATATTTCTCAGCAAGTGTACGCAGATCCTGAACCCCGAAACGTACGACACCCCCTGTTTTTAATACGCGATATACATCTTTGATAATTTCCAGTGCACGCTGCCGGGTAAAATAATTAATAGCCGATATACAGACAACCGTATCAATACTTTCATCGGGGAAAGGCAGTAATTCTTTTTCCAGATCAATAACAATATCAGCGGTGGTTGATATGTCGATGTTGATGAATCCATCCAGTTTTATCGGTCCGCAACACAGATTGATTTTCTTCGGTTCCTCGCTTCTATTTATAAAAGAGGAAGTATATTTATCTGATTGTTTGAGGCTCGTTTTTTGATTATGGCTTCTTTTCTCTAAAAAATAAGTCATGCAATTGTTTATGCAGAATTCCGGCGCATTGCCGGAGATGATTTGCCAGCGGAATTTTCTATATGACGGATCATCCCAGATATCCGAAACTTCCTGCTCAAAGATATTGCCGAATGTCGTCAATCCGCCGTAGTCATGACAGCAGATGACAACGGAACCGTCAAATAGAATGGTGAATACATTTAAAGCGTTTGCACATTCAATCATTGCGTTTCTCAAAGAAATATGGTCCGGGAAGTGGGGACGGATGAACTGCGGTAATTCTGAATATTCAAAGTCTGATTTGTCCGTACGGATATATGGAGATTTAAAAGTGGGTTGCAGTCCGATTGATAAGCATAAGTTATGAAAATGCTGCATCTCGTGCTGGTTATGTTTAAATACTATAAATTGCGGAAAAATATTTACTCTACTGCCATGTTTGATGTTATCTTGTTGCAGCCAGTATAATGCCTGCCAGGCCTGTTGAACATTACCTCCGATACGGTATTTCTCATATATTTCTTGAGAAACCCCATCTATGGAAACAATAATATCTGAAACACCTGAGGTGATTAATTCCTCTGCTTTGTTTTCGTCCAATACTATCCCATTTGTACTGATGTTGGTTTTCGTAAATGTTGAAGCATATTTAATCATGGTTATTATATCTTTGTTCAGCATTGGTTCACCCCAGATGTGAAGATAAAAATACTTTACGTAGGGGCGAATCTTGTCTGCAACTATTTTGAATGTATCAAAGTTCATAAAACCTTTGGATCGGTCTATCATACCGCCGCCCAAAGCGCATTCCGGACATTTTAAATTGCATGCTAGAGTTGTTTCAAGACTGAATACTTCAGGACGACAGTTGTTGAATTTCTCAATCAACTCAAAAGAATCAGGAGATGATGAAGCTATGCAGTTTTGAATCATTTATATAATATCCTTTTTCATCCAGAGATAAAATACTAATTTGGTGTATTTTGATTTTCTAATCTTTCGAGACACCTGATACATACCTCATCGATGTTTTCAATGTGAATACCGGAGATATGACAGATGTTCTTGAGGCAATTGAAGTATTCCAGTGCCGCATGGAAGTGACCGTCTTGATATAAGGATATTCCTTTATTGAAGAGCGACATGGCCAGAGAAACAGAGGAAGAACGGATAGAGTCAATAAGATGCTGCTTTGCGGGTACTTGTTTTTCAAACAAATTATTTATTGTGAAATGATGGTTAAAGAGAATAAAATAATCAAGTGCTTTGTCACTCTGATAAGGATTGGTATATTGATGGAGAATTTGATGGAAAATGTACGAAGGATCATTGAAATATCGACTGTAGATTTCCATCCAGTACGTTATTCCAGGTTCATTTCCATTTTGCATGTAATGCAATATAAGTTGCTGGTAAGGGTAGGGAAGAAAAGGATAGCGGTTGACCATTGCACGAAATTCCTCTTCAGGATCTTTGTAAAAAGATTTACCTTCTTTTTTTTCATGAAGAATCTGTTTTATTAATGCCAAGAAGCGCTGTGTAGCTCCACCATCATTTTTGTGATTAAATAATGATATCAGTCCGGATGACTGAGGTCTTACATTGCTTTTTATGATATCCCCTAATCTTTGGGGATCATCTGTATTTAAAAGTGAGTTGTGACAAAAACTTCCCAAATTCTTAGATATCTTTGAATTGAATTCCACATGGATCAGGGGCTTGTTTAATATCATAGGGGTGACAATGATGCTTGATGTAGAACAAACGCATATATCGGCATGATACATCACCTGATCGACATCTATCCGAACAATGTTTTCCTGGTTCCATCGGCAATCTTCAAAAGGGTGAGCAATCAATTTTGTGTCCTGTGAGTATGGAAATAACGGATTGTCATAAAACATCATCTCTGTCGGGTGCGGTTTTACAACAAGATTATATTCGGGGTTTCTTTGCACAAATTCTTCTAAATGCTGTGTAATATTTAGACTTGTTTCATCAAGTGTTGAAAGATGACCGGTGAGGGAAGAATAGAACAAAATAATTCTTTTTCCGACATCAATCTTCAGTTTGTCATAAACGGTATTTTTGTCCCAGAAATTAATTTCTTGATAAAGTGAGTCTAAGTGCAGGGCTCCAGTCACATGGAATTTTTCTATCGGGACACCATAACTCATCCAGCATTCTTTACTACGTTCTCCCCAGCATGCGATATGGGAACATAGCGACAGGTCTGCATGGTAAGCCGAGCTAAATTCATCATCTTCAGTGATATATTCGGACATGTAAAGCAAACTGCCGTGTTCATAGTGGAGTATTGGAATATTCAACGTGCGTGCTCTTTTCAATACAGAGTCTATTCCCCACCACCATATTTGATAACAGATAATTATATCAGGTTTGATAGTGTCTATCAAATCCGCGGAATAACCTGAAACAACTATCATATCAGGGAAGGTAGAGCTTGCAAGATCGGCAATTTCTTTATCGCGGGCCAAAAGAATAGTTTCATATTTATTGTTGCACCGCAGAGAGTGAATCACGCTATCGAAATATCTCAGCACGGTCCAATTACACAATAGAATGAGAATGTTTTGCTTCATATTAAGATATTTGTACCTTTAACTTCCATTTACCATTTATATCCCGGTCGAAAATATCCGTGTTTACAAATGAGTCGATGATTTTGTCAAATTTATCCTCTGATATTTCGATGAATTCACAAAATTCCTGCTTATGCTCCTTACTATACTTCCCATCACGTTCATTGACGATCTTAATTGCCTCACTTCTTGATAGAACACCATTTCTGATATCTATATTGACCTGATCTGTCGTTCTTCCGTATCCATATTTAACCCATTTCAAATGCTCCCTGATATCGATGAATTTCATGTCGACGTTTTCATAATCAAGCCATGAGCCATCCCAAGGTATGGGAAGATGTTTCCATCCGTACTGTTCTGAGATTTTTATATGTTCACGGGCATTCCACTTGAAAAAATACCCGTAAAAGACACCCATAACGCCAACCCTATTAATGTCTTCAGTGGCTGGCCATAGAAGGGCTTTTAAATCGGACATTGAAATATCTGTGCATACCATATCCTCTTCTCTGAACCCTCTCATACCCCCAAATTCCTGACGCCATCTCTTATCAAGAACCATCTTCTCTCTGCTGTTCTCCGGTCCGCCGTACTCGAATTGAGGTTGTTCACCCCATATTAATAGCGGAATGTTGAATTTTACTGCGATGTTCATGGGTATTGAAAATATGCCTACGTGGTTTACCCAGTGCGGGTCACCGACAATTTCAAAACCTTTTCTTACAAGCTGTTTGACGATTTTGGGGTTGAGTGTAAAGTGAATGTGATCAACCCCGATACTCCTCAGGACATCAAGATTATGTCTGCTGATGTCTGATGCATCAAATTGATCAAAAGTTACCGCCAGCGGGTTCATCCTATGAATGACTTTCATGGCGTGTGTTTGGAAAACACTGTCTTTCCCTCCGCTGACGGGAACGATGCAATCGTATCTCATTCCGTTTTTTGACCTATGTTTATCGATAAGGGTGTTGAATTCATTTGCCTTAGCTTTCCAGTCGATCGCGTTATCCATGCCATGTTTTCTTTCAGCAGATCGGCATGCATCACAGATGCCATTGCTGTCGAAATAGATATCCGGCTTTGTATCCGGGAATAGACATTTCCTGCAGTATTGCATTTCTACCTCTCCTAAATTACGTAAGCCTCACCGGAATGCCTTTGCTGTGCATGTAGTCCTTTGATGTGATAATGCTTTCTCCAATGAAGAAAAAGACGCTCGCTGCACAGACCGCATCAGCACCTCCGGTTTTTATTGCCTCGACAAAATCCTGAAGTTTTCCACAACCTCCTGCGGCTATAACGGGGATATCAACAGCCGCGGAGACCTCCTTAATCAACTGAATATCGTAGCCGTTCATTTTACCGTCCTCGTCGATGGAATTTAGTAAAATTTCTCCGGCCCCCATATTTTGTGCTTCCTTCGACCATTCCAGAGGTGTGAAAGGGATTTCCTCTCTTCCGCAGGAGACAAAAACCTTATAACGTCCGTTCATTCTTTTGGCGTCAATTGATACTGTAATGGCCTGAGAACCATATTTGTGGGCAATATGAGTGATAAGCTCAGGTGTCTTAAAAGCACTTGTGTTGACAATGACTTTGTCCGCACCTATGTTGAACAATTTATCGACATCTTCGAGCGTCCGAATGCCTCCTCCTATACTTAACGGCATAAAGCATTCACGAGCTATATCCTCAATAACCATAAAATTTGGCTGTCTATTTTCACGGGAGGCGATGATATCCAAGAAGATAAGCTCATCGGCATTTCTCTCATTGAAAACCCGAGCGCATGTAGTTGGGTCTCCGACCATGCGCATATTTCCAAATTCAACACTTTTGACAATTGTCCTGTCTTTAAAAAGAAGACATGGAATAATTCTGCATTTCAACATAGCATGTCATTTTAATCTGATGAAGTTGCTTAACAACCGAAGCCCCTTTTTTTGACTTTTTTCAGGATGAAATTGTGTTCCGTAAATATTATTCGTCTGAATTGCAGAAACAAAATTATAACCGTAATCGGTGTATGCACATGTTATTTCTTTTCCAATAGCGGCATGATAGCTATGGAGAAAATAGAAATTGCTATATGGTTCGATGTCATTGAAGGTTGACATGCTTGATATGTCGTCACCGAACACCTCATTCCATCCAATATGAGGGACCTTCAACTTTAAATATTCATTAAAATCGAATTTAACGATTCTACCATTTATAAAGTTCAGTCCCGTAACATTCTCACCTTCCTCGCTGACACTGAAGAGAAGTTGCATACCCAGACAAATTCCGAGTAAATATTTTCCTTTAATCAGTACTTCCTTAGTCAATACTTCCACGAGACCAAGTTTAATTAAATTTTCCATTCCGTTTCTGAAAAAACCGACACCGGGCAGAATAATATGAGAAGCAGATTCAATGTCCGACTTATGGTTTGAAATAATGAAATCGGCATTTAATATACTCATCGCCTTCTCGATAGATCGCAAATTCCCCATTCCATAATCAACAACAGCTATCATATAGGAAATATCCTATTTAAAAAAGAGATCTCATGATTCAATACGAATGCTTCCTGCATAAGAACGATAAAGATTGGCCTGTTCTTCCCTGTCCATATCTCGATAAAGTTCTTCGAGCATTCTAAATCCCTGGTAAACATTCTGCACGCATACTTCGAACATCTTTTTGCTGAGATTCAGAGGATTTGCACCGGAAATGTGTTGAATGACCCTGGTGAAGTTGAGTAGATCATGGTATGTTTCTGCTCCCAGAGTTAGGCGGCGGTACAGCTTGTTGACAAGCCTTATCGTTTCAAGAGCTGCCTCCTGGAGCCCCCCTTGTGCTCTAACTGCTGTGATATTCGACCAGCTATCCATTAACTCAGAGACATTCAATTGGCATTCATTTCCTATCGGATCGAAGATGATATTGGAAAAGATTTTCGGGAAATCTTCCGGCGTTCTGATGGAATAATTCCCGCAGTCCGTATATACGATGCGGAGTTGATCAACACCGTTTTCATCAGCCATTTTTTGGTAGGTAATAAGATCCTCATCCGAATCATTATAATTGAACATAATATACTGCCAGATGATAGTAGGTTTCTCCAGTCTCATGCGCAGTTTTTGTTCCGCGATTGCTTTGGTGAAGGATATTGCTTTTTGTAAAGAACCCCCTTTTCGATATCTTTCATAGATATCCTGATTGATACCGTCCACAGCAATTTTAATTTTGTCAAGACCTGAAGAAACAATGTCATCTGAGTATGGTCTATTGCCATTTGTGCTCAACAGGATATTACCACCAAGCTTCGTTCTAACAAGGTGGATCATCTTCCAGACATGCGGATTGAGGGTTGGTTCTCCGACACCACAAACGTTGCCCATGTTGAGACGCAGTCCGTGTTGGGCTATATCTGTCACAATGTTATCAAAAATCTCGGAGGATAGGATCTTGTTCCTGCTTTTTTTGGTGTCAAAATCCTTGCTGTCAGCGCACCACCTGCAATCGAGAGTGCAGAGAGACGATGGCTCCCATTGAAACCAATCTATCTCCTCATCGATTAGTTCTTCTTCAAAACGATTGTCAACTTCCAAATATGCACACTGGTCGCAGATACCAGGAAAAGGGACCATGTTATAAGACATGGATTCTCTTATCAGTGCATACAAATCGTTCTTGTAATAGTCCTTTATGAAATGAAACGGCTTTCCATTCACAGGTATATGGCCAAGAGTGATAGTTTCCCCCGCACCGCAATAGCACGGCAGTCTCCCGTCAGCCCTAAGATATACGCCTCTCGACATTACACATTTCATCTTAGAATACTTCGCAAAACCTTTTAATATCTGTTTTTCCTGTTATTAGAAATATCAGAACATGCTGTTTCATGAACGTAATAAGCTTTTATATATTTTCTGCAGCTTTTCCAGGAAGTCTTCCACATTCCAGATAGTCATTCCTTCCGAAACCAGTCCTTGATGGATAAATTCGGTTATCATTAATTTTTCGAGATCAGAAGTGGCAATTGGTAGAAACTTCTTTTCCAGATGAAGTAATTCATAGGCCGTTCTTCCGCCTGCGCAGACGGCAAAATCACATTGCTGCAATAAAGAAATTGTGCTTGTGGGGTTCACCTCAATTCCAAAAAGTTGTCTATGATTCTTTATGAGATGATAAACAGATTCATATTCTCCATAACCTGGACCAAGGATAATTTTAAAAAAAGCTTTTGGCCATTGCTGTGTCAATAAGGCTTTTATAACCTTTAAGGTAATGCCTGTGGGATCCGAACCGCCAAACGTGAGAATAAAATTGATCCGGTTTTTATTCTTAAGCGACGGATATGCTGCCGAGGTATCGTCGAATATAAAATATTCAGGTCCTAAGAAGTACTTTGTTTGGCTTTCTGTTTCGATTTCTGTTCTCGCCGGTGCCAGGATATTGCTGTTAAGCAGAACGTCTATGCCTGGATTGGTGAATCGGAAATCGTCAATAAACACAATTTTCATTCCGTTACTGCGCAAGGCAGGATAATAGGAAGTATCCATGTCGGGATAAGGCAGATCAAAAATCAGCCAGTTGGGTTTAAATATGTTTACGGTATTAAGAATGGATTCTCTTTCGTCAAATAAGGATTGGTGTTGAGGAATAGTGAAGACCTTCTCAAATGAATGAACGGCATGACTTACCCCTTCTTTATAATCACGCATCAGAAAAATAATTTCAGACCTGTATAATTCTTTGATAATTTTCGACAGGATCAAACATCTGGCCAGGTGTCCAAAGGAAAGACCGGGAATCTTCCCGGCATCAACCCGGAACAGGCAGCGTGACGGAGGTTGATCGGCAAAGATTTCTCTGATCCATTCTCTTGATGATTTCATTTATTCCTATATTCCATGGCTCCTGCTCCTTAGGCAGGAATAATGAACCGATATGTTCCCAATCTTCTCGGGTGTCGATGGTCATTCTTAAGTCAGGTCGAGCGATAAGGCCTTGGGCTTTGGGGAACACGGTTTTAAACCGTTTTTTATGATTCAAAATGTACAGATTAATATGTTCCCTTTCATCCGGCCGCAAATCAAGGGTATTCATATATCTTAAAATACCGGATGAGAATACATCCACGCCTGATCCCTGGGGTACATTTGTGCAAAACACATAGTCCGCTTGTTGTTGTTGAGCTATCTGTGCCAGCCACATTATCATTTCCGGACAGGTTAGCGGGTTATCGGCTGTTACTCTCACCACCGTATCGGCAGGATGGTAATCGAGGCACGTCAGATAGCGCTTCATGACGTCATTTGCATCTCCCCTGATCACAGTTATGCCTTCCTCAATTGCCCACGCTGCTAATATATCGTCCTGAGCCATAGTTGTCGTGGCCAGGATGATCTTGTATTCTTTCATGGGCAAGAGGTTCACCAGGCGTCTGATAAGGAATAATATGACCGGTATTCCGGAAAGGGGCCACACAGCCTTTCCGGGGAGGCGTTTTGAATTCATTCGACATTGAATAACGACGAGGGTCTTATTCATAAGCAGTAGTCGTCTTTGTGTCTTTTTGTGGAGTCGATCCTGAGGGTCTGGTCTTTTTTAATACTTACGCAGGCACCACATGTGCAACATATGGGCATGGTATCACGCATGTATTCCTGATGGATTTTCCGGTAACCGTTCATGATATCGGAAAGCCAAATCTTTTCAATTGTGTCTTCCCCGAAGTTTCCAAGGTGGAGAGTGTCATTGTAGTCGGCACAGCATATGGTAATGGCGCCATTCCAAAATATGGTTAAACGGTGCATTAAGTAACTGCAGGGGTGAAGCTGATAGTTCGATTGAAGGTCAGGGAAGGCATCTACGTCCGTCTCATAATTGTAAATCCTGTTAACCACAATAATATCCGCTAATGGAAAATGCTGTTCAAGGTATAACCGC
Organism: uncultured Syntrophaceae bacterium; assembly: GCA_964558665.1. GTDB lineage: Bacteria > Desulfobacterota > Syntrophia > Syntrophales > PHBD01 > CAZLFA01. The sequence goes on from CAZLFA010000007.1 coordinate 10,899, forward strand.
TGTGTCTCCACGGATAACTGATCTGCAGTCGGTATTGATGACTGGATGCGCACCCAGGGTTTTCTCTTTGACTGTTCTTTTCTCATTTTAAGAAACTGCCGGATAGCCGATTCAATGCTTTTATATTGTCTCCTTGTATGCAGCCGTTCGAAGTTCTCTCCGTGATGGTGATCAACAGAAAAGATAATTGCATCCAGTCCGGATTGCAGGATCTTTTTAATCATAACCTGATCCAGAATAGTCGCATTTGTCGTTACCTGGACATCAATAATTCCCTTTTCCTTGGCATAATGGATGCAATCGATGAATCTGGGGTGTAGGAAGGATTCTCCCCGAACCTGTAACTTAGCTGCGCAAAGGCCTTTTTCTGCACCCTCATCAATTATTTTTTGGTAGAGGTCAAAGGGCATCATGCCCAGAGGCTGTGTGACAAGGCCATTTTGGAAGCAGTTTTTGCATTTCAAGTTACATATACCGGAGAGTTCTATATCCAGATGGAGCGGAAAACTTGTCAGTATTTTGAACTGCTCAGCCTGGTGCCACAGAGATCGGTATAGTTGCATCTTTTTCTCATCGGACAGTCCAGCGAACAAGGACGGAAGGTGTATGGTTTTCACGATTCTTTTAACGGAAGTGTGATGAAATCTGTTTGGGAGAAACAATGCTTGTCGAGGGCAGAATAAGCTTCTATATCCTTGGAAAGTATCCTGCCCGCAACCCACATGAGGTCATCAGGGGTGAGTTCGGAAACCGGACGGGTTAAAAGCAACTCATCCTCTAGAAGGGGATTGCCGGCAGTCAGCGGTTTTGCAGCATAAATGCCGCGACGGTATTCCTTTGCATACGTGCGGTCAGGTCTGGAACATATGGCCTGGCTTTTACCCCTCATAGTAAGAAACAGCCGGATGTCGGTGATCAGTTTCTTCAGAGATTCCGGCTCCACTGAATGATGGTGATCTCCATGAACTTTGGTGGTATCGAGTGTGAAATGGGTTTCAATAACTTCGGCACCCAGCATGGCTGCAGCCAGGCAGGCGGATGTACCTGGATAATGATCAGAATACCCAACAGGCTTTCCAAAAAGATTTTTTAGCAATGGGATGATTGCCAGATTCAGGTCCGATTCAGAAGCAGGATAGAGAGATATACAGTGTAGAATCGTGACGGGTCCACTCTCGATGATTTCCAGAAAATGGAGTGTCTCGGCAATCTCATCGAGGGTTGCCATTCCCGTGGAAAGGTAGATTGGTTTCCTTGTCGCCGCGATATACCTGAGGAGATAGTGGTTGGTGCAATCCATGGATGCAACCTTAAAGGCCGGAACCCCCAGTTTCTCCAATAGTTCCACAGCCCAGGGACTATAGGGTGTGGAAAGGAAATCCACTCCGCAGTCTTTAGCTGTGTTGAATAGAAATATATGGTCTTTTTCACTCATCTCTACACAACTGATAGCCTGGAAATGAGGGCTTGTCGGAAGGGCGATATCCTGTGCACGAAATGTTTGGAACTTTACTGCCGATGCACCAGCCTCTGCCGCAGCCTTGATCATTTGCCCTGCTTCATTTACATTCCCTTCATGGTTAAATCCAATCTCTGCAATAAGATACATCAGATCGCCCTTCTAAACTTTCAAGATAATCATCATATACTTTTCCGGCCCCTCGAACCCTTCCCAGCGACTCAGGTTGCTTTTGATTCCCTGGGCATGATCGTAGTAGGCAGGTCCAAAATCCATATAGGTCAAGAATCCGACAATGTCCGCTCCCAGTTCTCGATATAAAAGTGTATAGTCATGTGAAACGATATTGGTCTTTATGTCACGTTTCTCACGCAATTCAGGGGTCGTGTGGTTATCGTCATATTCGATATGGATGATGTATTTGCGGCAGACGCGCATCATCTCGGAGAGCGCTTGGCGGATTCTGTCGGGATGGATATTCATGAAAACACCCAAAGAAAAACCTATGTCAAATGAGTCCGTCTTGAGAGGCAGATCACAGTTGTCACTGTTGATCACGTGTATGGAAAAATCATTAAGGTATGTCTGTGCATTGTGCAACTGGGTAATGCTGAAGTCTACACCTCCTACCCGGGTCTCTGGAAACTCTTCCTTCACGCGTCTGATATTCCATCCGAAGCCGCAGCCCGCCTCGAAGAAGCTCTCGAAATCGAGACCCCTCAGCGTATCGATGAGCATATTTTGGAAAAAGACCTCCCGCTCAAGGTATCCGGACGACATAATTTCTTCCATATAAACCTGTCCACGATCCTTCCAGTACTCTCTCTGATCCCTGAGTTTTGGTAGTGTGATTCCCAAGAACTTGTACAAACACCACTTGGCATAGTAATTTGCCTTGAAGAGTTCAATCCCCAGACAGCTTTTCCAGTAACGTTTATGCTGCATCGGTCAATTATTATTCAAGACGGATCCTGTGAAATATTCTTATTCTGATAAGTATAATCACTGCGGTTATCACCGTCGATAGAAACTTGCTTTTCGATCTTTTTAGCGCCGTGGTGACATTTGCTGCATATGGTGCTTTCCTTCTTTCTACCGCTGAGGTGCATTTGACGCTGGTTTTCCTGCAGGACATCCCAGGCCTGTTTTACAGAGTACTCGGAGACATTGCCCAGAATTTCCTCCATGCGGAAATCGGATGGACATTTTAGATAATTACCGCGGCTCGTTATACAGATCCTTTGCCACAACCGGGGGCAGACAAAGGTATCGTCAGGGATGATTGCCGACTCCTTGAAATTCATGTCTGGATTGTAAGCCACCCTGTCGACGATTTTTTTCATTAAATCTATGTAATCCTGTGGATCATTCTGGATGGCCGACCAGATCGTTTGTACATTGAGAAGGGTGTTGGCTCCTATCTCATCCCTGATCCTCCGGAGCGTCTTCAGTTTATTGAGTGATTCATTGTATTTCAGAGGTCTTCTTATCGACTCGTACATAGGACCCAGACCGTCGAAACTCATGGTAATCCAGTCGACACCCGCAAGCATCAGTCCACGGGCCAGACCTTCAGTGAGCAGGCCACCGTTTGTGTTGATCCAAACCTCCTTAATGCCTTTTTCTTTTGCATAACGTACCATCTCAACAATGTCGGGGTGACAAAGAGGTTCTCCCCGCATACTGAACTTGAGGGTGAAAAGTCCTTCTTTGCCGCATTCGTCAGCAATACTCTTATACATATCCAGAGGCATAAAATCATTCTCACCGATCTCCATGTATTGCCGGAAACAATGATCGCATTTGATTTGACACTTACTGCTGACTTCAATATCTACATTCAGCGGGAAGCGGGGTTTGATTCGCCTGGGAAAATACTTCCACTGCAATCGGTTAAGGATGTAGGAAAAGGGCTTATTCCTGCCCCGGCGGAATTCATTTTTGATATACTCCCAGTTGCTTTCGCAACTGAACTGTACGAGTGTTTCCGACTTTTTCACGTATCTGTTTCTGTGGACGGTCTGGGGGCGTATGTAGCCAAACTGTTATTCTGTGATATGGGGATAAACGAACTGTCGGTTATGCGCCTTAATGATTCCCGCAATAAATCTCCAGTCACGGATTTCTGCCGTTCAATGAGGTTGTCGTGTGTGTCCTCAGGAAAAACAGGAACTTCGATCTGGTAAATTATAGGACCGGTATCGAAATTATCATCAACATAATGACAGGTAAGTCCTGTCGATTTCTCCCGGTTATGAAGGATCCAGTAGGTTGGAGAGGGGCCCCGGTATTTGGGCAGAAGCGAGGGATGTATATTTATACTGCCATAGCGGGGGGCACTGAACACCTCCGGAGGAAGCTTTCGCATGAAAGCATGAATGATCAGCACTTCGATCTTCCTCTTCAAGATTTCATCCCTGAGTTCTGGTAATGTAAGCTCATCTTCAGGTAATGTTCTGTAACCATTTGCCTTGGCATATGTATAAACGGCATTTTCCCAGACATCTTGGCTGCGAGGGTGATGTCGAGTAATGACAAGTTCAATGTTGATGTCGGGCAGGCTGTGGAGAAACCTCACAATTTCAAGACCGATGCCCCAATTGGCGAGGATGATTGTTTTCACAGTCTTCTTTAGTATCTTCTTTCCAAGATTTCCCTGATGTCGATGGCCGGGTCACTATCCGAGCCGTGGCGGCATCTGGCGCAGGAATCGAGTTCCATTCGTTTTCCCGAGGCATGTGCTTCCCTTATTTTTTTCATGAGATCACTGTGCCAGAGTTCCCGGATGGAATGTTCGCTGAGATTGCCAAGTATGATATCATCAGCATTCCAGCCGGTACAGCATTGCACTTGTCCGTCATAGCCTGTCACAATACGCTCCCAAGGATACTGACAGATGAAATCGGGCTTAATTTGCATGGGACCTCTGAAATTGATGTATGGGTTACAGACTATAAAATCGGACACCCGGCTCATCGTGTCGTAATATTCCTGCGGATTGTCACGGATGGCAGGCCATATCGTACATAGCCGCACTTGAGGCAGAAGGCTGCATGCCTTTCCGCGCTCTTCCAGTAAATGCGCCAGGCGGTTATAATTTTCCTCGAATACGGCGGGATGACGAATAGATTCATAAACCTTTCCGATCCCATCGAATGATACGGAGATATAATTGACCCGATTCTTAATAAGGCAAATGATCATATCGTCGTCAAGATAGAATGCATTAGTTAAAAAAGATACATTACGGACCCTGTGCGTGGCGTAAGCAATCATTTCCTGAATGCGAGGATGCGTAAGTGTTTCTCCTCGCCACGAAAGTCGTATTGAAAAACAATCATTGGCAGCGCATTCGTCCACGGCCTTCTTGAACAGACTCAAATCCATCTGACCGGTGGACTTCATCTGGTCTCGGTAACACATGGGACAATTCATGTTGCACGTGCTGGCGGATTCCAGGTCGACGTGCAAGGGGAAGGGCATAACATATTTGTTTATCGGGGCAATATACCAGTTGATACGATTGAAAAAATAATTGATGAAGTGCCCCTGGCGCAAAATGAACATCCAATGCCGGTAAGGAGTGTCGAAGGGCTTCTGATGGAAGTTGATCTGTAAACCTCCTGCCTGGCTTTCGCTGCCGACGGCACTTTGAATGACTTCCCTTTGCAGCATGGCTGCTTTCCCGGGTAGAGTATCTTCAATCATTTCCAGAAATGACATAAGCGGGCCTTCCATGCCGGAGATATGTCCGTTGGTATTCCTCCGCATGCTCATCCCGTGGTTCAAGACCAATTGAGACAGTTTCTGGAATTCCTGCTCCTGTTCTATCAGATGATCGATGGGCAGATCGAATGCTATATCTACTTTACTGTCATTGAAACTGATCTTCAACATTAACTGTTCTTTTTCCTCCATGAATGCAGGATATAGCGGACTTCGCATATTGTGAAGCCTGCAGCCTGATAGAGTTGATTGGCGGGTATGTTGCAGTTCGATGTTTCGACAAAAATCCGGTGGTAAGATCCGAAGGCCTTAGTCACAGCGGCTAGGAGATCCTTCCCTATGCAGGACCTGCGATAATCCTTTAGGACGCCAACTATATGAAGATAAGCAGTTTGCCTGCCTGATAAATTGACAGTGACCAGTCCGGCTTCTTTTCCTTTTATGAATGCTACAGCAAGCTTCTCGGCCCTGCCACAGCAATGGTTTTTGATGGATTCCCTCCAAAGCCGTTGTGCTTTTTCACGAGGGATATTGGAATCTCTATAGAAACGGCTGTATATCATTTCTGTCGCAAGGGGGATAAAAGGGGCAGGATTCCAGCAATCAACCAGTTGAATATCTGTGATTCCCCGATTGCGCGGCGAATTTTGAAAGAAATAGGTGTATTCCGTGTCGATCAAATCGGCCGGTCCTTTGATAAGCCGGTTGACTACTCCGGTCATGCATGCCGGTAGCTTGATCGATACCAGTTCAAAATCCGAACATGTATGGAGTAGATATAGAATTCGGTCAGTCAGCCGCTGTTCGTCTATGCCGTTGCGGATGTCAATGCCGCCGCAACGGATGCCTAGCTGTTCCGTATCCCACTCAAGATTTATCAATTCGGGGGTATTGTTAATGCCCATTTAGTTATGACAGCAAGGTGTGAGTGTCCGGCACCATCATAAGTGCATCAAGGACTGAGAGCATTGGTTCGAAGCAGCCGTAGAGCTGTTTGTAAACCGGGTGTGAGTAATTCTGCCATACAACACGAATCGACGCATGCCTGAAAAGACTTTCATCAAGATAACCCTTAGAACCCAGCCCAGTAATATATGTATCAGCGCCGACAGACTGTGCAAGATAAAGCAGACGTTCCGTTCCTTTGAGCAGACCTGCGCCGAGCTCGGAAGCAAGGCATAATGGCGTTGTTATATGAAGGGCCTGAGCACACCTGGTAAGCAGATCCATATTGAGATCGATAAGAAGACTAGGGCATCTTTCAAAAGCTGCTTCTAGGCATGGAAAAATCTGAGTGAAACAGGGGGATTTTGAATAGGCAGCTTTAACCAGGGGCAAGGGGTGTTTATCACTCTGCTGATCCAGTTCTACCTCGTTGACAAGCTGAAAATAGCGCCCGCTTTTTTTTACCGGCACTGTCAGCCATTTAACTCCTTGGACAGTTTTGATCTTGTCACGATGTTGCCAGCCGCGTCTTATGAATTGCACATCATCAAGGACGATAAACAAGTCGCTCCCTTTCCAGCGTTCGAAAAAACCCAGCCAAGGAAGGAAATCTGGTTGGTGAATAGTTACAATCACGATTTTGATTTGCAAAGTAGAAACATGCTGTCAGATTGATCCAGATCAAGATAAGGAAATCGTTTTTCTTTGATAATGGAAAGATCCGGAAAGTGTTTCAAATAGAGCTGTACAAAATTACCCCGCCACAATAGATCCTTCCGGCCCCTATAGACGATGTTTTCATGAACGGCACTGTAGTATTCATAGCCCCAAATATATGACTTCGTACACCGGTAGATTTCAGACAGGGTTGTCTCTATATCCATGGGATGGATGTGAATGAGAACTCCGGAAGTGAAGACGAGATCGAAAAAATTGTCTTTAAAGGGAATATCGAAAGCCGTTCCGCGGACAAAATGAATTCCCTGTGTACGTTCACATGCCAAATTAATTGCATTGTACTGTACATCAATTCCGTAGAGCCTTGAAAATCCCATCTTCTGCAGCAGAACAAGCTGGTTGGCCACATTGGAACCAACCTCCAGGATGGCTATGTTACGATCGAGATTACCCAGAAATTCTTCGTTCAATTGCGATCTGGTCAAGCCAAGATTTGATTGAAAGAGGACATCCGTTTCTTCCGGAGAACGCAGGTTTCGATCAGTGTAATTCTTACCGAATTCATTAGACCAAGCCTGCATCTGTAGAGGAATATTTTGCATATATGTCAAACTCTACGAATCCATATTCATGATTTGTCGGACCTACTATATGAGATAACGGACCAGTTCAAAACACTCGGCATATTTCACGCCAATTTTCTGTCCGTCGTTTTCATGTTGTTTGATGAAGAAGTCCAACCACTGATAACGTACCCGTTCAAGCTCTGATTTATGGGCCTTGATCACTTCTATCTTTTTGTCCATTACCAGGGTAATATCAGAATAGAAATTACCTTGAAACTGCTGCTCAGTATCATAGAAATTACTGCGGTACATCAGAAATCGCGGCACATGTCGAGCCGCCATAAGTGTACTTCGTCCGGCATATTGATGGTCGCGATGTAAGTCTCCAACCCAGTGACTGTAGACTATGTCAATTTCAAATTTCTCAATAAAGTTTGTCAGTAAAACACCTAGATGGTCGTCAAAAGGAACATTAAAAGTTTTATAATCTAAGCATATTAACTCGGCTTCAATAATAGCTGCAGCTATACTGCCTTCATTCATCGCCTCTTCCCTGGTACGAATGATTTTTCCATCGGGACCTTCATAGGAGGAGTCTGTAATAACTATCATAATAACTTTATCGCCGTTCATCACGTGTTTTATCAACGTTCCGCTGCAACCAAGTTCAAGATCGTCATAATGTGCTCCTACACCTAATATGTTCATTTCACAATCCTTTCATCTTTATGATGAATATTTTCTGATTCCAGGCAAAAAGAAATACTTACGATTGGTTAGTTAATAAAGCTGGAAACTGCTTTACATACAAACGTTACGTCATCTTTAGTCATGCCTGGATACATAGGTAGCGTTACCAGGCGATCAGATATTTTTTCTGTTAATGGCAGAAATCCCTTATAATGCGGAAATTGACGTAGAAAGTAATTAAATAAGTGAATAGGTGGGTAATGAATGCTTGACTGTATCCCCACTGTTTTTAAGTATGCCATTAATTCAGTTCTCTTGTGGCTATCATTAAGAAGAATGGGAAATAGATGGTGCGAAACAGTATCTGTACTATTGCTGAAAGGTATTTTGATTTCTTTTATCAAATTAAACCTGTCTCTGTAATGAGAGAATACTCGTTTGCGTTCGGTGTTATTGCTGGACAGCTTTTTTAATTGAACAATACCTAATGAGGCTCGCATTTCATCCATTCGATAGTTAAAACCCAGATCCGAGACGTCATATGTAAATGCATGACCTTGATGTCGATCCCATGTCACGCTGCTCATGCCATGTGAGCGCAAGAGCCTAATCCTGTCGGCGATCTGGTCATTATTGGTGGTAACCATACCGCCTTCGCCAGTAGTCATATTCTTATTTGAAAAGAAACTGAAGCAGCCGGCGTCTGAGACAGCACCGCAGCTTTTTTCTCTGTAACGTGATCCCAATGCATGAGCACAATCTTCTATTACATAGAGATTGCTCTTTTGGGCTATGCTGCATATGCTTTCCATGTCGCATGGATAACCACCATAATGAACTACAATAATAGCTTTTGTTTTTTTTGTTATTTTTCTTTCGATATCTGAAGGAGATATATTCAAATCGGACGAAGAAGAGATGTCGGCAAATACAGGTTTTGCCCCTGTGTAGATAATGGAATTAGCCGTTGCTACAAAAGAGAAGGATGGACAGATTACTTCATCATCGTTTTTAAGGTTGATTGCGAGATTGGCAAGATGTAAAGCTGCTGTTCCACTGGATAGAGCGATGGCATGTTTTGTACCAATGTATTCGGCAAATTGGCGTTCAAATTCTTGACATGTTTCCCCCATTGTCAGCCAGCCGGAATCCAGGACTGCTTCGACAGCAGCTTTTTCCCGTTCATCAAAAGATGTATTGAAAATAGGTATTTTCCAGAACGGCGTATCCATTATGTTGAACTTACCAATCTGTGTCCGGTAGAAACTTCTTTTTCATGGTGTTAAACATCTCTTGTGCCTCGTGATAATCATCATGGCGCCCGATGTCCAGCCAGTAATCATCAGATGGGTATCCGTAGACTTTTTCTCCATTTCTGATTAGTTTTATGACCAGATCCGGAAAATCAAGAAATTTATCAGGTTCTATATATTTGAGTACTTCAGGCTCGTACACGTATACTCCCATACTTACCGGATATATTTTTTCAGGTTTTTCCAAATAGGATGTAAGTAAATAGTTTTCGTCAGCCTCAATTACTCCAAGATCTATCTTAATTTTTTTCATGTACATGCCGATTGTCATGATTCCGCGCTTCTCCTTGTGATAGGTAATCAGTTTAGAATAATCTAAGGCTGTGAGGATATCACCATTCATGACAAGAAATGTATCATTCATGTCTGTTAAGAGACCCAATGACCCTGCCGTGCCCATAGGCTTTTTTTCTTTGATGTAGGAAATGTTGACACCACTCATTTGACCGTTGAGGTTCTGGAAATATGCCTGTATCAGTTCAGCTAGATGGCCTACTATGAGAGTAATATCGTTAATGCCATGATTTGCAAGTTGGCGAATAATAATGTCAATTATTGGTTTCTCTCCGAGAGGCACTAAAGGTTTGGGAAAAACTGTTGTGAAGGGTGCCAGCCTTGTGCCTCTGCCGCCTGCGAGAATTATTGCACGCATATCATTACACCCAGAACCTCATATGTTATAAATGGATGGTTTGTAAAATGGCCTGAATTTTGCGTTATTGAACCATTGTATAGTTTCATGCAATCCTCTCTTTAGTCCTTCATAACCCTGATATTCTGGTTTCCATCCCAGTATTTCCTTTGCACGACTATTATCCGCCCAAAGACGTCCAACTTCACTGGAATCCGGTCTGAGACGAGATGAATCAGTTTCTATATGAACAGGAACATTCATAATTTCTGATATAAGCTTTACGAGATCTCCTATGGATATTTCATAGTTACTTCCAATATTAAAAACTTTACCTATAGATCTCTCAGATAGCAACACACTTATAAATCCATTCACTGTGTCTCTTACGTAGTTAAAATCACGAGTAGGATGGAGTGCGCCTAACCTGATTTTTGTCCTTTTAGCGATTATCTGAGTTATTATAGTTGGGATAATAGCTCTTGCAGACTGACGAGGTCCGTAAGTGTTGAAGGGACGAATAATTGATACTGGAATTTTATACGAATGGAAAAACGATAATGCAAGCTGGTCTGCTCCGATCTTCGAAGCTGCATATGGTGATTGTGCTTGTAAGGGATGAATTTCTGTTATTGGAACAAAATTTGCTGTTCCGTATACTTCGCTAGTTGAAGTATGTACTATTTTAGCTAATCCAGTTTCAAGAGCACACTGGAGAATATTCATCGTCCCTTTGATGTTGGTATCAATAAAGGAGTCTGGAGATTCATATGAGTAGGGAATACTAATAATTGCTGCAAGGTGTAGTACCGCGTCACAGCCAATCATTGATTTTTTCACACTTATCGGATCACGAATATCACCGAAGTGGAAGTCGATGCTTGATTTTATTTCTTTTGCTGATTGTTCTAACCATCCCAGAGAATTCAACGAATTATATCTTATAAAGGCTCTTATGGAGAATCCTCTCTTGATCAATTCTTCAACAAGATGTGAACCTATGAAGCCGCCAGCACCAGTAACCAGGATTTTTTTTAAATAGGCCATAAAGATATGTCTGCCGTCACTGCCGTCCCAAATAATCTAAAATCATCTATTTGCCATGAGACCTTTGCATAACTCATCAATTTTTCATTAGCATTAAATAATTTAGTGCTTTGCGATGAACTCTATCGAATATATAAGATATTGATAATTATTAACATTAAGTTTGGCTTGGCTTATTATCTGTATAAGCTTTATTCACACATCTTGAGTCAGCGGTTCAGGTCTTGTCGATGCCATTTACAGGCCGTTTCAACTATATTGTCAATGCCTGAATACTGGGGTATCCAATTCAGGATCGAGGATGCCTTGCTGTTTGATCCCCGCAAAAAGGGGACATCGCCTTCACGCCTCGGACTCTCTATAGTTTTTATGGTCCTTCCCGTAATCGCCTGTACAGCACTTATAATTTCTTTTACCGAGTATCCTTTGTTATTGCCGATATTGAAGGAGTCGCTACTATTTGAAGCGCTCAAGTGTGATAGTGCTTTTATATGCGCATCGGCCAGGTCGTCGACGTGAACGTAATCCCTGATACATGTGCCGTCAGGAGTGGGATAATCATTACCGAAGATTTCCAGATGATCCTTTTTACCCAGTGCTGCGTGTATGGCAAGGGGAATCAAATGGGTTTCAGGGGTATGCCTTTCCCCTATCTCTCCACACGGGTTCGCGCCGGCTGCGTTGAAGTACCTGAGATTTATATGCTTCATTCCATAGGCATGATCATAGTCCTGAAGAATCTGTTCAATCATTGCTTTGCTTTTGGCATAAGGACTAACAGGACGTTGAGGATGATCTTCAGTTATTGGAACTTCGTCAGGGATGCCATATATCGCGCATGATGAAGAAAAAATAAACTTTTTTATATTATATTTGAGCATTGCATTGAGCAGGTTAATAGTGTTGACGAGATTGTTTCCATAATAGCTCGAAGGATCAAAAACGGAATCTCCGACGTTAATGCTGCCTCCAAAATGCATGACGGATTCTATTGCGTGATGCTGGAAGCAGAGGTTTATCTGCTCAGGACAGGCCAGGTCTCCCAATATGAAGGTTCCCCACTTCAGAAAATCACTATGGCCTTTACTCAGGTTGTCGAAGACGATTGTTTTGTAACCCTTATCTGTAAGACGCTTGTTCACATGCGAACCGATGTAGCCTGCACCGCCGACAAGTAGAATCAATGAGTGTCTCCTTTAGAAAGCTCCGCTTGGTCGTTTCCAGTTTGATCTTTGGAAGCAACCCGGAAGGTTCATCATTCTTTCATCACAGCAGGCAGATGAACCGATTATTAATGATTGTTTAGTCACGTAATGCTGTTAATAACAAAACGCTACATAATTAAGCAATTACCATGCCCATTTACATTGATGTTGTTGAGCTAACTGCTGAATGGGATTGAAAAACATCCGGCATGCGATGGCAGGAGTTTCGGTAAAGCCACTTTCACTGCTTGTTATTCTGTAAGATATTGAAAGCAAACAGCATATTGCAGTTACAACATCGATAAAAGATTATAGACAATTCTTTTATTATGATATCGGCATCTGCAGGAAAAAATTTATAATTTTCATTTTCTTGACTTGTTTCATGCAATAAGCCATTTATATTGCAATTGTCTGATGCGATTTATTCAGCATTCATCCTTTATCAAAAGGTCTTTTGCGTCATTATATTGACGATGCAGGATGGAAAATTGAACAATTTCATAGCTAAGTGCTTATGCTGAAAAAATATTTACTGTGGATTGTTGTCCTGCTCCTGCTGGCGCTGATTATTTTATATGTGACTGCCAGCGGGCTGATGCAGGATGGGCCTCTCCCCCCCTCTTATAAGAAAGTCAGGGCGGAGTATCAGGTCTCGGACGCGGTTCTCCTCGACCGCCACGGACAGATTATTCACGAATTAAGGATTGATCCACAGGGGCGAAGGCTGGACTGGGTAGATTTGAAGGATATCTCTCCCTCTTTTATCAAAACACTGATTCATGCGGAAGACCGTCGCTTTTACGGCCATCATGGAGTTGACTGGCAAGCGGTGGGGGGGGCTTTTCTGCAGGGGATGAGGAAGGGAAAATTCCGCGGAGCAAGCACAATAACAATGCAGCTTGCGGCCAGGCTTGAAAAGACGGTGCGACCCAAATCGTCCAGGAGAACCTGGCGGGAAAAGATTCGCCAGGCAAAAGTTGCCCGGTCGATAGAGCGCACATGGACAAAGAAAGAAATTCTGGAAGCCTATGTAAACCTGATTACATTCAAAGGTGAACTTCAGGGAATAGCAGCCGCCTCCAGAGGTATTTTTGACAAGGAGCCGGGCGGGCTTACCGACAGGGATTCACTTATTCTCGTATCGCTGATTCCTTCAACCCACAGCGGCCTGGAAAACATTGCCGGAAGAGCGGCAATACTGGGCAGAGCTCTGGAAGTTGCCGTTAGTCCAGACGAAATCAAAGCACTCGTCCAGGAGACTATCGGCCGTCCCTATCGTCTTCGTCCTCAGATGTCCCTTGCCCCGCATGTGGCAAGGATGCTTCTGACGGAAAGCGGACAGCGCGTCAAATCTACCCTTGACGGCAGGCTTCAGGAGAACTCATATGAGATTCTCAATCGCCAGCTTGACATGCTCAAAGACCGTAACGTCCACGATGGCGCGGTTATTGTCGTGGAGAATGTAACCGGGGAGGTGCTGGCATATATAGGAAATTCCGGTGCCGGATCGTCATCACCCTATGTGGACGGAATCAGGGCCTTGAGGCAGGCGGGATCCACCCTCAAGCCTTTTCTGTATGAGCTTGCCCTGGAAAAAAGAATGCTGACCGCAGCTTCGATTATCGAGGATTCTCCCTTCCAGGTGGCCACGCCCACCGGGCTGTATGTGCCGGAAAACTACGGCAATGATTTTCTTGGACCTGTCAGCGTCAGAACCGCACTGTCTTCATCGCTGAATATTCCCGCTGTCCGGACAGTTGCAATGACGGGGATTGAGCCTTTTGTCAGCAGACTGAAAAAGCTGGGATTCGAAAGCATTAGAAAAGACGCGGATTATTATGGACACTCCATTGCCCTGGGGTCTGTGGACATCAGTCTGGCCGAACTGGTCAACGCCTATCGTGTAATGGCCAACGGAGGCAGATTCGGTGTACTCACGCTTGAGGCAGGAAAGGGAAGAAAACCTCTGAAGAGGGTTTTGGACAGGGATGCCGTCTTTATTATCTCCAGCATACTTTCCGACCGGGAGGCCCGAAGCGCCACCTTCGGCCTTGAAAACTATCTTTCCACCCGCTTCTGGACGGCCGTAAAGACGGGGACCAGCAAGGACATGAGAGACAACTGGTGTATAGGTTTTTCAGAGAAGTTCACGGTGGGTGTCTGGGTGGGCAATTTTTCCGGGGAGCCCATGTGGAATGTGACCGGCATCTCCGGCGCCGCCCCGGTATGGCTTGAGGTGATGAACAGGCTTCATCCCCGTGGTGATTCGAAGAATCCGAAGCCGACCCCCGGAGTGATCGCCAGGGAAATAAGCTTTTCGCACCGTTTTGAACCGCAGAGGACAGAGTGGTTTATCAAGGGGACGGAACCGGAGGACAAGGTAACGCTTAACGCTCAGCATGAGACAAGGACAATCATATATCCCGCGGAAGGCTCAATAATCTCCCTGGATCCTGATATACCGGAAGACAATCAGAGCATTGCGTTCCAGGTTCAGGGCAGGGCGGGCAGGATCATCTGGCAGCTTGACAGCGAGATTATCGGTTCGGAAAGCACAATGATGTGGAAACCCCGGCGCGGCATCCATGTCCTGTCTGTACTTGACGAAAGCAAAAAGGTCCTGGATACAGTAAGGTTTACTGTGAAATAGATTGACAAAATTATTTTATTATATCGATAGCAAAGCGAGAGGGGGTGTACAGTAGATGGGAGTAATATCAGTAAGATTGAATAAAGACGAAGACAAGATGCTTAAATATTTATCCGAACATTTTAATGCCGATAAATCGACTCTTATTAAGAGATCATTATTTGAATTGTATGAAAACATGCGCGATAATGATACTATAGATGCTTTTGAGATAAAAGAAAGCAAAGGGAGGATATCCTTTTTTACCGCGAATGATATTCTCGAAGAGAATTAGAAGAGAATTATTTTCAGAAACTTCCCCGTCAGGGATACTTCGGAAGATGCAACCTCTTCGGGAGTGCCTGAAGCCATGATAGTTCCTCCGCCCGGTCCGCCTTCCGGTCCCAAGTCGATTATGTAATCCGCAGATTTGATGATATCCAGATTGTGCTCGATGACAACGATCGTGTTGCCCATGTCCACCAGCCTCATCAAGACGTCGAGCAGCTTCTGTATGTCGGCGAAATGCAGGCCTATCGTGGGTTCGTCCAGGATGTAAAGCGTGTTGCTGTTGGTTTTTTTCCCCAGTTCCCTCGACAATTTGATTCTTTGCGCCTCCCCTCCGGAAAGTGTTGTCGCCGACTGTCCGAGCCTGATATAGCCCAGGCCGACGTCCGCAAGGAGCTGCAGTTTGGAGCGGATGGAAGGTATATTCTCGAAAAATGTCAACGCCTGTCCTACGGTCATGTCAAGAACGTCGGCAATGCTCTTCTCCTTGTATCGAATATCAAGGGTATCCCTGTTGAAGCGTTTGCCGTGGCAGACGTCGCATGTTACATAGACGTCGGGCAGAAAGTGCATCTCTATCTTGATCAGGCCGTTTCCCTGGCATGCTTCACAGCGGCCGCCCTTGACGTTGAAGCTGAACCGTCCCGGCTTGTAGCCCCTGATGCGGGAGTCGGGAAGCCCGGTAAACAAATCTCTGATATGGGAAAAAATGCCTGTATATGTTACGGGGTTTGAACGGGGGGTCCGGCCGATGGGCTGCTGGTTGATCATGATGATTCTGTCTATACTGCCGGTGTCTGCGATGCGATCCAGTTTGCCCATGCCGCCCTTCAGTCCGTATATCCTTTTCGAAAGCGCCTTGTACAGCGTTTCGATCACCATGGTACTTTTGCCTGAACCTGAAACGCCGGTCACCGCCGTAAATATGCCCACGGGAATCCGGATATCTATGTTTTTGAGATTGTGCTCGTGCGCTCCTTCAATGACAATGAATCGATCCGGCACGGGCCGCCGCTTATCGGGAAGAGGTATGGAAAGCTTGCCCGAGAGGTACAGACCGGTTAAGGAATGGTCGCTGTTGCAGATGTCCATGGGGGTTCCCTGAAAAACTATCCGGCCGCCGTTCTGCCCGGCGCCCGGCCCCATGTCGATAATATCGTCCGATTCCATCATCATCTCGGCGTCGTGTTCTACAACCAGAACGGTGTTTCCCATGTCCCTCAGCCGCTTGAGGGTGTTGATCAGGCGCTCATTGTCACGCTGGTGGAGACCAACCGTAGGTTCATCCAATATATAGAGTACTCCGACAAGCCCGGAACCGATCTGGGTTGCCAGCCTGATGCGCTGTCCCTCTCCTCCGGAAAGCGTGCCTGAAGACCTTTCCAGGCTCAGATAGTCGATCCCCACATCGACCAGAAATCGCAGCCTTTCCCTTATTTCCTTAAGAATTCGCTCTGAGATCAGGGCTTCCTGGTGTGTGAGAGGGATGGATTTGAAGAAGTCGTAACAGTCCCTGATGGAAAGGCAGCAGACCTCATAGATGTTGCGGCCGGCTATTCTGACCGACAGGTTTTCCTTCTTCAGCCTTGCACCCATGCAGGCAGGACACTCCCGCTGATTGATATAGCGCGCAAGATCCATGCGTATGGCGTTAGACGTTGTTTCGCGGTAGCGTCTGTCCAACTGATTGAGTATGCCTTCGAATTTTCTGGAATAGAAGTAGCGTCTTCCGCTTCTGTCCATGTAAAACTTGATCTTCTCCGGGCCGGAGCCGTAAAGAAGCGCATTTTGCGTGTTCTCCGGTAAGTGCCTGAAGGGGGTGTTGATGTCGAAATGGTAGTGCTGCGCCAAAGCGTCAACGATCTGGTGAAAATAGACGGATTGTCTGCCTGCCCAGGGGGCTATCGCGCCTTCGCGGACAGAAAGAGATGTGTCGGGAACTACCAGCGCCTCATCGAAAAACATTTTCGTTCCCAGGCCGCCGCACTCCTCGCAGGCCCCGTAAGGACTGTTGAATGAGAACATGCGCGGCGCAAGCTCCGAGATGCTGATACCGCATTCCGGACACGCGTACCGTTCACTGAAAACGGTTTCCTCACCTCCGGCAATGCTTACGCTGACAAGTCCTCCGGAAAGTCCGGAGGCCGTTTCCAGGGAATCCCGCAAACGCTTTCTTATGCCGTCTTTAATAATGATCCTGTCCACGACGACATCGATGTCGTGCCGCTTGTTCTTGTCGAGGTTTATATCGTCCGCCAGTTCCCTTATTTCACCATCAACCCGGATCCGGACAAAACCTTCCTTGATCAGTTTCTTGAACTCCTTGTGAAACTCACCTTTTCTGCCCCTGATTACCGGCGCCATCAGGGTTATCCGTGATTTCTCAGGGAAGGCAAGGACGGCATCCATCATCATGTCGATAGTCTGCGATCTTATCTCCCTGCCGCACTTATAGCAGTGGGGAATTCCGATTCTGGCATAAAGAAGACGCAGATAATCGTATATCTCTGTTACTGTGCCGACTGTAGAACGGGGATTCTGGCTTGCTGTTCTCTGCTCGATGGCTATGGCGGGAGAAAGCCCCTCTATCGACTCCACGTCGGGCTTGTCCATCTGTCCGATGAACTGCCGTGCGTATGCCGACAGCGATTCGACATAGCGCCGCTGTCCTTCGGCGTAAATTGTGTCGAAGGCGAGAGAAGATTTCCCCGAGCCGCTTACACCGGTGATTACCACCAGCTTGTCTCTGGGAATGTCGATATTGATGTGCTTGAGGTTGTGCTGTGAAGCGCCCTTGATGCGTATAAAGTTCATCGGTCGGTCAACCCGAAATGGTTGTGTGAAAAAAAGTATTCAGTATGCATATTCTTCCTTGGCTTCCATCCGGAAGTTACTGAAGGAAGCCAAGGGAGAAGACAATTGTTATAACTTTACTTCTATCAGCGACTTCGTGCGAAGTTCAGTCATCCACTCTTCGAACTTTTTGTCCATCTTTTCGGCCTCGATCTTTCTCTTGATTTCCGCACGTACCATGTCGATGCTTTTTACTCCTTCGCCTCTTTTGTCCATGATCATGATAATGTGGTAGCCTGCCGGTGATTCGAAAACAGGGCTTATTTCTTTGACCGCCATGCTGAAAGCCATCTTTTCAACCTCGGGCAGCATCGCTCCTCTTTCAATAAAACCGAGATCGCCTCCCCTGTTGGCAGCGGGGCCTTCAGAATATTTCGCTGCCAGAAAATCAAACGGTTCTCCTCCTTTTAACTGTTTGTACACAGATTCCGCCTTTGCCCTGATGGTCTCTCTGGTTTTGCTGTTGGCATCCTTCGGCAGCAGAAGCAGGATCTGCTTGATCCTGACAGCCTCCTTGCCTTCATATTCATTGCGATGGCTCTTGTAATATTCTCCGATTTCATCGTCGGAAACGGTTACCTTGTAGTTAACTTCAAATTTGAAAAGTCTCATTTTTAATATCTGAGTCTTCGTTTTTTCCTTGTACTGTTCGAAGGTCAAATCTTCTTTTGCCAGATTCTTTTTCAACTGCTCCAGGCTGATTTTGTTGTTGGTAAGCATGTTGTTGATCATTGACATGACGTCTTCATCTTTGACTACTGACCCGAATTTCTTGGCCTCCTGCTCGATCAATTTTTCTTCAATCAGCCGATTGAGGATCGCCTGCCGGGCTTCCGCTACTATTTTATCCTTGTCCGGTCCCTTGTAATTCGCGTCTATTCTCTGAATGACGGGCTGCAGGGCGGTGTTAAGATCATAAAGAGTTATCGCTTCGCCGTTAACCGTCGCAATTATCCGATCCCTGATGGCGGCATCGGCCCCTGATGAAAGCAATAATGTTATTGTCACAAGTGCCGCTAATATTTTATTTACGTTCACTGTTTATTCTCCTGTAAATGGTTTATTGATTCTGAATCTTTTATCGCGCCCATGTTAATTTGAACAGTTGCCCTTTTCCTCAACCCCTGCAGCCAGATGGAATATGCCTGTTCCTCTTTCTGGCTTTTTAGTCGGGAAAGAATATCTTCTTTTGCCGCCGCAAAGGGTTTTTGTCCTCCCGTATATTTCTTCATGACCTTGAAGATGTGAAAACCATAAGGGCTCTTCACGACACGGCTGATCTGTCCTATCGGTATTGAAAAAATAACCGAGTCAATTTCTTCCGGCATGACCCCGCGCGGCATGAATCCCAGGTCGCCGCCCTTTGATGCCTCCGGTGTCATTGATGCTTCGCGGGCCACCGCTGCAAAATCTTCACCCATGTTCAATCTGTTCAATATCGCTTCCGCCTTATCCGCATCCCTTGTCAAGATCTGCGCTACATGAACCCTGGGTGTGGAAGTGTAAGCCTTTATGTTCTTCCTGTAGTAGTCAATGGCTTCTTTATCGGATATCTTTATGCCGGCATAGACATCCTTTTCTATAAGCTTTTCCATCAGCATACGTTTTTTTAATTCTTCCTTCCATCGTTCGAACTTTATGCCCGGCGGAAAATTGCCGTTAAAATCACCATTGCCGTAATCTTTCCTAATCTCATCTATTTTTTTTGTCAATTCATTGTCGTTTACCGTGATCGACAGTTCCCCGGCTCGCTGAATCATCAGTTTCTCTGTAATCATTGCATTGAGAATCTCTTCCTTCAGTTTTTCAATTTCGGCTGATGACGATGTCTTGCCGGCAGCAATAATATCCCAATGCTTCTTATAGCGTATTTCATATTCAGACAAAGGTATTTTCTCTCCGTTTACCGTTGCCACAAACGGCTGATCCGACTTACGGCAACTCAGCAGGCTGAGGGCGATTATCAGCACCAGAATTATTGCGATGTTGGAGACGGCCGTCATTTTATGCTGATTATTCATATCCTGCATCATATATGGTGATAGCTGTGCAAAGCCCTCAGATTGTTGTTGACCGGTATTCAATCAATCAATGCCTTCAGCAATCCGCCTGCCCTTGCCAGCACGTCTTTTCCCTCCAGACCGGGAGCGGGAACGGAGAGAGTCATGTCCGGCGTCAATCTCATGCCCTTGAGCTGTTTTCGGGAAAGAGCGATCAATCTTGCAGGATCGACGGGGCTGTCTGTCCTGAACATTATCGACATATTTTTCCCGTCGTAGAACATTTTTTTGCCCTTTACCCGCTTCAGAATATTTCTAATCCGGATTGTTTCCAGAAGGTTGTTTACCTCCTCAGGCAGAAAGCCGAAGCCATCCTTCAGGCCGTCTCTGATCTCTGCCAGTTCTTCGTCGGAAGATGCCAGTGAAATTTTCTTATAGGTGACAAGCCTTCTGTTATCATCCCCCATATAATCCTCTGGAATATAAGCGGAAAGGCCGAGCTGTATCTCGGGGCGAAAATCCTCTTCCGGGGGAGTTGTACCCTTCAATTCCTGAATGGTCTTTTCCATAAGCTCTGTGTAGAGTTCATATCCTACAGCCGACACATGCCCTGATTGAGAAATGCCGAGGAGATTACCCGCGCCTCTGATTTCCAGATCGTTCGATGCGATGCGGAATCCCGATCCGGGTTCCGAAAAATCCATAATTACCTGCAGGCGTTTCTGGGCGTCTCTCGTCAGTATGGCGCCTTTCGGAACCAGGAGATAGGCAAACGCCTCTTCCCTGGAACGGCCTACTCTTCCTCTGAGCTGGTAGAGCTGGGCAAGACCGAAGCGATCAGCCCGGTTTATGACAATGGTGTTGGCCGTAGGTATGTCAACTCCGGAAGCTACTATTGTTGTGCAAACCAATACATTGTAATCCTTTTTGACAAATTTTACCATCGCATCCTCGATCTCTTTGGGCTTCATCCGGCCATGGACGATGCCGATTTTAGCCTCCGGGATCAATTTCCCCAGCAGTCTTGCCATGCTGTATATTGAATTGACGCGGTCGTGAATGAAAAACACCTGGCCGCCCCTTGCAATCTCTCCTTTGACGGCATTTGCTATTACATCCTCGTCAAACTCGAAAAGAAAAGTCTTTATGGGCAGGCGGTCTTCCGGAGGAGTGTTGATGATGGACAGGTCACGAATCCCGACAAGGGAGAGGTGAAGAGTGCGTGGAATCGGTGTGGCGGAGAGAGTAAGGACATCGACGAGCGTCCGCAGCGTCTTCAATTTTTCCTTATGGGCGACACCAAACCGCTGTTCTTCGTCTATTATGACAAGCCCCAGGTTTTTGAAGCGGATATCGCTTTGAAGAATCCTGTGTGTGCCGATCAGGATATCTATGCTGCCCCTGCGTATCTCCTCTGCAACTTCCTGCTGCTGGGCTCTGGGTTTGAGACGGTTCATAACAGCCAGCCGCATGGGATAATCCTGCAGCCGGCCCATAAAGGTCTGATAATGCTGCTCTGCCAGGATAGTAGTGGGCACGAGCAGGGCAACCTGTTTTCCATCCATGACCGCCCGGAACGAAGCCCGCAGCGCGACCTCTGTTTTACCGAAGCCCGCATCGCCGCATACAAGGCGGTCCATGGGCTTGGAGTCGCTCATGTCCAGTTGAATGTCTTCGATGGCTTTTGCCTGATCCGCCGTTTCCTCAAAAGGGAAGCTTGAACAAAACTCTTCGTATGTCCTGTCAGGAGGAGCAAAGGCATCACGTTCCATGACCTCCCGCGCAGCATAGATGGATACAAGTTCTTCGGCGACCTCACGCACGGATTTCTTTACTTTTTCCTTAACTGCATCCCAGGAGGTTCCTCCCAGTCTGTCTATCTTGGGCTGGTAGCCGTCGGGACCGATGTAGCGCTGAAGCATGTCGAGGCGGTCAACCGGGAGATACAGCTTGTCGTTCTCCTGGTATTCGACAAGCAGAAAGTCATTTTCTGTTCCTCCGACAGCAAGCTTCTGCAATCCTCTGTAGAGGCCTATGCCGTGGTCTGTGTGAACCACATAGTCCCCTTCCTTTAATTCTCCGAACGATTTGAGGAAATATCCCTCCCGAGATGCCCTGGCTTTCCTTCTGGCTGTTTTTTTACCGAAAACGTCGTCTTCGGTGATCGCAACCACCTGCAGCTCCGGTATTATGAAGCTGCCGGAGAGCTTTCCGTCCAAGAGTACAAGCTGTCCCTTTTTTTCTGTTTGCCGGATTAAAGTGAGAAAAGGTGTATCCGCGCAGGCAATGGTCAGTGAGTATTGGTCAAGGAGGTGGCGAATCCTTTGCATTTCTCCCGGACCGCTGCATATCAAGGCAACAAGATTTCCATCGGCTGTCCATTTATTTATGCTTTCAACCAGCGGCGCCAGAAGGCCGCTTTCAACTGACGGTCCGTGCTGTGTCCTGACGGTGCGGTCAATTTTTTCCGCCTTCAGTTCTATTACCGGCCCCGCACCCCCTTCTTCATTGCTGACAGATATCTCTTCAAATATTATCTGCCGGAATGATGATAGTTGATCAAAAACGGATTCGGGGGATAGAAAGGATGATTTTCTTTCCAGATAAAACCTGTCGCCGGATGCCGCTTTCTCGAGGAAGCGTTCCATGCCGTTTTCCCACGATTGAAGAGAGTGCCCGATGTTTATGGGGTTGTCATATACAATAATGCTGTCCCCGGAAATAAAGTCGGCCAGTGAACCGGGATGCTCCCATCGCTCTGAAGCTGCTGTTTCTGCAAACGTGTATTCATTTGATTGACGGCCGTTTCCATAAAACAGTGAAAGAAAAATCGGATTGATGGACGACGACCCGCTGTTTTCCAGGGTTTCAAGTATCCTGTTTTTCAGGCTCTTGGGCAGGTCAAGTTCGTCAAAGCGTTCTTTTGTTTTGCGTACGGCAAGCCTTCTGCTTTCTTCCGTAATGATCACCTCGCGTGCCGGAGGCAATGAGAAGTCAACAATCTCCCCTGCGGATCTCTGGGATACCGGATCAAAAGGTCTTATAGACTCCAGCTCATCCCCGAAAAATTCCATGCGCACGGGCCTTTCGCCCGTTACAGGATAGACATCGATGACATGACCGCGGATGCTGAATTCCCCCTTTTCCTCGACCAGCGCCGTTCTGTGATAGCCGCCGGAGAGCAGTTTTTCCAGGAATATTTCTCGTTCGATGCAGTCACCGATAGAGACCGTCTGCATATAATCGCTCAGTGATTTCCTGGGAATGGTTCTGGCAAGCAGGGACGTTACGGGCAGAGCCACAATGCAGGCGTTTCCAGATGAGAGTCTGCACAGGGTGTCTGTGCGGACCAGTTCTGTCTCTCGCTGAATTGCGAACATGTCGGCCGACATTGTGTCATAAGCGGGAAATATCCGTACCAGCTCGTTATTGCCTGTAAAAAAGGCAATGTCTTTTTGCAGACCGACCGCCTCCTGCTCTGTTGCAGTTACCACGATCAATGATCTTTGCAGTGCACTGAAAATAATGGATAAAACCAGCGCCCGCACGGAGCCGCCCGGGATGTTGACCCTTGTTATCCGGTTTTCCTTGAAGCTGATGCCGGACAGCAGTTCGGCAACGGCTGTACCCGTCGCTGACCCGGCTTGAATCCGATTTTTCTCTACTATCTTTCTCATGATGTATCTCTCATTAAATTATAAAGGCTATACCATGAAAATAAAATATTCAAGAGAAACGGCTGTTGATTACTCCCGGAAATTATAGTAGTTGATTGACGGAGGGTTGTTGATGACGACAAAAAGGACTATTTTTTTCATCTCGGACAGTACGGCCATCACCGTACAGACGTTGGGACAGAGCCTGCTCACGCAGTTTGAACATATTGAGTTTGAGCAGATCACGCTTCCTTTTGTCGACAGCATGGTCAAGGCTGACAACGCCGTTTTGAGGATCAACAGAAAGGTTCAGGAAACAGGCATAAGCCCGCTGGTCTTCAGCACTCTGGTCGATCCTGAAATCAGGCAGAAAATCATGAACAGCAACGGTGTTGTTTTTGATTTCATCGACACCTTCATCAGCCGGCTGGAAAACGTCCTGAGCGTTCAGTCGTCGCACACCATCGGGCGTTTCCATGGCCTCGTGAACGACAGTGCCTATAACATAAGGATCGATGCGGTCAACTATGCCCTTGGTCATGATGACGGCATCATGACCAAGAACTATAATCGCGCTGATGTGATACTAATCGGCGTATCACGTGCCGGGAAGACTCCCACCTGCATCTATATGGGCATGCAGTTTGGCATATATGCCGCCAACTATCCTCTCACCGAAGAAGATTTTTTCAGTAAGGACAAGAAAATATCGTCAGTTCTTGCCCCTTTTCGCAAAAAATTGTTCGGCCTCACAATCAATCCGGACCGGCTGCAGAAGATAAGGGCGGAAAGACGGCCGGATTCAAGATATTCATCACTTACGCAATGCCAGAAAGAAATAATGATGGCGGAATCTTTCTTTGAATCGGAAGACATACCCTTTATCAACATCACATTGATGTCGGTTGAGGAGATAGCCGCTACTATCATGCACAGTAATAAACTGGAGCGCCGCGCGGTCTGACAGGTTATGAACTGTCATAAATATCTGTTGAGAATCGCTTTCTTTTTTGTTAACAAACCTTCCGCCTCTTGGGGCAGGTGACCCGGGTTTTGGAAATTGCAAAAGAAAATCAAGCATATATTTTTGACCGGCCTTGCAGTGACGATCCCTGCAGGGGTGACAATTTATATCCTCTTTTTTCTTGTCAACCTTATGGACAGCCTGCTTCGGGTCATCCCCTCTGCTTATCACCCGGATAATCTGCTGAGATTTCATGTTCCGGGACTGGGCGTCATTTTTACGCTGTTTCTGATCTTCATTTGCGGTCTGGTGACGAAAAGCTATTTCGGAAGGAAGGCGGTTTCAGCAGGAGAGATGATTCTTCAAAAAATACCGGTGGTCAGCAGTATCTACAAGGCTGCCAAGCAGGTTGTGGACGCGGTATTTACAGCCCGGGGACAGAACTTCAAAAAGGTTGTTCTTGTGGAATATCCCGGTAAAGGCATGTATGCGATTGGATTCTTTACAGGAATGATGGAGGATGCTGTTCGGGATAAGTTAGAAGGGAGATGGGCATGTGTCTTTATGCCGACAACCCCTAATCCAACCTCCGGCTATTTTATCATGGTAAGGGAAGAAGACATGATAACCATGGATATATCGGTAGAAGAGGCCTTTACTTCGATCATCTCATGCGGTATAGTCCAGCCCGCCAAGAGAGAGTGATGTCATGTCCCCGCTTTCCGGCGGCGGGCTATATAATGGAGAGAATAAAAAATTGATCATTAAGGAGAATGAAACATGAGGATCACATCTGAAGGCGTTAAGGTAGGTCATCCTGACATAGTGGCCGATTGCATTGCGGCAAACATCATTGCTGAAATCATCGACCGGGAACTTAAAAAAGGTATGACCATTGACACCATGCCCCACTGCGGTCTCGAAGTTTTTTTAGGAAAAGGCGTTTGTGTAGTCGGTGGCGAGGTTTCGACGAGGGTTTACATTGACATTGAGAAGTGTGTCAGAAAAACGGTATTGTCCATAGGCTATAAAGAATCGGCTCTTGGCTTGAACGGAGACTCAATGGGTGTTTTAAATGCCATTATTCCTCAATCCCCGGATATTAATATCGGTACGAGAGCCGATATGGGAAAATACAAGGAAATAGGCGCAGGCGATCAGGGTATCATGTATGGATTCGCATGTGACGAAACACCTGAACTGCTTCCCCTGCCTTATGTTCTGGTGACAAGACTGATGCGTACCTTCGAGAATTGTGGAAATCCGATATTTGCTCCGGATGGAAAAGGGCAGGTGACAGTGGAATACGTGGACGGCGTGCCAAAGAGAGTGCCGACGGTTTTAATGTCAAATGCCATTGATTACCGGAAGGTTCCGGACAGTTCGAGGGACAGTGTTGAAAGGCATGCCAAAGAGATTGCCTGGGAATGCCTTAACGGCTGGGTGGACAAGGATACGGAGTTCCTTTTTAATCCGACAGGCGAATGGCAGTCTGTAAACTCCTGCAGTGCCGCCGACTCAGGAGTAACCGGGCGCAAACTGGTTGTGCAGTTATACGGCGGATATCCGGGCGCGCAATTGGGCGGCGGAGCCGTCGTTAACAAGTCGCCGGAGAAAGTGGACTGTACGGCGGCATTCGGCGTAAGGCATGTTGCCAAGAATATAGTTGCCGCAGGATTCGCTAAAAAGTGTTCCGTGCAGTTGGCTTACGCCATAGGTATGGCTCACCCGATTTCGATCTATGTTAATACATTCGGTACGGGCAAGGTTGATGATGAGAAGATTGCGAAAGCCGTCAATGAGCTTTTTGATCTCACCCCGAGAGGCATGATAGAAAAGTTCAATATGTTAAGAGGAGATATTTACAGAAAAATTCCCAAGACGCTTTTCCTTGACGATTATCCCTGGGAAAAGACGGACATGGTTGATGCCCTGACGAAATCACTGTCATAAGGAGATGCAATGTCATTTACAGAAATTGATAAAAAGCTGAAGTATAAAGTAGCGGACCTTTCGCTTGCCGAATGGGGGCGCAAGGAGATGCAACTCGCGGAAAACGAGATGCCTGGATTGATGGCGGTGCGCAGGAAGTACGGCCCGAAGAAACCTCTGAAAGGGCTTAAAATCATGGGCAGCCTGCATATGACGATTCAGACGGCCATGCTTATTGAGACCCTGCGAGCGCTTGGCGCCGATTTACGCTGGGCATCCTGCAATATTTTTTCCACGCAGGATCATGCAGCGGCAGCCATCGCCAAGGCGGGGACAGCTGCGGTATTTGCATGGAAAGGTGAGACTCTGGAGGAATACTGGTGGTGCACGGAACAGGCTCTGACATGGCCGGACGGATCTGGACCCGATCTGATTGTCGACGACGGTGGCGACGCAACGCTTTTTGTCCATCAGGGCGTCAAGGTGGAAAAAGATCCTTCTATTCTGGATCAGCCGTGCAGCAATAAGGAATTTCAGATAGTGACGGATCGTCTGAGAATGAGTCTGAAGCGCTCCTCCAAACACTGGAGAAGCGTTGCGGCAAAGATCAGAGGTGTGTCTGAGGAAACAACAACCGGCGTGCACCGCCTTTATCAGATGTCGTCGGCGGGAGAGCTTCTCTTTCCCGCAATCAATGTCAACGATTCAGTCACAAAATCCAAATTCGACAATCTTTACGGATGCAGGGAATCACTGGCTGACGGGATTAAACGGGCAACCGACGTAATGGTGGCAGGCAAGGTAGTCATTGTCTGCGGTTACGGAGATGTCGGAAAAGGAAGCGCACAGTCCATGCGCGGTTTCGGGGCACGGGTTATTGTCACGGAAATCGATCCTATCTGCGCCCTCCAGGCCGCCATGGAAGGATATGAAGTTGCTACTCTGGACGAGGCCGTTGCGGAGGGAGATATAGTTGTTACGGCAACCGGTTGCTGCAACGTCATTACCGGCAGACACATGGAGCAGATGAAAGACGAGGCTATTGTCTGCAACATCGGCCATTTCGACAGCGAGATAGAAATGAGCTATCTGGAGACAACCAGAGGATGTAAAAAGGAAGTAATCAAACCCCAGGTTGACAAATGGACCCTCAAATCGGGGCGCTCCATTATCGTTCTGGCCGAAGGTAGGCTGGTGAATCTGGGGTGCGCTACAGGCCATCCCAGCTTCGTGATGAGCAACAGTTTTACAAACCAGTGTCTGGCGCAGATGGAGTTGGCAGTGACAAAAATGAAGCCGGGAGTGTATACGCTGCCCAAAAAGCTTGATGAAGAAGTGGCGAGGCTTCATCTTGAAAGACTCGGCGTCAAACTGACAAAGCTTACAAAAAAGCAGGCCGAGTACCTGGGAATATCCGTGGAAGGGCCGTTCAAACCGGAGCATTATCGTTACTGATGTAAAAGCGCTCAATTATTAAACCCGGATTACACAATAAAAAAAGTAATGCCTTATGGCATCGTGGTCAAAGGGGCTTTCCGCGGCTCAGAATATTTTTCACAAGAAAAATATTTGATTCGCCGCTTGAAAGCCTCTTTGACCGTGATAATATTGCCTATATGTTCTTGAACAGTCCGGGTTTAAATCGAAAACTGCCTGCCTTTTAATTTGTCATTCGGGAGGTTTGCCGGTATCGCCGTCAACAACACAGCCTCTATTGCCTTTGTGCCTGCCGATGCTTTTCGATTTTGCAGTCAGATATTCCATGAATGATTGAAGCGGAAGAGGTTTTTCCTTGGCCTTCATGATGAAGAGATACGCGCCGAGGATGCCAAAAATAAGGTTGGGCGCCCATGTGCCGGCGGCGGGAGGAATTTTTCCCATCTCGGCAAGCGCTTCTCCTCCTATCTGAATCAGGTAGTAGGCCAGGACTATGATAAAGCCGATAATAAATCCCCTTGATCTGACGGAGCGCTGTGCTGTTATGGCAAGGGGGAGACCGATGATCCCGAAAAAGATGCACGACAGCGGTACAGTCATCTTCTTGTTCAGCTCTATGGCCAGCTCCCTTACGACGCTGTCCTCAAGCCCCTTCTTGCCGATCTGAGAGATCAGCTCAAAAACGCTCATCTCTGTGCTTGATTTTGTCTTTGCCTTCATTTCATCGGCTACGGAAGACTCGATATCGAGCAGGACATCGTAAGTGCCGAAGTCCATTTTCCGATAATACTTTAAATTGGCATCGACGACATGAGAGCTGCCGTTTTCCAGCCTGAGCGTTATGGTCATTCTCTTTGGATCGGAAATAAGGTAGGCTTTCTGTGCGATAACCGTGCTCGGCTCCTTGATCATCCTGCTGTCATTGATAAGGACGCCTTCCAGAAACTCTCCTTTGGAAGGGATTCTGTCCGCGTATATGAGGATTCCCTTAAAATCGTCGTTGAATACCTTCTCTTTGATGCCCACGCTGGCTTTCTCTTTTACAATATTGAAGATGAGTTTTTTTGTTGCAAAATTGCCCCCCGGAACGAGAAAAAAACTGACCAGTGCAGTCATCAGGAAGGCAAGCAGAGATACAAACAGCACGGGTTTTGAAAGCTGATAAAGGCTCACCCCCGAAGCCTTCAGAACCGTTATCTCGTTGTCTCCTGAGAGCCTCCCCATACCCATAAGGACGGATATGAGAAGTGATATGGGGATGGTAAAGATAAGAAAAGAAGGCATCAGAAAGGTAATCAGTTTTGCAATATCAAAGATACTGACTCCCTTGTTGACCATTAAGTCCATCAACTGCACAATCTTGCCCATGAGCAGGACAAAGGTCAGGATGCACAGAATCATTCCGAAAGGGACGGCAATTTCCCTGAGTATATATAGATTGATTGTCTTGCGTCTATTCATGCAAAGTATTCACATAAGCAGCTTAAGTGAATCTATGTAGTAGGGGTCTTCTTTCTCAATGGCGGCAATGATCTCCTTGTTGAAGCGTTTTTTCATTTCTCCGTAAACGGGGCGCTTCTTGTTGAATGTCCCGGCAAATGCCAGTGTCTCTTTAAGAAGAGCTTCTTCATTGTCGCAGGCTTTGAAGATTACATGATGGGTTTCTAGTTCAGCCGCGCCGATCCTTTTGCCTGTAAAGACCGCTTCTTCCAGCTTGTAATAAGGGAAAGCCTTTTTAATGATGGCCTGCATGCCGGGCAGGAAAGGGATGCTGACGTCGATCTCCGGAAAACAGAAGAAACCGCGATCCGCCTTCATGAAACGGAAGTCGCAGGCGCAGGCCAGGATGCTTCCGGCGCCGAAGGCATGTCCGTTAATCGCGGCGATGACCGGCATCGGATACAGGAGAATTCTCTTGTAGATTTTGTTGAGGCCGTACATGAAATCCTTTATCGACTGCCGGTCTTTATTAGCGTATGCGGTGGTGATCCATTGCAGGTCGATCCCCTGCGACCAGTTTTTGGGGTCTGATGATATAATAATGGCGGATGAAATTGTTTCATCAGCTTCAATTTCATCAAATGCATCAAGCATGGCCTTTACAAAGTCGGGATTATGCCTGTTCTCTCCGTTGGTCATTGTTATGACAGCCGCTGTTCCTTCTTTCTTCCAGTTTAAAATCGACATTTCATCCTCCTGTGCAACTTAATTTACTGATTATTATATAACAATAGAGTCCTTGTCAACCAATTAAGGGGATACGGACTTATGGCGCGCAGTGTCATTTGTCATGGACGATTTATGAAAAAAACGTTAGATAGTGTCCCGTAGGGAACCCGGATGCTTAAACTTCATGTTTTCTTATTGGAACTTTTGACGTTTGCGCAAAGGGTTTGCAGGCGGCGAATCAAATATTTTTTCATCAGGCAGGGTCTGGGGAATGACTACAACTTCCATCGAAAAAATAGTCTGAGACGCGGAAAACTCTTTGCGCATAGACAATACCGCAGATCGGCACAGCCGGAGCGGAAAAAACCCTTTTCCTAATGGAAACTTGAAGGAAAACAATACGAGAATGGAAAGGCAGTAACATGAAAAAATTACTCTGGTTCGGCGCCGGTTTCATAGTTGTCCTTTTGACCCTGCTGTATTTTATTGCCCCTGCCCCTCTGTTGGAACAGGCAAAGAATGCAGAAAGAAGCTCGGCAGGTCTTTACAAGCACGTAATTGACGCAGGCGATCACCGCGTCACTTATCTGGAAGGCGGAAAAGGCGATGCCGTCATTCTCCTTCATGGATTCGGGGGCGACAAGGATAACTGGACCCGCTTTGCCGGAGGACTGACCCGGGATTACCGGGTGGTGATACCTGATCTGCCGGGTTTCGGGGAAAGCACAAAAATAATGTCTGCGCACTATGATATCGAAAATCAGGTTGAGCGGCTGAACAGGTTTGTTGAAGCGATGAAGCTGGACAGGTTTCATTTGGCGGGAAATTCAATGGGCGGAACGGTTGCAGCCGTTTATGCGGTTAAGTATCCTCAGAGAATAACAACTTTATCCCTGCTTGCGCCGGCAGGTGTGAACTCCCCGAAAAAAAGCGAGGTGATGAAGATGCTGGAGCGGGGCATAAACCCTCTCATGATAGGAAATCGCGATGATTTCGACCGGCTGTTCAGCCTGCTGTTCGTTAAACCGCCTGAGATGCCGGGCCGGTTTAAGGATATTCTGGCCGGGCAGGCGATTGCCAACAGGTCTTTCAATGAAAAGGTCTGGAATGAACTTGTCGCTTCAAAACTATCTCTGGAACCATTCTTGCCGCAGATACAGGCTCCGGTTCTTGTTGTCTGGGGCAGCCGGGATATGATTCTGGATGTTTCATCGGTTCAGGTGTTTGAAAGAGTTCTTAAAAAGAGGCAGACGATAATCATGGATGAGACCGGCCACGTGCCCATGCTGGAAAAACCAAAAGAAACTGCGGCACTGCTTAACGATTTCATCAGAAAAACAGGGAGCCGCTGAATTACTGTACGGCGATTCCGCTGAAATCTTTCCATTATCACCGTTTTTCCTATTCGGATTAATCAGTTGACAAATTATCGTCATATGTGGATATGATGCCCGGATATTCACTATTGTTTGAGGGGGAATGCTTTTTTTGGGCAGGATAGCTAATAAAAAATTCATCGTGCTGTTTCTTGTTCCCGCCGTTCTTTACATCGGGCTTATCTCTTATATGCCTTTAATGGAGCCGGATGAAAGCCGCTACAGCCTGATTCCCAGGACGATGAACGTGACGGGGGACTATGTCACCCCTCACCTGAAAGATGTCGTGTATATTGAAAAGCCGCCTTTATGTTATTGGGCAACGGCTATGGCCTTCAGGATTTTTGGAGAGAATGAATTCTCCTCGCGTCTCTTTGCCGCTCTGTGCGCGTGGGGCTGCATATTGCTGGCATATCAGATGGGGATGTACTTCCATGATGAAAAGACGGGTCTCTATTCAGCCGCTGTTTTGTCCACATGCATCTTTCACGTTACTGTAGGCCGCATTAACATCCTTGACATGCCTCTTGCCTTTTTCCTATGTCTTGCCGTCTGGTCCGGTTACCGGCATTTTTCCGACGGGATGCGGGGCAGAAAATGGATATACGGTTTTTATCTTTTCTGTGCATTGGCTTTTTTGACAAAGGGACTGATCGGCATCGTCCTGCCCTCCTCAGTTATCTTCATCTGGCTTCTCGTATCCCGCCGCTGGCGGGACGTGCTGAGGATGTTCTCTCCTGTCGGAGCGGCTATATTTCTGGCGGTAAGCCTTCCCTGGCTGCTTCTCATCCAGAAGGCCAATCCCGACTTCTTCTGGTTTTTCTTTGTCCGTGAGCATTTCCTGAGATACACGACCAGCGTGCACAGCAGATATGAGCCTTTCTATTTTTTCATACCCGTTCTGGTGGGAGGCGTAATACCATGGCTTGGGTTTCTGTACCAGGCAGGGCGGGGTATCGGCAGCAGGTTAAAAACCATCTTCAGCGCAGAAGAAAAAAGGATACTGATTACATGGATAGCCTTCATATTTGTGTTCTTCTCCATCTCCTCCTCGAAGCTGATACCCTACATTGCCCCGCTTTTCGTTCCGCTGGCCGTCCTTCTGGGTCACTTTTTCCGTACATATGAGGACCTTCATGAGAACCCTTCCGGCATTACCCGCCCGGGAACGGCTGACTATGTCCCGATTGCCGTGCAGACGATGCTCTTTATCGCCCTGGCAATTGCACCGGTCTTTCTTCCCAAAAACACCATGGCCTTTACGGACTGGTGGCCGTGGATAGCGGTTCCCGTCATACTCCAGGCCGGTTTGGCCTTAATACCCGAGTATTTCCGGAAGCGGAACGGCGCGGGCTGGTTCGCAGGGATCTATGTGATCACTTCTCTGTTCATCATATCCATGACGTTCCCCATATCGCATTATCTTACGCCGTTTAAATCGGCATATCCCATGGTGCAGGCGATCAAAAAGCACATCCCGGAAGGAAAACAGATATATCTGTATAATGAGATCATTTACGGCATCGACTTTTATGCAAAGATGCGGACACCGCTGGTTGACGATATCGGCGAGTTGGTATACGGAGTGGAGCGGATGCCTGTCGAGGAGAGAAAACGCTATTTCATCTACTCGTTGGATCTGTTTAACCTTTATCGCGAGGGAAAGGAACTGTTTCTGGCGACTGAAGGGAGAAACAACATAGCAAGACTGAAGCAGGAAGCGCCGGACATGCAGATATTGTGGACTAACGGAAACTATTACCTGATCCGCCTGAAAAAGGTCATCGGTAATCAAGGGTGAAAAGCATGAAAGTAAGAGCTGATTTTCTTCCGCTGAACAGACCTTCCATAGGAAATGCAGAAATTGAAAGCGTCGTTGCCTGCCTGAAATCAGGGTGGATCACGACAGGGCCTCAGTGCAGGACATTTGAGGGAAAATTCTGTGAACTGACGGGTGCCGCCCGCGCAGTAACGGTGACTTCAGCCACGGCAGGAATGCACCTTCTTCTCATGGCAATGGGCATTGGGCCGGGTGACGAGGTTATAACCCCGTCCATGACTTTCGCCTCCACGGTAAACATGATTGCCATGCTGGGCGCCAGTCCGGTTTTTGTCGATGTTGAATACGATACACTGAACATCGATGCCGGACTTGTTGAACAGGCCGTTTCTGCCCGCACAAAGGCGATCATTCCTGTTCATTTTGCCGGAGTGCCTGCTGACATGGACAGAATTACCGATATCGCGGACAGGCATAATGTTGCCGTTATCGAGGATGCCGCCCATGCCATCGGTACCTATTATAAGGGTATCCATGCAGGAGGGTTCGGCAGGGAGGCCATATTTTCCTTCCACCCGATAAAGAATATCACAACCGGAGAGGGCGGACTGATTACCACAAGTAATGAGCAGTTGGAAAATCGCATCAGGCTGCTTCGGTTTCACGGTATCGAACGCGATGCCTGGAAGCGCTACGGAAAAGGGGGAAATCCCGATTACGACATCATGCAGCC
This sequence comes from uncultured Syntrophaceae bacterium, assembly GCA_964558665.1. Taxonomy (GTDB): domain Bacteria; phylum Desulfobacterota; class Syntrophia; order Syntrophales; family PHBD01; genus CAZLFA01. Next base: position 44,979 of record CAZLFA010000007.1, read on the forward strand.
CGGCTTCAAGTACAACATGCCGGATATCCTGGCGGCGCTCGGTGTGGCGCAGCTCGCCCGGATGAAGGAATTAAACGGCCGCCGCGGGGAAATCGTCGATATTTACATGAACGGACTCAAGAATATTGACGGTCTGGAGTTGCCGGGTGTTCCGGTATACGATCATATTCATTCGCATCACCTCTTCATCGTAAAAGTTATTTCCATGCAGCGCGAAAGTTTTATGGAAAAACTCTCAGAGTACAATATCGGATACGGACTTCATTTTCCGGCAACCCATCTTTTGCACTACATCAGAAAAAAACAGGGTAGTGAGAAGACTGCGCTTCCGGAGACGGAAAGGGTGGCCGGGGCGATTATATCATTGCCCCTGTTTCCCGACATGAAGGATGATGACGCATATTATGTTTGCGATGCCATCCGCGATATATTAAAATGAGGCCAGGGAGAACGACATGGACCGCGAGGCTTTGATTTCCATAGTGATACCGGTTTTCAACGAGCAGGACAACCTGCACGCCCTCATGGAGCGCCTCCTCAGAGTTATGAGGGGAATGAAAAGGAGTTTTGAGATCATCCTGATCGATGACGGCAGCAGGGACGGCTCCCTGAAGATTCTTGAAGGATTCGCCGTGGAGCCGGAAGTCAAGGTGGTGGAGCTGACAAGAAATTACGGGCAGCATGCCGCCATCCTGGCCGGTTTTTCCGTAGTGAAGGGCGGCATTGTCATTACCATGGACGCAGACCTGCAGAATCCTCCCGAGGAGATACCAGGGCTTGTCGGCGTAATGGAGGAGGGGGGGTATGATGTTGTCGGCACGATCCGTAAAGGGCGACAAGACTCTATTTTCAGGATCATTCCTTCCAAGATTATAAATATGGTCGCCAGGAAAATAACAGGCGTGGATATGCACGACTGGGGATGCATGCTCAGGGCATACCGGCGCCCAGTCGTCGAGCGCATGATAACATGCCATGAACACGCAACATTCATTCCCGCTCTGGCAACTTATTTCGGTAAAAGGGTTACCGAGATCGAGGTGAGTCACGATGAACGCTTCGGAGGTGTCTCCAACTATCCCCTGAGAAAGCTGATCAATCTTCAATTTGACCTGGTGGCCTCTTTTTCAGAGCTGCCGATGAAGATGCTTATGTATGGAGGGATCGCCATGGCATGCACAGGGGTCTGCTTCGGTCTTTTCCTTGCGTGGGCGCGGCTGGTTTACGGAGCTCTCTGGGCCGCCCAGGGGGTCTTTACGCTTTTTGCCGTGCTGTTTGTGTTTGTCGGACTTCAGTTTTTCGCCTTCGGGGTTATCGGCGAATATATCGGCCGCATCTACAGAGAAGTCAGGAAGCGTCCTGAATATGTCATTGAGAGGATTATCTCCTCCGAAGACAAGCCCGGAGCTGAAGCATGAGGGCGGTGGTTTTTGCTTATCACGACATGGGGCTTGCCGGTCTTGAGTCTCTTGCGGAGGCATCCATAGATATTGCCGCAGTCTTTTCTCATGAGGATGACCCGGGAGAAAACTGCTGGTTCGGTTCCGTTGTACAATGGGCAAAAGAGAGGCGGATTCCGGTATTCTGTCCGGAAGATGTAAATGAAAAGAAATGGATTCAGCACATCAGCGATGTAAAACCGGATCTGATTTTTTCGTTCTATTACCGCAGAATGATCAGTCAGGATATCCTGGATGCAGCAAAATCCGGGGCGTATAATCTTCACGGGTCTCTTCTGCCCGCATTCCGGGGAAGGGCGCCGGTAAACTGGGTGCTGGTCAAGGGGGAAAAAACAACGGGTGTGACCCTCCATCATATGGTAAAAAAAGCGGATGCTGGCGATATTGTCGGTCAGCGCGAGGTGGCGATCGATTTTCCCGATACTGCCGTGACCCTTTACAGAAAACTGTGCGGAGCCTCCCGGCTTCTTCTCCGGGAGTTGCTGCCTCTTATCAAAGAGGGAAGGGCGCCCCGCATAAGGCAGGACCTGAACAAAGGATCCTATTATGGAGGCCGCAAACCGCAGGATGGCTGCATTGACTGGCAGTGGCCGGCGGTCAGGATCTACAATCTGGTCAGGGCAGTGACGGATCCCTACCCGGGAGCGTTTGCCTTTATGCCGGATGGGGAGAAAATATTTGTCTGGCGGGCTTTGCCGGAAGAGAGCGGAACGAAGAAAACAAAGCCGGGAAAGGTGCTGCTTGAGGGAGAAAGCGTCTTTGTTGCGACAGGTGAGGGAAGGATAAGGCTGCATGATATAAGCGTAGCGGGAGTCCGGATGGACGGCGTGCGCATTTTTCAATATTTCGAAGACAAGGAAGGAATTGAACTGAAATGAAGATTCTCATTCTCGGAGTTAACGGGTTTATCGGACACCATTTAACAAACCGCATCCTTGACGTCACGGATTGGACTGTTTACGGCATGGATCTGGCGAATGACCGTTTAGGTAAGGCGCTGAACAATCCGCGCTTCAATTTTCTTGAGGGCGATATTGCCATCAACAAGGAGTGGATAGAGTATCATGTGAAGAAGTGCGACGTGGTCATGCCCCTCGTCGCCATTGCGACGCCGAAGTTGTACGTTGAAGATCCGATCGGCGTTTTTGAACTCGATTTTGAAATGAACCTTAATGTCGTAAAACAGTGCGTCAAGTACCGCAAGCGCGTCGTCTTTCCGTCGACATCGGAGGTTTACGGCGCCTGCAGCGACCCGGAATTCAAGGAGGATGAAAGCTTTCTGGTGGTCGGACCCATTCAAAAGGAGCGCTGGATATACTCCTGCTGCAAGCAGCTTCTGGACAGGGTGATTTATGCCTATGGCACCAGAGGGCAGCTTGAGTTTACCCTGTTTCGCCCCTTCAACTGGGTAGGCCCCCGCCTTGATTCCCTCTATGCCGCCAAGGAGGGCAGCTCCCGTGTTGTCACGCAGTTCATCGCCGAGCTGCTGCTGAAGCGTCCGATTACCCTTGTGGACGGCGGCCATCAGAAAAGGTGTTTCACATATGTTGACGACGGGATATCCGCTCTAGTGAAAATTCTGGAAAACAAAAACGATGTCTGCAAGAATCAAATCATCAACATCGGCAATCCTGTCAATGAGTGTTCGGTCAAGGATCTTGCCCTGCTTCTGAAAAAGCTTTTCATGGAACACCCGGAACACCTCAAAGATCCGGTCTATTCCGAAATCATTGAGGTTCCGTCCGACACTTATTACGGAAAGGGCTACCAGGATATATATACAAGAAAGCCGAGCATAGAAAACGCCAGGAAACTCCTCGGCTGGGAACCCGTGGTCGGCCTGGAGGATTCGATGAGAATGACTCTGCACTCTTTCCTCGAAGAGAACAAGCAGGACATGTAGCAGGAATATCTTGTCCTCATGGTGTCCCTATGGAAAAGACAGTCGGCCTGAAGATTGATGTGGATACCTACCAGGGAATGAAGAAGGGCGTGCCGCGTCTTCTTTCCATTCTCGATGAGGCCGGTATCAGGGGTACGTTCTATCTGAGTATCGGTCCCGATGCCTCAGGCCGCGCTTTATTGCAGTTGATAAAGAACCCGCGCTTCCTGAAAAAGATGATACGCACGAATGCACCGGGACTTTACGGCTTCAGGACAGTGTTCTACGGCACGCTTCTTCCTTCCCCGATGATTGCCCTATCTTTCCCGGAGCTTGTACGGCGGATTATCGATCTCGGCCATGAGGTGCAGTTCCACGCCTGGGACCACCGGCGCTGGCAGGATGAACTGGGAAGCAGGTCTTCGGAATGGATTAAAGACTGGTTCGGCAGAGGCGTTGAGGCGTTTAAGGGACTGACAGGAGTGATGCCGGCGTCATTCGGAGCGCCGGCCTGGCTGATAGATGACAGGGTGCTGGAGATCGTGCGGGCATATGGCTTTTCTTATCTGAGCTGCACGCGGGCAAAGAGGCCGTTCATCCACGCCGGTTTGGGAGTGCCTGAGATTCCCTCCGATCTTCCCTGTTTTGAAGAGACGGGAGTTGAACAGGGAAAGGCAATGATCACATCCATCATCGATAAAGGTGGATTGCATGTATTGCCTGTTCATGCCGAAGCGGAAGGCGGCATATGGGATGGTCATTTCATTGAACTCCTCGGCAGGCTGAAGTCCTCGGGATGCAGCTTTAAAACCCTGTCCCGGATCCTGGAAACTCTGTCCGTGAATGAACTGGAAACAAGAAAGTACAGGATGGAGCTGCTGCCGGGGAGGTCTGTACCGTGCGCAGTTTAGAGGGAATATAGAGGAACAGATCTCATGAAGGATCATACTAAGAAAATACAGATGGCAGACACTGAAAAGAGACCGGCATTCAACAGCGCGCTGCAGAACATAGTCAAATCCCTCATCGACAAGGGGCTGACAACGGAATCGGAATTGAATGCCTCCTGGGAGGACATGCAGCGCTCTCAGAAGTCTCTGGAGGATATGCTGATTGAAAAGTACAACATATCAAAAGACGATATGGGAGAGTTCCTCAACGAGTTTTATCAGTGCCGCTTTGTCGAGTATGACGAGAACAAGACGGTTCCCAACGACCTCTTGAAGAATCTGAAGTATGATTTCCTGAAGCGCGAATTGTGGGTGCCTCTGGAAAGCGCCGGCGAAACGATCGTTGTCATGGTGGACGACCCCAGCAACATACTGAAGCGCGACACGATAGAGAACCTTCTGAAGACGAAAGAGGTTGAATACTGCGTTGCGCTGAAAAGCGACATCCTGAAAACCATAAACCATTTTTTTGATCCCGACAGAAACCTCCCGCCTCTGACAACGGCGCCGGGTTTGAACGGCGCCGCTAAGAAAAGTTCGGGGAAGAATACCGTGATCTCCGAATCAGACAGCACCATCGTCAATCTGGTGAACCGTGTAATCAATGAGGCTTTCGAGCGCAGGGCGTCCGACATCCATATCGAACCGGATACGAAGGATCAAACGGTCAATATACGCTTCCGCATCGACGGCGAATGCATCCCCTACAAGTCTTATCCCTACGACTACAAAGCGGCAATTGTATCCAGGATCAAGATCATGTCCAACCTGGACATTACGGAAAGAAGGCTGCCGCAGGATGGGAAGATAAGATTCAAGAGGCCGAATGCGGAGGAAATCGAGCTCAGGGTTGCCACCCTGCCCACGCACGGCTACGTAGAGGATGTGGTGCTGCGCATTCTTACCAGGGGGCAGATAATGACCCTTGACCAGTTGAACATGCCGCCGCAGACTTATGACAGTTTTATGAGGATACTGAAAAATCCGTACGGGCTGATCCTGCTCGTCGGTCCCACAGGTTCCGGGAAGACGACGACGGCGCATGCCGCGCTGCATGTCATCAACAAGCCGAATACAAAGATATGGACGGCGGAAGACCCCGTGGAGATAACCCAGCAGGGCATCCGCCAGGTGCAGATGCATCACAAGATAGGCCTGGATTTCAGCAGCGCCATGCGCGCCTTTCTCCGGGCAGATCCCGATGTGATTCTCGTCGGCGAGATGAGGGATTACGAAACCGCCAAGATGGGAGTGGAGGCGTCAACAACCGGGCATCTGGTGCTGAGCACGCTGCACACCAACAATGCGCCGGAAACGATAGTCAGACTTCTCGACATGGGGATAGACCCGTTCGCTTTCTCGGATTCACTGCTGTGCGTTCTTGCCCAGAGGCTGGTGAGAAGATTGTGTCCGCGCTGCAAGGAACCGTATCATCCCTCCCGGGGACAGTATCAGGAGATTGTGCAAAGTTACGGAGAGAAACAGTTCGCCGCGCTTAGTTCTGCGTATAGCGACGATATGACGCTGTACAGGGCAAAAGGCTGCCGGGACTGCACAAACACGGGATTCCGCGGAATGATGGGACTGTTTGAGCTGCTGATCGTTTCGGAAAATGTCAAGCAGACGATCATAACGAAAAAATCCATTCCGGCATTGCGCAAGATTGCCGTTGCCGAAGGCATGAGGACCTTGATGCAGGACGGCATTTCCAAGGTGCTGGCCGGAGAAACGGAACTGGTGGAAGTCCTGAGCGTCTGCATGCGCTGACAGGGATACATGTAAGGAGGATTAGACCCATGATGTTTAAAACAAGCCTTTTTTCGTTTCTTGTAAGTCTCTTGCTTCTCCTTCCTTCTCCCGCATATCCATGGGGTTCTCTCGTGCCGGCAGAGACGCATCAGTACATAATCCATGCGGCTTACGACCGTCTGAAAGCAGACCCGGCCTTTGCCACGCATTTGTTCCCCTCCGTCAATGCTATTTTGGGACACGAGGGCGTAGAGTGGACCATCGGGTCCGCGGTAAAAGGAGGCTCAGACTACGCGCCTGTCGGGCTGTCAGGCGTGGGCCCCGATGCAAGCGGCATGTCGAAATACTCTGAGCACTATTACAATCCCATCATCCAGGAGGGTAACGGCCCTGATGCGGCAGCACGCTATTTCAAGGTTCTTGTGCAGCAAAACCTGACCGGCAACAAAGGCCGCGAAGCAAGCGGAAAAGCGGCGGCTTACAGCGCTCACTTTCTGGCCGACATGTTTGTTCCCTATCATGTAATCGGTTCCTCGCGGGCCACTGCTGAAAAAATCTATAAAGAGCAGACAGCAAAACATCCCGGTGAAATAAATCTGGGGCAAAACATTGTCGGATCTTACAAACTCTCCTATCTCACTCCATTCAAAGGGGGAAACCCGAACTTTCATACCGAAATGTTCCGGGTTGTCAAAAAGACCGATCCTGCCGAGGTGGACTGGTTTGATCCATGGTACTTCAACGGCAATTCTGAAGCCATGATGATCAAGACATCAAGCCATGTGGCCTGGGAAGCCTTTCCAAACGGCGCAACAATGATCTCTGTTCATAACCGGGCAGGCAAGGGGCTTCCCGGATACGATCCCAACTGGAAGAACGCTCCCGTCAGCGGATTTAACACGAACCTCTGGGACGAACAGGCCAGGCAGGTACAGAAAATCGCTCTTCTGTCGGCAGCAGAAACGCGCAACCGTCTTGAAAGCTACTACGAAGACCCGACACCGGCTCTGGCAAACACCATCCAGACAGTCTATACCATGTGGCGTGCATCCTTTTCGGGACTGCGCCCGGCCATCGAATATCAGCCCGATGGACCAAACAGATACAAAGTCACCGGCAAAATAGCCAATCAGGCCAGCGGCAGTGTTAAATCACTGAAAGTAAGACTTACAGCTATAGACTGTACTGTATCCAACCGGCAGGACAAGGCTATTGACCATGTAGCCGCCGGAAGGACAGGCAATACGACACCCTGGCAGGTGACAACATCCGACAAGCTCTGCCGCCTCAAGCTGGAAGTGATAGGGAGCTATGAGATACCGGACCTGCAGTACGCGGCCGTGGAGCGGACCTTTTTCCCACAGCAGGTGAAGGAAACTGTCAAAGCCAAACCGCAAGAACCGATTGCCCAGGATATACCGGATATGAATGAAGTATGGGTTCTGGATAAATTTGAAAAGAACGATAAAAAAGCCAAACCCGAAGCAAAAAGCAACTACAGAAAAAATGTGTCATCATCTTACGGAACTGATTCGATGAACGTTACTGCCGAAACCTGGCAAGAAACAGATCGCATATGGGTGCTGAACGAAAAAGGAGAGAGGAGAACCTTCGATCCAAAGGAACCGAGAGTAATTAAAACAAAAATCCGGGGAAGCTGGACACCTTTTCCCCGCGTTTTTAAGGAGGGAGACAAATTCACCATTAGTTGCAGACTGGATATTTCGAAATCAGACTCCTACGATAAAATAAAACAAGCCCCGGAGGAAAAACAGCCGGCCTGGCTGGGTTTGAGCAAACCCATATTTGCCAGCATAGAGGTGCGGGAAGCCCGCTGGCACTTCCAGTGTCAATGCACCAATCTGAAGCCGGCATGCACAAAAACGGTAATCCTGAAGGGAGCCGATGCTGACTGGGGATATGTTGTTACGGCAAAAGCAATGGGATCAGAAACAGAACAGACATACCGTTATAAGTACCGGGGAAACCGGAAAGGCGCCGCTAAAAGAACCGAACTTAAGGACACCACTCCCGGCGGGCAAGTTGCAGCCCAGCCCCAAGCCTCTGATTCATCCCCTGCTCCGGCAAGCGCCACTCCGGCCAGGGAACCCGAAGCATCCGGGGATTCGGCTGACAGTTCAGGCAAGATGCCTGCGGGAGGCATTCCCCCGGCCGATGCACCGCCGCTTGAAGAGGTACAGGCCCTGGTCGATCGCGGCGACTACCGCGGCGCCTTTGACGCGGCCAACAGGCTGATTGCGAAATCGCCGCGCAGTTCCGAGGCACATCGTCTGCGCGCCAATGCCGGCCGCAACCTGGGAAATCTGAAAGCCGCACTTGAGGATGCCAACATGGCTGTTGAACTTGACCCTTCCAATTGCCGTGCCCTCGGGGGGCGTGCGGCGGTCAGGCGAGCGCTTAAAGACTCTTCCGGTGCGATGGCCGATATCAACAAGGCTCTCGCGCTCAATCCCCTTTACCATCAGGGCCACGACTCGCGTGCGCAGCTTCTCCTGGAAGCGGGCGATCTTTCCGGGGCGCTTGCCTCCTCAAACCGCGCCGTTGAACTGAGTCCGCAAACGATCATGTACATTGTCCGTCGCGCAACCATTTACAGGAACCTGAAGAATTATGCGGCCGCAATCGCGGACCTTAACCGCGTTATTGCGATCAGCCCGAAGTCGCCGGAACCATACTTTCAGCGGGGGCTGGTGCGACTGGAACAGAAACGATGGGACGATGTAATAGCAGATAACACGAAAGCGCTCGGACTCAATATAACCAACGCCGCCGGTGCATACAACAATCGCGGCCTGGCCTATAAATATAAGGGGATGATCAACGAAGCCCGCCGGGATTTCACTCATGCCTTGGAGATAAAGCCCAACGACAGTATTGCCAAAGGCAACCTTGAGCGTCTCAACAAGTTGCCTGCCGGTGCAGGTCGATCCCCGGTAAAACAGTAACCTGCCTTACTCTGCAAGGCGCTGACGCCATCTCCTGTACATCAGATAGCCTGCCAGTACAGCTTCCGCCAGAGCGGCGGACAGACCGGCAAGGGGGTTCATCTCCGGATGCGGCCAGAACAGAACTGTGACGCCCTTCAATTCAAGTGCGGTCAAAATAGCCGGAAACAATCCGTAGAGAAGAGCAAGACAAAGCATGGTTATGATATCCGCCCGTTTGTTGGATTTGCTGAGATTGAAGAAGATCATCATTGAGAAGTCGCGGATCATGAAGATCATGCCTGTTGCAACCAGCCACATGACGGAACCGGCATCGCCGGTGTCATGCGTCAGTGAAACGGCCAGGGCCAGTATTCCGGCAGAGATGGTTACCGGCAGGCTGAGGAGCCAGCGAGGCGTGCGCAGGAGAACATTGTCCCACTTCCTTGCCTCAATCAGGCGGACAAGGTTGCGAAGCGACAGGAAATCCTTGCGCTCGGTGAAGGCGGTGAAGTAGGTCGCGCCGGCGGAAACAAAAAAGGCAGCGCTGACAGCGCCGATGGCGCTTTTCTGAGATATGTGAAAGAACCCTGAAACATGCGCCATCAGAAACAGGACAAAACAAAGCCAGGGCCAGGGAGTGTTTTTCATCTGCAGTTCGATGCGCATGAGATTGTAAATTCCGGCAACCGCCCAGGCTGCGTAAAAGGATATGGTCAGAAGCACAAAATCAATCTTGGGAATTGACAAGCCGTACCACCTGACGATTTCTCTGCCGTCATAAGTCATGTTAAAAAAGGGAAGGGCGACCATGATTCCTATCAGCAGAAAGGCGACGGTCTGGCTTTTATAGAATTTGCGCTCCTTTTGCAGTGCGATGAGGCTCGACATGATGCTGATGGAATGGGCGAGCAATCCGATTAGAGCCAGAATGAGAACGGTTTTAAAGACGGTACCGGAATCCCTTTCCGGCGCCGATATCCAGTACACGAACAGGCAGATCACAGCTCCGTACCAGGTATAGATTGTACTGCCGAATAGTTTTCCCCAGGTCAGAGACCAGGGAGTGATGGCCGACATCCTCTGTCCGTCCCAGGTGTGATCACGGATTTCGCTTGTTATTGATTCCGAAGCCAGCTTTGTTCCCCAGATCAGGGAAATAACGAAAAACAAAGCCATCGATGTCGTGGCAGTCACACCTGCCAGCCTGTTTCCTTCGGACAGCCAGCCCAAATAAAAGACGGCCAGAAGAATCAGCGGCATGCCGACAAGGCGGTAGCGGGTTATCTCCAGCCAGAGGTTCCTGCTAAATTCCGGATTGATGCTCAAGATTTTTCTCCTCCGTCATCTGTTTTCTTCACAGTCCGCAAATAGGTCTCCTGCATGTTCCGCTTTTGCTCGGCGAACGAACAGACAGGGATCCCTTTCTCAAGAAGCCGGCGCAGCAGCCTGTGCTGTTCAATCGCCCCGGCGCTATAGGTAAAGACGGCCGTATTTCCTGAGAAGGTCAACTCTTCCACATCATCCTCCCCGCTCAGAAATTCTTCCAGTCCTTTATATGCGCCGGCGATCCTGATCTCGATGGCCGTTCGCTGCTTTTCGCCTGCAATCGGGGTATGATCGATGATCTTTCCTTCTCTTATGACCAGCATGTCAGTGGAGTATTCTTCCAACTCAGAAAGAATATGCGAGGAGACCAGCAGTGTCATGCCGTCATCGCGCAGCATGCGAAAAAGGCCTGCCAGACTGTGGCGGGCTTCCGGATCAAGTCCTGACGCCGGTTCGTCGAGCAGGAGAAATTTCGGCTCATGGACAATGGCCTGGGCAATGGCCAGCCGCTGCCGCTGTCCGCGCGAAAGCGTTCCGGCCTTCATCTCGAGGCGATCTGCAATCTCCAGCCGTTCGGCGCATAGATTTACAACCTTCATCTGTTTGTCGGGGGAAATGCCATGCGACATGGCGGCATACTGAAGACATCTTCTGACTGTGAGTTCTTCATACAATCCGAAGAAATCCGAAAGGTAACCGACCTTGCGGTGGGTGTCGCGGGGGGAGTCAAGGATGTTTTCTCCGTCCATGAGGATTGATCCGGATACAGGCTCTTCTATCGCCGCCAGACAGCGGAGCAGTGTTGTCTTCCCCGCGCCGTTCGGCCCCACCAGGGCGGTTATGCTTCCCTCCCGTATCTTGAAAGAGACATCATCAAGGGCTCTTGTTCCCGGATAATCGAAAATTATATTTTTCGCTTCAATCATTGTACGCCTTTTTTAGAATCGTATTTATCCAGCAGCCTGCGAATGACATCCGCCAGCTCGTTTATCTTGACCGGCTTTGTAAGCAGATGATCGATGCCCTGGTCTCTGCTTCTGCTCAGTTCCTCCTTTTCATGGAAACCTGAACAAAGGATTATAGGTACATAAGGCCTGATGCTTCTTATTGCCGCCGCCACATCAAATCCGGTCATTTTCGGCATGGTTTTGTCCGTAACCACCAGATCAAATGCATCAGCGCGTGATTTGAACATCTCTACAGCCTTGACGGGGTCTGTTGCCGTCAATACGTTGTAATTAAGGTTCCCGAGCAGATGTTTATATGATTCAACCACCATTTCCTCGTCATCGATGAAGAGAATTGTTTCCCCTTTTCCCTGCGGTATGATCTCTTCCCCGCTATCGGCATGTCCCTCCTGCATTTCAAGGAGCGGCATATAGATTCTGAAGATGCTCCCCGTGCCCTCTTCGCTGTCCACTCTGATTTCTCCGCCGTGATCCCTTACGATGCCGTGAACGACAGCAAGCCCCAGGCCTGCCCCCTCTCCCAGACCTTTGGTTGTAAAATACGGTTCAAAGATTCTTCCCAGCTTGTCCTGGGGGATGCCGACGCCGGTGTCCCGGACCAGCATCTCCAGATAATGGCCGGGCTTCAGGGGCGGGTTAAGATGTATGCTGCCGGGATTGACCGTGGTTTTCTTAAGCCCGATTTCCAGGATGCCTCCGGTTTCTTTCATGGCGTGGCCCGCGTTTGTGCACAGGTTCATGAGCACCTGATGTATCTGAGTAGGATCGGCTATGATTACGTCGGAAGACGTTTCAATTGTCTGTTTTATTTCTATGGTGGAAGGAAGTGATGCCCTCATGAATTTTACGATTTCTTTAACTATCGGCGTGACGATGGTGGGGCTTTGCTTCTGTTCCGTCTTGCGGCTGAAGGTGAGTATCTGTTTTACCAGGTTTTTGGCTCTGTCCGCTGCCTTCAGCACCTCTTCCATGCTCTGGTACACTTTCGGCCTGTCTTTTACTGCCTCTTTGTAGAGTTGCGTGAAACCCATGATGCCGCTCAGGATGTTGTTGAAGTCATGAGCAATCCCGCCGGCGAGTGTTCCGATGGCCTCCATTTTCTGGGATTGTCTCAGTCTTTCTTCCAGCGCCACTTCCCTGGTGATGTCACGGTGAATGCATACATAATTGATGATGTTTCCGCCTTTATCGCGGACAGGCGACATGGTTACTTCCGAATCGAAATAGGTGCCGTCTTTTCTTCTGTTAATGCCGCGTCCCGACCATATCTTTCCGCCTGCCAGGGTCTCACGGATGCTTCGGTAGTAGGATTTATCATGACTGCCGCTTTTCAGATTCCTTGTATGCCACCCTATGACTTCTCCTCTCTCATAGCCCAGCATGCGCTCGAATGCCGGATTTGCGTACTGTATTATCCAATGGGTGTCGGTCAGGTATATGCCTTCTGCGGTCTGCTCTATCGCCGTCACCAGCTTTGCCTGCTCTTCTTCAGCGCGCTTCTGTTCGGTGATGTCTTCAACTATCGACATTGCCCCCGTTATGCATCCGTTACGATCATGTATGGGTGTTATATGAAGGCGCAGAAGGCTTTTTCTCCCCCATTTCGAAGCATACTCCTTTTCAGCGTATATGTTGACATCATCATCCATGCACCAACGGAACAGATCGGAAATTCCCGCGTCAACCAGGAGAGGGAAGGTCAGAAGGTTGATGGCCATTGTCTGCTCGCGGGATGGCGAGCCCAGGATTTTCAGCAGGGCTGAATTGACATCTGTAATGCAGCCTGTCCCGTCGATTGAGATGATTCCCAGGGGCGTGTTTTCTACAATAGCCCGGTAGCGCTCTTCGCTTTTTCTGATTTCTTCCTCAGTCTTTTTTCGATCGGCGATATTCCTGCAGACATTGACAATGCCGAGAGGCCTGCCTTCATGATCCACAAAACATCTCCGTTCACTTCAAACGGAATTATGCTGCCGTCTTTCATCAACAGGTTGTATTCCTGCGGGCCAAGCTTTTTTCCCATCATACGGATGGTGTTTTCTATGATTCTTGCGTGATCTTCCGGAGCAATGAACGAGAGCATGTTCTTGCCTTCAATCTCTTCCCTGGAATACCCGCTTACCTGAAGGGCGTAATCGTTGATAAAAAGGATTTTCCCTTCGAGATCCATGCATACCAGAATGTCGACCATGGTATTTATCGTAGTGCTGAAAAGCATTCTGCTCTCGCGCAGTTCATCTTCAATCTGTCTGCTGTCGGGGGATGTATGGCTTTTCAGATCGGCCAGTTGCCTGCGCAGAGCGGCGAGCTCTTCTGTCAGCATTTTCTTGGTCTTGTCTTCGTCCCGCATGTTTCCATCCCAAAGGATATGCATTTACGGCATAATGTTATCATGAATCATGATGAAGCGCCACGGCATAACTTGAACCCGCCCAGGAAGCTTTCCTGCTGTCGGCATCAAGAAGTAAGCACCGGTTATTCCAATACATTCATATCTGTTGACCACCGGTGCCGGAGTATGCTAAGAATTCACATATTTATTTAAAAATCAACCTGTTGGAGAAATACAGTGATTGATCTTCATATGCATTCTATTTTCAGCGATGGCGAGCTGATTCCCGCCGAGCTGGTAAGACGGGCCGTGAATCGTGGTTATACCGCCATGGCGATAACCGATCATGGTGACCATTCGAATATTGATTTTATCATACCAAGGATTGTCAAGGCCTGCCGGCTGCTTTCAGAAGCCCACGGCATAAAGATAATCCCCGGAATCGAGCTGACCCACGTTCCGCCCGCGCACATAGCCGGGCTGACAGCGGAGTCACGGAAGCTGGGGGCCGGAATAGTGGTTGTGCACGGAGAAACAATAGCGGAGCCGGTCATGACGGGGACCAACAGGGCAGCTCTGGAGTCCGGGGTGGACATTCTTGCCCATCCGGGATTGATCAGCGAGGATGATGTCCGCCTGGCGGCGAAAAAAAACATCCTGCTGGAGATATCCGCGAGAAAAGGCCATTCTCTTACCAACGGGCATGTAGCCAGGGTAGCGCGCAGTTGTCGGGCCTCTCTTATCCTGAATACGGACAGCCATGCGCCGCAGGACCTTGTTGATGATGAGGCGGCGATAAGAATTGCCCTCGGAGCCGGTCTGTCGAAAGAAGAGACAGACGAAATATTCACAAATGCAAAAAAGCTGGTAGATAAAGTCTGGGTCCGTGAGTGATGAAAATAAGGCTGCTGAATGCAAGGGCAAACGCCAAATCGCCCTCGGAGCCGCTGAAGATATGCCTGTTGACTTATCGCGGCAATCCCACTTGCGGTGGCCAGGGCGTCTATATAAAATACCTGAGCCGCGCCCTCAGGGATCTGGGGCACAGCGTGGATGTGATCTCCGGACCGCCATATCCGGAGTTGGTTGATAATGTCACGCTGCGCAAGCTGCCCGGCCTGGACCTTTATAATCCGGATCATCTCTTCAAGCCAAAAAAGATGAAATATCTGGTCTATCCGGTGAACCAGATAGAGTATCTGAGCATGTCCCTGGGAGGTTTTCCGGAACCGTTGACGTTCGGTCTCCGCGCCTATCACTATTTCCGGACCCGTCGGCCCGTCTATGATATAGTGCACGACAATCAATGTCTGTCCTACGGCCTGCTGGGGCTGCCGCAAATGGGTTTCCCCACAGTTGCCACCATACATCACCCCATAACCAGGGACAGAGCCGTCGATCTTGAAGCGGCGCCCACCCTGCTGAAGAAAATCAAGGTAATGCGCTGGTATTCGTTTCTTCCCATGCAGAAGAGGGTATCCCGGCGTCTGGCGAGGCTTATTACTGTTTCCGAGTGCTCGAAAAAGGACATCAGCGCCGATTTCAGCGTGCCTCTGCATAATTTTAGAGTTGTGCCCAACGGCATCAACGACGATTACTTTTATCCTCTGCCGCACGTGAAGCGGTCAAAAGATCAGATAATCACAACCAACAGTGCGGACACGCCGCTAAAGGGTTTGAAATACCTGCTCGAGGCGGTGAAGGCCATCCGCAGGAAACGCCCGATAAAGCTTACCGTAATCGGAACTCCCAAAAAAGACGGAATGATCGAGCGGTATGTGAGACAATTGGGGATAGGGGATATTGTCAGATTTACAGGCAGGATAGAGTATGAAGAGTTTGCCGGATACTATGCCGAGGCGGCCATGGCGGTTATACCCTCATTGTATGAGGGATTCGGCATGCCGGCGGGCGAAGCGATGGCCTGCGGCGTTCCCGTTGTCAGCACGACCGGCGGCGCATTGCCGGAGGTGGTTGGGGAAGCCGGCATTCTGGTTCCCCCCGGAGACAGCCGCGCCCTCGAAAGGGCAATCGTCTCGCTGCTCGATAATCCTGAGAAGAGACAGATGATGGGCAGGGCGGGATTGGAAAGGGTCAACGCCTCATTTACCTGGCGCCATGCTGCACAGAGAACTATTGATGTCTACCGTGAGGCGATTGATGCTTACCGTTGATTTTCACAAACTCAATATCAGACCGGGGATGAGGATTCTTGACGCGGGGTGCGGTGCCGGAAGGCACATAGGGACCGTCTATCCGAGAAGCCGTGTTGATGTCGTCGGCATAGACCTGAAATGGGAGGACCTGAAGAAGTCTCAGTTTACTTTGCGCATGTCTCAGGAGGAAGGGCGAGGTCTGTGGATGATCTCTCAGTCCGATGTGACAAGCATTCCCTTCAAAGACGGCGTCTTTGATTTAGTCATCTGTTCAGAAGTGCTCGAACATATTCCCGACAATAAATCGGCAGTCTCCGAACTGATGAGGGTCTTGAAACCGGGCGGCGATCTTGTCGTCAGTGTCCCCAGATTTTTTCCGGAACGCATCTGCTGGGCTCTCTCGAAGAGTTATCATAATGAGCCGGGGGGGCACATCAGGATATACAGAAAGAAGGAGCTGCTGAATCTCCTTGAGGGCGCCGGTGCGCGATGCACTGCCGTACGTTATAAACACGGGCTGCATGCCCCTTACTGGTGGCTCAAGTGTCTTGTGGGTCATAAAAAAGAAGATTCGCTGCCGGTTAATCTCTACAAGAGATTCCTTGAGTGGGACATAATAAAGAATCCTCCTCTCACCCGGTTTCTCGAACATCTTTTAAACCCTTTTATCGCCAAGAGCATTGTTTATTACCTGAAGAAGGATAAGCTTATATGGAATTGAATCTGTCCCGCAGCAGTTCTGCGGCTGTTTTGGATACGGATGAAGTAGCGTCGTTTATCGCCTCGGTGCAGAAAGCCAATGGCGAAATTCCCTGGTCTGCAGGCGGCAAGACCGATCCCTGGGATCATGTGGAATCCGCCATGGGGTTGAGTGTTGCCGGTTATATCAAAGAAGCGGAAATGGCCTACAGATGGATGTCATCAACCCAGTTGAAAGATGGAAGCTGGTGGGCGGCCGTCAAGGATGGAGAACCTGTCGACAAAACCAAAGACGCCAACTTCTCATCTTATATTGCCGTCGGCGTCTATCATCACTTTCTTGTTACCGGCAACGAGTCATTTCTCCGTTCCATGTGGCCGACCGTAAAGGCGGGCATCGATTATGCGTTGAATCTGCAGGCCCCCGGAGGCGAGATATACTGGGCGAGAAACGGCGAAGGCGTGGCGGATACAATGGCCTTACTGACCGGATCGAGCTCGGTTTACATGAGTCTGAAGTGCGCCCTTGCCATTGCCCGGCGTTTGGGAAAGAAGAGGCCGGCATGGGAAATATCCCTGGGCAGGCTGGGTGAGGCAATCAAAGAGAGACCCAATCTCTTCAACATGATGAAAAAACGTTATTCAATGGACTGGTATTATCCGGTTCTCTGCGGCGCCGTCACCGGTATGGATGCCAGGAGGCGCATAGATAAATCATGGGACAGGTTCGTGGTTCCGGACTGGGGCGTGCGCTGCGTGTCCGATCGTCCCTGGGCGACCATGGCAGAGACGGCAGAGCTTGTCCTTGCACTCGTGGCAATCGGTGAAGCAGAAAGAGCAAAAGCCGTTTTCAGCTGGCTATGCGATAAAAAATTCGGCGACGGGTCATACTGGATGGGCGTGACGTTTCCGGACGGAGTCATATGGCCCGAGGACAAAACTTCATGGACTTCGGCCGCCATCCTGCTTGCACATGACGCCCTTCATAAAATCTCTCCCGCCGCCGGACTGTTTGACCACTCGTTCTGGGAAGCAGCAGCAACTCAATTGTAGGGTGTATCGTTGAAGAGAGACCACCGGCCTTATATCCTCAAGCGTCTGGATATACTTTTCCAGCAGTGGTACGTCCATCACTTCCTGAAACCGCAGTTTGCATATCTGGGCAAAGGGGCGCTTTTCATGAAGCCCTGGCACGTGGAGATATTCGGAGGTCCGGTGTCGCTGGGAAACTATGCCAACGTCATCGCCACGCCGGACAAGAAGGTGAGGCTCACCGTGTGGTCTGATTCTGCCGACAAGGGATCTATTGAAATTTCCGACTACTGTCTCATCTGTCCCGGTGTGCGGGTATCGGCGGCAACAAGCGTGGTCATCGGAGAAAGCTGCATGCTGGCGCAGGGGGCGTTTGTTACCGATTCAGACTGGCACGGCGTGTATGACCGCAGCCTGTCCGTGGGGCAGAGCATGCCGGTCAGGATAGGGAACAATGTCTGGATCGGAGACAGTGCCATCATCTGCAAAGGAGTTTCGATAGGTGAAAACAGCATCGTCGGTGCCGGGTCGGTAGTGGTTAAGGATGTAGGTCCGAATGTGATCGTCGCCGGAAACCCGGCGGTTGTCGTTAAGGAACTGGATAGAGACAGGCACATCAAAACCAGAGCGGATTGGTTCGCCGATCCCCGGCACCTTGCAGAGCAGTTCGATATCATCGACCGTCATCATCTGCAGGACAATACCTGGCTGGGATGGGTGAGATCGGTTCTGTTCCCGAAGGCCGGCGACTAGTTCGTTTCGATCCGGAAACTGATCAGAAGTCGTAG
The DNA here is from genome assembly GCA_964558665.1 of uncultured Syntrophaceae bacterium. Taxonomy (GTDB): domain Bacteria; phylum Desulfobacterota; class Syntrophia; order Syntrophales; family PHBD01; genus CAZLFA01. The sequence continues at coordinate 63,269 of CAZLFA010000007.1, forward strand.
CGGATGCCTACTCCCAGGGCATTGGATGCCCCGTATATGTCATTGAAAAGGCCGAATACGCCGGATCGGTGATGGATGCGGAAGATCATGCTCCAATTCTTCGTACCCGGAACCTCAAATGCAACTTCAACCAGGAGATAGTTTAAGAACTTGGCCGCCTTCCCATGCAGTTCCAATTCCAGTTCCGGGATCTCCGTAGCCAGTGAAAACCCCTCGCCGATAGCGAAACTGGTATCGAGATACTTGTCCCAGGGAAACTTAAGCCAGCGGGCTATAAAAACCCCGTTGAACTCGTAATGGGTCTGCTTGCCGAAGTGCTTGACGGCCTGCCCCTCCACTTCGAAGTCCATATAATCACGCCATGAGGCGATTCTTTTACCGGCAGTAACGGCGAAAAAGTAGTAGTCGGTTGAAAATTTTGTCGGCAGGAATGCCCCCCAGATGTCCTCTTCCGTTTGCATTGCCCCGTACACGGTCATGAAGTAATTCTTCTCGGATGCCTCTGCATCGACCGGCAACAGAAGAATAAATGATGCGATATAAAAGAAAAAGGAACTTTTGTATCGTTTCATGGGTTACCAGAAGGTTGAGAAAAAATGGTTAATAACGGGAAATGAAATCTACATATCGAATAGGATGTCTCAAGTGAAAACCTGATGACTGATTATAAAAATTATTGAGAAAGAAGTCAAATGATATTGTTTTTAATGCCCGGTCGCGGCTTGATAAATTAAAAACCTTATGTTACTCCGTTTCCGTCCGGAAGCAAACAGTTTGAACTTCATTATATCAGGATATTAAAATTACTTGGATAATTATTCAGAAAAGAAATAAGAACAGCTTTATTAATACATGAAAGTCGCCATTATTGCACCGCCATATCCTTTAGAAGAAGCGCCTGCACCTCCACTTGGCGTCACTTATGTCGCTGCCGCCTTCGAGGCTGCCGGGGCCGAAGTTCGCATTTTCGATTACATAGTCAGTCGCTATACCCCTGAAAAGCTGAAAAATCAAATTGACGAGTTCAGGCCTGACGCCATAGGCGCAACCTCCGTCACCATGAATTTCAATGTTGCCGCTGAGATCGTGCAGCAGGCAAAGGAGCATGATCCCTCCATTGTTACAATGATGGGCGGTCCGCATGTTTCTTTTGATGCCATGAACAGCATTATCAAATATCCCGGCATCGACATTATCGTCAGAGGCGAAGGGGAGGATACTATTGCCGAATTGACTCCTCTGCTTAAAAACAGCAGTGAGTGGGATAAGGTTCGCGGTATTGCTTTCCAGAGAGAAGGGGAGATAATTTTTACGGAGCCGCGCGGCCTGATTGAAAACCTGGACAGACTTCCGATGCCGGCCCGCCATCTCCTGCCGATGTCACGCTATCAGGCTCTGGGATTTCCCGTAAGCATAACGACCAGCCGCGGCTGTCCCTACATGTGCATCTTCTGCCAGGGAAGGCGGATGGTGGGCAGCAAGGTGCGCCTGAGAAGCCCCGACAGTGTCGTTGATGAGATCGAACATATTCTTTCATACGGCATCGACAGGATAAACGTGGCGGATGACCTGTTTACGGCGGACAGCGATAGAGTCAGTGCGATATGCGGAAAAATAAAGGAAAGAGGTTTGAAATTTTCCTGGAGCGCCTTCGCACGGGTGAATACAGTCGACCGCGAAACGCTGAAAATCATGCGCGACACAGGTTGTGACAGCGTAAGCTTTGGCGTGGAGTCAGGCAATCAGGAGATGCTAAAACGCATCAGGAAGGGGATCACCCTCGAAAGAGTCAGACAGGCGGTTGACCTCTGCAGGGAACTGGGCATAATCGCCCATACCTCATTCATCGTCGGTCTTCCCGGCGAGTCGCCGCTGACGCTGAGCGAGACGAAAAAATTTGCCTCAAGCCTGGGTTCCCTTTACGGTTACCACTTCCTGGCGCCTTTCCCCGGGACGACAGTTCGGGAGGATGTTGAAGATTACGACCTGGAGATCCTGACGGATGATTGGGACCTCTATGATGCAAACCAGGCTATAGTGAGGACTTCAGAGCTGTCTCCCCGGCAGATGAACAGTTTTGTCAGGGAGTTTGAAGGTGAAATAGATAAGGAATGGCAGAGAATGATCCGCCGGTACAGGGAAGGCAAAGGTCGTCCGAAAGACGATATGCGGGTGGAAGGGCACTTTCGCATGAAACTCGTATATAAAATGCTAGCCTGGGATCTGGTGGAAACGCTCGGGAAATTTCCCCTTGACGCCGTCGGCTATGAGACAGCCAACATGCTGTGCCTGCGCATTGAGGACGAAACAGAGGCGGAACCCGTCCTGGTTCGCAAACTGATAGCGGAGTTCGTTCAAAAAGGATATATCAAATCCAGACTGGCAAACGAAAATCTGGTCTGGTACTGGACGCGCAACAACCGCCGGAATCTTTAACCGGAACTAATACTCCTTCCATCTGCTCTTTGCCGTATCGGTAATGCCTGCGTTTTCACGCTTCAATATGCCCAGAGTTCCTGTCATGGGCAGCTCGGAAAAAAGGCCGGAGGAAACGGCCATTTCGTATATGCAGCGCGGCGCCTGTCCTCCCAGAGCCGGATCATAAAAAATGTCATGAATGACCAGATATCCTCCCGGCAGGATGTGGGGAGACCAGCAGCGGTAGTCATCAAAGGCGGCTTCGAAGGTGTGGCCGCCGTCGATGAAGACGAGGCTCAGCGGGGTGTTCCATGTACGGGCCACGGTTCGCGACCTGGAAACTATCGGCACAACGGTATCCTCAAGACCCAGATCGCCTATTGTTTTCCTGAAAAATCTGAAGGTGTCGATCATACCGGAATTGTGATCGAGAAGATCAGGATCGAAGTAGGCCTGCCCGGGCTGTTGCTCCTCGGAACCGCGGTGATGATCTATTGAGTAGAGGATGGTTCCGGACTGTCTGCAGCCCATTCCCAGGTAGGCAGCGGAACGGCCGCAATAGCTCCCGATTTCCAGGCACGGGCCCATTTCCCCCGCTTCGCTTGCCAGCTCGTACAGGCGAAGCGCCTCCTTTTCGTCCATAAAACTCTTGAAAGCATAGTTTTTCAGGTGAGCGGGGTTCATGGCTTCTTCAATTCTCCGGTTTCCACGGCAGCGAATTGCGTATATGACCCGGTATTCTGCCGTATCGTCCTTCAAACTCTTCAAGGAAGTGTTCCCTTCCCCTGAGAAAGTCGCTTATAATCTCACGCAACTGAGCCTTGTCCGGAAAGAGACGGAATGCCGTCAGGTCTTGCGGATCGGACCTGCCGCATCTTACCGGGTACCGGTAGCCCAGATGATCAGACTCGCTGCTGAAGGCTATCTCTGAGCGAAGAAGATCATGGTAAACGGCAAGAGATTGTTTGAGAGTCACCTTGCTGTTTGCCATACCGATGGTTCCTGTGTTTGCCAGATAGCAGCTGATCCGGTTGCGGCACAGGATTTCGTAAAAGATCATGGCGTGTTCGAGCCGGTTGCCCGAAAGAAACGGGTCCAGAAATATTTCCCTTTTGAACTTGCCGGCATCTTCCGGATTCCCGCCCGTGCTTTCGATGGATTCGCCGTATATGAACTGCATGGCAGCCTGCTCGGGGGTCAGGGAACTTATTACATTGACCAGGGGATTTCTTGTCAGGATAATGATGTGGTCAAGTCTTTCGGCTCTCAATCCTTTGCTGGCCATCCTGAGATTGTTTCTCGTGATTATAGCGCGTCCGTTGCCGGTTTTTTGTATGTCATTGAAATCGGGAGCAAGCGAGTCTCCCTTAATTGCCACGTTTTCGAGGTAGGCGTCTTCAGCTTCCACCGCCCTGAGGATCTCCGGCTGAGTTTCATCCAGGCCTTCCGTCTTGACATACAGACCGCCCATTTCAAATGCCGCGTAACTGCCGTCAAATCCGACAGCGCCGCCGTCATCGCCTATCATCTCGGAAAACTCCCCCGGGTGTTCGGAAAGAGAACGGCACAGTGTAGTTGTCTTGCCGGTGGCCGTCAGGCCGGATACAGCGCTCACCACCTCACGGAATACATCTTTCTCTCCGGCCGGATCATGGAGCGACAGCGTGTCCCTCCTGGCGCCCGCGTGAAGGAACAGCCCTGTTTTGTCAATCGCCTTGACGCGCCAGTTCTCGAAATGAAATATGCCTTTTTTGCCTTCTCCCAGATACACAGTGTTGCGGCAGATTTTTACCTGCTCGCCCCTTTTGTGTCCCATCATCAGCCTGACGGTGATATCCTTGTCAAGAAGCTTCCGGCCTCTGTTTTGTGCGAACGCTTCATCTGTAAAATATATGATGGTGTAGGTCGGCTTCCTGACAATACGCGGAGCGGGTTCATCGAAAAGAAGCTTCAGGCCGTAGGCTATGTGCGCGTGCTGTTTCGGGATGATGAAACGTGCGGAAATTCCTTCTTTGCCGTCGCCGACGATGGTATCCAGGGAAATGATCTTTTCCCTGCCCAGGTATTCAACGGCCTTGTCCGCCAGACGCTGTTCCTCAGGACCGAAAGGATTGTCCTCACTGTTTTTCGTGTGAGGGGCAGAGCGGTTCATGGGCTCGGAATCAGCAGCAATAGAACCGAATTTAGTATGTGCAACCTCTCTATTTTCCAGAGATAACTGTTTGAGCTCCTTCAGCGACAAGCCCTCGATGAGGCGATTTTCGCCTCCCGCCAGTTCATATATTCTTTGTGCTGAAGTTTTGAAAAAATTCATCCCGACCTTTACGCCTTTTCGATGACTGTATAAAATCTTTCAATCACGGGTATTTAGATAAATCATAGTTATAAATAAATTATGAAAAAACAAGGGGAATCTTTGCCAGTAAAGATTTTCAGAAAAATTTCCTCTTGATTATAACAATATGTAGTGGTATGTTGCATCCCTACCCCAATATATTGGGTAGCATTTATTCATAACTTAAAGATTTATAATGGGAAAAAAGGGGGGAGTCTATGCACGGGAAGGTCAGAAAGAGGGACGGGCGCCTGGTCAAGTTCAATGCGGAAAAAATCACCAACGCCATTGCAAAGGCCGGCAATGCCACGCAGGAATTCGATTCCAAAGTGGCGAAGCGCCTTACAATCAAGGTATTGAATCTTGCCGAAAAACTGTTTGACAGCAAGATCATGACCGTCGAGGAAATACAGGATATAGTGGAAGAAGTCCTCCTTGCCTCCATATATAGGAAAACAGCGAGGTCATACATTATCTACCGGGAGCAGCATGCCAGATTAAGGGAAATAGCCAACAAGATGGAGGTGGATCTGGTTGATCAGTACCTGAAGAAAAAAGACTGGAAAATAAATGAAAACAGCAACATGGACTATTCTCTGCAGGGACTGAACAACTATATCTCCTCGGAAGTGAGCAAGGTTTACTGGCTGAACGAGATATACTCTCCGGATGTAAGGAAAGCCCACAGCGAAGGTGATTTCCATATCCACGATTTGAGTCTGCTGTCCGTATATTGCGTGGGCTGGGATCTTTATGACCTTCTCCTGGAAGGCTTCAAGGGAGTATCCGGAAAGGTGGAGAGCAGACCGGCCAACCACCTGCGCAGCGCCCTGGGGCAGATCGTAAATTTCTTTTACACATTGCAGGGCGAAGCCGCCGGCGCCCAGGCCTTTTCCAATTTCGACACCCTTCTTGCCCCCTTTATCCGTTATGACGGCATGAAGTATGGCGATGTCAAGCAGGCCCTTCAGGAATTCATTTTCAACGTCAACGTTCCGACGCGGGTCGGTTTTCAAACCCCCTTTACCAACGTAACCCTCGACGTAACAGTTCCCAAATACTATTCTGATCAGAATGTCATCATCGGTGGCAAGCCGCAAAAGGAGACCTACAAGGAATTCCAGGAAGAAATGAACATGTTCAACAAGGCTTTCCTGCAGGTAATGGCTGATGGAGATGCCAAAGGTAGAGTCTTTACCTTCCCGATCCCCACCTACAGTGTTACGCGTGACTTCGACTGGGATGACCCGAATCTCAATGGACTGTGGGAGATGACGGCCAAATACGGAGTTCCCTACTTTTCTAATTTTATCAACTCGGACATGAATCCGGAGGATGCACGCAGCATGTGCTGCCGGCTGCGCATTGACAATCGTGAGCTCGAAAAGAGGGGAGGGGGGCTTTTCGGATCCAATCCTCTGACAGGATCCATAGGCGTTATAACGATCAATATGCCGAGGATCGGTTATCTCTCCAATACGGAAAAGGAGTTCAAGGAGCGTTTGGAGAGACTGATGATGGTTGCGCGTGAGAGTCTGGAAACAAAGCGCAAGGTGCTGGAGACTTTCACGGAAGGAAACCTCTATCCGTACACAAGATACTATCTGCGCAACGTCAAGAGCCGTTTCGATGAGTACTGGAAAAATCATTTTTCGACGATCGGCCTTGTGGGAATGAATGAAGCGTGCAAGAACCTTCTGGGCAAGGATATCGGCAGCCCCGAGGGGCAGGCGTTTACGCAGGAGATTCTCGATTTCATGAGAAACATACTGATCGAGTTCCAGGAGGATACAGGCAACAACTACAACCTGGAATCTACACCGGCGGAGGGCACCTCATACCGGCTTGCCAGGATCGACAAGGAGAAGTTTCCCGATATCAAATGCGCCAACGATAACGGCTTCAAACGGGGAAAGGCGGAGCCGTTTTATACGAACTCAACACAGTTGCCGGTCAATTATACAAACGATGTCTTCGAGGCGCTGGACCTTCAGGATGATATTCAGTCGAAATACACAGGAGGGACGGTCTTTCACACCTTCGCAGGGGAGCGCATACAAGATCCCTCGGCCGTGAAGAGTCTTGTCAGGAAGATATGCACGAATTACCGCCTGCCCTATCTGACGTTCACTCCCACTTTCAGCGTATGTCCTTCACACGGCTACATCGCAGGAGAAAAGGAAAACTGTCCGAAATGCAAGGAACCTTGCGAGATATATTCCCGTGTAGTGGGCTATCTGCGTCCGGTGAAGCAGTGGAATAAAGGCAAGCAGGCTGAATTCGGCCTGAGAAAAGTGTACGGATTCGGGCAATGAAGATAGGGGGGCTGCAGAAGGTATCCCTGATAGATTATCCGGGCCAGATCTGCGCCATCATCTTTCTTCAGGGATGCAATTTTCGTTGTCCGTATTGCCACAACCCGGAGCTTGTCGATCCGAAACGCTTCGAGCCTACAATCCCTGAAAAGGATTTGTTTGGATTTCTTGCCCACCGGCGGGGCAAGCTGGACGGCGTGTCGATAACCGGCGGCGAGCCGACCATCCACAATGACCTTCCAGATTTAATCAAACGCATCAAGGATATGGGCTTTCTCGTTAAACTGGACACGAACGGCTCGTTCCCCGATGTATTGCAGGGCCTCATCGAAGAAAAACTTCTCGACTATGTGGCCATGGATATAAAAGGGCCCTTGAAAAAGTATGAGTCGATAACAGGGGTGCGAACAAAACCGGAAACGCTTTTAAGAAGCATCGGGATGATCATGGCATCCGGCATAGCGTATGAATTCCGGACAACAGCGGTCAAGCCCCTTCTCACCAGGAAAGATTTTCCCGCCATTGTGAAATTGATTGAAAAAGCAAATCGTTATGTGATACAAAAATTTATACCCTCGAAAGCGCTGGATGAGTCCTTTTTCAATAAGCCGGTCTTTGACGATGAAGAGCTTCAGAAGGTAAAGAGCATCGTTGAGGGTAGTGTGTCTCAGATCGTCATCCGCTAGTTCAATAACAGAGATATCGTTATGGGTACTTCCAAAGCGCGAAAGGAAAGGCGGGGTAATAAGGTCGACCGCAGGCAAAGCCACCGCTTTACCGAAAATCACCATGTCAACACGCTGCTCAACAAACTGGTTTATGACGTGCAGGAGTTTACAGAACTGCAGATGGATCATAACCGCCGGCTGACGCAGATCGGCGTTGCGCTTTCCGCTGAAAAAAACCTCGAACGCCTCTTTGAAATGATCATAGAAGAAGCAATGAATTTTACAAATGCCGACGGAGGCACGCTCTATCTGAAATCGGATGATGAGGAAAAACTCGTTTTTACAATCGTGCGGAATGAAACGCTGAACGTCAGGATGGGAGGAACCGGAGGAAAGATCACCTGGCCTCCGGTGGAACTGCTTGCTGATGACGGCACCCCGAATTATGCCAATGTCTCTGCGTATGCGGCGCTTTCAGGTTCGGTGGTAAATATTCCCGATGTATATGACGCCGAAGGGTTCAACTTTGAAGGGACGAAAAAATTTGACGCCACCACCGGATACCGCTCAAGGTCAATGCTTGTTGTTCCCATGCGCAATCATGAAAACGACATAATCGGAGTCCTTCAGCTTCTGAATGCCCGTGATCAGGCCACAAATGAAGCCGTGAACTTTTCCTGTGAGTACCAGATGATGACGGAATCACTGGCGTCGCAGGCGGCGGTCGCCCTGACCAATAATCGTCTCATAGCCGAGCTCCAGAATCTTCTCGAATCTTTCATCAAAACCATCGCCTCCGCCATTGACGAAAAATCGCCTTATACGGGAGGTCACATAAGAAGGGTTGCCGATCTTACCGTCACCGTCGCCGGCAAGATAAACGAGTCCGGTGAAGGTCCTTTTGCCGCGGTCCGTTTCAGCGATGATGAATTGAGAGAGCTGAGGATGGCCGCCTGGCTCCACGATGTCGGCAAGATTGTCACGCCGGAGTATGTTGTGGACAAGGCGACAAAACTGGAAACCATATTTGACAGAATTGAGATCCTCAAGACCCGCTTCGAAGTGATAAGGCGCGACTATCTTCTGGAGAGAGTGAAAAGAGGAAGCAATGAGGCTCTGAGTGAAAACACCGGCATCGATATTGAAGATGATAAATTTCTGGATAAACTGGAGGATGATTATAACTTTCTGGTTCAGGCAAACGTCGGCGGTGAATTCATGTCGGATGATAAAATTGAGCGCCTGAAAATAATCGCCCAGCGGCATTTCAAGAGCGATGGGAAAACGCAGCCGCTTTTGTCCGAGGACGAGGTCAGTAATTTAAGCATTCGCCGCGGGACATTAACCGATGCGGAAAGAGAAATTATCAACAACCATGCGATGGTAACCATGAAGATGCTGTCCCAGCTTCCCTTCCCGAAAAAGCTGAAAAACGTTCCCATCTATGCCGCCACTCATCATGAAAAGCTTGACGGATCAGGATATCCGTGGGGATGGAAGGCAGACCAGCTTTCCCTTCAGTCGCGCATCCTGGCGCTGGCAGATGTATTCGAGGCGCTGACAGCCAGAGACCGGCCATACAAGAAAGGCAAGACCCTTTCCGAAGTGATGAAGATCATGGGATTCATGGTGAAGGACAGGCATATTGACGCCGATCTTTTCGACCTGTTTGTTAAGGAGCGCATTCATATAGACTATGCAAGACAGGAGTTGCCGGAACGGCAGGTGGACATAGAGTAAATCCGGTTCTATTAATAAAAGGAGTGATACGAACGATATGGAGGATACCGAAAAAAAAGGAGTCAAGATCAATCAGCAGAATTTATACAAGGAAGAGGTTTTTACGGATTTGAAGGTGGCAAACATCCGCCAGTTGACGCCGGTCAAGGCGAACGGAGAACCGGACAAGGCAAGAAAAATGCTGTTCTTCGGTCAGACGCAACTGGTAAGCCCGCACGGTCCTCTTCCCATACAGTTTCCCATTGAAGCGAAGAATATGCAGCAGGCCATAGAAAAATTTCCGGAGGTCATGGAGCAGTTCGTGGAGAAACTGATGGCTGAGGCGAGAGAAATGCAAAAGCAGGAGCAGTCGCGGATAATAGTTCCGCAGTCGTCAATGGAAGACAGCAAGATAATCCTGAAATAAGCTCAAATTACGCAATAGAACGTATCGGCACCTGGATAAGTGAATATTATCCAGGTCAAAGGGGTTTTCAAGCGGCGAATCAAATATTTTTCCTGTGAAAAATATTCTGAGCCGCGGAAAGCCCCCTTGCCCTGGATGCCAAAGTGTATTACTTTTTTATTGCGTAATACGGGATAAATTTTGTTCGGGAGAGAGACGACCTATGGGGGGGGACCGCCCCTCTCCCTATTAAAGGGATTTTAAAAATCCCTGAAATCCTTGTCATCCAGAGGAATGATCTCCTCCGGCTTCAACTGGCGGTCTTTCCCGGAGGACTTCCCCTTTGCTTCACCGCCCTTGCGCAGAAAAGGAATTGCTTTTTTCCCTTCCTTTGCGCCCGGTATATCCTTTCTTGCATGGGATATCATGGTTGGGGATGAATGGTCACTCTGCCCATCCCCTCCGCTGACGATTGTTCTAAGACCGACGATATGTCCCTTCATGGTCTCCGCCTGAGCGTTGGACTCCTCAGCGGCGCTGGCCAGTTCCTCGGCATTGGCCGCATTGTGCTGAACGACCTTGTCCATCTCCACAACAGCCTTGTTGACCTGCCCGATGCCCTCCGCCTGCTCGGTGGACGCCGCCGATATCTCGCCTATCAACTCCGCAACCTTCGTGGAACTGTCAGCCACTTCGGCGAAGTCCTTGTTGGTCTTGTTGACTAACTCCGTACCCTCCTTGATCTTCTTGACGCTGCCCTCAATAAGCGTGGATGTGTTTTTGGCCGCTTCCGCCGCCCTGATCGCCAGATTCCTCACCTCTTCCGCGACAACGGCGAAACCCGCGCCCGCCTCTCCGGCACGCGCCGCCTCCACCGCCGCATTCAGCGCCAGAAGATTGGTCTGGAAGGCAATCTCGTCAATGGTCTTGATGATCTTCGAGGTCTCCTCGCTCGACCTCGTGATGTCGTCCATAGATTTCGTCAGACTGCGCATCGATTCGTTGGCACGCGTTACCACCTGCTTGACTTCCGTCATCATGCTGTTTGCCTGGACCGCGTTGTCGGCGTTCCTTCTCGTCATGGAGGACATCTCTTCGAGCGAGGAAGATGTCTCCTCGATCGCGGCGGCCTGCTCAGAAGCTCCCTCGGCCAGAGACTGGCTTGCCGATGAAACCTCGGTAGATGCCGTGGCGATCTGCCGTGCAGCATCCGTCAGCTCGCTGACGATGGTGTTGATCGGTTTGCTGATGCTGCGGGAGAAGAAGACGACCGCCAAAACGGTCAGGGTGATGAAAATCAATCCCATCAGGGCAATGAAGTTGCGAATCATGTGCGCCGATGCCAGGAAATCATCGCTGTCCTGTGTCGCTCCCACCTTCCAGCCGTTGATGTCAATCGTGGCAAATGCGCTCGTCTTATGGACACCCTTGAACACGTAATCATCGACGCCTTCCTTGCCGGCGATCATCTTGGCGACATACTCCTTCATCCCCTCCTGGGTGCTCAGATTCAATTCCAGGATGAATTCCTTCCTGGGGTGCACCACCGTCATTCCCGTCTTATCGATTATCCAGGGATATCCGGTTTTTCCGATCTTGATGGCATTGATCTTCTCGCTAAGGAAATCGATCTTCATGATAGTGGCGATTGCCCCGATTACTTCACCTGATTTGGAATATATCGGGCTGGCGATTGGAATTATGGGATTGTTGGTCACTTTGGATTTTACGACGCTTCCTACATTAGGTTTTCCTCCCCTTGCCGTCTTGAAGTAGTCGCGCTCGGCAATGCTCACGCCTTTGTACTTGCCGCCGACCCCGTCGCCGAAGATCACGCCTTTGGCATCAATGGCAATGAGCGTTTCATAATCCCTGCCGATGTTCTTCATTACAGCCTCCAGCTCGGAGGTCATCTTCTCAATTTCTCCGGAGGCCCCCTCGGCTCCTCCCGCAGCGACCTTTGCCGCCGCTGCAACCACCGCATCGTTCGCCGCTAAGCTCGACACCAGTTTTACCTCTTCCTGAAGGACAAGCTGAACCATATCGGCAACGTCCTTGGCGATGCGGGCCACCTGCTCTTTTGCTGCGTCTGTCAGAGCCGACGATGACTTGAACGCGGCAAAAGCTCCGACAATGAGCAGCGGCACCAGCACTACAATAACTCCCCCCATGGTTAATTTGAAACCAAGCGACCTCTTTTTCATATCAGCTACCTCCTGGAAAATTCTCCGGACGGCTCCATTGCCGTCCGGATTCACTAAAAATTCTATGCCCTATTTATTCGCCCCGTCTATCCTGGATAAAAGCCGTTCGATCTCACCCATCAGGTGAGAAAGGGTAAAGGGCTTTTGAATAAAACCGTCGCATACATGTTTGTTTATATTGCTCAGCAGATCCGTAGTTCTGTATGCGCTCATCATTATCACCGGAAATACGCCGTATCTTGAACGCACTTCATGCACCAGTTCTATGCCGTCTTTTCCCGGCATTATGTAATCGGTAAGAAGCAGGTTGATATCATTTCGCTTTTGATCAAGAATATGAAGGGCTTCGTCGGCATTCAGCGCCTCAAAAACGCCGTAGCCTTTGCTCTTCAGCCCCCGTCTCAGGCTCTCCAGTTGATCAACTTCATCATCGACGATAAGTATATTCACGGGAATGCTTCCTAAAATTAAATGAAGTTATTGTTCAGGAGTTGTTATAGCATCATTCATGCCTGAGAAAAGCCCATGATGATTATTTTAAAAACAGAATTATTATCGATATTTGTAATCGAGGAGTTTTTGATGCAGGGGAGAAGAGAAAAATGCCAAATGTGCCATTATGGCCTGTTGGCAGTTAAAAAACGTGTAACATCATACATGTAGATAATTGTGTGCCGTAATGGGACAGTAGGTATCTGAGAGATGGGAAAAGAGACCTTCCCGGACGGAAACTGTCTATCGAAGATGATCTTCAGTAGTAGCGGACTCTACACGAGCAGCATTGCCGATGCAGCCAGGATAAGCATCAATCCGGCCGTTGCTGCAAGTCCCATAACGGGAATCAGGACGAGACCGGCGGCAAGAGAGCCCAGGCAGGCACCGATAATATCGGCTGCATAAAGAGGAGAAACCAGAACATCCTGTCTCTCAACGTCGACGGTGCCCGCATACGCAAAAATTCCGGATACAAGAAATCCGGCCGCCAGCAGAATGCCGCCCGTTTCCACAATTCCCGCCATGCCGACGCGGATCATGATGAACGCCGCCAGGGTGAGAAGACAGAAGCCGGACAGGAGGCCGATCCCCCACAACCTCTTCCTGCCTTCATGCCTGCTAATGCCTGCGGTGAATCTGCCTACCGATAAGGAACCAAGAGCAAGTCCGGCCATGAATATCGTTATCAGCAGGCCGATATCCTGGAATAATACGCCTTCCTTCATCTGGTAGTGAAGGAGGAAAACCGACTCAGCGATCGTTCCCAGCATGCCCGCCGTGAATACAAGAAGGTACCGGTGAATTTTCAATCTGCGGCGGACGAAGAAAAAAACGAGCGCCAGCATCGCCCATAAAGCCCATGCCCACACCCCGGTAAAAATGTTTTCATTCCCTGCTGCGGAGAAATCGACAACGGCCAGCGCGGGGAAGAACTTCGAAAGCCAGATCATCAGGGCATAGCGGTAGCAGACCGGATTTATATCCGTATTGGCGACGGAGACCGCTGTTTTCAGCGTCCCCTCGATTTCCCGGTACCGGTCGTTGAGATAAAGGTATTTTATGTAGGGAGGGGAAAGCATCCTTGTATCAATGCCCCGCTCCTTGAATCTCCTCTCGACGCTTTCCGGAGAGTGAGGCAATGGTTTATGGGATGCCGTTATCACGTTCGTCGCTCCCGGGAGCACGGATGTGTCCGGAAATACGGAGACAAGCGACCGGTAGATGCTCGCTGTCCTGCGGGTCAACTGGGGCGTCCAGTAATTTTCCGCCGAGTGCAGGCGGAAGCCGAGAATGCCGCCGGGTTTGAGCTTGGCCGAGCACATAGAGAAGAATTCCCGTGTGTAGTATCTGTTGGTCTGTCCCGAAGAAGGATCAGGCATGCCCACAAGAATCACATCGTAAAGATCGCATGAGGACAGAAACTTTCTTGGATCTGCAACAGTAAGGCGCACGGCAGGGTTTGCTAGTGATCTGCCGATGTCCGTCGGGAGGTGAGGCAATACATGCTTCACCATTGCCTGGTTGAGCTCAACGGCGTCAATTCTTTCCGGATGGTGCTTCAGAAGTTCCCTGACCGTGCCGTCGAAACCGCCGCCGAGGGCGAGGATGCTTTTGGGGTCGGGATGCTGCAGCATGACCAGATTTGCGAAGAGTTCAGCTTCGTTGCCCTGCGTTTCAAAGACCAGGGCGTCGTTGTCAAAGACAGATATTTGCCCCGCCGTTTGTGTCACTGTCAATCTGCCGTATGGCGTATCGCTACTGACGACTATTCCCGGATGATTCCAGGAGTTCATAAGCCGGTCGGCTTCAGGCGCCGTCAGGAGTGCGATGATAAACAGGGCAGCCATTATGAATGATGCGCAGCAAAGGAATCTGTACCGCCCTTTCGGCATGATAACGCCCATGGCACTAACCGTCAGCATGCAGCAGGTGACTGCCGCCGCAAAATTCTGTACCCCCCACAGCAGGCAGGCTGTGGCGAATACTCCTCCGGCAAGACCGCCGGCGCATTCAACTCCATAGGCGGCAGCCAGAGTTCCTCCCTCTCCAGCGTAATGTCCTGCCGCCCACTGGAACATCAGGCCGGAGAGCAGGCCGGCCGGCAGCAGGGCGAGTGCCATCGCCAGCAGTTGTTCGAAAAAGGGAAGATAGGCGCCGGGCACGCCGGAAAATAGAATACGTCCGGCGCGTATCATGGCAATGCTTACCGGAAGCGAAACTGAAAAAACCAGCGGCAGGGCGAATATCCTGCCGGGAGAAGGGGCAATGATACGTCTGCTTAAAAGCGCCCCGAGGGCGGTTAGAAAAAGCCAGAAGCCGAGAGCGAGAAGATAGATCAGCTCAACACCGTAGAAAGCGACATTCAACTCCCTCAGGAGGACTACCTGTCCAAACAGAGTGGTGAATCCAATGATAAATAATACGGGAATCATCGGCTGTTCTTGAATTCCGTCTCACTGAATACCGAAGCCTGGAAGGTGTGAAACTTTGCGCCCTTTTTCCAGCAATTCGCAGGGAGATCAGCCTTGCTGCAAAGATGCCCCAGCATGACGTCGCGGCTCCACCCCTGTTCCGTCGCCACCTGGGGAAGAAAGACGGCCGATCTGCCGGTTTTTTCTATTATAACTCCGTCTCTTCCCGCGACAATCTCCGAGGCTCCTTTTACAAGCGTTGGTGGAGTCAGAATGGATATCTCGATTTCAAGACGGTCTACTTCTTCCGGTCTGACCGGACTGAACCTGTTGTCTGCAAAGGCGGCGTTCAGGGCCATGGATGAAACCAGATAGGCGAGCGGCATATCGGAGGTGATGTGGCCTATGCATCCCCGCAACTGTCCATGCTCCTTTAAAGTGACAAAGACACCTCTTTTCTGCTGAAGGTTCGATCCATAACCTCTGGGGATCGGCACGGTCTGCGTTTTAAGAAACCTTGAGATTGATTCGCGCGCCAGAGACAGCATCGCCTTTTTGTCGGCGGCGGTCAGGTTTGTCACCGCGGATGAAGATACATTAGCCGGGGAGGAGAAAGATACTTTCGGCTGACCTTTGATCAATGCAACTGCGCCGTAGCCGACGACGCGCGTTTTCTCGCCTATCGGCACGTCCCCTGAGTTCATGTAACTGACGACTATGCCGCTCGTCGCCCCCAAGGCTTTGGCCGCCGTCATGGCTGCCATGGCCGGTGCATCGCCGCAGGCACAGGTTGAGAGGTTGGGGATTCCCCGTTTCATTTCAGAGGTGATGGTGTTTTGAAGCTTTTCCGTGTCCAGGCTGAGCATGGCAGAGAGCGTCTTTCTGTCTACGACACCGGCGTCCTCCGCGTTCGGGTAATGGGAAAGATCCGTACTGGCCACAATGAGCACACGCTTTCCTTTGGATACCCTGGCAAGGGCAAGGCCGAAGCGCTTGCACATTTCGCCGTCAGCCGTGCCTACAACAGCGGGAAGAATCTTTGCACCGGGAAAGAGGGCCTGTATAAACGGAACCTGCACTTCGATGGAATGCTCCTTCTCATGCAGATACCTCTCGGCTGTGCAGTCGGGAGATTCGGCGAGAAGCTCTGTCCTCATCTTCCTGTCGATTTCAACAACGCCGAGGGGTGTCCGAAAACCGTCGCCCGGGTAAACCGACACCCTGCCGAAGTGAGGTGTTGTATGATTGGTGCCCAGAATGACCACCGTATCATACGATTTCCCCTTTACCTGATTGAAACCGTCAGCGCAGATCTGGCCTGAATAAATATAGCCCGCATGCGGAACGATGATGGCGACAGGGTTATCCGATTGCGGAACAATTGCGTCTTTCATGAATGCTTCTATAGCCGCTTTCAGGTGTGATGCCGATGCAGGATAAAACTGGCCGGCAACCGCCGGCTCCCGGATCCGGGCATCGTCGGCTATTTTTTCCGACCGGCATGACGTAGTAAGAACGAGGCCTGCAAGGATAGTTGCCAGGATAATTCCCGCTGTCTTCATTTTAAAACTCCTGAAATATTTTCATGCCCATACCCCCGCGATCTTTCTTTTGCAGTAACTGCAGCGTCCGGCCTTTACGTTCATCTCCGTGATGAAAAACCCCTTGCGCCTGATGACCGCTTTTTTGCAGGACGGACAGTAGGTATCGTTGCCGGGGTGATCAGGGACGTTTCCCACGTAGGCATAGCGGATGCCCTTCTGCATGGCTATTTCGCGGGCTCTTTCCAGAGTCGCCACGGGTGTCGGCGGCTGGTTGAGAAACTGGTACTGCGGATGGAAACGGGTGAAATGCACGGGTACGTCAGGGCCGATCTCCCCCATTATCCAGTCGGCAAGTCCGGAGATCATTTTGTCCGAATCGTTGAGTGTGGGAACAACCAGGTTGACTATTTCAAGGTGAACGCGCCTTTTCGCCACCTGCTTTATCGATCTCAGCACGGGTTTCAGCTCTGAGCTGCATACGTCGCGGTAGAAGGCCTCGCTGTATCCCTTGAGGTCTATCTTGATGGCGTTCAACGCACTGCACATGTCGCTGAGCGGCGCTTCGTTCATGATTCCGCAACTGATCAGAGCCGATCTGATGTTCTTTCTCCTGGCCTCACGGGCTATGTCGAGCAGGTATTCCGTGAATACGGTCGGCTCGTTGTATGTGAAGGCAATGACGGGCGCCTGCCGCAACTTCGCGGCTTCAACAATCTGCAAGGGAGGCGTATAGGAAGTCCGGAAATCCTCAGGCGATGCCTGTGATATCTCCCAGTTCTGGCAGAACTTGCATTTCAGGGGGCAGCCAACGGTGGCAAGCGAGAAGGCCGCCGCACCCGGCATAAAATGATAGAGGGGTTTTTTTTCGATAGGATCGACATGGATAGACACGGGGCGGCCGTAAACCAGACTGCGAAGCCGGCCGCCGACGTTCATGCGCGTCCGGCATTGTCCCCGCTTTCCGTCTTCTATTACGCAGCCCTGTGCGCAAAGCAGGCATTTGACGGTTCTGGCGCTGTGGACATGCTTTTTGCCCCTGACGGCGCTCGCGCTGTGGCATTTCGTACAGCTCTCCGCACCCATCTCCGGCGAAGTCCAGTACCGGGCAAGCGGCGCATTTTCAAAACCGCTTAAAATGTTCCGGGCAAAAAGCAGGGACGAATCCGTATCGGACAAAACCCTGTTCCAGAACGGTTCCGAGAGAAGGATTCCTGTTCCTCCGAGCAGTGGAGCAATTTTAGCTATATCCATAAGAAATTTACGTCGTGAGATCATGGCATAAGTATAACAGAGAATGTACCATTTTCAAGCGGCAAGTCGCGAAGCCATTGTTTTGACAACACCGGCATATTTATATATGAAAAGGCATTAAACTATAGCTGGGAAAGGTATTACTGGATGGCTGCTTTGATAATTCTGTTCATAGTGTTTCCAATCGTTATTTTCCTGCTGGTTCGCAGAGGGCAAAAACTGACGCCGGAGGAGGCAGCCATGAACTACCTGAATGCAGTAATCGGCGGCCGCACTGCGGATGCCTACAATCTGCTTTCCGCAAAGGACAGGGCGCGCGAATCACTTAATGAATATCAGGCGCGCCGTTCCCTGGGGCATGGAATTATTGCCGGCATGATTGCCGGCAAGGTCAGAATTGCAATTGCGGAGACGGAAGCGTCGGATGATAAAGCTACAGTGACAGCGAACGTTACCGTTCCTGATTTTAAGGCAATGCTGAATGAAGCACTGCAGGGGATGACCGGAGACGGTTTCCCCGATCGCAACCTGGATGCGTTTGTTTTTGTCTGTAGAAATATCACGCATTATCTGGGGAAGTTCGGCGGGAATGCGACGCCGATGAAAAGCGACATCGAGACAATACATCTTGTTCGTGAAAAGGAAGGCTGGAAGGTCAATTTGGAAGAGAAGGTGTTGCGGTGAAGTGCAGCATCGTGTCATTTGATATGGGGCTTATATGTCCTGAACGAGACTTAACTTGACAGTGGCAGATCCTCCCAGATTGTAAGC
>CAZLFA010000008.1:0-79782 GCA_964558665.1 uncultured Syntrophaceae bacterium
AGCGCTTGAATGGCATTCAAGAGGCCAGGGGTTCGACTCCCCTCAGCTCCACCAGACATAAAAAGGGGTTAAGCGATTGCTTAGCCCCTTTTGTTTTTCTTGTGTCAATTAAAATGTCACATTCTGTACTTGCAGTTTAATCTTTTGTGCCTAATCCATGATATAATACATCTACAAATAACCGGACAGGTGAATGAAAGATGAATCAGCAGTCAATCATAGAAGGCCTTCACAAGAAAATCGACGAGCTGGAGCGCAGGATTGAACAGTACAAGGCAATGGAAGAAAAGCTTCGGGAAAGCGAAGAAATTTACAAGACGATTTCCCAGAAATCCTTTGCGGGCATTTATGTCGTCCAGGACGGCCGGTTTTGCAACGTCAACGAAAATGCGGCTTCATATGCAGGCTTCACAGTTGAAGCTTTGATAGGCCGTGAATCCGACTGTGCCATTCATCCCGACGACAAACAGAACGTTAAAAAAAATGCCAGGGAAATGCTGTGCGGCATACGCACTGCTCCCCATGTGTTTCGCGTTACCACAGGCCAGGGTAAAGTACGCTGGATTATGGAAACAGTCACTTCAATATCATACGGCGGCAGACCGGCGATCCTCGGCAACTGCATGGACATCACCGAACACAAGCTTGCGGAGGAGCGGCTTCGGGAATCGGAAAATCTTTACAGGGCCATATTCGAAACAACAGGGACGGCTACCATCATAATCGACGAAGACACCACAGTGTCGCTTGTCAATACGGAATTCATTACAATGTCCGGTTTTACCAGGGAAGAATGGGAGGGGAAAAAAAGCTGGACGGAATTTGTCGTCCCCGATGATGTCGCAAGAATGAAGCAGTATCATCATCTGCGAAGGATTGCACCTGAATCCGTTCCCCGGAACTACGAATTTGGTTTTATCGACAATCAGGGACACATCATGGATGTAATCGTCACAGTCGGCATGATACCCGGTACAAAAAAGAGCGTGGCATCCGTCCTTGATATTACTGATCTTAAGCTCGCCGAGAAGAAACTCCGTGAATCGGAAGATCTGTACCGAACCATATTCGAAAATACAGGAATGGCTACCATCATTATCGAGGAAGACACGACGGTGTCTCTGGTCAATACTGAATTCATCAAGATGTCCGGTTTTATCAGGGAAGAATGGGAAGGGAAGAAAAGCTGGACGGAGTTCGTGGTTCCGACAGACGTTGAGCGCATGAAGGGCTATCACTATCTGCGCAGAGAAGATGCCAATGCAGCCCCCAGGAACTATGAATTCGGTTTTATCGACAGCCGCGGGCGCATCAGAGACGTTATGCTGACCATCGGCATGATTCCGGGAACGAAAAAAAGCGTCGCCTCTTTCGCAGACATTACGGAATTCAAGCTTGCAGAGCAGAAAGTGCGCGAATCCGAAAATCTCTACCGGACGATTTTTGAAACGACCGGCACCGCCACCATTATTATTGAGGAAGATATGACCCTTTCTCTTGTTAATACCGAGTTTGAAAACCTTTCGAAAGCACCCAGGGAATACTGGGAGGGAAAACGCAAGTGGACCGAATTTGTAACCCGCAAGGATCTGGCAAGGATGCAGGGTTATCATAAGAAAAGAAGAATCGATCCCGCCACGGCTCCACGAAACTACGAATTTCTTTTTCTGGACAAGGAAAACAACCTGAAAAATGTCATCATTACGATCGGCATGATCCCGGGAACGAAAAAGAGCGTTGCCTCTTTTGCCGACATTACCGAACAGAAACATTCTGAGACGGCATTAAGAAAGAGGGAACGGGAAGTTCAGTTGAAATCGCGCAATCTGGAAGAGGTCAATACTGCCCTGAAGGTTTTATTGACTCAGAGAGAAGAGGACAAATCCGAGATGGAGGAAAAAGTGCTTTCCAATGTAAAAGGCCTGGTGCTTCCCTACATAGAAAAGCTGAAAAGCAGCCGCATCAGCAAGCGTGATATGTCATTCGTAAGCATCCTGGAATCCAACCTGATCAATATAATATCTCCCTTTTCGCATCGCCTGTCCTCACGACACCTGAATCTGACACCTAAGGAACTGCAGGTTGCCAACCTGATCAAGGAAGGCAGAACAACCAAGGAAATCGGTGAAATGTTAGGTATTTGTGCCGGGGCAGTTGCTCTTCACCGGAATCATGTGCGGACAAAACTCGGCATAAAAGGCAAGAAAATCAATCTTCAATCTTATTTAGGCTCCCTTTCATAGTATATAAATTACATACAATCTTCTTACGATTTTATTGTATTGATTCAGTCGTTGCATTCCTCTATAAAGTAGCCACTTTACAATCTCATACAGCTAAACATTCACCATTGCGGGCTCATTTATCCTTTGCTCAGCAAAGGGACCACAAATATATCAGACAAGATTATGTGGCAATATAATAGCTTTCAAGGTGTTACCTCCAAGTACCGGGGCGAATGCGGAATAACTCCGGTCGTACACCCTCCCTGGACCGGAGTTGATGCGAAACAGCTCCGGTCCAACACCCTTGAGCAGATGCTGAAATCATAAACCGTATAAGTTTCAAATGCCCCACCGGTATTAATCATACAGGCCGGCAAGAGGAGAAACTTAAAAAATACGAACGATCCCTGCTCCGGCAATGCAGTCTCCACCAGGTCCATCGTGATTAAGACTCAGTGATTTTGAGTTTTATTGAAGCATTGGAAATAATCTGACAAACCATTAAAAAGGAGGAACTTATATGAGTTTTAAAGATGAGTACAAACAGAAGCTGGTTTCCGCTGAGAAAGCAGTCGGTGTAGTCGAATCGGGTAATTGGGTTGAATATGGCTCCTTTACTGGGATGGTCAGGGCCTGCGATAAAGCCCTGGCGCAACGCAAGGGGGAACTGCAGGATGTTAAAGTACGCAGTTGCGTAACCGCCTATCTACCCGAGGTTGTGGTTGCGGATCCCAAGGGAGAGGTATTTACCTGGGTCAGTTGGCACTTTTCAGGAGCGGACCGCAAGTTCGCCGACAAGGGGACCCCTGTATACTATACTCCTGTAAAATATTGCGAAGTTCCCCGCTATGTGCGTGAGGAGATGGATGATCTGGATGTCCTCATGCTGCAGGTTGCGCCTATGGATAAGCACGGGTTCTTTAACTTCGGGCCCCAATGCTCTCACTCCAAGGCTTTGTGTGATCGTGCCAAGAAAGTTATTGTTGAAGTAAATGAAAAAATGCCCCGCTGCCTGGGCGGATTTGAAGAGGCCGTTCACATCAGCGAGGTTGATTATATTGTTGAGGGAGAAAACCCGCCTCTTACACAGCTTCCCTCTCCTCCGCCTTCGGAGGTGGACAAAACAGTTGCCCAGTTGATCGTTGATGAGATGATCGACGGCAGTTGCATCCAGCTTGGCATCGGCGGTATGCCAAATGCGGTGGGTATGCTCATAGCAGACTCTCATCTCAAGAATCTGGGCTGCCATACCGAGATGCTCGTGGACGCCTATGTACACATGTTTAATGCAGGAAAACTGACCGGATGCAAAAAGAACATCGATCCCAAGAAGATAGTATACACATTCGCCCTGGGCACACAGATACTTTATGATTTTATCGATGACAACCCGTGCTGTGCCACCTATCCGGTAAGCTACACAAATAAACCGTCAATTGTCGCGCTTAATGACAATATGATAACCATCAACAACGCCATTGAAGTTGACCTTTACGGTCAGGTATGTTCCGAGTCTTCCGGATTCCGGCAGATTACAGGCACAGGGGGACAGCTTGATTTTGTCCTTGCCGGTTACGAGTCAAAGGGCGGCAAGTCCATGGTCTGCCTGCCTTCGAGTTATAAAGATAAAGAGGGAAAAACAAAATCGCGAATAGTTCCCTTCCTGCCTCCCGGAGGCATCGTGACCGTCTCCAGGACCATCGCTCATATATTTGTAACAGAATACGGGAAATTCAATGTCAAGGGGAAAAACACCTGGCAGAGGGCGGAAGGACTCATTAACATTGCCCATCCCGACACCAGGGACGATCTTGTCAAGGCTGCCGACGAGCAAGGCATCTGGAGAACAAGCAATAAGAAGTAACGACGATTATGTTTTCTGAGGGAATGAAGTGTTGCTCTGACGGGACCGGGACTGACGCCACCCGGTCCCGTTTTTCTATAATTTGCCTCTATCTAAACCCTAATATGGGCTGCTTTAGTCTGACGCTTATTCTTTTCCCAATATCTCCCTGATCTTCTTAGACAGATCATCGACCCGGAAAGGTTTTTGCAGAAACGCCTGAACACCCCGATTGATGATCATCTGTGCTTTTCCGTCTATACTGTAACCGCTGGCAAGAATTGCCTTTACATCGGGATTGATGGATTTCAGTGCATCAAAGAGCTCCCCGCCATCCATACCGGGCATGATCATATCAAAAATCACCAGGGCAATCCGATCCCTGTTCGCATGATATATTTGTATTGCCTGCTGTCCCCCCGTCGCCGAGATAACACGGTATCCCAATTCCTCCAGCAGGTCCCTGGTTACATCAAGGATTGGTTTTTCGTCATCGATAATCAAGATCGTTTCACTTCCCTTTAAAATGCCGAGAAAAGCTTCTTGCTCGAATTTGATCTCGTTTTTACCGGATTGAGGGAGATAGATGTAGAATGTTGTTCCCTTCCCTTTCTCACTTTCCAGATTTATAATTCCGCCATGGGATTTTATGATTCCATATGAAGACGCAAGCCCCAGTCCCGTGCCCCGTCCCATCTCCTTAGTCGTGAAAAAAGGATCGAAGACCCTTTGCCTGGTCTGTTCATCCATTCCTATCCCTGTGTCTCTTATGGAAATCTTTACATAGCCCCCGGCTTTAATACCGTATGGATGAGTGAATGATTCGTCAAGGGTGACATTCTGTGTCTCTACATATATATCGCCCATCTGATTAGGCATAGCCTGCCAGGCATTAAGAAGGAGATTCAGCATTACCTGTTCAATCTGGCCGCGGTCTAATTCCGCTGTCCACAAACCATCCAAATACTTTTCATGAATGTTGACCTCTTTTTTGGTCCTGCTGAAAATAGAAATAATCCTTCTTAACAATTCGTTAAGGTTTGCCGGCCTCAATTCATACTGTCCGCCTTTTGCAAAACCCAGCAACTGGCGTGTCAGGTTTGATCCGCTGTGCGCCTGCTCCTGAATCGCCCTGAGCTTCTCATAGTGCGGATGGGCGGAATCTATGTGCAGAAGTATGAGTGATGCATAACCCTCTATTCCCATCAGCAGATTATTGAAGTCATGGGCTATGCCGCCGGCCAGGGTACCTATGGCCTCCATCTTTTTCGCCTGGAGCAGTTCAGATTCGAGACGGTGCCTTTCGGCTTCAACCTCTTTCTGCTTCGTTATGTCCATTGTACTTCCCAGCACCGCCCTTTTCCCATCGTAAACTATCGAGGTAACCGTTTCCATGAGCCATTTTACATTGCCGTCTTTTCCGACAATTCTGAACTCATAAGGGGTAACCGTTTCTCCGTTTAGCATTTTTTTTGCCATCTTTCTGACATGATCACGGTCATCCGGGTGAACAAAATGCAACATGCGGGCACCTAACAGTTCATTTTCCGGATAGCCTGAATATTTTGATATATGGGGGTTGGCAAAGCGGATCCTGCCATCCTGCACAATATAGACTCCAACCTGTGAACTGTTTGCCACGATGCGATATTGATCTTCCGCCATTCTTCTTTCAGTAACATCCCTGACAATGCCCCTGAATCCGGTAGGACACCCCTCTGCATTTTTCAGAATGGAAGCGGAGAATTCAATCGTTTTTCTGGAACCGTCCCCGGCAATAATATCCCACTCATATCTCTTGATCGGATTGCCCGTTTTAAACATTTTATTGTAGGCAAGATAGATTCTCCTGGCATTTTCCTCATCGGCGGCGTAATTTTTAAAATTGGTACCAAGCAATTCATTTTTTTCATAACCGAACATCTTCTGGAACGATTTGTTACAAAAAGTAAAATTGCCTTTCAGGTCAACCTCCTGGTAGCCGTCTTCGATTTCTTCCAGAATTACTCTGTACCGCTCCTCGCTTTTCTGCAATGCCTGTTCATATTCCTTGTACAGGGTAATATCCTGGGTCATTCCCTCATAATAAGACAAGCGTCCCTCTGCGTCTTTGACCGCCCTTGCGTTTACCGACATCCATATCTTCGAACCGTCTTTGCGGTAAACCTGGTACTGTATGTTTTCTGCGTGCCCCTGTTCCGACATAAACCGCATAAACCGCTCCCGGTCTTCCGGGTTTATGTAGTATTGACTGGCTATGTCGCTGATGCTTTCGATCATTTCCCGGGGCGATGAAAATCCGCACATTGCAGCCATTGCCGGATTGACATCAATGAACCGCCCTTGCGGGGAACTTTGAAAAATACCTTCTATTGCATTTTCAAAAATACTGCGATAGCGTCCCTCGCTTTCCTGCAGCTCTTTGTTTATTTCCGATAATTCTTTTGTTCTTTTTTCAACCCGTATCTCCAGCTCGTCATGCGCCCTGCGAAGTTCGCTTTCCGTCATTCTGCGTGATATTTCTACAGCAGCCAGATTCCCGAGCAAAAGGAGAGTATCGAGATTGTCCTGCGTAAAGTCGGTATAGCGGCGATTGAATATGTAAAGCACGCCCAGATTCAGTGAACCGAACCGGATGGGAACCGCCATACCGGAAACCAGCCCCTCTTCCTTGACGATGGAGTCCACAATATGAGTAATTTCAGTGTCATGAAAATAATCATGGATTATATATCCCTTCCTGGTGGCCATTACTTTACCGCCGAGACCTTTTCCATAAGGCAGACGCATCTTTTTAAATGCTTCGGTCCTGATACCGGATAAGGAATGCATATAAACCTCATTTTTTCCTTCATCGGCAAGCGCCATATAGGCTGTGTCGGCACCGAGAATCTGTCTGCCCTGCTCCACAATATAGGCCAGATTCTCTTCAAGACTTCTATCCGAACTCATATTCAGTGCGAGTTCATATAATACCTTGAATTTATTCAGTTCTATTTTTAGCTTTTCTGTTGCAGACGACTGTTCCATATTAATTTCCATGAATGTGAATCATTATGTGGCTTTTAAGATGCAATACTCTGACATATGTATACCAAATTCTGAGGTGACGTGCATTGTAATTGTCTGTTTGCAGCGATGATAATTTGATTTTTCGACTGTTGAACAAGACGTTCCGCTGTGGTAAGTAGGCTGATATAAAAAAGCTGCGCATAAATTAATCATAACTTTAAATGTGAACGAATATGAAAAAAATTGACCAAGTTACAACAATAAAGGGAGAGGTACTGATTTTACAAATATGCATGTACAGTACAGATATTGGAGAGTGCGTAGTAGCCCAGGATGAATACGAGACTATAGTGGATAAATTCTTTGATGAGCATAACCACCTTGTTTCTCCTGAGCAGCTGCCGGATGCAAAAAAAGATGTGGACTATTTCATAACACTGCTCGACTCGGCCATCCGGTTCTACAGCAGCAGGGAAAAAGAATAACAGCATTGCCATGGTACAGAGCAAGAGCGTTTTTGTGTATGTAAGTACCGGATTCCGGCCGTTAAAGATAAAGGTCATCTGTTTTATGATGATCATGCTTACTTTTTGTTCTTTACCTTTACAAAACGGCTTTTGCCTGGAATCAGGCCCAAACCAGAGGACAAACTACAACATGATATATAAACCGGCGGATAAAAGGATTTGTGAAAGCATTCTTGCCGAGGCTTTTAAAGATAACATGTCGTCAGCACCTGTTAATGAGCTGGTGGTAAAGGTAGGAAGACACTTTCTGGGCACCAGCTACGTATCCAATACCCTGGAACGCAAGGGCCCCGAAGATCTGGTTATCAATCTTCGCCAGCTTGACTGTTTCACCTTTTTGGAAAACGCGGTCGTATTGGCAAGATTGATCAGAGCGGGCAAAAGCACATTTGCAGAGTATGCCGAATCCCTGAGGGAGGCGCGTTACCGGCAGGGAGTAATGAACGGCTACTCTTCCCGACTTCACTACTTTTGCGACTGGCTTTATGACAATGAAAGGAAAGGAATTGTAAAAAATATTACCGCGGACATCGGAGGAGTAGAATATCCGGGAGTTATACGTTTTATGACGGCAAATGCCGGCAAATATTCGGCACTGGCGGATAACGACTCTTACAAGCAGATGAAGGTTGTTGAAAAGAACATTTCGCGGCGATGCAATTATTACATACCCAAAAAGTCTTTCAGAGAAACCCAGGACAGAATAATGGACGGTGATTTAATAGCTATCACGACAGGCTTAAAAGGATTGGATGTTATTCATGTCGGTATTGCAATGCGCATCGGTAAAAACATCCATCTGCTGCATGCATCAAAGGTAACAGGCAAGGTTGTGGTCTCAAGCAGGACGCTTGACAGTTATCTGGCCGGCAAGAGATTCCGGACGGGGGTTGTAGTCGGCAGAGTATTGTAATTCACAATGAAGCGATGGCTTCGTCAAGTACGGACTCCTCCAGAGAAACATCTTCGTATATTTCCATTACAGTCAGGGCATTCAACTTATGAAAGTCAATTTCAAGCGGAGCTATGATCAGCCCCCCCATGTCCACAAGCCCGGGACTTACTGTGATCTTAGCCTCCCCTTCGCGATAATATGCATCGGGTCGGTGCCTGCGGCGCGGAAAGAATATGATCCTCCATCCTGATTCACCATATGAGCCGAAAAGATTCATCATCGGTTCATCTGTACAATTCAGCACCGTCTGCAGGGCGGCAATAAATTTTTTCATATAGAGCTCAACGGCAAGCCTGTCCTTTCCCTCCAGGACAAAGATTGAACGGCCCATATCTTTCAGTCGATAACAAATAATCCCTCCTTGTCTCCTGAACAATGATCGCTTTTTTTGAAAGTGGCTGTTTTTTTCGACAGGCAGGATATTCATGGGGGCAGCCTGAAAATGCATATGGTCAGGCGCAGAGGCTCCGCACTTTGCACCATTGTATAAAACTGTAAATGACGGACTGAAATCCTTTACGAGAGAGAGGAATATGGCCAGTTCCCCTTCTATTGCCTGTGGTCTGTGCTGAAGGAGAGAAATGGTCAGGTGGCCGCTGAAAATCGGGAAGGGATTGCACAAAATCAGATACCGCTGAAGATATTCAATACCCTGCTGCTCACAGGGAAGATTTCCCATGCAAAGGAAGCATCTTCTTTTCCTGATCTTTACGGGATTAACGTCCGCTGCCGTACTGACGATTCTTCCGGGATTATATTGGACCGATACATAGAAACCGCCACACCTGATGCGGCGGGCTTTAACAGCAGCCAGACCTTCATAGCTCTCCTTGAGTCCGGTCCATGTTTTCTTTTGTGCGTTGATGAGCTCTGTTGTCAATTCGCAGAGCGATGCTGAATTTTTGTCAGCATTGAAGTGTGAAAAGATTCGCTCCTGCTCAGCAGTAACATCCGACATAGATATTCTATCTCTTATCTGTTTTCCTGTTCATTGTCTGGCGTGCCGCTATTTCGATGGATCGGATTTTGTCTTTAAAAGCGTCATGACGATTGCTTTTTTCAATCGACAACGCAGCATCCGTATTATCCTCCCAGCGGCGGCAAAGATAAAGGCTTTCATATATTCTGCCGATCATCCATTCTCTTGATATTCTCAATGCCATTGCATAGTCCTCTCCATAGCTAACATTGAGAAATCCGACATCCCTTGCCACACCTGTATGGAAAGCGCGAGGAGCGCCCAGCCCGTTGATTCGCAGTGCATTATTATGACCGTTGTCGTCTGTCCATTCCCTGTGGTCGATAAGTCCGGGGGGTATTACATGAAGGTTCCTCTCCACCAGCGTGTAGCTGCCGACAATCATGGCATAGTTGTATTCTTCAAACATGTCTATGATCATTTGCAGTGTATCCCGGCCACTGTAAAGGTCATCAGAATCCAACTGAACGGCATACATGCCGCAATGATCAGAATAGATTGCCTCATTCCAGCAGCCTCCTATCCCCAGATCGAGGCGTAAAGGTATGACATGTTCGACAACCTTATTTTTTGATGCCAGCGAGGACAGGACGGATGAGGTTCCATCCGTGGAGTGGTTATCGACAACGATAACGTTAAAGGGGAAATCCGTCTTCTGCGCAAGGGCACTCTTGATTGCCTCAGCTATAGTCTTTTTGCGGTTTTTTACCGGAATGATTACACTTGCCTTTACGGGAAAAGACCGACCCCGGGTTCTCCGCACCTTTTGTTTTCTGGGCTCCAGATAAGCACCGATTCCTCGAAGATATCCTGTAAAAACAGTCTCCATCTCCTTTTGTATTATTCTGTTTTTCGGATCTACATAGGAAAAGATGCTGTTACCGGACGTGGAAGAGGATCGTTTCACCGCGTAAAGAAATTCCTGAATGTGAAACAGAGAACAGTCCATGGACACCTTCAGCCTCAGATCATATATGAATGCGTATATGGACGGCGTGTGAAAACCTGTTTCATTTATGACTTTTTTTACAGCCGGCAGAGAAAAGAGCATGAGGGGTCCAAAATTGAAATCATCACGAACGCTTCCCGTCTGGTAATCATTTAAAGGATGTTCTTTTAAGGTTTCTTCCATTTCATAATAGTCGGCGTAGACTATGCCGGCTCCGGTCGACTCGGCAACTTCTATAAATCGCTTTAAGGTAAAATCGTCAAAATGCATTTCATCAAAGCTGTTAATGAAAAGAAGGTGGCCTGAACTGATTTTAAGGACCGCCTCTCGAAAAGTCTTTTCCGTATGAATGGATATTTTCCTTGATTTTTTTACCTTTGATGTCTGTGTCGCCGTGTTCCCGTCGGCAATAAGCAATACTTTTTTGACATAGGGCGACCGGGTCAAGCGATCAATATTCTGCTCAGTCGATTGATTCGGCAGATAATTTAACAATGCAACTATTTCACTCATTTCATTTTACCATCCAAAGTTCAGGAAATCATTACAGGGTTTTCGTAGCATACTTCCACACCAACGGCAACCGGGTTGGACACTTGGGATTTTCTCTTTTTCAGGTTCATGTCGGTGATAATCGTATAAAAAGAGCAATAATGCAATATTGACATATTAATATATTGTTGATAATTGTGGGCGCCGTTTGGGGACGAATACAATCAGTAATATTGGTTATCTCAGAATAAGGACAAGGCGATGAAGAACAATATAGGTCAGATTCTCATCACAAAAAAAATTATCACAGAAGCACAGCTTGATACCGCGCTGGAAAGAAAGAAAACGGAACCCCAGAAATATCTGGTACAGATACTCTGTGAAATGGGTATTCCTCAATCGAAGCTCATCGGCACCCTTTATTACAGCAATAAGAGAAAGCCGGTCGGGCAGATTCTTGTTGACCTGAACATAATCAGCACTGAACAGTTGCATACAGTTCTTATGGAACAGAAGAAACTCAGAGAAAGAAGAATCAGAAAACCTTTAGCTACATTGCTCGTTGATATGCGTCTGATCAATGAGGATAGTTACGTCAATGCCTTATCCGTCCATTTCAGCATGCCTGTCGTGTCTCTTACGAACTTTAAGGTTGCCGAAACTCTCCAGAAAGCCATAGGGGAGCAGTATGCTTTGCGTCATCGGATAGTAGTGCTGGAAGACAACCCGCAGAAAGTTGTCGTGGCCCTGGCTGAACCACACCTTTTTGTTTTTGAAGAACTGGAACGCGGGCTTCCTTCAGGGAAGCAGATTCTTTTTTGCATTGCCAAATCTTCAGAGATAGAAAACTGTCTAGATGCCAGGTATGATCCCTTCTCCCGTGCTCGATATTGAAAAAGCGGTTCTTGAGGCATAATCTTTTTATCATGGAAACTCTGCTTGATTTGCAGACTGCATGACTTATTTTCTGATAATCATTCCCTTGCCATTTCACTTATCAATTAATAAAATAGAACAGTACATAAGGAAGAGAATTGATGTCCGGTCACAGTAATAATGATCCGAAGTTTGAAAGCGGTTTCGGCGTTGACTCCGAACCTGTTCTCGACGAACCGAAGATGTATCGCATACTGCTTCACAACGATCACTACACAACAATGGAGTTTGTTGTGGAGATTCTCATGAAGGTATTTCACAAGCAGGCAGCCGAAGCGACCAGGATAATGCTTGACGTCCATAAAAAGGGACAGGGAGTCTGCGGTGTATATACCTATGACATTGCCATTACAAAAGTGTCGAAGGTACACCAGATGGCCAAGCAGAGGGGATTCCCTCTCAAATGCAGTTATGAGGAGGCTTAACATAAACTATGAAGATTACTGAAGAGCTTGATAATATATTGCGCGCCGCATACACCGAGGCCAAAACGAGAGAACATGAATATCTGACACCGGAACATATTCTTTTCGCGGCTCTCTTTTTTGATTCTGTGAAGGCGATCATTAAAGGATGCGGTGGAGATGTAAAGGCGCTGAGGAGCAGCCTGGACGCCTTTTTCAAGGATAAAATTCCCCATTCTTTATCCGAAGGCACGGAACCCGAACAAAGCCTTGGGTTTCAGAATGTTATGGAAAGGGCCATCTGGCATACTGCCTCGGCTCAAAAAAAGGAACTGGATATCGGCGATGTGCTGATCTCCATCTTTGATGAAGAAGAGTCCCACGCCGCTTATTATTTAAGCAAAGAAGGAATAACGCGGCTGGATCTGCTTAATTATATATCGCATGGCGTGTCCGTAACGCCGGATGTCACGGAACCGGGCAAGGAGAGTGAAAAATATCAGGAAAAGGCCGGTCGGGAAAAAAAGGTTTTGATGCTCTTTACAACGGAGCTGGTGCAAAAGGCAATAAACGGGGAGATGGATCCCCTTATCGGCAGGGAGGATATTCTCGAAAGAACCATACAGGTCTTGTGCCGTCGGTATAAGAACAACCCCATTCACGTGGGCGAGGCGGGCGTCGGCAAAACAGCCATCACCGAAGGGTTGGCCCAGCTCATTGCACGTGGCGAAGTTCCCAGGCCTCTGAAAAATGCAAAGATATATTCCCTCGATATGGGCTCATTACTGGCAGGAACACGCTTCCGGGGAGATTTCGAAGAACGCATGAAACGGGTTATCGCCGAGCTGAAAAAAATGGAAAACGTGATATTGTTTATTGATGAAATCCATACAATAGTAGGCGCAGGAGCTGTTTCAGGAGGTTCAATGGATGCATCCAATATTCTCAAGCCAGCTCTTACATCAGGCAAGATGCGCTGCATCGGTTCGACAACACATGACGAATATAGAAAATATTTTGATAAAGACAGGGCTCTCTCCAGACGTTTTCAGCCCATAGAAGTTCCCGAGCCGACAGTTGATGAAACATACAGGATCATCCTCGGCATCAAAGAGAGATACGAATCCTACCATGAGGTTTCTTACACGGAAGACGCTTTGCATGCAACCGTGGAGCTTTCGTCCAAACATATCAACGACCGGCATTTGCCTGATAAGGCTATCGATGTTCTCGACGAGGCAGGCGCAAGAACCCGCTTATACCGCTCTGATGATCAGGACATTATAACCATAAGCCCGAAAGAAGTTGAAGTGGTCGTGGCTAAAATGGCCAGGATTCCTGAAAAATCCGTGTCGTCTTCGGAAACCATACAATTGAAAGACCTTCAGAGTTCTCTTAAATCCGTCATTTTCGGACAGGATCAGGCCATTGAGCTTGTTGTCCAGGCCATCCGGAGATCACGCGCCGGTTTTCAGGATCAGAACAGGCCCGTCGCCTCACTGCTTTTTGCAGGACCGACCGGAGTCGGCAAAACAGAACTCGCCAGGCAACTGGCGCTTACTCTGGGCATCCCCCTGCATCGTTACGACATGTCGGAATACCAGGAAAAACATACCGTCTCCAGGCTCGTAGGCGCACCTCCGGGTTATGTGGGTTATGAAGAGGGCGGCCTTTTGACCGAGGCCATGCGCAAAACGCCTCATTCCGTGCTTCTTCTAGACGAGATAGAAAAAGCGCACCAGGACATCTTCAATACGCTTCTTCAGGTTATGGACTATGCGACTCTGACCGACAACACGGGCCGCAAGGCGGATTTCAGAAATGTGATCATCATCATGACGTCAAATGCAGGGGCACGTGACATCGGAAAATCCCAGATAGGTTTTGGTGAGCGCAGAGTAACAAAAAGAGCGATATCGGAGGCGGTCAAAAAGGTGTTTGCTCCCGAATTCAGAAACCGGTTGGATGCCATGATCACTTTTAATGACTTGAGCAGGCCGGTGGTAGTTGACATCGTCAAAAAACAACTCCGTGAATTTGCCGATCAGCTTAAGCAAAAGAATGTCAGCCTTATTGTGTCCGATAATCTTTATGAGTGGCTTGCCGATCAGGGATATTCTATTGAGTTCGGCGCTCGTGAGATTGCTCGCCTTATACAGGATAAAGTGAAAAACTTCTTCGTCGATGAGGTGCTTTTCGGAAAGCTGGTAAAGGGCGGTACAGTGGAAGCTGACACGGGAAAGGATGGGGTTGTTCTCAAGATCACCAAATCTGGTCTGTAAATGCTTGTCTATCGATTAATTGATAAACTGATATTCCCGCCACCGAACTTAGCTTCAGAAAGCGGGGTCCTTGCGGTCGGCGGCGACCTTTCGCCTGAGAGGCTCATCCTTGCCTATAGCCAGGGAATCTTCCCATGGTATTCCGAAGGCGAACCCATTATGTGGTGGTCCCCTGATCCGCGTTGTGTTCTGTTTCCCAAAGACATCAGAATATCGAGAAGCATGCGCCAGGAAATTAAGAAAAATCTATTTTCCATAACCTATGACCGTTGTTTCAGGGAAGTAATAGAAGGCTGCAGGGAACCGCGCAGAAGAGAAAGCATAGCCTGGATCACGGACGAAATGGTTAATGCATACTGCACGCTTCATGAAATGGGATACGCACATTCCGTCGAGTCATGGAAAGAAGGAAAGCTGGCAGGCGGACTTTACGGGGTATCTCTGGGTAAGTGCTTTTTCGGTGAATCAATGTTCACAAGAGAAAGCAACGCGTCAAAAACTGCATTGATAAAGCTTGCAGGAGCTTTAAAGAAGTTGGAATTTTCCATGATAGACTGTCAGGTTTTTACAGATCATCTGGTCAGCTTGGGAGCATGCATGATCCCCAGGAATGAATATCTGAACATTCTGGAAAAGACTGTTATGAAACCGACCCTCTGCGGTTCCTGGGAAAATCTTGATGAATTTTCATCAGGCAACGCAAAGCCCAAGGTTTAGGCAGCGTCTCCCGGAAACTCCGATGTTAACCGGTTAACATTTCAGCGGCACCATACAAATCAAAGTAATAGTATTCATTCACAGCAACACCACAATATGTTGTATAGGTCCGGGTTTACAGCCAAACACCTTGACATCTATGTATTTTAGTGTTGACTTATATACATGTATCTTCTATTATTTCTTTCGAGCGGGACGTTAATCTCTCATGTATTGGGGGGCATAGAGAAGCGCCACAAATGAACAATTCAAAAGCAAAAATCTTACTATCAAAAATATATTCCGATCTTTTTAGTATCGCTTCCGCAAACCAACACAAAAGAACGATGCATATCTTTGTCGAGAGTCGGAAACAGAATATGAAAAGTACTCAAAGCAATGAACTGCTTAATATTTATTACATCCATACCAAGGAGGAAAAATGAACATTCAGAAGTTGAATCAATGCATGGAGATATTGAAGCGAGATGTGGGCGAAGGCTTGCTGGCATCAAGTATTGTAACAATGGCGGATGCCCAGACGATCATCGCGACTGAGAAATCTTCTGCCAAGACGGCATCTCTTTTCTGTGAAGTAACAACATTTATTCAGAAATCTCTTTCACAGGGTCAGGGTTATCCTCAGTTGGGACGCTATTATTATCTTGATTGCGCCGGAAACGTCGGATGTTTATTTATCCCATTTGGAGATTATCAATGGGGTATCGCGATTGACACGAAGAAGGCAAAGCTTGGGCTTTTGCTGAATATTGTTTTACCCACAATCGTGAATGCTTTTGAAGAGGCGCTCATATCATCGTAAGAAATGGAGGGTGCGATGGGAGAGAAACTGGTTCGCATTTACGAAATTGTAACAGAAAAAATCGGTCTGAAAGGCAGGCTGGAACTTGCCAGCAAGACGGGTATTTCCATGAGTCAAGCCGCAGAAATAGACGATACTGAAGAGCTGATAAACAAATTCAAGTACGCGGCGAGCGACGTGTATGAGGAGAACCAGAAAAGCAACAAGACATAGCATTACGCGACACTACTTTGTTTTTCATCATTACTGGCAAAGATATTGAAAGCAGAAGGAATGAAGAACATCAAGCTGATTGTTGATAATCAGGTGCAAAATATGCCTGAAGACGAAGAGCCCCTCGGATGGCCGTTGGTAGGGTTGTCCGTTGGCAGTTTTTTGCAGGTCATTGCCATGGATCAGCAGACATGCCTTCTGGAAGTCTATAGAAACGGAAATCAAAAGGGACATTTCTGCCTGATACAAGGGTCTTTATTCGATGCATCATGCGGGGAATTAGAGGGTGAAGACGCGGCTCTGGAGATGATCTCCTGGGAAAACGTGCGGCTTAACATACGGCATGTCCTCGATACAAGTGTCATAGAAAAACGAATTGACAAAAACCTCATGCTGCTTCTGATGGAGAGTTCAAGGCGTAAAGATGAAAGAGAAGGAGCTCAGCATCCCCATGATGAGGAAGAACATGCCTCCCATGACAAACCGTTGGACTTTGATGCCGTCTTTGGTGAAAAAGAGGAACATCCCTCCGCATCCCGCATCCATTATGATCAACTTTCCACCTGCATAGAACAATTGATTAAGGATATGGGCAATGCCCTGGAAAGATCATGTATAATCGATTTGCGCGATGGCAATATAGTCGCAGGTTACAACACAATACCATCGACAGTGGATATCTTCACCAATATAACCAGATTTGTAAGGGACACCTTTTCTAAAAGTTCTGTAGTTTCACTCGGCCGGTTCTGGTTATTGAATCTTGATAACGACAAAACAATGTGCTTCCTTCTCTTTGAAGATTATATATGGGGCATTGAATTCAATCGCGAGAAAATGCTGCTGGGGCTTTTCCTCAGCGTTGTAGTTCCCAAATCAATTAAAACCTTTGAGGACAAAATCA
Source organism: uncultured Syntrophaceae bacterium (assembly GCA_964558665.1). Classification (GTDB taxonomy): domain Bacteria; phylum Desulfobacterota; class Syntrophia; order Syntrophales; family PHBD01; genus CAZLFA01. The sequence continues at coordinate 17,241 of CAZLFA010000008.1, forward strand.
CCACCAAAGGACCATGATCAGGCGGTTAAGGTCTCATGTTCTATTGACCTGGAGTGATAGATATCAGCGGCAACAACAGGAGATATCCGGCTGGCCGGATAAAACGAAAGGAGGAAAAATGAATATTCAAAAGTTGAATCAGTGCATGGAGATTTTGAAGCGTGATATGGGTGAAGGATTGCTTGCATCAAGCATTGTTACGATGGCGGATGCCCAGACGATCATTGCAACAGAGAAATCTTCTGCCAAGACGGCATCCCTGTTCTGTGAAGTAACGACGTATATGCAGAAGTCTCTTTCGCAGGGTCAGGGTTATCCTCAGTTGGGACGCTATTACTATTTGGATTGCGCCAACAATATCGGTCTGTTGTTTCTTCCGTTTGGAGATTATCAATGGGGTATCGCGATTGACACGAAAAAGGCAAAGCTCGGGCTTCTGTTGAATGTGATCCTGCCGACAATCGTGAACGCTTTTGAAGATGCACTCATATCGTCGTAATAAATGGAGGATGCGATGGGAGAGAAAATGGTTCGTATATTTGAAATCGTTTCAGAACAGGCCGGCCTGAAAGGCAGGCTGGAGCTTGCCAGCAAAACAGGTATTACCATGAGTCAGGCTGCGGAAACGAAAGATACTGACGAATTGATAAACAAGCTTAAAACTGCAGCAAGTGAAATACTCGACAAAAGTTTATAACTTTTGAGCACAGGAAAACTTATTTAATAATTAACGAATACGTTCATACGCTTTATGCTGTGATCGTATAAATATGCTTGCCTGGCGGATAATGCAAAGCAGATTATCGCCAAGGTTGTAGTACGACAAGATTATGGACCTCGGCTGGTCAGTCAGAGGCTAAAGAGGCAGAAATGAATCTAATACTAGGGCAGGTACAGCTCGATACGATATACAATACTCTTAAAGAACAACTGGTTGATGTTGGAGTTCAGAGTTCTATCCTCATCGATACGGCGGGTAATATTATCGCGTCTGTAGATAATGGGAACAATAGACGCGATATTTATTCGCTCGCAGCGCTGGCCGCCGCAAATTTCGGCGCCATGGGCAGCATGGCGAAGATCGTTGGAGAAGAGGAATTTTCGCTTCTGTTTCATAAGGGTGAGAAAGAGAATATCTATTTCAGCAAGGTCAATGATGATTTTCTCCTGATTAATATTTTTGACAATCAGATTTCTCTTGGATTCTTAAGACTGAAGGTTACTAAGGTTGTGGAAGAACTGGTTAGCGTACTTATCACAAAATAGTTCCGCATTCATTATCGACATGAACTCATTATAATATGCAGATCATGAACAGTTGGGAGAAAGACAATTGGCGTTTATTAACTTGAAAGATAAAGTAATCCAGGCAAAAATAGTTTATTATGGCCCGGGAAGATGCGGCAAAACAACGAACCTGGAGTATATATACAACAAGTGCCGCACGCAGATTAATTCCGAAATGGTTACGGTAAAAACCCAGGGAGACCGGACACTGTTTTTTGATTTCTTCCCTTTTGATATGGGTAAGATTCATGACTTCGACGTTAAGATACAATTATACACAGTACCGGGACAGGTTAAGTACAATTCCACAAGAAGACTGGTGCTTAAGGGTGTCGATGGCGTTGTTTTCGTAGCCGATTCGGCAGTGGAAAGAAGAAACAAGAATCTGATCTCCCTGAAGAATCTTCAGGAAAATCTGGCGCTGTACGGCAAGGACATTTTTAATATCCCTCTGATCATGCAATACAACAAGAGGGATTTGGCAAAGCAGGGGGTACCTATTTTGGACATTGATACTCTGGAGAAGGACCTTAATACAGAGTTGAAGGCGCCCGCGTTTGAAGCCAGTGCACTGGAGGGTGATAATGTGATTTCTACCCTTAAAAGAATAATATCCGCTACCATGGCCTCTCTGGAGAAGGAACTAAAATAGGAGCAAAAGATGGAAATTCAAAAAGAGTCTTCATTCGTCCGTGAAGTTGAGAATCGTCTTGGCGTACTGTTTGGGGAAGACGAGAAAAAACCCGAACAGAAAGACACTCAGAAGGAACCTTCTCAACAAATACACGAAAGCCTGAAAGATGTCAGGTTGGAAACAGAGGCCGATGAGAACAAAAGGACCGAGGTCAGTAAAAAACTTGATCTGGAAACAACACCGGGGCCTGAGAAAGGGTCTTCTTTCGTCCGTGAGATCGAGCAGCGGCTTAATATACTTTTTGGAGACGACAGCAAGCCGGTTCAGCCGGAAGCATCCATCGTCGAACATGAAAGCCTGAAAGGATTAGCGGATGGTGAAAAAGCCTCCGAGGAAAAAGTTGACAAGGAGGAAAAATTTGAACAGGTATTCGGCGATATCACCGCATCAACATCAATCCTGTACTCGCCGATCAAAGAACTCAAAAGCCTTGTTCTTTCCCTTGAATGGGAAATAGCTGAACCGACACTAATCAAGTTTGACGAAGAGATAATCCGCCTCGAATCTCTCTATGAGAAGGACAAGGTAATACTTGGATTTCTCCGCATACTGCGTTTTCTGGGCAGGTATATTCAGGTAAAGGTTGTTGATGCGGACCCCGGATCAATATTGCTGCTCATGTCTGTATACGACAACCTGGAGAAGGTTCTTCTTTCTCATGATATTACTCCGGAAGGCAAAAGAAATACGCTTCTTGAAGATATTCAAAAGTACAGGGCATGGGTGGAGAAGGTAGATTTAGTGGAAAGTGCGGAAGAAGAGGCAGCCGAGGAAGATGAACAGCAGCCCGAGCAGGCAATGCGGCAACTTCAGGATCAAGAGGAAGATTATCTGATTGCCGAGCCACTCGCCCTTTCGAAGAAAATCAAGGTCAGAAGCGCCCGGAAAGCCAGATCAGTCATTGGCGATACAGCGGAAGAAGGCTTATCCACGGCGGACATTATAGAAGATATGGCGCCTCACGAAGCATTCGCTTATGCTTTGGACGAGATAAAGAAAACCATTCGCGCTGAATTCAGCGCCTTGCGCGCAGAATTAAAAATGTGGAGACAGGGACAATAGACAGATCTTTTGATAAAGCCTACCTTGTTTAATCGGGCAGTCTTCAGAAAAATCCTGCTGTCAGTGTTCCATAAATCTGGAGAATAAAGAATGATCATCTTTTGTGAGGAATGCGGCGAAAGATACGTTATTGAGCCCGAAGAAATAAAAGGAAGAGTGATGATGTTTATCTGTAGAGTATGCAATGACGTCATCAAGGTCACCTTGCCTGAAAACGCAGTAAAAAAACCTGCCGACCAGGAGAAGAACGGAGCTTCATGATATTTGTTCAAAAGGTTATAGACAAAGGGTGATGACATGGCGATTCAGGGTAAGCCTTATAATCTGCATCTGGAAAAGGAAAGTTTGGACAGCTTTCTGTCCACGATAACGGATTCATCCTCTGACCTTCAGGATGAAGAGAAAACTGATTTCGCAACAAAAGATGCTACTGAACATGAAGATCACAAATCTGCTTTTTCAGAACCGGAAGAAGAGAAAGCGGAAATCGCACCTGTTCTTACAGCAAGCCCTGCCATCCAAAGTCTAAGTGAGGATGAGAAAACACAGGATGTGGATGTTTTGCCTGTTGAAGAAAAATCAACCCATGATTACATAGTGCCCGAAGAACCTCTGCCATTTGAGCAGGAAACAGCTCCTCTGCAGTTGGAAAAAGACATCAGTGATCCTGCACCGCCCGAGGACATGAAAACCGAGCCGGCATCAATTCAAGCCGATAGTCCTGAGACAGACGAAATACCCTTACAGGAAGCGGAAAAGAAAACAGAATCTATCTACGATGATTCTAAACCTGAACTCGAAACACAGGAGATTTCCGGCTTGAAAATAGAAGCCGGGGTATACACAGATACGGTTCAACAGGCTGTGCCGGAAGTTGTTTCAGTATCTCCCGGAATCGTTCAAGAGGAAAAACCGCAGGAAGAACCCGAGTCCAGGGCGGAAAAAATCGATCGGCAATTACACAGGGCTTTTCCTGAAGAAATCAGAGTTTCATCAGAAGTTGTTTCTGAAGCAGACAGGACGGCCAGAATTAAATCGGCCGTTGAAGAAAGGGAAGAGCAAAAACCTGCAGAAAGCGCCTTGCCTCTTCCGGAAAAAGAGGATTCCATAAAGCAGGCGGTTGCCAAACCTGCCAAAAAAGAAAAGATATCGTTTCACTGGGGTGCTCTGGTCCGTGCCGGAATACTGTTCGTTGTTTTTGTTGCCATTATTCAGGGTTATTTATGGATGAATCCGGAAACCGGACAGCAATCGGTGCAATGGCTGGCTCAAAATGTGCCCGGTATGGATAAGATGTTAAACGAGGGACAGGTCAAGCGGGATTCCGTAACTGAAAGCGTAAAATTTGCCGATGTCAGACAGAGGAATATTTCCAACGTTTTTCTGGGCAATCTCAGAATAGTCGAAGGCGCAGCAGTCAACTCCGCTGCATACCCCATCGCCAGGATAAGGATTATCGGAGAGCTTTATAACGACAAGAACGTAGTGATTGCCACGAGGGTAGCATTTGGCGGCAATGTTGTCTCGGATGAACGGCTGGCAAGCCTGAATGAAGAGGAGATTAAATCAGCGCTATCCATTCCTCAAGGTAGTGACATGTCAAATAACAGAATACCGCCGGGTGGCAAGATACCCTTTATGCTCGTCTTTGTTCGCGAACCTGCCGGTGTTGTCAAAACAACCATCATGCCGCTCAGCGCCGAAAAGCTCGCTCCCTAACGGGCTTCGGGAGACAACGCTGTCAACACAAGCAGCGCAATGATTCAGAACCGGATATTATTTGATGCAGACGCGATGAATTTGTTTAATATCCGTCAACCCCTGAAGCGCCTTTGCAATGCCGTCCTGAAACAGCGTCGTCATTCCTTCATTCACAGCCACTTCTCTTATCTTTTCTATGGGGTCGTGCATTTGAATGGATTTTTTTATCGCTTCCGTTGCGACAAGCAGTTCATGAATGCCTACTCTGCCCTTGTATCCTGATTTATCGCAGGCATCGCATCCTTTGGGGCGATAGAGGGTTAAGCTTTTCGAATAAGGAACCTTCAGTTGTTCAAACTGTTCTGCACCGTAACTTACTGCTATCTGTGTATACTCTTCAGAAGTCGGATGGTACGGTTCCTTGCATTTCTTGCAGAGTGTCCTCACGAGGCGCTGTGCAAGAATTGCCAGAAGAGAATCCGAGAAGTTCAACGGGTCTATTCCCATATCGAGAAGTCTTGTAATCGTTTCCGGAGCGCTGTTGGTATGCAGTGTACTGAACACGAGATGTCCTGTCAGGGACGCTTCGACGGCGGTTTTTGCAGTCTCGAAATCCCTCATCTCGCCGACCATGATGACATCGGGGTCCGCCCTCAGGAAGGCCCTCATTGCTGCGGCAAAATCAAATCCGATTTTCGGCTGGACCTGAACCTGACGAAGCCCCCGTTGAGTTACCTCCACGGGATCCTCAGCCGTCCAGATTTTTCTATCCGGCGTATTGATGTGGCGCAGGGCAGCGTGCAGTGTGGTCGTTTTTCCTGAACCGGTCGGCCCGACCACGAGAATCAAGCCATACGGTTTTTCACAGGCGGCTGTGAGCTGGTCATAGTTTCTGGTGCTCATGCCCATCTTTTCGAGCGGCAGAGTGTCTCCCTTGGCCAGGATGCGCAGGACGATATCTTCCACATTGCCTTGCGTGGGTATTGTAGCCACGCGCAGTTCGATTTCGCCTCCTCCGGGTTTTTTAAGCTTGATTTTCCCATCCTGGGGCATTCTCTTTATCGTAATGTCAAGATTGGACATGATCTTGATGCGTGAAACAAGAGCCGCCCTGTAACTGTACGGCAGGGTCTGGTAACTGGCACAGTTGCCGTCAACTCTGTAACGAACAGTCACAACTTTTTCCGCAACGTCAGGTTCAATATGGATGTCAGATGCGCCTCTGGAAAAAGCATCGTTGACAATCTTGTTGACGAGTTGAATGATCGCGCTGTCAGATTCTTTAATAGCCTCATCATCATCTTCTTCGTCATCCCCGACGGAGGCATCGCTAACGTCCAGTTTCCCCAGAATATCGTCGATGGACGCAGCATCCGCATCAGACTGGTAAAAGTAGTTGATGAATTTTACTATATCATCCGCCAGTGAGATCTCATAACTAATTGACTTTGTCTTCAATATGTTTTCAATGGCGTCTCTTTTAATGATGTTGTGGGGATCGTCAATAATAACGCGGATTGAATTTTCGATCTTCTCCATAGGAACCCACAACTCGCGAAGCAGATACTCTCTCTTCAGATTTTTTAAGAGGTCCCCAGGTATTACGGTTTTGGGATTGAAGCTTACAAATCGGCATTTATAGAACTCTTCAAGCGATCGGCTGATGTCCTCTCTGCCGATGTTATGCTTTTTCATTAAAATCGCTTCGAGAGGTTCCTTTTTGTTCTTCGCCTCTTCCGTAGCTTCATTCAGTGCGTCTTCACTGATAAGATTGCGGGTAACCAGGTAAACATATTTGGATCTTCTTCTTTTTGGATCAAGGCGCTGCTGATTGTACAAGGCGATGCCCATGACTTCGGCTATCTCCTGCAACAGCACCGGCTCTTCATCTATAAATCTTTCCGAACTGCCCAGTTTATTTATTATCTCGATGACGCCCATCAATTCGTCATTATGCAGAACGGGCATGGCCATAATCTGCCTGATTGTCATACCCTTGTTTCCGTATGAACCATTATCGACCGTCAGCTCTTTGTGCACCGCCTTAACCTGCTGTTCTTCCTGGGCATCGGCTATATTTATCATCTTTACCGTATTAGCCGTAAAACCGGGGATTGTGCGGTTATCTATAGCCAGCCGGATCTCTTTTGATTTATTGTCTTCATTAATCAATGTGTAGAGATCATTTTTCATCCGGTCAAATGCGTAAATGTTTGCAGCCTTTACTTTAAAAAGGGTGATTATCTGTTCACGAACTTCTAAGAGAATCTGTCGGACATCCTGCGCGGCATGAATGGAGAAGGTGATATCCTGGAGCCCCTGCTGCAAACGCAGAATTTCCTGCAAATCATTTATTTCATTATGCTGCATATTGCTCATGATTCAACAAACCCTTTCGTATGTTTTTGTTATAAAAATATATGAGGAAAGTCAAGGTGTTTAGGCGTAACGTATTGCTTATGAATCATTATTTGAACAATGTTGTTGACATTGCCAACATTCTTTGTTAGAAGTTCTTCGTAAAGGAAATTGTTGATTTGTAAATATAAGGATTTCAAATGATAAAGACAGTCGGCATAAACATGAACTGGTGGTGGCGCAACTCAAACGAGGGGTTCGTCCGCCGCTGACGTTTATACATAATTAAAAACTAAAGGCCGTGGAGAACCTGTTAATCTCCACGGCCTTTTTGTTGCAGTAATCGATAACACCAAGGCCGTGACCTCAATCACGGCCTTTTTTATTTTTGGGAAAACGAGGTTTTTGAATGTACTGCCCGGATTTTAATTCATTCATGGAAATGACAAAGCAGGGAAACCTGATCCCTGTTTACAGGGAGATTCTGGCCGATACGGAAACACCGGTATCGGCGCTTATGAAAATGAATTCCCGCAAGCACATATTTCTCCTGGAGAGCGTCGAAGGAGGAGAAAAATGGGGGCGATATACCTTCATGGGTGCTGATCCCCGAACGATCTTTCGGGTGCGCGGGGATGAAGTTCTAATAGAAGAAGGACAGAGTCTGCATTGCCGTCCCCACGGGGGAGATCCTATTGGTATGCTCAGAGAGTTGATGTCACAGTACAAACCGGTCGAAGTCAGCGGGTTGCCGCGGTTTTATGGGGGAGCTGTCGGATTCCTGGGTTATGACATGGTCCGCTTCATTGAAAGACTGCCCGACCGGGAAAAAGAAAGCCTGGCCGCTGATGACGGCGTTCTCATGATAACTGACACGCTGATCATCTTTGACAACGTACGGCACACTATCAAGGTTGTGGCCTGCGTCGTGACAGGTGGCCATGAAGACTTCAGGCGTTTATATGACGAAGCCGTCACAAAGATTGAAGACATAGTCGCAATGCTGACAGTACCGTTAATGAAAGCAAAGCCGGCATCGGATGAAAGCCGGGCAATCGATCTGGAGTCCACCATGCAGGCAGACCGGTTCAAGGCGATCGTGGAAAAAGCCAAGGAATATATTGTTGCGGGCGATATAATTCAGGTCGTTCTTTCGCAGCGCTTCCAGGGGCATACAAAAAGAGACGCAGTCGATCTTTATCGCGCGCTCCGGTATATAAATCCTTCTCCCTATCTCTTTTTTTTGAAGATCGACGACTTTTATATGATCGGCTCTTCACCGGAGGTCCTGGTGCGCATGGAGGAAGGAGTTGTTGAATTAAGGCCGATCGCTGGAACCAAAAAGAGAGGAAAAAATGAACAGCAGGACCGTGAGCTCGCCGACGAACTTCTCAATGATCCCAAGGAAAGAGCCGAGCACGTCATGCTTGTCGATCTGGGACGCAATGATCTGGGCAGGATTGCCCGAGTAGGCAGCGTTCAGGTCAATCAGTTAATGGTCGTTGAGCGGTATTCACATGTTATGCATCTGGTATCAAATATACAGGCTCATTTGTCTGCCGATTGTGACGCCTTCGATATCATCAGGGCTACATTCCCCGCCGGTACGCTTACCGGGGCTCCCAAGATCCGCGCTATGGAGATAATAGAAGAACTGGAACCAACAAGGCGGGGGCCGTACGGCGGTGCAGTGGGGTACTTCAGCTTCAGCGGCAATATGGATTTCTGTATTACAATCCGCACATTGATGCTCAGAAATGGACAGGTAAGCGTCCAGGCGGGGGCCGGAATAGTTGCCGATTCCAATCCCGAGGAAGAGTATAAAGAATGTTTAAACAAAGCAAAGGGCATGATGCTGGCCATCCGGCTGGCAGAGGCCGATCTTAACATTTCATATGAGGAGAAAAAACAATGATTCTGATGATCGACAATTATGACTCGTTTACTTACAACCTCGTTCAATATCTGAGACAGCTCGGTGAGGATGTTATGGTGAGAAGAAATGATGAAACATCCGTTGAGGAGATTGAATCACTGTCACCGGAAGCAATATTTATCTCGCCTGGTCCCTGCTCTCCGACAGAGGCGGGTATCAGCGTAGAGGTTATCCGCCGCTTTTACCGCGAGATACCGATAATGGGGGTTTGCCTGGGCCATCAGGCCATCGGCTATGCATTCGGCGGTGATGTAGTAAGGGCGGATCGTCTTATGCACGGCAAGACATCTCCCGTTCACAGTGACGGCAGGACTATCTTCCGGGGACTCCCGAATCCTTTCCCGGCAGGGCGTTACCACTCCCTTATTGTATCAAGGGAAACTCTTCCCGATTGCTTTGAAATAAGTGCGGAAACGGATGAGCAGGAAATAATGGGCATCAGACATCGGGAGTTTCCCGTCGAGGGCATCCAGTTTCACCCCGAATCGATCCTCACTCCCAACGGTAAAAGAATCATCAAAAACTTTTTGGATACATATACGAGAAAGGAGTCTTACCAATGATAAAGGATGCGCTTGCGGAAGTAGTCAACAGGAAGAATCTGCGCGAGGCGGAGATGATGACCGTCATGGATGAGATCATGGACGGCAGAGCGACTCCGGCTCAGATTGCGGCTTTTATTACCGCATTGAGAATCAAAGGCGAAACAGTGGAAGAGGTCACAGGGGCGGCCCGGATAATGAGACAAAAAGCTACGCGCATCGATGCGCGCTCACCGGTGATTGTCGACACGTGCGGCACCGGCGGAGACGGAAGCAACACCTTCAACATCTCCACAACCGCCGCTTTCGTTGTGGCAGCTGCGGGGTTGACGGTGGCAAAACATGGCAACCGGGCGGTATCCAGCGGCTGCGGCAGTGCCGACGTTCTGGAAGCGCTTGGCGTCAACATAGACATCGGTCCGGAAATTGTAGAGGAGTGTATTCAGCAGGCAGGCATCGGCTTTCTTTTTGCGCCGAAACTCCATGGCGCCATGAAACATGCCATTGGGCCGAGACGGGAGATCGGCATCCGGACTATATTCAACATGCTGGGCCCGCTCACCAATCCCGCCGGAGCTACCTCTCAGCTTATCGGTGTATATGATCCCAGGCTGACGGAGATGTTTGCCGGCGTTTTAAAAAATCTCGGCACGAGGAGGGCGTTCATCGTCCATGGCTCCGATGGCCTCGACGAAGCAACCGTAACAGGCGAAACACGGGTCTCCGAACTCAAAGAAGGACTCGTTTCAACTTACAATATCAGCCCCGTGGAAATTTTCAATGACATCTACCCGGGTGACACGTTGAAAGGCGGTGATGCAACTGTCAATGCCCAGATCACGAGGGACATTCTTTCGGGAGTGGATGAAGGCCCAAAAAGAAAGATAGTACTGCTCAATGCTGCTCTTGCCATAATAGCAGGAGGAAAGGCTGAAACGCTGAAGGACGGCATCGGCATTGCCGGGGATTGCATCGACAACGGCATTGCCGTGAAAAAGCTTCAGGCGCTCATCGAAATAACCAACAACTAGGAATTTAAAATGATTCTGCACAAGATCATCGAATCCAAAAAGGCCGAAGTTGCCGTATTGAGAGAACAGACATCCCTGGAATGGCTGGAAGAGACGGCCGTCAACATGCCTCCTGTAAGCAATTTCGGCAAGGCTCTCAAAAGCAGAGAATGCGCCGTGATTGCAGAAGTAAAAAGGCGCTCTCCGTCGGGAGGGGCGCTCAGGGAAGACCTAGATCCTGCGGCCGTTGCTGCAATCTATGAAAAAAGCGGAACAGCGGCCGTTTCCGTACTGACTGACGGACCGTTTTTCGGCGGCCACCGACAGGACATCGCAGCGGTAAAACAGGCGGTCTGTATTCCGGTTCTCAGAAAGGATTTCATTATCGACCCATACCAGATCTATGAAGCCAGAGTCATGGGAGCGGATGCTCTGCTGCTCATTACATGCATCCTCTCTGACAGGCAGTTAGCTGAATATATCAATCTGGCAATTCGGCTGGGCATGGACGCTCTTGTTGAAATCCATACCCGGGATGAACTGGACAGGGCATTGCGTGCCGGCGCCGGGATCATTGGAATAAACAACAGAAATCTGGATACGCTTGCCACAAGCCTGAATACGACACTGGACCTGGCTCCGCTCGTCCCGGAGAACAGGATCATCGTCAGCGAAAGCGGCATTGCCGGAAGAAAGGATATGGAAATGCTCATGGCGGCGGGTGTCCGCGCCTTTCTGATCGGTGAAACACTTATGAAGTCCAGAGACATCAGTCTGAAACTGAAGGAACTTCTGGGACATGACAGAAATTAAGATATGCGGCATAACAAATCATGAAGATGCCTTGCAGGCGGCAGGATGCGGCGCCGATGCCCTGGGATTTATCTTCTATCCCAAAAGCGCACGCTATATAGAGCCGACCGAGGCAAGCAGGATAACAGATCGACTGCCGCATGGCATCACCAAAGTCGGCGTTTTCGTCAATCAGGATATTTCAGAAATAAGAGATATTGCCTCGTTATGCCGCCTTGACATTATTCAGCTTCATGGCGATGAATCGCCGGAGTACTGCTGTAATTTTTCCCCACATATGATCATCAAGTCTTTAAATCTGAAGAGCTTCGATGATCTCAATGTTCTGCCTGATTATAACGTGAGAGCCTTCCTGGTTGACTCACGGGAGGGAGCGCTTTATGGAGGCACGGGAAAGACGACGGACTGGGGCCTGGCATCCCGCGCGGCAATAAACTTTCCCCTGATTCTCGCCGGGGGTCTTAATGAAGAAAACATAGAACGAGCGGTTGACTGGGTATCTCCGGATGCCGTTGATATAAATAGCGGCGTCGAGATTATGCCGGGAAAGAAGGATCATGAAAAGGTGCGGAGAATTATTGATGTCCTCCACAGACACAAACAACCGGGCCCTGCACGGACCCGAATATTTACGGTGCAAAAATGAAAACAAGACTGCCTGACAAAAACGGCCATTTTGGAATCTTTGGCGGCAGGTATGCGGCGGAAACGCTGATGCCCGCCCTTATCGATCTCGAGGAGGCGTATCTGCAGACGCGCAAGGACCGTTTGTTTTCCAGGGAATACGCCGACTGTCTTCGTGATTACTCGGGAAGGCCGACACCTCTTTATTATGCCCGACGCCTCACGGAAAAGATTGGAGGAGCCAGGATATATCTCAAGAGGGAGGACTTGAATCATACCGGATCGCACAAAATCAACAACACACTGGGGCAGGCGCTTTTGGCCAGACGCATGGGCAAGAGGAAGGTTATCGCCGAAACAGGCGCCGGTCAGCATGGTGTAGCCACAGCGACAGTTGCCGCCCTCTTCGGCATGGAATGCAAAATTTTCATGGGCGAAGAGGATATTCACCGGCAAGCGCCAAACGTCTACCGGATGAAAATCCTGGGGGCAGAAGTTGTACCTGTGAAATCAGGAACCGCCACCCTCAAGGATGCCATGAATGAGGCTATGCGCTACTGGGTATCTGCGGTTCGTGATACATTCTATGTGATCGGAACAACTGCCGGGCCGCATCCCTATCCGATGATGGTTCGCGATTTCCAGAGTATCATCGGCAGGGAGACCCAAAAAGATATCTTAAAACTAGAGGGACGCCTTCCTGATTTGCTGATCGCCTGCATTGGCGGCGGAAGCAATGCCATGGGTATGTTTTATCCTTTTCGAAATAAAAAAACCGTTGAACTGATCGGCGTCGAGGCTGCCGGCAGGGGCATCCATACAGGACAGCATGCGGCAAGCATCAGTGCAGGAAGTATCGGTGTTCTTCACGGTAACCGCACTTACCTGCTGCAGGACGGACACGGCCAGATATACGATGCCTACTCCATTGCCGCCGGTCTTGACTACCCGGGTGTCGGACCGGAGCATGGCTATTTCCACGATACCGGAAGGGCTCGATATGTATCTGTGAACGACGACGAAGCAATTGAGGCATTTCTTCTTCTATCCAGACTTGAAGGAATCATCCCGGCCATGGAGAGCGCCCATGCACTGGCGCACACTATAAAAGTTGCGCCCAGCCTCGGCAAAGATAAAATTATCATCGTGAATCTTTCCGGACGCGGGGATAAGGACGCGGAGACAATAACCAGAAAACTGGAGAATTTGAAATCATGAACCGGATCGAAAAAAAGTTTGAGCAATTAAAACTGGCCGACCGCAAGGCGCTGATAGCTTATTTGACGGCGGGTGACCCTTCCCGGGAAATGACGGCACAAATCATTCCGGCTGTTGCTATGGCCGGCGCAGATATTCTTGAGATCGGTGTACCCTTCTCCGACCCCACTGCCGATGGTCCTGTTATTCAGGCAGCATCACAGAGAGCCCTTCTGGCCGCCACCACTCTTGAGAACATTCTCGGTATGATCGCCAGTGTCAGAACAAAGACGGATATCCCGATCGTCCTTTTCGGATATTACAACCCCATTTACAGGTTCGGCGTGGAGAAGTTCTCGGAACAGGCTGCTGCCGCGGGAGTGGACGGTATTCTTGTGGTTGACCTTCCTCCCGAGGAGGCCATGGAGTTGAGGCAGCATACCGACAGAACCGGTCTTGACTTCATTTCACTCATCGCACCGACTACGGATGATGGCCGGATTGCCTGGATCACGCGCAAAGCGGCCGGATTCATCTATTACATATCAATAACAGGCGTAACGGGAACGGCAAAACCGGAACCGGCGGCCATTGAAAAAGACGTTCGTAGAATAAAGGCGAGGTCGAATCTGCCTGTGGCTGTGGGTTTTGGCATTTCCACACCGCAGCAGGCAGCCGAGATCGCCCCTCTGGCCGACGGCATCATCATCGGCAGCGCTCTCGTCAATCTGATAGAGGAAAACGGAAACAATAAGAATCTGTTGAATATTTTGACCTCATTCATCCGCAACATCCGCAAGGCAATGGATGCTAAAAGTTGAGGGAAAGACCCCGGCGGCTGATTTTCATCATCCCCTGCCCCTTTGTCCAGACTTCCGGACTGCCCGGACATCTTTATTATTTGACAGTTCCGCAGAAAATTAAATATAATAGAAAAATTGAATCTGACAAACAACTACTCGCAAGGCAGGGGATATAACTTTCATGGCATTGGCGGATTTGGATACCAGCAGAATCGGGATCATCGGACCCGGCCGGTTAGGTACATCTTTTGCTTATAAGTTCGGCAGAGACAACAAGACAGTAACCATCTATTACCATGATGTCGGCGTATGCCGCGCCATCAATCAGGATCATCTCAACCCCATACACCTTACGCAGGATCTGGCAAAAAAGATAGGCAGTATCGATGACGTTCCACGGCTGGCGCCGAAAGTTTTTGCGACCAACGATCTCGAGCGGGTGATCTGTGACAATGATTTTATCGTTCTGGCAATTACCATGAACAGGCTTTCGGAATTTCTGAACTACCTGAAGCCTCTGCTGGAAAAGAAGACCGGGCATACATGTCTGGTCTCTCCCATCAAGGGCCTGACAGCCGATGAAATGACCAGGGAGCTTATGACGCCCTCCCAGCTCATCAACAACAATCTTTACAACATGAGACACAAATACGAAATCGTCTGTATCGGCGGTCCTTTCTTCGACACGGATATAGCGCTCGGCAATCCGGTTTGCGTCACCGTAGCGGGTAAAAAACGAGTATCAACTCTTATTAAGAACAATATCATCAAGTTCAACCGGAGGGAATTCAGTTCATATTATAACTTCGACATTGTAGGAGTTGAAGCGTGCGGTTCGCTTAAAAATATTGTAGCCAACATCAAGGGGCTTTCCGACTCTCTTGAATTGGGGAGTTCCATACCCGGAACAATTTTCGCCCGTTCAGGGGTGGAAGTGCGCTCACTCTCAAGATTGCTGGGAGGCAGTTTCCAGGCTTTTTTCAGCCAGGCCGGCGTGGGAGACATGTACGTGACGGTCTCCTCGGAGGCCAGCAAAAATTACCGCTATGGAAAATATTTTTATGAGCTTTTCACAGGCAATCCGATTGAAACGGATCTCAAGGTTCGTGAAAAAATTGACGGGACACCCGAAGGGCCCAACACTATCCGCAACGTTTATAAATTTCTGGAAAAGAAAAACATGTACAGCCCTCTGTTTCACTGCGCATACAAGATATTCAACGAGGGGGGAACGAGGAACGACATAAGAGAAAAGATCATCCAGGCCTGCCAGTTTGACCGCCGGACCAAGGAGTATATCGGTCCCTTTTCCCGTCTGCTGTACCGCATTGCGCCCAATCTATGGTACCGCAGACATAAAGGCCTGATGGCCAATCTGGATATATGAAATATTGCTTGATTTTTTATTTCCGCTGTTATAGGGCTTAATCAGAAATTTACAGGGGAAGTTCATGATTAGTTACCTCAAAACAGATCTTAATAACTGGTGGTGGCGCAGCATGCATATAGGGGAACGTATGGCTGGATAGCTGCCACAAATTGATATCAAAGGAATAAGCCGCGGGCAGTGAATAGCTACCGCGGCTTTTTAGTTGATAATAAAGATTGATCAGCATCAGGAAAATAAAATGCAAAGGAGAGGAATTATGGAACAAAGGAAATTCACGCTTGAGGATCGGGAAATACCAAGACAATGGTACAATATACTTGCGGACATGCCGACGCCCATGAGTCCGCCTCTTCATCCGGGCACGGGAAAGCCAGTGACTCCAGATGACCTGGCGGCCATCTTTCCGATGAACATCATTGAACAGGAAGTCAGCACACAGCGCTGGATAGACATTCCAGAACCTGTTCTGGAAAAATACCTCATGTGGCGTCCTTCTCCCTTGTATCGGGCCACAAATTTCGAAAAAATTCTGGATGCACCAGTCAAGATATATTACAAACATGAAGGTGTCAGCCCCGCCGGTTCACATAAGCCAAATGCCGCCATCGCCCAAGCTTACTATAATAAGGTAGCAGGTGTAAAAAGACTGTCAACTGAGACAGGAGCCGGCCAGTGGGGCAGCGCCCTTGCCATGGCCTGCAAGATGTTCGATCTCGAATGCCGTGTCTTCATGGTGAAGGTCAGCTATGAACAGAAACCTTACCGGCGCTTGATGATGAAGACATGGGGGGCAGAATGCATATCCAGCCCCAGCAGCATGACGGAAGTCGGCAGACGTGTACTGGCAGAACATCCCGATTCGCCCGGCAGCCTCGGAATAGCCATCAGTGAAGCCATCGAGGACGCCGTTGTTCACAAAGGAAAGTATTCTCTGGGAAGCGTCCTCAACCATGTGCTTCTCTATCAGACCATCATCGGCCTTGAAGCTCAGAAGCAGATGGAAAAGGCCGGAGAGTATCCTGATGTGGTCATCGGCTGCGCCGGCGGCGGCAGCAACTTTGCCGGGATAGCTCTGCCGTTTGTCCGGGACAAGATCCATGGGAAAGACATAAAGATCATTGGTTCCGAACCCTCTTCATGCCCGACGATGACGAGAGGTCCTTTTGCTTATGACTTCGGCGATCTCGCGAAAACGACACCCCTGCTTGCCATGCATACACTGGGACACGACTATGTCCCGGCACCCATACACGCCGGCGGCCTGAGATACCACGGCATGGCGCCGATCATAAGCCATCTGGTGAAGGAAAAGATTATCGAGGCACGGTCATACAACCAGCTTGAAACATTTGAAGCCGGCGTCCAGTGGGCAAGGTTGGAAGGATTTATACCGGCGCCTGAGACCAACCACGCGATCGCCGCCGTTGTCGATGAAGCCAGGAAAGCAAAGGAAGAAGGAAAAGAAAAGACCATCCTCTTCAATTGGAGCGGACACGGTATTATAGACCTAACGGCTTACGACAGCTATCTCTCAGGACAACTTCCTCTCTATGAACTGCCCGATGAAGAAATAGTCAGGGCTCTTAAAGCTATTGAAGGTTTCCCGAAACCTTAGAATCCATTACAGAAAAAAAGAAAAAGGCCGCCTTCGGAGTACATCTGGAGACGGCCTTTTCAGTTATTCATCAACATCCGGTTTTAAAGACAGATTACGAAATAGAATGCATAGGCACTTAAATAAGTGAACATTATCCTGGTCAAAGGGTATTATATCTTTATCGCATAATCCGGGTTAAAAACACGCCTGAATTCAGCATCCTTAAAAGATGCGGGGACGAGCTGAATTTAGGATGCGCCGCGAGGTGCTGCCGACGCGGATTAGTGCAAATGTTTAACGGACTTTTGCCCCCGTTTTCGGTTCCTTGTCAAATCCTATCAGGCATAAGCCGCTCTCCGCATCCGTCGCCAAAAGCATGCCGCGGGACTCAACGCCCATCAGCTTCGTCGGCTTTAGATTCGCTACAATCACGATGCTTTTGCCGACAAGCTCTTCAGGTTTATAGTTTTGGGCGATACCGGCGACAATCTGACGCTCTTCGCCGATATCGATCTTCAGCTTTATGAGTTTATTCGATTTGGGCACCTGTTCAGCCTCTAATATCTTCGCAACCCGCAGGTCAATCTTCTCAAACTCGTCGTATGTGATTTCCGGCTTAACTGGCAGAAAGTCTGTTTTCTTCTCCACCGGCGGCACCTCCTTTTTTATTTCTATCCGCGGGAAAAGCGCATCCGCTTTCCTAAGCTCCAGACCGGCCTGCAGCCCTCCCCATTTTCTGATGGAATTTAAATTCTGTTTTTCCTGTTCCTTTATCCCCAACTGCAAAAAGATCTTTTCCGCCGAACCCGGCATAAACGGCGTTATGAAAACGGCGATAACCCGCAGTGACTCCAGCAGATGATAGATGACCGCATCCAGTTTCGCCTTGTTGGCCGGGTCCTTCGCGAGGTTCCACGGTTCCTGGGAGACAATGTATTTGTTGGCGGCGTTGATGAACTCCCATACGGCAATCAGTACTTTATGCAGAGACATATCCCTGAAACCGGCTTCCACTTCGGCAAGGGCATTGCGAGATGTCTCCAGAAGAGCGCCCTCTCCTTCAGCCGGTTCCTGACATGCCGGAACCTTTCCCCCGCAGTATTTCATAGCCATGGTCAGGCTGCGGCTGACCAGATTACCCAGATCATTGGCCAGATCCGAATTTACTCTCTGTACGAACGAATCCTCACTGAAAGTCGAATCAAGACCGAATACCATATCCCTGAGCAGGAAATACCGGAAAGCGTCAAGCCCGTACTTATCCTTCAGGTCCAGCGGTTTTATCACGTTGCCGAGACTCTTGGACATCTTGCTCTGGTCCACATTCCAGTAACCATGGACATTGAGATGCCTGTAAGGTTCGATACCAGAGGCCTTCAGCATTGTCGGCCAGTAAATGCCGTGCGGCTTGAGAATATCTTTGGCGATGAGATGCTGGGAAACCGGCCAGAAGGTCTTGAAATTCACATCATCCGGATATCCGATGCCGGTAATGTAATTAATCAGGGCGTCAAACCAGACATAGGTTACATACTGGTCATCGAAGGGCAGAGTAATGCCCCATGTCAGCCTGGTTTTAGGTCTCGAAATGCAAAGATCCTCCAGAGGCTCTCGCAGAAAGGCAAGCACTTCGTTTCTGTATCTTTCCGGCCTGATAAAATCCGGATTGTCCTTTATATATTGAATAAGCCAGTCCTGATATTTGCCCATCCGGAAAAAATAGTTACTCTCCTTCCGGTGCTCCGGAGTGGTCTGATGATCGGGGCATTTACCGTCCACCAGCTCTTTCTCTGTATAGAAACGTTCACAACCGACGCAATAGAAACCTTCATAATGGCCGAAATAGATATCGCCCGCATCATAAACCTTCTGCAGTATGCCAGATACGGTCTCGACATGATTGCGGTCGGTCGTGCGGATGAAATAGTCGTTGGTAACGCAAAGCTCCGGCCACAAAGTCCGAAACTGCTCGCTGATGCGATCCGTGTACTCCTGTGGCGACACTCCGGCCTTGGCTGCCGCCTCGGCTATCTTGTCGCCGTGTTCATCAGTCCCGGTAAGAAAAAATGTCTTATATCCGTTTAACCGGTAGTACCTCGCCAGCACGTCAGCTACAATAGTTGTATAAGCATGACCAATGTGGGGCGACGCATTTACATAGTATATCGGCGTTGTAATATAGTAGGCGTTATCCATTTCAAACCCTTTCTCGACTCCTGTCTTATCCATTAAAATGCGATCTGATTCCGGGCATCCGTTTACTGCTCATCAACCTTGATAATAACTTCCTTGCCGTCCTCCATCTCCACGGCGATTTCGCCTTTCAGAACGTTTTGCCTGAGAACCTTTCCTTTCCCGCTCGCCGTCTGGATTGTCTTGCCGCATTTCGGCATGTTTTTCTTCATATCCGCATAACAGTCATATTCAAAAGCCAGACAGCACATGAGACGCCCGCACAACCCCGAGATCTTTTCAGGGTTCAGCGACATGCTCTGTTCTTTGGCCATTTTTACGGAAACCCTGTCGAGATTGTGCAACAGACTGGCGCAACACACCTCTCTGCCGCACACGGCCAGCCCCTTTATCATCCGTGCTTCGTGGCGCGCGCCTATCTGCCGCAGCTCTATTCTTGTCTTGTATTTCTGCACCAGATCCTTGACAAGTTCCCGGAAATCAACACGGTTGTCAGCCGTAAAATAAAAGATAACCTTGCTTCTGTCAAAAAGACTTTCGACATCAACAAGCTTCATGGGAAGAGACCGCTCATTGATACGCCCTTCACAGAAAGCCCGCATCTCGTCTTCCTGACGGTGAATGTCTTCCCGTGCATTCAGGTCGGCTTCGGAGGCAATCCGTACAACGTCTTTAAGGCCGGCGGGGAGAATGTCCTCCTCTACGGGGTGCACTTCTGTTGCCGTAGTGCCCAATGCCATGCCGCTTTCTGTATCGACGATGACCGGTATATTTTTTTTCAAGTCCAGATCGGCGGCATGAAAATTATAAATCTTGCCTTCTTTTTTGAATCTTACACCCACGATGTTCTTCAATGTCTACCCCTCCGCGTTGCCCTGGTATCCCATCCTGAGAGCCATGGCTTCCAGAGCAAGCGCCTTATTCACATTCTGTTCTATAGCTTTCAGAGTGGCCTCGACAATTTTCATGTTTTTCAAAACAGATTGTCCATTCATTCTCAGAGCCACCGTACGAATAGTTTCCCACCTGTCCTGATTGATCAGCAGCCCCGTGTCTTCCGTTTCTTTAAAAACCAGGACATCCCTGTAACATCCTTTTAAGATATCCAGCTTCTTCATTACACCACTTTTATCTTTACCGAAATTATCGGCAAATGACAAGATGCTCACTGGATCATTGGCAAGTATATTTTCAAGTTCTGTCAGCATCTCGTTTCTCATGTCGATATACGATTCCTTGGTCATTTCCTGAGCTCTGCCGATGCTCCCGCCGGAGGAAGATGCCAGCAGATTCGCCGAACTATCATCCAGGGACATCCTTTCTTTAAGAAAAGACGCTATCAAGACGACAGGCAAAGGATTAAACCGAACATGCTGACACCTTGACAGAATTGTCATCGGCAGCATATGCGGGCGGGACGTCAGCAAGATCATGTTGTTTGAGGGAGAAGGTTCTTCAAGGGTCTTCAGCAGGGCATTTGCCGCCTCGATATTCATCCTGTCGGCTTCCACCACTAAAATGATTCTTCTGCCGCCCCCGAAGGGCTTGAAGGTCATTCTTTCCTGAAGGTCGCGTATATCTTTGATTCTTATGAACTGTCCGTCAGCCTTAACAGTTATGATATCGGGGTGATTGCCGTGTATTGCCTTCACACATGACGGGCATTGGTCACAGGCATCCGTTCCTTTTTGCCGGCAGTTCAGAGCGCGCGCAAAATGACTTGCGGTTGTATGCTTGCCGACACCCGGCATACCATAAAACAGGTAAGCATGGGGGATGCGATTGTTCTCAATGACACTCTTCAGAATCGCGATCTGCTTCTCATGTCCGAAGATTTCATTGAACGACATAAATCAATCCTGTTTTGTCAGAATCCTGATTACCTGTTGATGGATGTGAGATACATCTCCGGCAGCATCTACTATCCGGAAACGTCCGGGCTCTTCCTTTGCCAGTTGAAGGTAGCCGTATCTAACTCTCTTGTGAAACTCCATTTCTTCATGTTCGAAGCGATCTTCCGGCATGGAATCCTTTACACCGGCTATTCTCTGCATAGCTCTGCCCAATCCTGTTTCCACAGGCAGGTCGAAAAGCATAGTCATATCCGGCCTGCATCCCGCAGATGTGAACAGATTGGCTTTTTCCAGAAATCCCCTGTCTATGCCTCGCCCGAATCCCTGATAGGCAATCGTGGCATCAGCATAACGGTCACAGAGAACAAGGCAATCGTTTTTTAATGCCGGCAGTATGACATCATTTACATGCTGCGCCCTGGCAGCCAGAAAAAGAAGCAGTTCCGATTCCCTGGAGATGCTGAAATCAGAACGGTTCAAAAGCATCTCCCTTATCTTCCTGCCCATGGGAGTTCCGCCGGGTTCTTCCGTCATCACGAATTTAATGCCGCGCCGGCTCAGATAATCGGCAGCCAATCTTATCTGGGTTGTCTTTCCGCAACCTTCAATACCTTCAAATGTGACAAATAAACCCATAAGCGATGCCGGTCATTTCATTGTTTCTTTTTAATCCCGGATTACACGATAAAAAAGAGTTATATTCTTTGGCTCCCCGGTCAAAGAGACTTTCCGCGGCTCAGAATATTTTTCACAAGAAAAATATTTGATTCGCCGCTTGAAAACCTCTTTGACCGGGATATTATTCACTTATCTGAGTGCCTATACGTTCTTGCGTAATCCGGGTTAAGATTCATACGGTTTTTTCTATGCCACATTATACAGAATCAATACAAATGATAAGAGGGGAAAGCTCCCCAGCATACTGGTCGTTTTCCCCTCCGGGTTTCAATTATCAAACGATTCTACTTTTCTTCCCCAGGAATAATGGCCTCTACAGGGCATTGATCTGCGCAGGAACCGCAATCGGTACAAAGCTTTGCATCAATAATATATTTATCTTCTCCCTCACTGATTGCTTCCACGGGGCATTCATCCTCGCACGAACCACAAGCAATACAATCGTCTGTAATCACATATGCCATTTTTTCGTCCTCCACTGTTATGGTATTAGGGCTCTGCAAAAAAGCCCTTTAATGATCCTGATAAAGATTATACAGATATTATGCTTTTAAAACTAGGAAACCGAAACGACTTCCTTGATCTCCGGCACTTCCTGTTTCAGGAATTTTTCTATACCCATTTTCAATGTCATCTGGGACATGGGACATCCCCGGCAGGCACCGGTGAGTTTTACTTTTACCACCCCGCTGTCGATAACATCGACAAGCTCGACATCTCCGCCGTCAGCCTGCAAATTCGGCCTGATTTTGTCAAGGGCATTTTGAACTTTTTCTTTCATGATGTTCTGCTTCCTTTCTTTGAGAGTTTCCGGATGGAAATTAATGAGGCATCTCCGATATCATATTCCGGGCAAGGCTTCTGGCTACATTCTGTATTTGAGGCTTAAAAAGCGTATAACTCTCCGATTCATAATGACCGGCTTTCCAGACAATATTGCCGGTGTAGGCATCTACCAGCTTCATCCCAAATCCTGCTTTTGCAATCTTTTTATCAGCCTCTTTCGTGTACTGCCAGTAATCGACATTAACGACCAGAAATGCATCCGCCTTTATAGCGTCACCAATCTTTCTGCTTAACTCCGGATCAGAATAGTTCAACATTTTAAGTTTGTTAAGATAGTCTGTTATATTTTTACGGGCTTCCTGATCCGTTGCAATGAGGCTGCCGATGGCACTGGTGGGAATCACCTCGATGAACCACTTTGTATCCGAAAGCACTCCCGTTATTACCTGATCAGCCACGCCTTTGGCCTCTCCATTGTTTCCCGTATCAACAGGGAGCACGCCGATAGTTTTCGGGTGAAAGTCCTTGGCATCAGGTGATGTTTCCGAGTATCGCAGACCTCCGCATCCTTGAAGAACAACCAACAGCGACAAACAGATTAGAAATGCTGTCCATCTTTTTGTCATCTCCATGATCTTTATCCTCATCGCAACTTTATGTGGCAGTCTTATAATATACAAGCCATAAAAGAGCGCCGGTACCCGCAACAACGTAGCTTGTCTCTAAAAGTCCTTCCAGAACAATACCCGAAAGCCCCGATCTTCTATCACAAAGCCTGAAACAAATCCATATATAAAACAAGCATATCAGCAGCATGACATTAACCGATGACGACCATCCCAGAGGATATGCAGCCAAAAGCAGTACCAGAAGCAGAGCCAGCATAAGCTTAAGCAGTTTCTGTGTTCTGTCCTTGCCGATAAGAACCGGGATAGTTTCCCTGCCGATCAGCTTGTCACTCTGGATATCGAGCATGTCAGACATCGCAGACCTGATGAAGACTACGGAGAAAACAAACAAAAAGGCGACCGATATTTCCGCGACAGCCGACAAAGCGTTGTCTATCTGCGGCAAAACCGCCGCCACGACAGCCCAGGCGGCCGCCATAAATACGTTCTTGGAACCGGGGATATCGCTGAAACTCTCAAATCGCCACCCTGCAGGCATGATCTGCTTATTGTACAACATCCCGCACACAGACAATAACCCAAGCATTGCAAAGGCCAAAAAGCTGTTAAAGAAAGAAAACACCAGGGCGGTAATCATCGAAAGAACAGCGATAAATACATACAGGCCGGTGTGCTTCTGGTAAAGCTCCTCTCTGAAGGAACCCGGTATGCTGCTGGATCTGCGGTTGATCACGCGGTTGAGCGTGTGCATGGCAAACACGAACAGGGCTGTTGTCAGGATATGCATGATCTGCACATCAATTTTCTGCATCAGCATACTGACAAAGGCCAAGCAGGCAGCCCCTGCTGCAGCATAAAGATCGGTTTTGACAGCGAATAGCCATATTCTGTACAACAGGTGGAATTTACTTTGTTTTCTGTCATGTATGGCATTGATGCCCTCGACAACCCGGTCAATTATCCAGTTGGGGGTTGAAGCACCTGCAGACACGCCTATATTTTCATAACGGCTCAGATCAATGCCCGCAAGCTCATCAACCGTTTCTATCTGATGCGTCGGCGTCCCCTCTTTTCCAGCCAGACCGGCCAGCCTCATTGTATTGGCGCTGTTTCTGCCTCCAACGATGACCATGGCGTCCATTTCAGCTGCCAGTTCCTTAACCTCCGTCTGCCTTTTTTCCGTCGAGTCACATATTGTATTAAACACTACGGTATTTTCAAATTTCGTTTTTATGCGTTCAACAATCTTTTCATACTCGTCGTGACTTTGCGTAGTCTGGGCAACCACACACACCTTCTCTATATCGGGCAGGGCATCAACCTCCCTTTCACTCGTTATTACATATCCCTTGTCGCTGGCATATCCGAGCAGCCCGTTGACTTCAGGGTGTTCAGGGTCCCCGATAATCAAAATCCGGTATCCCAGGGCTGCATGTTTTTTAATGATTGCCTGAACGCGGCCAACTTTCGGACATGTGGCATCTACGATTTTCAGACCCCTTTCTTTGATCAGCCTCCGTTCCTCCGGAGATATGCCATGGGCTCTGATAATGACCGTTGCCTCTTTCTCATTCGGGTCGATGTCTTCAATGCGCTTAAGAGGTATGATTCCTCTTTTTTCAAGCAATTCAATTGTCTGGGGATTGTGAATCAATGGGCCGAAGGTGTAGAATTTCCTGCTGCCTCTCTCTTGGGCCATATCCAGTACCATGTCTACGGCACGTTTGACCCCCATGCAAAATCCCGCCGTCTTTGCCAGTTTAACGCTCATGATCCGGTTCCTTCTCCATCCTCATGACTGAGTCCGGCCGAGACGGCTGTTTTTCGCATATATGAAGAACTCTTTGTTGCCTTTCGGTCCCAGAACAGGTGAGTCACAGGTACCAATTACTTGCAAACCCGACTCCGTACAAAAGTTTTTAATTTCATTGACAACGCGCTGATGCAATGACGGATCCCGGACCACGCCGTTTTTCTGGACATCCTGACGGCCGACTTCAAACTGCGGCTTGATCAGGGCGATGATACTTGCATCCTGGCTGATGAGGGGCATAACGGCAGGAATGACAAGCTTGAGGGATATAAAGGATGCATCTATTGTGGCAATGTCGATGATATCTTCGATGTCGTCGCCCTTATAGTAACGGATGTTTGTGCGTTCAATGGTAACAACGCGGCTATCTTCCCGCAGTTTCCAGGCCAACTGGCCGTAGCCGACATCAACGGCATAGACCCTGGCGGCCCCTGCCTGAAGCAGACAATCGGTAAAGCCCCCCGTGGAAGATCCTACATCAATAGCCACACAACCGGCCACGGAAAGCTCAAAGAACTGAAGCGCCGCCCTCAATTTCAGTCCGCCGCGGCTTACATAGGGGTTATCTTCTCCTTTTATCCGTATGACTACATCTTCCGGGTACAGGCTGCCCGCCTTATCGGCTCTCATGTCGGAGGCGATAACTGCGCCTGACAGAATAAGGGCTCTTGCTCTTTCCCGTGTCGGAGAGATACCTCTGTCCACAAGCAACTTGTCCAGCCGGATCTTTACAGTCATTATTTCTTGCCGGGATGAAACAGTTCCTTAGCAGCCAGATATATACCTTCTTCATCAATGCCGTGCATCTGCCTCAGTTCCGCCTGGGTGGCATGTTCTACAAATTCGTCTCTGATCCCAAGGCGCTTTACTGCAATCCCGTGAATGCCGTGCATTTCGAACAACTCCAGCACTGCGCTCCCGAAACCGCCCATCAGAACATTCTCCTCGACCGTAAGTACCTTTTTTACAGACGATGCCGTGCGGCAAAGCAGTTCAGCATCCAGAGGCTTTACAAACCGAGCATTTATCACTCCGGCGTTTATGCCTTCATCCTTCAGTCTCTTCGCAGCCGCCAGTGAAGGATAGACCATCGAGCCGACAGCAGCTATCATTATGTCTTTTCCCTCCACAAGCTGTTCTGCCCTGCCCGTTTCGATAAGGCCTGCCGCCTCGTCAACAGGAACTCCTATTCCCTTTCCCCGGGGATATCTAACCGCAATGGGGCCTCCGTGTTTAACGGCGGTACAGAGCATGTTCTGCAGCTCATTCTCATCTTTAGGCGCCATCACCACCATATTGGGAATGGCTCTCAGATAGGATAAATCGAAAACGCCATGATGGGTCGGCCCGTCGTCGCCGACAAAACCGCCCCGGTCAAGCGCAAAGACAACGGGAAGCCGCTGCAGGCAGACATCGTGCACTATCTGGTCGTAGGCCCGCTGCAGGAAGGAGGAGTATATGGCAACAACAGGGATGAACCCCTCAACGGCCAGTCCGGCGGCAAAAGTAACGGCATGCTGCTCGGCAATCCCCACGTCAAAAAACCGGTCAGGGAATTCCCTGGCAAACCGGTCCAGACCGGTACCTTCGCACATGGCAGCAGTAATGGCCACAATCTTTGGATTTTCACGCGCCAGTTTGACCAGCGTGTCGCCAAACATTCTGGAATAAACTACGGGAAAGTCTCCTCCGCCGGCCGGTTCTCCGGACTCCACATCGAACGGACCGATACCGTGAAACAGAAGGGGTTTTTCTTCGGCGAACCTGTAGCCCCTGCCCTTTTTTGTCACGACGTGCACCAGGACCGGCCCCGGCACCTTCTTGATATTCTCCAGGTTCTTTATGAGATGATCAATGCGATGCCCTTCGAGAGGCCCCACGTAGGTATAGCCGAGATCCTCAAAAAGGGCCCCCGGAACGATGAACGCCTTGAGCGATTCTTCCAGTTGCCTCGTAAATTTAAGCATCTGTTCACCGATTGCGGGTATCGATTTCAGAAAGTTCTTGACCTCCGTCCTCAGTTTCATGGCGCGATGGCTGGTCATGACACTGTTAAGATACGAAGACAGCGCACCCACATTCGGGGAAATCGACATTTCGTTGTCATTCAGGATGATGATAACCTTTTCTTTCCTGGCACCGGCCCAGTTCAGCGCCTCATAAGCCATGCCCGATGTCATTGAGCCGTCGCCTATGACAACAACAACTTTGTAATCATCGTTCTTGAGACACCTTGCTTCGGCAATGCCGGATGCTGCGGAGATGGATGTCCCGCTGTGTCCGACATTGAATACATCGTAAATACTTTCTTCCCTCTTGGGGAATCCGCTTATGCCGCCCTTCTGGCGGAGGGTATGGAATCTGTCTCTGCGTCCGGTGATAATTTTATGCGCATATGCCTGATGGCCTACATCCCAGATGATGCGGTCCTTGGGCGTGTTGAAAACATAGTGTATGGCAAGCGTCAACTCTACCGCCCCCAGTGATGAAGCCAAATGGCCCCCGTGTCGGGCAACGGTTTCAATAATTCTCTGCCTGATTTCATGGGCCAGTTCATTCAACGCCGCCAGCCCCAGGGTCCTGAAATCACCCGGTTCATTTATCTCCTGAAGACTTTTTCTGATTATATTCTTTGGATCTTCTGTCATCATTAACGCTCCCGGATTATCCGGATGGAAACTAACTATCATATATTGCCCGTTTTCAGACAGCCACAGTCAGTGCCGCCTCAAACAGGAAACTCAGGATCTTCTTTCCAGAATATAAGACGCTATCATCCGCAACGGCTCCGCTTTCTGATCAAAGCCCTGTATGCCTGACAGAGCAACATCTATATGATGCTGCGCCCGTTTATAAGATTCGACAACGCCGATCATGCCCGGAAATGTCAGTTTGCCGCGCCTGGCATCACTGCCGATGTCTTTGCCCATCACATTCGGATCGCCCTCCACATTAAGAAGATCGTCGGCTATCTGAAAGGCCAGTCCGATGTTCCGCCCATATTCGGACAGGGAGCTGACCTGGGCATCCGTGGCATTCGACAGCGCCGCACCTGATCTGATGGCGGCCAGAATCAGCACCGCCGTTTTTCTCGTGTGAATATAGTGAAGCGTCTCGTAATCGGGAACCTTGCATTCCGACTGAATATCAACCACCTGGCCGCCGATCATCCCGAAGTATCCGGCGGCTTCGGAGATATCATTGATGACCGCAAGCTTTTTGACCGGATCGATATCCTGCATCAGGTCTTTTCTGGTCATCAGGTGAAAGGCCTCCGTCAGCAGTGCATCACCGGCCAAAATGGCCATGCCTTCGCCGAAGACCTTGTGGCTGGTCGGCAATCCGCGCCGGAAATCATCATTGTCCATGGCTGGCAGGTCGTCATGAATAAGAGAATAGGTATGAATCATCTCCAGGGCGCAGGCCACAGGCAGAATCCGCTCGATGTCCCCGCCTACCGCTTCCGCAGATGCCAGGCAGAGAATAGGGCGCAGTCTCTTGCCTTCTGCGAAAAGGCTGTAGCGCACCGCCTTGAAAATGTCCTGCGGATAATTGTCCTCTGCCGGCAGATATTTGGTCAGGGCCGCATCGACCAGCCCTTTTCTGGCATTAAGGTATGCCTCAAGAAAGGCTTCGTTGCTTTCTTTCATGCATCTTCCCCCTGAAAGGCTTTTACGGAAAAACCATCCCCTTCTTTCATGAGAACGTCCACCCTTCTTTCCGCTTCATCGAGTTTACCTGCACACAGACGCGCAAGACGTATTCCTTCCTCAAAGGCCTTGAGAGATTCTTCGAGGGGCATATCTCCGCTCTCCATTTTCTTCACGATGCCTTCGAGTTTCGCCAATGCATCCTCAAACTTTTCTTTGGCCATACGTTGTCACGTTCCCTTTCCTTTAATTAAGATAAGACTTTCGTAACCTTTGCCTGCAGACTGCCGGATGCCAGACGCACATCAATCAAAGAATCCTCTTTCACCGACGCGGCGTCCTTGATTATGGCTCCCCCGGGCAAAGACCTTGCTATGCTGTAGCCGCGCTTAAGAACAGCCAGCGGACTCAACGAATCCAGCAGGGCGGCCAATGACGATACGCTGTTTAACAACCGGGTATGGCTCTTCTGCCAGGCACTCACCATATTGCTCATCACAAGCTCCAGAACCACACGCTGCTGTTTTGCCCTGACCAGGGGATTGTTACGCGACAGGCGGTCTTTCATATGTTCAAATCTCTGCCTGACAATAACACGCCTGTTCTCCAGCCCGCTGTTCAGTCTGCCTATGTAATCATCAATAGTCAATCTTAAATCCGCGATAATTCTTGCCGGGTCCCGCAGTCGATCCTTCAGATCGGCGACCCATTCGCGAAGATCGTGTATAATCCGGAGCTGGCTGTTACGCAGTCTGGAACCCAACCCCTCCACTACTGACCTTAGTTCCGCCCTCACCGGAACGACCATTTCAGCCGCCGCCGACGGCGTCGGTGCCCTCATGTCGGCAACAAAGTCGGCGATGGTAAAATCTGTTTCATGTCCGATCGCGGAGATGACCGGTATACGGCAGCCGGATATCGCCCTGGCAACCCCTTCATCGTTAAAAGGGGCCAGATCCTCGATAGATCCGCCGCCGCGGGCAATGATAATGACATCTATGCCGCCGACTGACTGCATATCCTTTACCGCCTGAATAACCTCTGACGGAGCCTCGTTTCCCTGTACCCTGACGGGGGCAACGAGTATGTTCAACGACGGAAAGCGCCGCCCGGTTATATTGAGAATATCTCGGATAACCGCGCCGGTAGGCGATGTAATCAAGCCTATTCTTTCCGGAAGAAATGGTATTTTCTGTTTGCGTGCCGCGTCAAAAAGGCCTTCCGCTGCCAGACGGGCCTTCAACTGTTCAAAAGCGCGCTGGAGGGCGCCGACGCCCAGAGGCTCGACATAGTCTACAATCAGTTGGTATTCACCGCGGGGCAGATAAACCCCCATCCGCGCCCTGCAGACGATATGCTCACCGTCTTCGAGATCAAATGTCTTCCTGTTGCCGCCCGCAAACGGATGCCGGAAGATCACGGCCCTGATCTGGCTTTTGTTGTCCTTAAGGGTAAAATAAATGTGGCCGGATGAAGGACGGCGGAGGTTGGAGACCTCGCCTTCTACCCACAGGGTATCAAAAGTATCTTCCAGCAGGTCCTTGATTTGCTCATTGAGCTGCGTAACGGTAAGGATATCCTTCATAATTAGCCCCCGTCAGGGCAAGTATCAGATATTCGCCCTGTTGACAAGACGGTTTTTGGCATGCGACAGGGCAAGAAACCATCACATCATTGACTTTTAGATGCTCATGAATTATTAGAGAATCATCAAAATAAGGGAAAGGCCTATCATGAAGAAAAGGGATTTATTAAAGAAGCCGGTCAAGCACATCGATATTACATCCTTCGACGCCACGAAAATCATTCAATCCATGCGTGACATGTCATTTACGGCGCGGGACCTCGCCGCGGCTTCCGATATCTATAACAGCATGCTTTCAGATCGAAAATGCTCAATTATTCTCACCATTGCCGGCAGTACAAGCGCCGGGGGATGCATGCAGATATATGCCGATATGATCCGCTACAACATGGTTGATGCAGTTGTCGCCACGGGCGCTACTGTCGTTGACATGGATTTCTTTGAGGCGCTTGGCTTCAAACACTATCAGGGATCTCCATACGCTGATGATCAGACGCTGCGGAAACTTTACATAGACCGCATTTACGACACCTTTATCGATGAAGAACAGCTTCAGGTCTGCGACAAGACGGTACGGAAGATTGCGGATTCGCTTCCCCCGCGGCCCTATTCATCGAGAGAGTTCATTCAGCAGATGGGTGGTTATCTTAAAAAGCATGCAAAGAAAAAGAATTCTCTTGTGCAGACTGCCTATGAA
Source organism: uncultured Syntrophaceae bacterium (assembly GCA_964558665.1). Classification (GTDB taxonomy): domain Bacteria; phylum Desulfobacterota; class Syntrophia; order Syntrophales; family PHBD01; genus CAZLFA01. The sequence goes on from CAZLFA010000008.1 coordinate 48,139, forward strand.
CACAACGTTCCCATATTCTGTCCGGCCTTTTCCGACAGCAGCGCCGGCTTCGGCCTCGTTTTGCACCAGCACCTCAACCCCGAACGTCATCTTTCCATCGATTCTGTAAAAGATTTCCGGGAGCTCACACAGTTGAAGATCGCCGCCAGGACGACGGGGCTTCTGATCATCGGCGGCGGCGTTCCGAAGAATTTCGTACAGGACACTGTTATCTGCGCGGAAATTCTGGGCATCGACGTCCCCATGCACAAGTACGCCGTTCAGATAACCGTAGCCGATGTCCGTGACGGCGCCTGTTCCAGCTCAACCCTCAGAGAGGCAAACTCCTGGGGCAAGGTCGATGTCGCCTATGAACAAATGGTTTACGCTGAGGCGACTTCGGTTCTGCCGCTGATTGCAAGCTGTGCCTACCACAAGGGGGCATGGAAAAAGAGAAAGAAGCGGGAATTTGCGAAGCTTTACAAATAACCGATCTGAAATGAAGACTTTTTTATTGCTTTCCGCCATGACAGCAGCACTCTTGATGGCCGGCTGCACAAAAAACGGTGTTGTGGCCATGGATAACGGCATGTATATGGCAACCAGAACAAGCTACCTGGGTTATGGTCCTGCGCACAGATTAAAATCCGAAGTGCACAACCAGGCAAATGAGTATTGCGTCAAGCAGGGCAAAAAAATGGAAATGGAATCCTTTGAACTTTTCGAAGATGGATTCAGCAATCCGTCCAGCGCATCATTGCAGTTCAAGTGCATCGACTCCGACCAGAAAGCCCCGGATTAAACCGGGTGGATATAGTCAAAAACCGTCATATTCCTCTTTTCCTTTCTTTCATTGAAAGGGCAGTTTAGCCATTGGCCAATCCAGCGGACACAATAACTGTTCTCTACGCGGCTTTTGACGCTTATCCCGGCTTCAAGGGCGCACAGACGCACATCAGGGCCAATCTGCGGTCATTGGCCGGCATCGGCGGCCGCGCAACCCTTCTCTGCCTGGGCGCGGGCGGCAGTTTCCAGGATCCGGACAGCGGGGCTATGGTGCACTCATATGCGGCAGGCGAAGCAAATATGCTTCGCCGGAGCGAAAGCTTCGGCCGTTTTCTGGAGTGCAGGGCCGATAAAATGATGGACAATCCCCCCTCAATCATCCATTTTCGCGACATATGGAGCGGCATACCGCTTCTCTCCCACAAGCTTTCACAAAAAAGCCGTCTGGTATTCGAGGTCAACGGTCTTCCCTCCGTGGAGCTGCCCAGCCACTATCCGCGACTGGCACGCAACACCTCCCTGCTGGCAAGACTGCGCAGGATGGAGGATGAATGCCTGGCGCGCGCCGATAGGATAATCACCGTGTGCCGCCGCACGGCCTGTTATCTTGCGGAGAGGGGATGCGACGACGGGAAAATAGTCGTTATCCCCAACGCAACCGATGCCGTGATATCCGATGAAGATCTCCGTACAAAGGCAGCCCCTTCAGAAGCGGCGGCCGCCAGCGGAAAGATGATTCTGTACACCGGCACCCTCGCGCCCTGGCAGGGACTGTATACATTGCTGGAGGCGGCGGCACATCTCGGACACCGCAACGATTTCTCCCTTCTTGTGGCTGCTTCGGGCAAGAAAGGGATTCCACGGCTCAGGAAATACATAAAAGCCAGGGGACTGAAAGAGAGGGTCACCATCTTCACCGGTGTGCACCACCGCACGATGCCTGCCCTCTACGAGCGGGCATATTTCTCCTTAGCCCCGCTTACCAGGGGAGCGCGTAACGAACTGCAGGGATGCTGCCCGCTGAAGATCATCGAATCCATGGCATGCGGCACTCCCGTAGTGGCATCCGATCTGCCGGCAGTGCGGGAACTCATCCGTTCCGGAGACGACGGCATACTGGTTCCGCCTGATTCTCCGCGGGCGCTGGCAGGCGCCATGGAATCCCTGCTGGACGACAAGGCGCGGCGGGACAGGCTGGCAGGGAAGGCACAACAGAGGGCTCAACAGGATTTCAAGCCCAAACTGCTTGCGGAACGCCTTGGTACAGTATATAATTTTTTGTCAGGAGGACAATAACCGTGAAAGAATCTATCCAGGAAGGCAAGGATTTATACAGCACCGGCCGTCTGCACGGCACGTGGCCTGCTGCTGAACTGCTCAACAAGATTGATGCCTTGAGGGCATACAGAGGATCGATACCGCCAAAGCAAAAGAAGATGTGGTTTCTGCTGGTCGTGAGCCTTCTGGCAACAATCCTCTTTTTTATCCTCTGGCTTTCTTATCCTTCCCACTCGATGCGGCTCGGCATCGGCCTTTTTTCCTTTTTTGCAATGCTTGCCGGTTTGATTGGCCTTGTCGCCGCGGTTGTGGCGCTTGTCCGCCTGGGATCGATCAAGACGTATGACGAGGATGCAGCGGCCGTTCTCGACCCGTTAATCCGCTGCATCGGACCGGACCTGGCCAAAGGCGGCATGATCAAGGTCAAAGCCAACCTCAAACCGCCTACATCCTCCGATCTGTTGACCGGCACAGATAAACTGGGCGCTACCGCACACTCCCCGGAATGCACCCTGCGGCTCTTTAAGCGGGAAATTGTGGACGTGGAATGCCGCCTCTCCGACGGAACCAGATTGCTGGCAGGCATTGCAGAGCATACCGTACAGAAGATACTTACAAAGAAAAATCCCCGCGGAAAAAAGAAAACAAAAACCAAATTGCGACGAAAAATAGGAATCAGAGTCCGCCTTATACTGGACAACACCCGATGTCAGCTCAAGGGCGATTTCAAGTTGCCCAACGGGACTTCGGTCCGGGTCCGCCGTCATGAGCGCGGCTCCCTGATTTCTCTCTTTCTGCAAAATTTCCTGACCGAACAGCAAAAACTGGATGCCGTACCGCTTTTGGCTATTCTTGCGGGAGTATACGGCGCAGTCACCCCGACGCCGCAGAGTGAACCGATTCCCCCGGGAGGTAAACAATGAATATATGCGCACACCGAACAGGATTCCTGACATTTGCGACCTGCAGCGAGCCGGCCGTTTCCACCTGCATGTTGTGCGGCAAGCAGATATGCGCCAACCATCTCCTCATGAGACACGAGGGTCCTCAATGTCCCGACTGCGCAGTCACCGGCATGGATGCAGATGAAGCCTCCCGGCACGGCCTTCATTCCTCATACTACAGACATTCCGTGGGCAGCCACTCTGATACAACTTCTTACAGCTCTTCCGATTATGAAAGTTTCGATACGTCTGCAGCAGATGGCGGAGATTCAGGCGGAGGAGGCGCAGACGGAGGATGGGACGACAGTGACGCCGGCGGCGATATTGACTCCGCGGACATGAGCGATTCCGATTCCGGAGGCGCCGGCGCTTTCCAGGACAGTTGAGACACACATGGCCCGCATAATCTGGATTACAGAGCGCCACAGCCCGGACAGCGGCGGTATGGCGGTTTCCTCGACCCGTCTTGTCAATGCATTGCGCGACCGGGGACACTCCCTGACCGTGCTTCATCTGACAAACAGGCCTTCGGTAAGCGACGACGCCCCTTTCCGCTTGAAAGACCTGGAGGGATACTGGCAGGCGGAAGCCGGCCGCGGCGAAATGGAGCGGATTTTCTTCCTCAGGCGCCGGAACATGGAAGGCTGCCTGCTGGTCGGCTTCGGTGGCGGCCTGCCGGGATACCTGGCCTCTCTGTGGGGGAAATGGCTCGGAACCCGCAGCATTGCCATGTTCCGCGGCAATGACCTCGACCGGCTCAGCCATGATCAAAACCGGGGGTGGATGGTGCATCAGACCCTGCGGCTGGCCGATCTCGTCTGTGCGGTTTCCAGCGAGATGCGCTCGCGGATCCAGAGCATGCGGGAAGGTCCGGTTCTCTTCACCCCGGTCGGCATAATTCCCGACGAATGGAAAACCTTTCCGTCCGATTACGAAGCCGCTATTGACCTGCGCAAGAAACACATGTCAGACGGTCGTCCCCTGATCGGAGTTTTCGGCCAGCTCAAATATAAAAAGGGACTGTCCGTCGCCATGGAGGTGTTCCGCAATTACGGCATGGGCTCACGCGCCCGTCTTTTCACCGTCGGAGACATACCGGACGAAGAGCGGACGGAACTGGAGAATACATGCTCCGCATTCTGGAGCGCCGTGCCTTGTGTTCCGCGCAGAGCCCTGATCCCGTACTATCTGGCCTGTGACATAGTTTTCATCCCGTCTCTTTATGACGGCATGCCCAATGTCCTTCTGGAGGCCATGGTCTGCGGGTTGCCGGTGGCAGCAGCCCGGGCGGGGGGAATACCGGATGTTGTAAGCGACGGCGTCAACGGCTTCCTGTTCGATGCCGGAGACAGCGTTGGCGCTGCAGACGCCTTGTCCCGCGCGCTTTCCTTTGTTTCCGAGGCCCGCCATCGCATAGGAGAAACAGGCCGCTCAACGGTAACGGCAAGATTCACGGGTGCGCATGAGGCCGATATCCTGGAATCAGCCCTTCTCAAGTTAAGCGGAGGGTAAGATGGACTTCGGCGCCGCCATTAGTTCCCACCCGTCCGGCATCGACCATCTTGCAAACCTTCAGGCCGAGCCGTGTCCCGACCTTCCGATCCTCACGGCAAAAATCAAGCTGCTCTGGCACTGCAATCTGGCCTGTGCGTTCTGCTCCCTTCCCGAACCCAAAACCATAATGACCCGTGATACAGCCCTGTCGCTCGGCCGTGAACTCATTGCCCGGGGCCTGCGCAAGGTGCACTTTTCCGGCGGTGAGGTACTTATCCATCCCGATTGCTTTGACATCTTCGCTGATTGGGCCGGTATGGGCGTTCAGGTCAACCTGACCAGCAACGGTTTTCTCATAGGCGGAGACGAAGTGCGGCTGCTCGAAGACTCGGGGGTACACTCCGTATCTCTCTCCGTCGACTCCGCCGACCGCAAGACCCATGACCGGCTGCGCGGAAAAAAAGGCTCCCACAAGGCAGTGGTACGCGCGGCGGAACGCATCGCCGGCAGGGGTCGAATCAAGCTGCGCGTTAATACGGTGGTCACTTCCCGGAACATCAAAAAGCTTCCCGCTTTGAGAGAACTGATCCGCAGCCTCGGTGCAAACATTACATGGAAGCTCATTCCGGTTGATCCCGCCGAACCCGGTCTGCTTCCCTCCGTAAAGGCAATAGAACTGCTGGCGGCCGAGGCTCTCAACTGGGAAGAGCTGGAGGACCGCAGGCCTTTCGGTTCCAATCACAATCACTACTGCGAAACAGCGGCCGGACGTCATGGTTTTCGCGGCAACATGTGCTACGCACCCTGGTTTCATCTCTTTTTTACTCCCGAAGGGGCCTGCTATCCATGCTGCATGGCGCGCGGTTCAGCGGCGCCGCTCGGCAGGTTCCCCGAGCAGACGGTGCAGCAGATCCTGAAAAGCGAAGCCATGTACAGGCTGAGGTCGCTGATGGCTTCGGGAGGGCGTCTCGATGTCTGTGACCGCTGCGATGATTTTCTGGCTGAAGGAAACATCATCGCGGAACTTCTGGCCGGTGTTAAAAAGACATGATCCTTTACTATGCACTGGGCGGCGGGCTCGGCCACATTGCCCGCTCGTTTGCACTGATAGAAAAAGCCCCGGAAAAACTCCTGCCCGCCATACGTTTACTCGTATCCAGCAAAAGCGCGGCTGTGGCGCGTCCGCACTCCCCCTGCACGATGGACACATTGCCGGCCCGGGTCATGTCCGACAGGGCGCTCTATGCAAAATTCCTTAGCGAGTACCTCGATCGGCATAATTTTTCCTGCATGGTAATGGATACGTTCCCCTTCGGTCTGCTGGGGGAATTTAAAAATATCGAACCGGATCTTCCCCGTATGCTTGTAAGCCGTTATCTGCGATGGGATGTTTATCGGGAGCGGTGCGGCATTCTGAATGGTGCTTTATGGCCGCGGGTTGCGCTCATGATTGAGCAGCAGGAGAAGGCATATCTGGAGACAATGGACTGCAACAGCCGTGTGATCGAGGCCCCATGGCCTATATCGCTGGTCAAACCGGAAGAAGTGACAGCACAAATGGAAAAACCGGCCTGCTGCGTAGTTCACAGCGGATCACGGGAAGAAATGATCATTTTGATGGAAACCGCCCATAAAATCACTGCCGGGCAGGGACCGGCAGGCACACCGGACATCTTTACTCCGGAAAAGGGACTGTTTCCTCTGGAGCGCCATCTGTCACGCTATAGCGACATCGTCACGGGGGCGGGGTACGCAGCCTGTTCCGGAGCGGCAATATTGAAGGGCCGCGTGCGCTATCATCTGCACCCCTTCCCGCGCAGATTCGATGATCAGGAGCTCAGGCTGAAACGTCTGCAGGAAGGACGATGGGGGAACAGTACAACCGGCAATGCATCAACGGCAGCCTCGATCCTCTGGAACGAGGTCTCCCGTTTGCTGCCGTGAATTGTCTGATGGAAAGAGCTTGACTCTCCTCTTTCCCCCTACCTCGGCAGTAAGGGTGAGGAGGCGAGGGAACGTGGAAGGCTTTTCTCTCTGGCATTTTATTGGTAAATATTGTTAACAAAGAAACATCCCCTTCCTGCGCAGGAGGGGCAAGAGTCAGGGACAGCTGAAAGGAGAAAGAAAATTAAAGTAAAACTCTTCGACATAGTAAACTGCCTCTCCAAAGCCATGGATCTTGTCAGCTCGGCCGTCGTTGACCACAATCACCGGGTAGCATACATGGCCATGGAGATCGGCCGCCAGCTCGGCCTCAGCAAAGAAGACATCCTTAATATCGTATATGCCGGGATGCTTCATGACGCCGGCGCCCTTTCCCTTTCCGAGGAACTTGATGAGTTTTATTACGATCTGAATGACCCCCATCAGCATGCCGAGGTCGGTTTCAAGCTGCTCCGCGAATACAAACCTCTGACCAGTGTATCAGAAATCATCAGGCACCATCATGTCCCGTGGCACGGCGGCGAAGGGAGGTTTTTCTGCGAAAGAGAAGTTCCATATAACAGCCACGTCATCCATCTTGCGGAGAGGATCTGTTCACTGATCAACGAGAGGGAAGAAATACTGGGGCAGCGGGCAATGTTTGATCTTCTTGTCAGCGAGAACAAGGGCGGTATATTTGTCCCGGAGATTGCCGACGCCTTTCTGTCTCTTTCACATCGGGAAAGTTTCTGGTTTGAAGTAACTTCGCGTCGGATCGGCGAACCCCTGGCCGATTTTATGGCGGAACAGCAGGCAACAATCGACAAGGACGGCATATTCTCCATCGCCCAACTCTTTTACGAGATTATCGATTTCCGCAGCCGCTTCACCATGAACCACTCCAGCGGCGTAGCGGTAGTCGCGGAGTTCCTCGCCCGAGCTATGGGAATCGAAGACGATCGCGTGCAGGACATAAAAGTTGCGGGGTATCTTCATGACCTTGGGAAGCTGGTAGTTCCCCGCAAGATTCTGGAAAAACCGGCAAGACTGAACGATCATGAGTTCAACGTCATCAAGGGACATTCCTACGAAACGTATAATATCCTCAAGAACCTGGCCGGTTTCGACAAGATAGCGATCTGGGCGGCGTTTCATCATGAGCGCCTGGACGGCCGGGGCTATCCATTTCATATGGCGGCCGCGGAACTGCCCGCCGAGGCGCGCATTGTCGCTGTCGCCGATATTTTCACGGCATTAAGGGAAGACAGACCATACCGTGGAGGCCTTGCCAGAAATCAAGTAATGCGGATTCTTAGAAGAATGACTGCAAACGGCGCCATTGACGGCGACTGTGTATCCATTCTGGAAAAGTCTCATGATGAGATCGAAGCCAACTGGATGGAGTCCCAGAAAAAGGTTTCGGCAAAGTACCGGAAAATCGGCGCCGCCCTGCCGGGAAACGTCAGTAGAGTAATCCTATAATTTTACGAGCAGTCAGTCTGATCGGTGCGTTCCATATCTAATAAGGCATCTGTTACTCCCTAATCGCTTCTTATTCTGAAGCGATTAGGGCCATTATTCGCTTCACAAATGCAACTGTTTTTCTTGAAAACGGCAACAAAAAAACCCGCTGTTGCCGGCGGGTTTTATGCATGCCAGGGTTTCCCCGGATTATGTTTTGGTGGAGATGAGGGGGATCGAACCCCTGACCTCGGCATTGCGAACGCCGCGCTCTCCCAGTTGAGCTACATCCCCGATTGAGGCATGCCGGGAACCCGGCCGCCGTGAATCACGAAACTTCCTGTCGAAGTTGCGGCAACATATAATATCAGGCGTACATTAAGTCAAGATTTTTTCATCTTGACAGAGAAGGTAATTTCGGATAATGGAGCATCCCTTAAACATGCAAGAAAAAAGGAGGATAACTTTTGGCCAGCCATAAATCAGCAATCAAGAGAAGCAAACAGGGTGAAAAGCGTCGCGAGCGCAACATCAATGCAAAATCCGCCATTAAAACGAGCGTCAAGAGCGTGCTTGGCGTAGTGGGCGACAAAGACAAGGAAGGGTCGAAGACTGCTTTGGCAAAAGCTATTCCCACCATTCAGAAAGGGGTTGCCAAGGGTGTTCTTCACAAGAAAACTGCTTCCCGGAAGATATCCCGTCTCACCAAGAAGGTCAACGCCCTGGCCGGCTGATATCAGGACGCTAAAAGCTTAAAAGCTGGACATCATCATACTGTACGCCCTCTCCGCCGTGTCGTTTGACAGCTTCGAGAGGGCTTCTCTTTTTCTCATCTCGGTTACAGTGGCACTTGAACTGTCAACCAGATAATCCACCGTGCAGGAAAAATCTCTGTTCGACCAGATCGGCTTCTGGTCTGCGGTAACTTCAAACACAAGTTCTATAATAACCGTCAATCTTTCTTCCGCGGCCAGACTGCTGGTAGTTCGTGACAGGGGAATGGTGCTGAGCCCCTTGATGCTGCCTTTTAATACGGCATCGGATGCTTCTTTGCTGTCAACAATCCTGAACCGCCCTCCCCTTATTAACTTGTCAATGAAGGCTGCCCTGAAATAGTTCTCAGCATTGGCTTCGCTTGTGTTGTTGCCAAAGGTTTCAACGTATACCCTTTGAATGCTTTTATCTATATTCTCTCCGCCGCCGGCAAAATGATATCCGCACCCGTTATAAACAAAAAGCAGACAGGCGACGGAAAACAGCTTGAAAAACAGATGAATCCGGTATCTTCTCATTCCCCTACCCCTGAACAACAATATTGACCAGTTTCCTGGGAACGAAGATCTCTTTGACTATCTTTTTCCCGGCGATCATCTTGACAATCTTTTCATCGGCCAGCGCCAGCGCCTTGATCTTTTCCTCTTCTTCATCGGCGGGCACGGTGATGCGGCTGCGCACCTTGCCGTTGACCTGAATGACAATAGTGATTTCCTCCTCTGAGGCAACATCCCTGTCGTAAGCCGGCCACGGCATGTCCGCCAGACAGGTTGTATTGCCCAGCATCGACCACAACTCTTCAGTGACGTGAGGGACAATCGGTGCAAGCAGCAGGATTGCCGATTCTATAGCCTCTTTGATTACGGACAAGGACTTTTTGTCATCCTTCGCCGGCCGCTCCACAACATAAAGTGCATTGACCAGTTCCATTACGGCGCTGATTGCCGTATTGAAGCGGAACCTGTCTTCGATATCGCTGGTTACCTTGCGGATGGTCTGGTGTGTCTTTCTTCTCAGGCTCTTGAGGTCGCCTTCAAGGTCCTCTTTACCGACAAATGCCTGAATATCCATAATGTCTTCAAGATAGTCCGTAACCAGCCGCCATACTCTTCCGATAAAGCGGAAAGAGCCCTCCACGCCCTGATCGCTCCATTCCAGATCCTTTTCCGGCGGCGCGGCAAAGAGGCAGAAGGCGCGCGCAGTATCGGCCCCGTACTGTTTGATCAGATAATCAGGATCAATCACGTTTTTCAAAGACTTGGACATCTTCTCCGTTTTGCCGATAACGACTTCACGCCCGCAATGCCTGCATTTACCTTCTTCAACGTCGGCGGGCAGGAGGTAGCCGTGTTCCGGACAGCGCATGGTTTCCTTGCATACCATTCCCTGAGTGAGAAGGTTGGTAAAAGGCTCATCAGTGCCGATGACACCGAAGTCGCGCAGCACTTTCGTGTAGAAGCGGGAATAAAGGAGATGCAGGATCGCATGCTCGATGCCGCCGATATATTGATCCACCGGCATCCAGTAGTCCAGGCTGGCGCGATCCAGACCCGGCTTGACGTCATGCTGCGGACAGCAGAAACGGTCAAAATACCATGATGATTCAACAAAAGTGTCCATGGTGTCGGTTTCCCTCTTCGCCGGGCCGTTGCAATTGGGGCAGTTCACATCAACAAACGCCTTGTGCTTGGCCAGGGGGGACCCGCCCTCGCCCGTCAACTCCACATCCCGGGGCAGAACCACCGGCAAATCCTTTTCCGGCACCGGCACCGTACCGCATTTTTCGCAGTTGATGATCGGTATCGGCGCACCCCAGTATCTCTGTCTCGAGATGCCCCAGTCGCGCAGGCGATATTGTATTGTCTTCTTGCCCTTGCCCGCCTTCTCCAGGTTCTCGGCGATGGTGTCCAGCGCCTTGAGATTCTGCATGCCGTTGAAGGGGCCGGAGTTAACCAGGATGCCCTCCTCAACGTAAGCTTCCGTCATGCTGTGGGTGTTCAGCACCCGGTCCGGCGGCTGAATGACGACTATAAGAGGAAGATTGTATTTTTTCGCAAATTCAAAATCTCTCTGGTCATGTGTCGGCACGGCCATGACGCATCCTGTCCCGTAGTCGGCAAGCACGAAGTTGGCCGCATAGATGGGCATCTTGCGCCCGGTGAAGGGATTCAGGCAGTAGGAATCCAGGAAGACACCCTCTTTTTCATAAGAATCGGAGGTGCGCATGAGTTTGTCCTGCTTCTTGATCTTCTCCACAAAAGCCTTTGCCTCCGCCTCGTGTTCCTTGCCTTTGACCAGCTCCATCACCAGCGGATGCTCGGCTGCAACAAGCATGAAGGTCGCGCCGAAAAGTGTATCCTGGCGTGTCGTGAACACCTTGATGTCGCCGTGACCGTCGGCCATGGGGAAGGAAACCTCGCACCCGTAGCTCTTGCCGATCCAGTTCTTCTGCATGGTGATTACCCTCTCCGGCCAGCCGGTGAGCCTGTCGCAGTAATCGAGCATCTCATCCACGTAGTTCGTGATGCGGAAGAACCACTGGTCGAGATACTTTTCCACCACGTCGGACGAACATCTCCAGCACTGTCCTGCTTCCACCTGCTCGTTGGCAAGGACGGTCTGGCACTGGGGACACCAGTTGACCGTCGAACTTTTTTTATAGGCCAGACCTTTCTCGTACATCCAGAGGAAGAACAGCTGCTCCCACTTATAATACTCCGGCTCGCAGGTGGCAATCTCACGGTCCCAGTCATAGCTGAATCCGAGACGCTTGAGCTGCGTCTTCATGGCATCGATATTGTCATGGGTCCATGTGTAGGGATGGATTCCGTGGTCGATGGCGGCATTCTCCGCCGGCATGCCGAAGGCATCCCAGCCCATCGGATGCAGAACGTTAAAACCCTTCATCCTTTTGTACCGTGAAACCACGTCGCCGATGGTATAATTCCTTACGTGCCCCATATGTATCTTGCCCGAAGGATACGGGAACATCTCAAGAAGATAGTATTTTTTCCTGCCGTGATCTTCGGTTACCTTGAACGTCAGATTCTTCTCCCAGTATTGCTGCCATTTCTCTTCGATTTCCCAAGGGTTATATTTTTTTTCCATAACCGTCTCCTTCTATGTTGGCAATGCTGAATGCGTAACACATAACGTCCTTGATTTCAATTGGCAAATACCCCTTCACCAGTGACCGTCAGGACGCTCTTCTCTCTGCAAACCTATACCAGAGGCGGATCAGACGCACCGACACAATAGCCATGACCAGGCGCGGTATATAAAGCCAGAAGGCGCTGAGTCCGATCGCCACGAAAAGCATCGGGTCTTCCACCATGGAATGGTTGATGCCGATGGACAACTGGAGCATCTCCAACTCTTCCTTGTTCAGATGTCCTGCCTGCGCCTCCTCCACGATAATGGCGCCGCCATACGCCAGACCGAAAACTATTGCCGTCATCCAGAGAAATCCCGTCTTGCGGTCAAGCCCCATAATCATAAGCAGCGGGGCAAAGAACCTGACTATATAGGTAATCCATCCCAGTGATTTTAAGATCTCCAGAAATGTAAGCAGCGCCATGATGATAAAAAAGACCTTGATCGATAAATGGAAGGTGGTTACGAGCCACTCCTGCACCGCCTGGAAAAACGGGATGGATGCCACGGGTATTGTATGAGCCGACGCGACCGGATCAGCGCTGCCATGAATCATCGGGGCAACAATCATCACAGTCATCATCGCGGTGAAGATTCTGAAGAAGGTGGCTTTTACGGGATTGATTCCCGATTTACCCTGGATAATGCCTTCCTGTATCAGATTGTGGGCCATGAGCAGAAAGATCGCCATCAGCGTCATCTGGGACAATGTAAAAGGAAGAACCACCATAACTGCAATGGCTCCGTAAAGATTAGCCAGCATGCCGATCAGCAGAGGAAACGCCGCCAGCGAAGGCAGGCTCATCAGCCCCATGACCGGCTGGAGAATGAAGTCTATTTTCGCCAGCCAGCCGCTCCACTGGAGCATGCTCGTAAGAAAGGAAACAGGCAGGATGATTTCCATCATCCAGATGAAGCCTCCCCAGCCTTTTTTCAGGCCGGCTTTAAGGCCTTTTTCGAAAAGTTCCCGCCGGTGTGATTTAGCCATGAAGTTAATTCCCCGGAATAATCCGACAACAGTAAATCCTGTTTAACAGAGATATACCCTATAATCAAAAGATTATTTATTCATATGCTGTTCCGGATATTGTGCATCCGGAACCTGTGCATATCAAAACTTCCGGGGGTCCGGATTTGAACTTTGTGAAGGCTGGAATCCAATTCCTATTTGCGCAAACGGCTATGATATGCTAGCAAGTCTTATGACTTGCTGGTACTCTTTATATCTTAACGGCAGACCATCGTTATCTGCTAAAGTTCTGCAATATTAACGGTCAATCAGGTAGATGCAATGAAGCTTACAATCAGTCGCAAGCTCCTTTTAGGTTATTTGGCTATGGCTGCTCTTACAGTAATGGCAAGCATCTACGCGATTCTCAGTCTGCGGGACCTTAACCATCTTGCCAACACTATCATAGATCATGACGTTGTCGTTATTGAAACCAGCAAGAGCTTAATGGACACTCTGAATGCGAGAGAAAGCGCCGAAAGGAAATATCTTATCCTCAAGGACCCGTCCATTGCGGATTTATATTGGGCCAGGAGCCGCGATTTTTCCAAGAAGCTAAGCGAGCTGCGTACGGAGCGTTCTTCGGGAATGAACAGGATTTTTTCGAAAATTTCTTCTCTGCATAAACAATATGATGAGATCTTTCGGCGAGAGGTCAACCTGATCAACGACGACAAACCGGTTGATGCACTGGTCCTTTCAGACAGTGAAGGGCGAAAAGTAGTGGAGGATATTTCATCGCAGTTAAACGCAATCCAGAAAAAGGCCGATCAGAATGTTGAAACACGAATGAGCAGCATAAACAAGGAGGGCGCTGCGGCGTCACGGGTGACCATGGTCCTGAGTGTGATCAGCCTCATAGGAGGCCTGCTGCTGGCGCTGCTGATTACCTATAATATCTCCCTGCCGCTCAGGAAACTCGAAAAAGCGACGGCCCTGATTGCCGAAGGCCAGTTTGATCTCGATTTCAAGATGGACCGCAAAGACGAAATCGGCTCTCTCGCACAGGCGTTTTCAGTCATGGCGGAACGCCTCAAGGTTCTTGATGCGATAAATCGCGATGCCAGTCCTCTGACCGGCCTGCCGGGAAATCTTGCCATAGAAAAAGAAATTGAAAGGCGGCTGTCTGAGAAGATACCATTTTCTCTTTGCCACATCGATCTGGATAATTTTAAGCCCTTTGCCGATAAATACGGTTATGCATGGGGCAGCGAGGTGATAAAGGAAGTAGCCAATATACTGACGAACCATTTGAAGGTTAACGGTAACGGGGATGTCTTCGTCGGGCATATAGGAGGGGATGATTTTGTCCTGATCTCCGAACCGGCTGTCGCGGAAAACCTCTGCAGGCAGCTTGTCGAGAAGTTCGACCGCCACATTGAATCGTTCTATTCAGAACAGGATCGTCAAAAAAAGTTTATTGTCGGCAAAGACAGAAAAGGCAGGGAGCAGACGTTTCCTCTGATCACGGTCACCGCGGCAATCGTCACCGATAACGGCACGCACTTCAGCAGCCCGCTCGCCATGGCGAAAAAAGCGGCCGAACTCAAGGAATACGGCAAAACATTATCAGGCAGTAATTATGTTAAGCAAGAGGACATGAAAAAGAGCGTATGAAAACAGCACTACATCTCGCAATGCTTTTGACCCTTCTGGCGGTCATGATAACCGGTTGTGCATCCGGCACACATAAGGGCTATACTATTCTCAACGACACGGAGCTTTACAATGAGGGGATGTGGTCCCTCGGAGCAAAAGAAACCATTCCCGATTTAAAAAAGGCCAGAATGAGGTTTGATACTCTGGTCAAAACCTATCCCAAAAGTAAATATACACCTTTTTCGGAAACGCTGATCCGTATGATCGACGAACTGCAGACAGGCAATCAGGAAGTGGTTACAAATCGCCAGTTGCTGGAAAAACTGCAGGCCGAAAAAGTCAAACTTGCCAGAGATAACGAAAAATACAGGACGGAGAACGCATCGCTGCATCAGGAAAATGAAAAGCTGAAAAAGGATATAGAGCAGCTTAAAAATCTGGAACTGCAACTGGATAAACGAAGAGGTCGATCAAGAAAATAGTTTTTGCACAGCTGAAGACGGCGCAGATTTTATGGTCAAAGATATAAAGGTAGACGATATAAAAATAGGGATGTACGTGATACTGCCGCTGGCATGGCATGAACATCCTTTTTTAAAAAACCATTTTCTTGTTACCTCCCTTAAAGAAATAAGCCAGATCAAGCAGACAGGCGTCAAGGACCTAAAGATAGATCTTGCCAAGAGCAAAGTGATGGATGCGGCGCCCCCCAAGGAACCTCCGCCGCCTGCAGCACAGCCTAGTCATGTAGTAGTGCCTAATGAACTTCATGAGGCCATTCACGACAAGAAGCTCCCCCCCGAACAAAAGGCCAAACTGGTTCAGCAGCATTCCATCACCATGATGAGCAATCTCCTGGAAAATCCGACAGCGGAAACAATAAAAGAAGCGAAGCAGGGAGTCTCTGAAGTCGTTGATCTCATTCTGACGGATGACGAGACCACCTTCAATCTGCTGAAGATAACGTCGCACGACTACTACACCTACACACACTCTGTCAGTGTCGGCGTACTTGCCGTTTCTCTCGCCAAGGAATATTTCAAGACGTCATCAGCCCACGATATGCATGCACTGGGCGCCGGTTTCTTTCTTCATGATCTGGGGAAGGTAAACATAGACAGCGCAATTATCAACAAACCGGGGAAGCTGACCGCGGAAGAAATGCAGGAAATGAGACGGCACCCGGCACTCGGCTTTAAGCTCCTCAACGACACTCATCAATTAACAGGTGAAGCGAAGACTATCGTCCTGCAGCACCACGAACGGCACGACGGCACGGGCTACCCTCAGGGGCTCAGGGGTTCGGACATTCACATATACGGCCGCATCTGCGCCATAGCGGATGTCTACGATGCCCTGACGGCGGAGAGATCATACAAGAAAAAAATGGCGCCCTTCGATGCCCTGAAACTCATGCACGAAGAGATGAAGGAGCATTTCCACAAGGGGCTTTTTGAACAGTTTGTTATGATGTTCCGTGCCCGCTGAACACCTTCCGGTTCTGAATCGGAGCGCTAGCTGCGTTAGCTTCGTCGTCGGCTCCTCGACGTACTTTTCATGTACGACTGCGTCGCCTCCTCCTCGCCGCCTTGCTATCATCCCCGATTGAGAACCGGAATAGCAGACAAATGCATTACTTGCAGTTAAATTTCCGGATGGATGACAGCTATTACCCCACCTTTTAATTTGCCTTGATAACTGCCAGTATATTTTTTTCTATCTCTTCCCCGGGCAAGGCCCCCACCATCCGGTTAACCTCTTTTCCATCTTTGAAAAGAAGCATTGTCGGTATGCTTCTAACCGAATACCGGGAAGATGTCAGAGGGTTGTCATCCACATTGAGCTTGGCAATTTTTATCCTGCCTGTATACTTGACGGCAAGCTCATCCAGCACCGGCGCAACAACCCTGCAGGGAGCACACCACGGCGCCCAGCAGTCAAGCAGAACGGCACCGGGATAAGAGAGAACCTCTCTTTCAAAATCTGCATCCGACACGGTTACAGGTTTTTCATCCTCCCCGGGAATAATTAACGGCGCCTTGCACTTGCCGCATAGCGGCTTTTCGCTCAGGCGGTTTTCCGGCATGCGATTTTTGGTGCCGCAACTTAAACATCTGATAATCATATCATCCAGTGGAGCATGGCACCTGCCGCATGTCGGCATGTCCTGAAGTCTGTCTTTCGGTATACGATTTTTTGTTCCGCAGTGCAGACAGCGTATTATGATATTATCTTTTGCCATCTTCATAACAACACCTGAGAGATATTATCTTTCCCAACATAATAACCGGGGGAGGCTCAAACCGCAACCTGGACACTGTGAGGCTGCAACAGCCTTATCAAATCCTCCGGCTTCAACTCAACCAACAAACCGCGTGTTCCCGCATTGATTAAAAATAACGGGAGAGAACCAATGCTCTCCTCCATATAAACCGGCATCTTCTTTCTGGTTCCAAAAGGTGAAGTGCCACCTACCTTGTATCCTGTATGTTTTTCGGCGGTCTTCGGATCACAGGGAGTTATCGTTTTAACCCCCAGGTGTCTCGCCAGAGACTTTGTGGATACCTGCCTGTCTCCATGCATCAGGACGATAAGCGGCTCCTTTTTTTCATTTTCCATGACCAGGGTTTTTATTACCGCGTGTTCGTCCACGCAGAGCTCCCTCGCAGACACCCGGGTGCCGCCATGTTCTTCATAACGGTACGGATGAAGCCTGAATTCCACACCCTGTTTTTTCAACATCAAAATACAAGGAGTTACCGGTATTTTTTCCTTTGTCATGTGGCATCCTCAATAAAGGCAACAAGCTCTTTGCCTGCAGGGATTATAACCCGGTCCTGTTTTCACCGGGATTTTCATTCCCTTTTAAACCGCACAAACTATGCGATACTGATACCTTCCCCGGAAAACCGGGTAGTAATATTCTCCATCAATGTATTCTTCAGGTTCTGCCAGTCCTCCTGCTTTGCCCAAACGGCAAAGACAATATCAACCGTCGCATGACCGAATCCGGACATAATAAACTGGGGGGCCGGCTCTGCCAGGCAATGCTCGCATTCTCCAGCCGCTTCGATAAGCAATAGGCGAACCCGGTTTATATTTTCTCTGGCATACAGGCTCAGGCGTATGTCCACCCGGCGGATGGGATACCTGGTCACATTGGTCAGCTTGGTCTTTATGATATGTTCGTTAGGTATTCTGATGTAGCGGTTATCCTCCGTCTTCAGCTTGGCGGAAAGCATATCGATGGAGATGACCTGTCCCGTTATGTCGTCAATGGTGATCGTGTCATGAATTACGAAAGGCCTCTCCAGCATGAGGAAAATCCCGCTGATGATGTTGGAAACGCTGGTCTGGGAAGCAAATCCAACCGCTATGCCGACAATGCCTGCCGCACCCAGCAGGGTATTCAGGTTGAAACCCAGCTCGTTGAGCACGGAAAAAAATATGATAAATACTCCGGTATAATATACAATCTTGCCGGCAATGACCCCCGGCTGCAGGGCCAGACGATTCACAATGAGTCTTTTGACAAACTTGCTGATGAAAAAGACAAAAGGCACGCCGATAAACAGCAATATCGCTATTCGTGCGAGATGAATCATCTTTTCAGGAGAAAGATACTCAGCCTTGATGCTCAGAGATGATAAAAGCTCCATCTGTCAACCTTAAAAACAAGTTTATATTTGATGTTTTGATTAAAAATGGCGTTTGCCTGTAGATATCCAATTTCGGAAAAAAAGTAAAGATAACGCTTAACGGAGGTGGTTTGTCTGTTGCGTTTAATTAAATTGACATAAGCCTTTTTCTGTAATATGGCGTCGTGCAAGTTTAAAAGAATGATTTTCCCGCTATTTACATAAGCATATTGAAATAATTGACATCAGGTACATATGGATCTCCTGTTAAAATTTATCGACCTTTTTTTACATCTGGACAAACATATCAGTATGCTGCTTCAGATGTTTGGCGGATGGACCTATTTAATCGTTTTTTTGATTATTTTTTGTGAAACAGGCCTCGTCGTAACTCCTATTCTGCCCGGGGATTCTCTTTTGTTCGGATTGGGCACATTCGCCGCCAAGGGGGATCTGGACCCCTTGTTGCTCATTGTTCTTCTGTCAATCGCCGCCATTGCCGGGGATACCGTCAATTATGCCGTCGGTAAATTCGTGGGGCCGAAGATTTTCCATAGAGATGATGTAAAATTCTTAAAAAAAGAGTATCTTGAACGCACGCACCGTTTCTACGAGAAACATGGGGGCAAAACAATTATCATCGCCAGATTTATTCCTATAATCAGAACCTTTGCACCATTTGTCGCCGGCATAGGAGCAATGACATACTGGCGTTTTATTACTTATAATATTGTAGGCGGCGTCGCCTGGATATGCTTTTTCGTTCTTGGCGGATATTATTTCGGCAATCTTCCGTTTGTTAAAAGGAATTTTACTCTGGTCATCATCGCTATTATTATCATTTCCGTTCTTCCAGGGGTGTTTGAATATATTCGCCACCGCCGTCAGGCAGCATCGGAATCGGCCTGAGATGAAAACTCTTTTTTTCGATAAATGTTTATCCCTTACAGCAATCTGTGTGCTGACCCTGGTCATGTTTCACAGCCTCGCCTGTGCTGACACCTCCATGATTATTAAAATGGGCAAGGACGTTGTGGTCGAATCCGGCACGAAAGTGGGAAGCGTCATCTCCATGGGGGGACAGATAACCATTGACGGCACCGTAGATGGGGACGCCATCGCCATAAACAACTCCATTGTATTAGGCACAGACGCTGTCGTAACCGGAAACGCCGTATCGATAGGGGGTACTATTGTTAAAGCAAGGGGTGCTCAAATTCAAGGAAATCAGACAGAAATTAACACCTCCGATTTTTCAACAGCTATCTCTACAGCTTTGAATGAAGAATGGCAGGGCTGGTCGTGGATCTTTGCCGTCATATCAACAGCCATCTTCCTGTGCATACTTATCATTGCCATTCTGACTGTCATTCTTTTGCCGGGCCCCATAAAAGCGGTTTCTTCATACATAGTAGGGGATCCCCTGAGGGTTTCATTATGGGGCATATTGGGCCTGGTACTCGTCGTGCCCCTGGCCGTTCTGCTGACAATATCCGTAATAGGTATAGTGCTGATCCCTCTTGAAGTCATCATCGTAACATGTGCAGCGCTCACCGGCTTCATCTCCATAGGCAGACTCGTTGGCACAAGGATGTACGCTTTGCTGAAAAAAACCGACCAGGGAATCATACGTGAAACATTTTGGGGCCTGATAATCTTATGGCTTATAGGCTGGCTTCCTTATATCGGCTGGACTATAAAAGTTCTGGCCGTCGTGATCGGCATGGGAGGAGTGATAGCAAGCCGCTTTGGAACCAGAAGTTACGTCAAACAGTCAAAAATTACGGATTTTCCCTTGAACAAGCAGGCATAATCGATTTTTTTTATTCTTGACAATCTTCTTTTTTTATAATTAACTTCGCCCCTTAATCTTAAACTGAATGCCGTTGCAGTGAGTTTTTTCTTTAGTGAAGATAGCAATAAACAACATACCGGAAGACGGTTTATCTTTGGAATTTTCCAGAGATGAAAGCTGGTTTTACGAAAAGCTGAAGGAGACGGAAAAACAGGATTTTCGAATCCGGAGCGCCGAAATAAAATGTTCGATTAAACGTGCCCGGGACTCTTTTTACATTGAAGGCCTCATCAAGACAATGATTGATGTTCAGTGCTGTCGATGCCTGAAAGAGCTTTCGGTTCCGATACAGAGCGATTTTAAATATACATTTTCACCGGCGGAAGAAAAGCAGCAGGAAGAGGTTGAACTCAGTCCGGAAGATCTGGATTGTGCGCCATACCGTGATGATTTTATCGACCTCGATCCCATTGTTTACGAACAAATAGTACTGCATATACCGATAAAGGCGCTTTGTGCCGAATCCTGCAAGGGACTGTGTCCCCATTGCGGAGTCAATCTCAACCACGAAGCATGCAACTGCCGGGAACAGATTGTTGACAGCCGATTCGCCATTTTAAAAAATTTTGAAATAAAAGAAACATAGCATAAATAAAAAAGGAAGGTGTACCATGCCAAATCCAGTAAAAAGACACTCAAAAACAAGAAGAAACATGAGAAGGGCTCACGATTTTCTTAATGCACCGCCAGCCGCTGTCTGCCCCCAGTGTAATGAGCCGAAGCTTCCCCACCGTGCATGCAAGAATTGCGGAACATACAAAGGTCGTGAAGTAATACCTCTGGAAAAAATTTCATAAGGGCTTTTCCAGGCAGTAATATGCATCTGATGATCAATCTCGCCGGCTACTCATATTAAGCTGCGATAGTTTCTCGACCACCGCGTTTCCGCCGGATGATTGTGATAACTCTGATATGACATAATAATCAATGATATGAAGAAAGGGAGGACGTTTTATGACACTTGAAGAAAAGGTCATAAGCATTATCGTAGAACAACTGGATGTCACAAAAGAGGAATGTGTTCTTGAGGCATCTTTTATCGATGACCTGGGCGCTGATTCCCTGGACCTTGTGGAACTTATCATGGAAATGGAAGAAACCTTCGGGTTGACCATTGCCGACAATGAACTGGAAAAGATTCGCACTATCAAGGATGTCATTGATTATCTTAAGAGTAAAGGCATCTCATAACGTCTGACGGACTTTAATAAGGAGTATTCATCTGAAAAAGAGGCGGGTTGTCGTTACTGGAGTCGGAGCTGTTACACCTCTTGGTAATTCGGTGGAGGATACATGGGCAGGACTTTGCGCCGGCCTGTCAGGCATCGGCCTGATAACCAGATTCGATACAACTAATCATAAGACAAAAATTGCCGGTGAGCTTAAAAACTTTGATGCGCTGGCTTATGTATCCAAGGGAGAATCCCGCCGCCTTGATCATTTTATAATTTATGCTATCGCTGCCTCGGAAATGGCGCTGGCCGATGCCGCTTATACAGTAAACGAAATCAATTCTGAAAGGACAGGGGTAATCATTGGCTCCGCCATCGGCGGGCTGTCAACAATCGAAAGAGAAAAAGAAACGATTCTGAGAGATGGCCCCAGAAAGATTTCACCCTTTTCCACACCTTCATGTCTGGCAAATCTGGCAGCAGGGTATGTATCCATCAGAAGCGGGGCCAAGGGACCAATCACCTGCACTGTCACCGCATGCGCAGCCGGAAGTCATGCTATCGGGGATGCCTACCGGGCAATTGCCTACGGTTATGCCGATGCCATGATAACAGGTGGCACGGAAGCGGCCATTACTTCTCTCACCGTCGGGGGGTTTAACGCCATGCGCGCCCTTTCTCTCAACAATGAAGAGCCGCAAAAAGCCAGCCGTCCTTTCGACCGTGACCGCAGCGGTTTCGTAATAGCCGAAGGCAGCGGCATTGTTATACTGGAAGAGTTGTCGGCAGCCCTCGACAGGGGAGCAAGAATATATGCGGAGCTGTCCGGATATGGAGCATCAAGCGACGCTTATCACATGGCGGCGCCGCCGCCGGGGCATGAGGGGGCTGTCCGCTGCATGAAAGCAGCATTAAAAGACGCCGCCGCAGATGCGTCTGAAGTCGACTACATCAATGCCCACGGGACCTCCACACAGATCAACGACCTTTATGAAACACAGGCCATCAAGGAGGTCTTCGGTTCGCATGCATGTTCACTGGCGGTCAGCTCAACAAAGTCCATGACGGGACACATGCTGGGAGCGGCAGGAGGAATAGAGGCCGTCATAACGGCGAAGGTGATAGAAAAAGGAATCATTCCCCCTACAATAAATCTGGACAATCCGGACCTGGAATGTGATCTTGATTATGTGCCCCACAGGGCAAGGCATCGTTCTTGCGGCATGGCCATGTCCTGCACATACGGCTTTGGAGGTGCCAACGCCGTTTTAGTATTCAAGAAATTCATCGGTTGAAAATATTATGGATATCATTGCCATTGGTTCGGATCACGCAGGCTATTCGCTGAAAGAAGCGGTAAAACCATATCTGATTGAACAGGGATTTGAAGTTGTTGATTTCGGCACGGGAAAACCCGATCCCGTTGATTATCCGGATTTTGCCTGTCCGGTTGCCGAAGAGGTATCCAGCGGCAAACTGGCGAGGGGGATTCTGGTTTGCGGATCCGGAGTCGGCATGGTTATCGCAGCTAATAAGTTCCCTGCTGTCCGCGCCGTACTCGGCTTTGACGAAGAGACAGCGCGCATGAGCCGGCTGCATAACAATTCGAACATTCTGGTTCTCGCCGGCAGAAGAATAGATAAGGAAACGGCTAGCAGAATTATCGGTATCTGGCTTACAACCCCTTTTGAGGGAGGACGCCATCAGAATAGGCTGGACAAAATCGCCGCGATAGAAAGACGCTTTTCCAGGTAAACATAAAGAACATTTTGAATAAAGAGGAGGGATCACACAGCGATGTCATACTTAACAAAAACAGATCCAGAAATTGCACAGGCAATCCTTAATGAAACAAAAAGACAGGCGGGAAAACTGGAACTGATCGCATCTGAAAACTTCGTCAGCGAGGCAGTACTCGAAGCTCAGGGCAGCATCATGACAAATAAGTATGCCGAAGGATATCCGGGAAAACGTTATTACGGCGGATGCGAGTATGTCGATGTCGCTGAATCGCTTGCTATTGAACGTTGCAAGAAACTTTTTGGAGCCGACCATGTAAATGTTCAGCCGCACTCAGGTACGCAAGCCAATATGGCCGTCTATTTTTCAACCCTCGAACCGGGCGATACCGTCCTGGGCATGAATCTTTCGCACGGCGGTCACCTTTCCCACGGAAGCCCGGCAAACTTTTCAGGTCGGTTTTACAAAGTTGTAGCTTACGGCGTCGATAAAAAAACGGAAACGATCGACTTCAACGAAGTGGAAGCACAGGCGAAAGCTCACAAGCCGAAACTTATAGTGGTGGGGGCAAGCGCATATCCGAGAACGATAGACTTCCAGGCATTCAGAACTATAGCCGATCAGGTAGGCGCCGTGATCATGTCCGATATTGCGCATATCGCAGGTCTGGTTGCTACGGGCCTTCACCCCTCGCCGATCCCCAACTGCGAATTTGTCACCTCAACGACCCATAAAACACTGCGCGGACCTCGCGGCGGGCTTATCATGTGCAAGGAAAATTATGCCAAAACCTTGAACAGCAGAGTATTCCCGGGCATGCAGGGCGGCCCTCTCATGCACATAATAGCCGCGAAAGCAGTAGCATTCAAGGAGGCCCTCTCCGGCGAATTCAAACAATACCAGGCACAGATTATAAAAAATGCCAAAGCGATGGCGGAAGGGCTGATCGCCGAAGGTTTCCGGCTGGTATCGGGCGGCACCGATAACCATCTGATGCTGGTAGATCTTACAAGCCATGATATCACCGGTCGGGATGCACAGGAAGCCCTTGATATCGCGGGTATCACCGTAAACAAAAACGGCATCCCCTTCGACACCAAGGGGCCGCAGATTACCAGCGGAATCCGGGTAGGCACACCAGCCATAACATCCAGGGGGATGAAGGAAGCGGAGATGAAAATTATTGCCGGACTTATCGGTACCGTTCTTAAAAACATCAAGAACGAGAAGAAGCTTGAGGAAGTCAAAAGGGATGTGACTTCTCTTTGCGACAAATTCCCGCTCTACAGGGAACGGACACAGAGAGGATTATGATGCAGCCGCATCAAAATCGCCCTGATTGGGACGAGTACTTCATGGAGATCGTGGATCTTGTTTCCAGGAGATCCTCTTGCATCAGAAGGCATGTCGGCGCCGCATTGATCAGAGATCGACGCGTCCTGGCGACCGGATATAACGGGGCGCCATCAGGGCTCAAGCACTGCCTGGAAGTCGGGTGTCTGCGGGAGCAGAACAATGTGCCCTCCGGCGAAAGGCACGAGTTGTGCCGCGGTCTGCACGCAGAGCAGAACGCTATCATTCAGGCCGCGCTGCACGGAGTCAGCGTTAAGGGTGCCACGCTTTACTGCACCAATCACCCCTGTATCATCTGCGCCAAGATGATTATCAATGCAGGCATCGTGCAGATCGTCATCAGGGACGGCTACAAGGACAGGCTGGCTGAAGAAATTCTGAAGGAAGCAGGCATAAAGGTTTCACATTTATGAAATGCCCTTTTTGCGCAAACGGAGAAAACAAGGTTATCGACTCCCGCCTCAGCAAGGAAGGTAACGCCATCCGGCGCAGGCGAGAGTGCCTTGCATGCAGCCGGAGATTCACGACCTATGAAGTGGTAGAAGAGGTGCTTCCCGTCGTAGTTAAGAAGGACGGGCGAAGAGAAACCTTCGACAGGACAAAAATAAGGGCAGGCATTAAAAAGGCATGCGAAAAGCGGCCGATAAGCGCCGATACTATAGATTCCATGCTGGAAGCAGTGGAGTTAGCCTGTCAGGATTATCAGGACAAGGAAATTCCATCCTCGGTAATCGGCGAAAAGGTCATGCAGGAACTGCATAAGCTCGACGCTGTCGCTTATGTAAGATTTGCCTCTGTTTACAGGCAGTTCCGCGATGTAAACGACTTCATCGAAGAGCTCAAGGACCTGCTGCATGTAGCGCCGAACGGTGAAAAACAGGGATCATGATCAAAAAGGCTGCTTTCGTTTCCGGCCACCATGATCCTCGGAAATAAATGTTATGTTTACAGGAATCATACAGGGAACAGGCACGATTAAGCGGTTTACTGCTCAAGGGATGGACGCAATCCTGCACATAGATGCCGCCATATCTCTGGAAGACACGAAAATCGGCGACAGTATTGCCATTAACGGTGCCTGCCTTACTGTAACATCCAAGGCGGCTAACAGCTTTTCCGCAGATGTATCCGCTGAAACGCTGTCCAAAACAAACCTGAATTCCCTTAAATCCGGTGCAATCGTTAACCTGGAAAAGGCATTGAAACTAAATGATTTCCTGGGCGGTCACATTGTCCTGGGGCACGTGGACGCCATTGGAAGGATTACAGAAAAAAACAAGAAAGCCAATTCTGTAATCTTCGGAATCGAAATTACCGAACAGCTTATGAGGTATGTCGTAGAAAAGGGTTCTGTAGCTATCGACGGCATAAGTCTCACCGTAAACCGCTGTGAAAAAAAGGTCTTTTATGTTAATATCATCCCGCATACAATTCAGGCCACAACCCTGGCATTCAAGAAGACCGGCGATCAGGTAAATGTGGAAACGGACATACTTGGCAAATATGTCGAAAAGCTTATAGGAATAAATCGTGATTCAGCCGCAGGCCTGGATATGGCCTTTCTGGCAAAGCACGGATACATAAAATAAGGAGCAGTCATGAGCGTAAGTCCCATTCAGGAAGTTATAGAAGATATAAAAAACGGAAAAATGGTTATTCTTGTAGACGACGAAGATCGGGAAAACGAAGGCGATCTTTGCATGGCGGCGGAATATGCAACGCCGGAAGCGATAAATTTCATGGCCAAATTCGGACGCGGCCTGATATGTCTCACACTTACGGAGGTTGATGCGGATAAACTCCATCTCTATCCCATGGTGAGAGACAACCGTTCCCGTTTCGGCACCGCTTTTACATACTCTATCGAAGCCAAAAAAGGCGTTACGACAGGTATTTCTGCGGCCGACAGGGCAACAACAATCCGCGTCGCTGTAGCCGACAATGCCCGTCCCGATGATCTGGTAAGCCCGGGACATGTCTTTCCCATCCGCGCCCGAAAAGGCGGTGTCCTTGTAAGAACTGGGCAAACAGAGGGATCTGTCGATCTGGCGAGACTTTCCGGCTTAAAGCCGGCAGGCGTCATCTGCGAGATCATGAAGGACGACGGAACGATGGCGCGCATGCCCGACCTGGAAATATTTGCGCAGGAGCACGGCTTGAAGATTGCGACCATTGCCGATCTGATCAATTACAGGATGCAGCATGAATCACTGATAAAAAGAGCGGCGACAGCCATGCTGCCGACCCGTTTCGGCGGAACATTCAAGATAGTCGTTTATGAAAACGAAGTCGACGATGCCCAGCATGTAGCTCTGGTAAAGGGCGATATTAAACAGAACGACGAAGTTCTGGTCAGGGTGCATTCAGAATGCCTCACAGGGGATACCTTCGGATCAGAGCGGTGCGACTGCGGTGACCAGTTGCACCGCGCCATGGAAATGGTGGCAAAAGAAGGCAAAGGTGTAATAGTGTATATGCACCAGGAAGGCCGGGGAATAGGCCTGGTAAACAAAATCAAGGCTTACGAGCTCCAGGAGCAGGGCAAGGATACCGTGGAGGCCAATATCGAACTGGGATTCAAGCCGGATCTAAGAGATTACGGCATAGGCGCCCAGATTCTCGTTGATGTCGGCGTGAGAAAAATGAGAATTCTCACCAATAATCCCAAAAAACTGGTCGGCCTGCAGGGATATGGGATATCGATAACGGAAAGGGTTCCTATTGAGATAAAACCAAACGAAAGCAATATAAAATATTTGAAAACAAAGAAAAAAAAGATGGGGCATATGCTTAAAAGTATAGAAATGGAGACGGCATCATGACAAAGATCACGGAAGGAAAAATAATCGCCAAGGGCATGAAGTTCGGTATTGTCGCCAGCCGGTTTAACGATTTCATCTGCGGCCGTTTGATTGATGGAGCAGTTGATGCTCTTACCAGGGCAGGCGCAGAGCCTAAAGACATACAGATATATAAAGTGCCGGGGGCATTTGAGCTTCCGCTTACCGCAAAAAAAGTGGCAAAAAGCGGCAAATTCGACGCTGTTATCTGTTTGGGTGCGGTCATTCGCGGTGCGACTCCTCATTTTGAATACATAAGCGCCGAGGTTTCAAAAGGAATCGCGTCTGTGGGGCTTGACACCGAGGTTCCCGTCGCTTTCGGCGTACTGACGACAGACACCATTGAGCAGGCCATTGAGCGTGCCGGCACCAAGGCCGGAAATAAAGGATGGGACGCAGCCATGTCGGCCATCGAAATGGTGGATTTGTTCAAAAAGATTTAACATTCCTGCAACTGCCGTCGGCAAGACGTGCCATGCATTCCTCATAGGACACAGTAACGGCGGAGCAGTGACCTCATTTACAAGAAATATTGGGGATTAAATGCAATTTCGACGGAGGGCGAGGGAGGTAGCCCTACAGGTTCTTTACGCGCTCGATATCTTGAACATCACGGTTCCTGATGCCCTGGAGCTGTTCTGGACAAATTTCGAAGCTCCGGAAGAAACCAGGGAATTCTCATCCAATCTGATAAAAGGGGCATGGAATAACAAGTCCGGCATAGACAAATTACTGGCCGAATGTTCCGAGCACTGGTCTCTTTCCAGGATGTCCCGGGTTGACAAAGCCATTCTCCGCATGGCGGTTTACGAACTGCAACACTGCCCGGACGTCCCGCCCAAGGTAACTCTCAACGAAGCCATTGACCTGGGTAAAATATACGGCTCGGAGAACTCCGGCTCTTTCATTAACGGCATTCTTGACGCACTCTATGCCAAGCTGCGCAAGGATACCGACTCATGAAATAACAGGCAGTTTTAATCCCTTCTGATTGAAAAGAAGCAGGCAGGCATCAACAGCATCGGCATCATAAAGAATACCCCGGTTCATTTTTATCTCTTCGAGGGCTTTATCCAATCCGAGCGACGGCCTGTATGGTCGATGAGAAGCCATGGCCTCAACAACATCAGCCACGGCAATTATTCTGGATTCGATTAGAATATCTTTCCCTGACAGCCCCTGAGGATAACCGGAGCCATTGATCTTTTCGTGATGCTGCATCACTATTGCCGCAATCGGAACCGAAAACTCAATATTTTTCAATATATCATAACCCACCTGAGGGTGGGTCTTCATCAGTCCGAACTCAACATGTGTCAATTTGATCGGTTTGCTTAAAACTTCGGCGGGAATATAAATCTTGCCTACATCATGCACCATTGCCGCCGTACGTACCGCATACCTTTGTTCCTCGAAAAGCTTCATCTCTTCGGCTATGGCGCCGGCAATCATCGCAACCCGCCGCTGATGGCCTGATGTATAGGGATCCCTTGTTTCCACGATCATTCCGATGGCCTCAATCGTAGTATCCAGGGCTTTTTGAATTCTCTCGAAATTTCTTCGATAACTTTTCTGGAGATTGTCTTCGATTTTCTTTCGATCCGTAATGTCCTTTGCAAAGAAGATGAGGGCCTGCTTATCTTCCCAGTCAATCCCGGCGGAGTTGATCTCCACCCATTTCGTTCTTGCCCTTTTATCTTTGAATCTCAACGAGGTCGCCTGAAGCGGCGCGTTATCAGATAATGATTTAAGTACTCTCGATACGATATGACGGTCATCAGGATGGATAATTTCCAGGAAGGGGATTTTTTCTATCTCTTCTTTTGAGTATCCGAGAATCTTTATTGTTCTCCTGTTTACGAATTTTATTCCGCTGTTTTGGATCACAAAAACAGCATCACTGCAATTTTCAATCAACCTGCGATATTTCTCTGTGGACATCCGGCCTTTTTCTTTAACCGGCAAAGATGCTGCTTTTTCCGCAAGAACGCCTAGAAAACCTTTATTCATACCGCCATCAGCAACCCGATAGAAATAGGCTGCAACCGGAAAGGTGCTCCCGTCGCTTTTTCTCGCCGTCAGTGCTGTTTCAATTTTTCTCTCTGTTTCGAAAAGGCCGGCAATACTTCCATGATAACCCGCAGTATCCGGTATGGACAGACGATTGAATATATTTGCCCCTCTTTTGATATCCTGATGCGAAAACCCCATCACTTCGATACAGTTCCTGTTTGCCTGTAACAGCCTGCCTTTGGCGTCTGTTTCAAATATCATCAGCGGCAGATTATCGATCATGTCGTCGATATTATGATTTTCGGTATTTATGAACGAAGCGACTGCGGCATCCTTCACGAACAATTGTTCCTTTCTTATTAAAAAACCTGTCAGTGCATTTAGTAGCTAAAAGGCCATTTGTCAAGCAGGAGACACAAAACGTATAATCACGATCAATCAATCCGCTGTATATGCTCCTTAGCCCAGGCAATCAATTCCGTGATAGTCGTGCCTTTGGCAAAGACTTCGACTACGCCTGCCGCCTTGATGCTGTCGATGTCCGACTCATTCAGAAATCCGCCGGCAGTAACCCGGACATATTCCATATCTTCTTTTTTCAGCAAGGCAATAACCCTGATGATATCTCCCGCCTCAGCACCAGGTAGCACAGTTATGCCGATGTGATCGACAGCTTCCTGAATTGCCGATGTAACAATCGCCTCCGGCTTCTGATCATCCGCAAAGATCACCTCATAGCCTGCTTCCCGGAAAGCCAGGGCCAGTCTCGTTATCGCAGCTTCATAACCCTCCCCTAATTTTGCCATCAGGATTCTTACCGTTCCTGCACTCATAAAAACACTCCTTTCCCAATACCTCTTATAAGCCAAAAGACCATTTCATTTTGTGCTCTCATGCGCATGATATAAGCCAGTCATGAACTGTCTCCTGAACGTACCGGGCGTCAGCCCTGTACACCGTTTGAAGGTTCGATGAAACACGCTTGGTTCGGAAAAACCGAGGAGATACGTAATCTCTTCAATAGGAACTTTTTGATCCTTTTCGGAGCTGAATCGCGGCGTGCATTTAAAAAGTCGCCTATACTCGCTGATGTCGTCCGGGGCGTCATGGACGAACATTACCTCACGGCATTGCAAATCGATGCCGGTGAGATTCCTGCGATAAGTCAACATGCCCGCCATAATGTGCTCAACAAGATGCCGGTCGTACCGGAGAAAAGGGTGATCAATCATATACTGCATGATGACTGTTTCGCCATCTGATCTGCAGAGAAGAATTCTTCCCTCATCCAGTATCTGCTGGTACTTCGCATATTTTTCAACGGCCTCGGCAACATCACGGCAATTCATAAGCACATATCCCAGGATGTTGGAAAAGCCCGTGAACACTTCACCCTGATGAAGTCCGATAAAATCATCCCTTGTCAACTCAGCCGCTCTCAAATTGAGACGGCTGACAACATCAAGGGGAACCCGCCGATCGGGATAAACAGCCATGTCCGCATCCAATCCTTCATTACTGAGAAAGGATTTTACATCGATATTTTTCCTTTCCAGCAGGGTAAAAAGGGACATCAGCTTGCTTACTGATGTGGTGGGTGTCCTTTTCATTTCTTCCCTCATGTTTGCGCAATAAATCAATTGATTTGCGCCCCCGATCATTGTCCGGGAAAAATGTGAATGCTATGGTTCTGCAAACAGTCGCATATTTCTATACACAACATTGACGAGATAAACAAGGAGGGAGAAATGAAATCGGATCGCAGAAAAAAAGTACTCATCACCGGATCATCAACAGGAATTGGCAGGGCAGCTGCTGTTTATTTTCACGAGCAGGGATGGCAGGTTATTGTCACCATGCGGCATCCGGAACAGCGTCAGACGGCGCTTCATAACATAAAAGGAATTCGTCTCCTCCATCTGGATGTCCTCGATGACAATTCAATACATCAGGCTGTTCAGATAGCAGTGAAAGAATATGAACATCTGGATGTTCTGGTCAATAATGCGGGCTATGCCGTGGTGAGACCTTTCGAAGCAGCGACGAAAGAACAGATGTGCCGGCAGTTCAGCACTAATGTCCTGGGTCTTATGGCAGTGACGCAAAAAGCAATCCCCGTATTCCGCAGCCAGCGGGAAGGAGTCATCGTTAATATCGCCTCCATCGGCGGAAGAATCACCTTTCCCCTTTACAGTCTGTACCATGGAACCAAGTGGGCGGTTGAAGGATTCTCAGAGTCGCTTCAGTATGAGCTGCGTCCTTTCAACATCAGAATCAAGATCGTCGAACCGGGGTTGATCAAAACAGAGTTTTATGAAGGCTCTATGGATTACACGAGAGGCGAGGCATCACCTGCCTATAAACTCTTTACGGAGCGTGTCTATAAAAATATCAATCAGACAGTGGGAAGCGGATCACATCCACGGGTTGTAGCAAAAGCAATATTTGAAGCCGCAACAGACGGCAGTTTTCGGCTTCGTTATTCGATTGGGCGCAATGCCAAGCCGTTGCTGACATTGAGGAGGTTATTACCTGAGGATCTTTATGTTAACATCGTCCGACTGGCGACTACACGGTAATAACTCAAAAGCCCCTTCACCGGTATTACGGTTGAAGGGGCTTGAGAGAGGACT
>CAZLFA010000009.1:0-79245 GCA_964558665.1 uncultured Syntrophaceae bacterium
TAAGTTCTTCAAACGTCATTCTGCAACTTCGCAACAGAATGACGCTTATTAATAATCTGCTGCACTAAAATTATTCTTTTAGACCCTCTATTAATGGAAGCCATTACAATAAATTAAAACGATATGGCTGTTTTTCCGACGAATCGCTGTCTTACCCCTGTTTGGCAATATGCTGGGCTTTCGGGATGTTGTCGGTCCTGGTCTGGGTGATGATTGCATTCCGCTGAAAACGGCGTTGTATTGCTACTTTTTGTCGAGAGCCGACAGTACAGAGTAAAAAATCTCCCGCACCTTTTCATTATTCAGAATCCCGACATGCGAGGCATTGAACCCGTAGCTTTTGTAGGCGGCCAGATGCACTCGTCCGTCCAGTTGGCTGTGGAGAGTAATTGTCCCGTCACTGCTTGCCCCGGTATTGAAACCGAAAAAAAGATAGAAGGGAACATCTCTGTAGGCGGCAATCTCGTACAGCTCCATCAGAAAAGAACTTCCGGTGGCAACATCGCGCCAGGCGGGGACAACCGCCGGAGCGTATTTTAAGCCGGCTGCAGCCGAATCCACACCACCGTATGGAGAGTTGAAAGAGACATATCCCTTAAGGTAATGGTCGATGCCGCTGCGGTGCAGCTCGCTGATCGTAGCCAAACTGACAAGGCCGCCCATGCTGTGGGCGACAATAATCATGCTCAGCGGATGCTCGCGATTGTTCTCTTTCGAATATTTGATGATGTTTGCCAGGTTTGCGCCTATTTTTTTGAGGGGCATGCCGGAGGGATAAAAGTAAAACCATGGTTGATAGCGCTTTCGATCAAGCCTCTCTACGAGATATTTGAAATCTCTGGGCGTCCCCCCGAAACCATGAACAAAGATAATGTGCGTCTTGTGCGGATCGATTTTTTCGAATGAAAAGATGTACTGCTGCGTGTGCGTCATAAACATCTTGGGGTCGTATAGTCCCGTCTCACCATATTTGGGGTCGAAAAAATCATCATCGAGCGACTCATAGACATAGGAATGCTGCCTTACCTTTTCCCTCACGGCCAGGTTTGTTTTGACAGGTTTGGAAGGATCAATGGTGAACTCCGGGCCGATTATCGACAGCCCGTCCTTTACCTTGCTCTTTGATATTATGACCGGGGAAGGCATCTTGCCCACCATTTCGTGGGCTTCAAAATAACCGTTTCCGTCAACGTCTGCGAAAAAGTAGAGTTCATAAACGCCCTCCTGCAGGTGAATCTGATAATAGTCCAGAGGGGTCTGCATCGGAGAAAGCGCCGCTATTTCTCCTTTCTTGAATTTGTCGGTCACCGCCACAATCAGAATAGGACCATTGGGTTCCCGTGTGAAATGGAGCCTGCCGAGAAAGAGATAGGCGTCTTCCGGTGCCAGCTCCATGAGCAGGTTGGCGCTTTGTTCCCTGCTGAATGCCTTCGTTAACTCCCGCTGCTTCTGCATGAAACCGAAATAGTCGCCGCAGCCTGCCACAGAAAGGATCAGCAAGCATGAAAAGACGCCCTTCATGCACAACCGCCATACAGCCGGGGATTTCCAGATAGTCATTTGCCGCTCCTGGGGTGTAGAAAATTTTGTGATATATATAGTTACCAATCCGGAAACCGAAAGTTTCAACATCCGGAATGTTCAATTGAAAACTATATAGGGAAAAAAGTCCGCCTGTCAATTTAATCTCTTCAGGATAAATTAAGGAAGAAATTAAATTTTATAAGTCCGGTGCGATTCAGGGCTGAGAAATCAGGTTCATCTTCCACAGATTGTGAAATACAGCCGGCTGAATACTGCCTCATGTCACTTATTTCAGCTGCTCAATAGGAATGATGTCCCTTTCTTCAACAGAGAAAAGGTTGAGTTGTTGGCCAATGGCTGTGAGATAGTCGGCATTGATAAATTTGAAGAAGGAGAACTGCCCTGAAAACTATTTCAGGTAACGCTTGGAAAACTGATTCCCTGACTTCTTTCACGCTATGTACAACAACATTCCTGTAACCAGGCACGTCAGTTTTCTGTCGCCAATACGCCGTTTTTTCAAGATAATAGTGAATTATCATATGCTTACAATGCTTCCGGCGTCTCATGATGTCGCCGGTTGTCAAGCGATTCCACGTCCCCGACAGAGGGACTAAACCTTGACATATCAGTCATCTAAGGGTAGATAAATAGCGGATATTTGTTCCCGTGTCCGCAACATTAAAATCTGGCGAATTTATAGAATATTTATTGAGAATATAAATTATTTAGTTGGTTAATAACCTTTCGGGTTTATTCTAAGCAGCTTTAAAAGCTATCTGAAAACGACCAATCAAAAAATACGACAGAAACAATCAACGCGGAAACCGGCTGGAAGGCAGCAAATGCCATCACGGGAAACCGTTTGAATAGAGGTCTATAAAATCGGGGACAAAAAGTTTTATTATGAAGCCCGGCATCTGATCTAAAGCCAGGCAGGCAGAATGGGCAGGATCACTTAAAAAATACACAGCAGATTTATGGAGGTCAAATAAATAACAGATTAAAAAATCAACAGACAATAAAGAAGATTACTAAGCATTTTCTTTTGGCGCATAATTATTCGCCGTTGGAATTCTAAAAGCAAAGGAGCAGATAATGAACAACATGAACAATCTACAGGAAGCGGCTGATTTTTCGTCCTGGGCAAGGGACGCCTGCGAATACGGGATCGATACCTGGCAGCGATCTATCATTTTTCTTGATATCCTCCGCAAGCGCGGCAATACTTATATCGAGCATTTAAGAAACGGTCAGCCCCCGGTGCTTACCTTTAATTATGAGATGATCATGGACGGGAGGGCTTTTGCACGGCCGGTCAACTATGCGCTGGTGCGCATATCCGACCGGAGGAAGAAGCAAGTTGATTACTCCGCCGAGATGAACCGCCGTCAAAACGAAGCAAAGGGGATGGCCACACGGCCCAAAAGGCCGATTGTCATCATCGACCCCCGCGCCGGTCATGGACCTGGAATAGGAGGATCGAGCCGTGATTCCGAGATCGGCATGGCGCTGGACAATGATCATCCGGTCTATTTTATCCTCTTTTATACAGAGCCCATGCCCGGCCAGACGCTCATCGATGTGGAAGAGGCGGAGGTCCGATTTATAGAAGAGGTGGTCAAACGCCATCCTCACACGGACAGCCCGGCTATCATCGGGAACTGCCAGGCGGGATGGGCTGCAGCCCTGTTGTGCGCGGACCGGCCCGACATCACTGGTCCTCTGGTTCTAAACGGTGCGCCGCTCTCATACTGGGCGGGAGTGGAGGGTGCCAACCCGATGCGCTATAAAGGAGGGCTTGCCGGCGGTGTCTGGATGAATTCTCTGCTGAGCGATCTGGGCAACGGCAAATATGACGGCGCCAACCTAGTTCAGAACTTCGAAACCCTGAATCCCGCTAATACTCTTTGGACAAAGAATTATAACGTCTATTCGAATGTAGATACCGAGGAGGAAAGGTTTCTCAAGTTCGAAAAATGGTGGGGCGGATTCTTCATGATGACATCGGAGGAGATCCATTTCATAGTCAACAATCTGTTTGTAGGAAATAAACTGGAGCAGGACGAGTTGGTGCTGCACCGCGGAGAAAAGATCAGTCTCAAGAATATCAAAAGTCCGATTCTGGTTTTTGCCTCCCAGGGCGACAACATAACCCCTCCTCAGCAGGCGCTGAACTGGATTCTCCGCCTCTATAGTTCTGCAGAAGAAATAAGAGAAAAAGGACAGGTCATCATCTACATCATCCACGAGAGCATCGGGCATCTCGGTATTTTTGTATCTGCGAGCATCGCCAGAAAGGAGCACAAGGAGATCATAAGCAACTTTGACATGATTGAGTACCTTCCTCCGGGGCTTTACGAAATGGTCATAACGGGCGATGTGAAGAGCGGCGACTTCGATGCCCGCTTCGAGGAGAGGACATTCGAAGATATCATCGCCATGGA
The DNA here is from genome assembly GCA_964558665.1 of uncultured Syntrophaceae bacterium. Lineage (GTDB taxonomy): Bacteria > Desulfobacterota > Syntrophia > Syntrophales > PHBD01 > CAZLFA01. The sequence goes on from CAZLFA010000009.1 coordinate 3,972, forward strand.
TGACGATAACCAGGAGGAAGAAAAGGATTTCCGGACAGTGGCCGCCATATCGGGCATTAATGACATTCTTTATCGGATTTGCGCACGACCCTGGATGAAGGCCTTTACGACTGAGCTGTCCTCAGAGATAAGAAGATGGACGCATCCACTGCGCATGCAGCGCTATATGATTTCAGACATGAATCCGATGCTGCGTCCCCTAAAATCCATAGCTTCGCTGGTGCGGCAGAACCGTCAACCTGTCCATGCGGAAAATTCTTTCTTAGCCATGGAGAAGGACACGTCGGAATTTATTACACGCATACTCAATCATTATCGGGATACGCGGGACAGCTTTCAGGAGCAGTTATTCTACCTTATTTACAACAGTGATATGTTGCACCACATGTGTTTGAGTGAGAATGGTGAGTGCCTGCCCGATTCAAATGTTGCGACCGCTCCGGCAAATGAAAGGCAACAGCAGGTATCTGAAGCAGGCCCCGTTGCTGAAGGAATGATCCGTGTCATGATCGCCGTGGCAAGAATTGACCACGCCATCAGCCGCAGGCGCTTCGAAGTAGCTGAGGCCATTGCACGTACCCATGACATCCTAAAGAAGATCAGGCCTTCCGTCTTCAAAAGAATCATCAAGGACCAGACTTTGATTTTGCAGACCGGGGAAGATGCGGCGATCAGTGAATTGGCTGATATGATCACTGATACCGACGCCAGGGAAGCAACCCTGCAGATAGCCGAAAAGATTGCCATGGTCGATGGCGCCGGCGGCAAATCAGAAAAAGCCATACTTGAGAAGATTCGAAAGGGACTGGGGCTTTCCTCCGGTAAATCCGGATTAAAGCGGTAGCAGGGACTTTTTCCGTACTTGATAAATCATATGCACTCATGTATTAATGACAACCGCTCAAAAACAATTTGAAAAAGTATAATATCGGCAAATTGGATTTTGTGCCTAAGTTTGCATATACAGGAGAAACCATATGAAACAGGTGAGATTTATTACATGCATGGCAGCAGTTGTTTTATTTAACTTTCTGATTGCAGGAGAGATCCCGGCTTCTGAAAAGAAGCCGGTTACAGAAAGTGCGGTCAAGGGAGAGCAGGAGAAAGCTGCCAAAAACGAGGCGTTAATCAAAGAAAAATACCAGAATGCGATTCGCACTCCATCAGGCCTGAGGTATGTTGTCTTGAAGCAGGGAAACGGCGCTGCACCGACTAAAGGAGCAATTGTTGAGGCTCATTATACCGGCAGGTTACTCGATGGAACCAAGTTTGACAGCTCGGTGGATCGGGGAACCCCGTTCACGTTTGTGGTCGGTCGGGGTGAAGTAATCAGAGGATGGGATGAGGCTTTTCTTGCAATGAAAAAGGGAGAAAAACGTATTCTCATCGTACCGCCCGGCCTGGCTTACGGTGACAAGGGCATGGGATCGATTCCGCCTAATTCAACTTTGATTTTTGAAGTGGAGCTTATTGATTTTCTCAAATAAGTACAATGGCAACAAGCCCCTTCCTCTTGCTTTATTGAAAGGGCAAAAAACATAAGGAGGGAAGATTATGATGAAGAAGACATGCGGCGCAATAATGGTTATGTTCATAATCCTGGCTATCGGCCTCGGTGCGGACACTGCTCTGGGGAAGGTCACCGAATCGGCTTTTGTCAAAATGGATGCCGACGGCAAAGGCGTCGTCACGGTAATGAAATACGGTGCCTACTGGAAGGGGCGCTTCAGTGAGATCGATGCAAACAAGGACGGCAAGATAATGGCTGAAGAGTTTGAAGCCGCCACCAGGCAGGCTTTCAAAGACATCGATAACAGCAAGGACAATGTCCTGGTCGCTCAGGAGTTTGTCGCCTATTGGTGCGGACCGGAAGCCAAAGCTCCGAAAAAGGCAAAAAAGAAGGCGTCGAAGAATATCGATGCCAACAGGGACGGCAGGATAGACAAGGATGAGTGCGTGGTATTCTGGATGCTGCGCTTCAATGACATGGATGCCAATAAGGACGGCAAGGTTACAATGGATGAATTCCTGGCTGCCATGAAGAAGCAGTTTAAAAAGCTCGACAAGAACGGAGACGGTTATGTGACCATAGAAGAGTACGACTTTTACTGGTCGGGCAAGCAGGAGGCATCCGGAAAAGGCAGGTAGCCGGATAAAATTTTCACTTCGGCAGTCACACCCGCGGGGAGCTTATCTCCCCGCTTTTTTTTATCTCAGATTACGCGATAAAGACGTAATACCCTTTGGCATCCCGGTCAAAGCGGCTTTCCGCGGCTCAGAATATTTTTCACAGGAAAAATATTTGATTCGCCGCTTGAAAACCCCTTTGACCGGTATAATATTCACTAATCGAAGTGCCTGTGCATTCTATTGCGTAATCTGGGTTAAAATAACAGCTTCACGATGATAATCGCCATCACAATTCCCAAAGCATCGGCAATCAGACACACAGGCAGAAGATACCGTGTTCTGCCGATATTCACTGCGCCTATATACAAGGCAAGAACGTAAAAGGTTGTTTCCGCGCTGCCGATGATCACGGCGGAAATCATGCTTGCCAGGGAGTCTGGGCCAGTCATCCTTACAATGTCGGTAAAGATTGCCGTTGAGGCGCTTCCGGAAAGAGGTTTTATTATCGCCACGGACAGAACCTCAGGCGGTATGCCGAGAGTTGAAAAAGATCCGGAAAAGATTTGCCTTGCAAAATCGAATGCCCCCGATGCCTGAAAGGCCTTTACAGCAACAAAGATGGCCAGCAGGTAGGGAAATATTTTAAGTATGATCTGCGGACCTTCCTTTGCTCCCGCCACGAAAGAATCATAGACCCGCACTTTTTTATAAGCCCCGTACAGCACGGTAAAGAGGATGAAGGCGGGTATGATCATCTGCGATATGAAGGCAGCCGTTTTCATTTCATCAATCTCCTGAAGAAGAAGAGCACGCCAAGCGCAAGTAAGGCGGAAATCGCGGTAGCGCATATGGTAGGCAGGACGATGCCCGATGGGTTTGCGGAGCCGAAATCGGAAAGGATGCCGACCACCGTGAACGGGATCAACTGGATGCTTGCCGTATTGAGAACAATAAAGAGCATCATTTCAAACGACAGGGAAGTCTTGTCCTCATTAAGAGTCTGAAGGTCCTGCATGGCCTTGATCCCTATCGGGGTGGCGGCGTTGCCGAGACCAAAAAAGTTTGCGAGCATGTTCAGAGTGATTGACGTAATTGCCGGGTGCTCCGGAGGAATATTTTTGAAGAGCCGGCTCATTACGGGTTTGAAGCCGTGAGATATCCGGTGGATCAATCCCGAATCCTCGATAATCCTTGCTATGCCGAGCCACAGCGACACGATTCCCAACAGAAAAAGCGATATCTCAACAGTGGCCCTGGCGCCGTCAAACATTGCCTTCGTAACGGCTTCAAGGCCTCCGGAGAAGAAGGCGGCAATCATGCTCACAGTAATCAGGATAACCCAGATGATATTCATTTTGTCGTTGACTCCCCGGCCGTTACGCCGATTCCTTTGTGCTCTTCTCTCGTTTTCCGGACTCTGTCATTTGAGTGCATAATGTCATTCTATCGCGAATCACCTCTCAGTTCCAGAACCTTTTCTCTCAGGAATTCCGCCGTGATGATCTGAGGCGGTTCAGGAGGTCCGGCGACCATCTCGACCTTCGACCAGAATCTTTTGGGAAGATGAGTCAGGGCGTGTCCCCCCATGTTGCTGAAGAAACTTCCCCATAATCCCTTGAGAGCCATGGGAATGACCGGCACCGGCGAGCGTGCGATAATTTTTTCAATACCGGATTTAAACTCGGCAATCTCTCCGTCAGGCGTCAGGCTTCCCTCAGGGAAGATGCAGACCAGTTCGCCTTCGTCCAGTGCCGCGGCGATGTCTTCGAAGGCCTTCTTGTAGATTTCCGGATTCGTACGCTGAGAATCGATAGGGATAGCCTTGCCGGTTTTGAATATGAAGTTAAGCACGGGAAGCCGGTAGATTGGTTCATACATCACAAAACGTATAGGCCGCCGGCATGCCCCTCCGATCAACGGGCCGTCCAGATAGCTGACGTGGTTGCACACGATGACTGCCGCTCCTTCATCGGGTATGTAATGAAAATTCCTGTGGGTGACGCGGTACATGGTGTGGGTGATAATCCAGATCAGGAAGCGCATGAGGAATTCCGGGATTATCTTGTAGATGAAAGTGGCCACGCAGATGTTCATGATAACGAGAACTATGAAGAACTGCGGAATCGACAGCCCCGCCAGACTGAGAAAGAGTATGCCGGTCAGGCTTGCGGCAACCATGAAAAGGGCATTCATGATGTTGTTTGCGGCGATAACCCGCGCCCTGTGTTCTGCCTGAGTGCGCAACTGGATGAGGGCGTACAGGGGAACGATATAAAAACCGCCGAAAATTCCGATCATGATAAAATCGATCAGGACACGCATGCTGCCCGGCGTGGCCATGAACTGTTGAAAGCTCATTAATCCGGTTGTCAGCGGCGCCTTGTAGACAAAAAAGAGATCGAAACCGAAGACGCTGAGCCCTATGGAGCCGAGGGGGACGAGGCCGAGTTCCACCTTGTGTCCGGAAAGCCTTTCGCAAAGCAGCGACCCGATGCCGATGCCGACGGAGAACATTGTCAGCAGCAGCGTTACGACCCCTTCCGAACTGTGGAGAATGTCCTTCGTGTAATTGGGAAGCTGGGTGAGGTATGACGCACCCAGAAACCAGAACCAGGAAATGCCCATAATGGAGAGAAAGACCGATTCAGGTTCACGGGCGAGATTTATGTTTCGCAGCGTTTCCTTGACCGGGTTCCAGCCGATTTTTAAATCGGGGGCATTGGCAGGGGCCTTCGGAATGTACAGGCTGCTCACGTAGCCGCCGACAGCGATCATGCATACAGCGGCGGAAAGCCAGCAGTTGTATTCCCGCATCTGAACGAGAAGTCCCCCCAGGATCGTGCCGATCAGTATGGCCACGAACGTGCCCATCTCCACCATGGCATTGCCGCCTATGAGCTCCTCTTCCTTCAGGTGCTGCGGTATGATGCTGTATTTTACGGGGCCGAAGAGCGTTGCCTGCAGACCGAGAAAGAAAAGCAGGACAAGCAGGGTAGACGTGCTCCGGAGCATGAACCCCGCTGCTGCAACAAGCATGATGGCGATCTCCAGAAGCTTTGTGTAATTGATTAACCGGGATTTTTCGTATTTGTCGGCCAGTTGTCCGGCTATGGCAGAGAACAGAAAAAAGGGAACGATAAAGAGCCCGGCGGCTATATTGACGAGTGTGTTTGTATTCATGCCTCCCGCTGTCTGGCCGACGTGAAAGGCGATGATGAGAATGAGGGCGTTTTTGAAGACGTTATCGTTAAAGGCCCCCAGGAATTGAGTCCAGAAAAACGGAGCGAAGCGCCGGGATACGAGCAATGTGAACTGGCTCTTATTCCGGCCGGTTCCTTCTGCATCTTGTGATGACAATTCCTTGATCCCCCTCTATAAACAAAATTATGCGCAAAAAAGGAGCAATGATGCGGATGCAGGATCTCCTCTTCCTGATTAAAACAATGCCATTGATGCCCCTGATATTTTTTTTCTGCTGCTGTTTTCGGCTTCATGCTGCTTTAACTCCGCATGCAGCCTTTCCGCCTGGAGAAGAAACGCCTCCAGCTTGGCGGTTACGATTGGCGGGAAAAGGTTTCCGTCGCTTTCGATGGCTAGGAACGGAAGATCGTGAAGCCGCCGGGAAAGCGCTTCCAGCAGCGGCTTGTTTTTGCTCACCTTCATTTTTGATTCCATGTTCATCTCGCGGGTCAGGATGGACTCTGCCAGACGGTTGGGCATACAGCCGAAGGGGCCGATGGCAACGGCGCCGCAGTAATGATCCACCACCTCGTTCAGCACGGCCCCCACCGTCAGAATCGCTTCGCCCGTCAGTTGAGGATTTATCAGGTGGGTAGTGTGTTTCATAATGTGATCCACGTCTTCCAGTTTGTCACTGCAAAGGTTGGAAGGCAGCAGCGCCTTGCGGAACGCCTTTTCGCATCGCCTCATGATGGCGCTGCGGAACTTGAGGGCTATGCGTTCCCTGGTCGATGTGCGTTCCGGCGACAGGCCGTTGTGCACGCACCAGTCCGTGTAGTATATCCACTCCATAACAGAGGAAACTTTGGCTGCAAAGCCGCGCTGGGCCAGCTCCTCCATAATATACTGCCGCGATATGCCGTCATGGCGGACGAATATCTCGCCTGCTAAAAGAATAACCGGCGTATCGGCGAGCTCTCGTCTTACAGGGATTTTTGAAAAAGAGGCGGCGATCTCTTCAAGGGCGCGGGACATGGTTCTCACGCCGGAAGATCTTTCCAGATGACCCAGGGCTTTCAGCCATCCCTGATCGAAAATCTTCACCGCTTCGACAGGTGAAAGGGCATTCGCCAACAGTACGGAATAAATCTCCTCGAATAAAGATGCCAGCACAGCTCCGCTCCAGATAGCGAGAGACAGGCGCTGACCTCCGAAGCCGCTGTAGCTGTTTTCCGCAGTGAATGAAAGCAGGGCCACATCCTCAAGCTGACGCTGTTTTATCAGGTCATGAAGAAAGATCGAATATTGGCCGTAGCGGCATGGGCCGGAAGCTGTCGGCATGAAATAAATCAGCTTTTCATCTTTGTCGCGGCGGTCTTCAAGATACTTCAGCAGGCTGCCGGCGGTTATGATCAGCGGCAGGCATTCCTTGCAGGATGAACATCCTCTTCCCTTTTTCAGGACTTCGTCGTCTGCAGGGGGCAATGCCGTAGCCTTTACACCCAGTCCCCGGAAGGCGGCGGCGCAGGATTCCGATAAAAATCTTCCCATGGAGGGAATAACTACATGCACACGGGGGTCAAAAATTGAGTGCGCCTTGTGTTGTGAATCGATATAGGCCGCTTTGTTCTTGCGAACCTGTATATGAGCGGACGCGTAAGCCTTTTGTGTGTGGCCGGCTTTCTTCTCTGTGCCCAGTTTCCTGTAGCGCTTTATTATATCGATAAAGGCCTCTATCCTTGTTTCTATGCCTGCGTCGGCGGAGTGACTGTCAAGCTCCAATGTCAGGGACGGCTTCGTTCCCATTATATCGCGGAAATAACCGATGAGAAAGGAATCAGGACCGCAGGAGAAATTTGTTATATAGCATCCGTAGAGCTGGGGGTGCTTCTTCACGAAGCTGCCTATGTTCAGGATGCGCTGCCCTGCCGACCAGTACATGTTGTCCTTTGTTATCTCCCCGGTGAGGGGCAGGGCATTCAGGGGAATAACATGGATTCCCCTTGATGCCAGCTTATTTGGTATTCCCATATGGGCTTCGGATACAAGGGCGTTATAGGTTCTGCCGAAGATCACCACTCCAAATGAATCCGGGTCGGCTTCAACAGCGGCCAAAGCCTTTGCGCCCGTTTCTTTCAGGCGGTGAGCGCATGCCGTCTGTTCCTCCACAGCACGCCGGAAAGCGGCAATCCCTCTTCGTCTGCCGGCGCCCAGCCGATCGGCCATTTCCAGAAACGCTTCCTCAGCCCTGGATAAGCCCGCGGAAAAATCGATGACGGGATTCAGTATTCTTCCCGAAGCCTTTATCCTGCTGTATACGTCGTGATCCTTGAAGGCAGGGGCCAGGTAGTATGGTTCGCCCTGGGAAAGAGGGCAGGAGACGCCCTTGTCCGGTCCGTTCTCGACGTAGTCTCCTTTCAACTGGGGAAGAAACAGGAAATCGGGATCCTGTTTGAGCAGGTTAATGAAATAGCCGTGGGCAAGCTCCGCCGGATAGCAGAATGGCGCGCTCTTCTTGTCTATGCCCTCCTGTTCCGCTGTTGCCGGGATAACCACCCGGAATCCGAGATTTTCAAAGAAGGTTCTGTAGAGAGGGAAGTAGGTGTTCACCATGAAAGACTTGTTTATCCCGATCACGCGGGCAGTAACCGCTTTTCCCTCCTGCGGTCCGGCAGGCAGAGGGAAAATCATCCTTTCGTAGAGGGCGACGTGATTGAAATTCCCTTCTTCCACCTTTATATGTGTTCGCAGGTTATACCAGCGGTTGCAGGCGCCGCCGAAAGGATAGGTCTTGCCGGAGATTTTTATACGGGCTATCCGGCATCGGCGGTCACACTTCTCTTTGCCGCCGTCGCAGATAAAGGGAGTGCCGTATTCGAGCTCACGATCCCTCAATTCGGCCAGCGAGTAATTTCCCTCTTTCATGAGGTCCAGGCTGAGCCTGTTCTTTATTTCCAGGGCGACCCCGAAGGCCCCTATCAGCCCGGGATCGGGAGGAACAATGATCTGCTTTCCTGTAAGGATCGCCATCGCCATGGGCACAGCCCTGTTGTAGCATACGCCGCCCTGCATGAATATCTTGCGGCCCATGCTCCGGCTGCCCTTGACGCGGTTGCTGTAGTTCATGCAGATCGAATAGACCAGTCCGGCAATGACATCCTCCATCGATATCCCTTCGTGGAGGGCGTTTTTTATGTCGCTGCTGATAAAGGCGGCGCACTGGTCATTGAAATTGGGAGGCTTCTTTCCTTTTATGGCAATGGCTGCAATCTCTTCCATGGGGATGTTCAGTGTTTCCTTTGCCGCCTCTTCCAGAAACGATCCCGTGCCGGCGCTGCATGCCTCATTCATTGCGTAATCGGACGGGACGCCGTTGGTGATGTGGGTATATTTTGCATCCTGACCGCCGATTTCGAAGATTGTGTCCACATCCCTGTCGAAAAAGACGGCGCCGGTGGCATGGGCGATGATTTCGTTTATAACTCCGTCAGTCATGGCATGCAGACCGGCAATCTGGCGTCCGGAGCCTGTTACCCCTATGCCTGCTATCGTTATGTCCTCGCCTGCTTTCCCGATCTGATCGAGAAGGCTTCCGTAACAGAGGCGGGACGCCTTGACGGGATCTCCGTTTGTGCGGAGATAGTCCGAGGCGACAATCAGATTGTCGGACATCCTCAGAAGCACGGCCTTGGTCGTCGTCGATCCCACATCCAGCCCCAGAATGCAGCGGTCTCCTTCCCTGATTGTGCCCCTGGGGGAGCTTTTGAATTCGACCATCTTTTCGGAGTCCTGCAGAGGCGGCAGATGAGAAAAGGTGTCGCGCCTGGATTTGAACAGGCAACCCTTTTCCGGCACCGGCAGCGTGTCATTCTCCAACGCCCAGAGGGCACAGCCCAGGGCTTCGAAATAAGGGGCCTCGGATGGAATGGTCACAGCGGGTATTTCCTTTTTCAGGAAATCGATCATCACCTCGTTGAGAGCGCAACCGCCGACAACCATGATGTTGCTGCGGGAAACTTTTTTTACAAGCTCAAGAATTTTGCCCGCCATCATCTGGCATAACCCGGCCGTCACGCGTTCTTTGGGAATGCCTTTATTTGTTGCGTGCGTGCAGTCGCTTTTGCAAAAGACGCTGCACCTTCCCGATACCTTGTGGGGTTCCGTGAATTGAGACAGACGAACGGCTTCCTCAAGGCCGATGTTCATCCTCCTGATCTGCTGAAGAAAGAATTCACCCGTTCCCGAGGCGCATTTGTTTCCGGAATGCACGGAAGATATGCGGCCGTCCTTGCCGAGAAGATAAAGCATGAATGCCTCGCTGCCGGCACTGACAATTGCCTGGATGCTGTTGCGCTCACCATTGACGTGCGTGAAGGCAAATTCCACGGCCTGTGGTTCCGGTATCGAGGAAAGGTTGACCATGTGTCTGAATTTGCGGCCGGTTATGGCGATGCGTGCACCGGATTCAATGCGGCTTGAATCAAGCATTTCAGAAAAGATAACCTGGGGATTGCCGCTGTGTGCCTTGATGCTCTTGCCGATTACAGATACTTTTCCCTGGGCGTCGCATTTTACTGTCACCATAGAAATTGTTGATGAGCCGATGCAGATGCCTGTTGCCTGGTTTTGATTAGCGTTCTCGTGATGATGACGATCTTTCATTTTCTACCTCAGTTCATGATGAATAAAGATAATAAATAATGACATTTATAATATAAGTCAATGACTAACATTACGTCGTTTCCGTCTGGAAAGGACTCTCTTCCGCTCTGGCTATGTCGATCTGCGGTATTGCTTGTGCGACGTACATTATTACCCTTTATCAATAGCCGTGCCACATGAATAACTGCTCATTGAATTGTCCGGAACAAAAGAGCTTATCCGTTTGTGGGCGAATATCGCCGTCCCATGTTTAGAATATATATTGACAAAAAATGTACAGTACCTGTACAAGAAAAGAACAATGAAGCGAAATATTCTCACAGAAAAAGACCGCACCTTTTTTTCGCAGATCACCAGGGCTGCCTTCAGCAATCCCTTCAGTGAAGAGCGGGACACAGTTGATACGGCCATCGCCGATACCTATGGCAAAGGGCTTGCGGAAGCCGCGCCGGATCCCGTAACAGGCGCTTTAAGCCTGCGTATTGCCGGACTGGAAAAGCAGGGGAAGGCTGATGTTTGCAGTTATAACGAGGAAGACAGATATCTGATTAAAACGGCGATCGTGTTTTATTTCTTCCATCGTTATGCAGAGCGTCTCGACAAATTGATTATCGAACAGACGGCCGCGGGCGATACCCCCTGTGCCGTGGGATTTGCCGGGGAACTGTTGGCTTCTCTGCGCCGCTTCGGCATTTCCGACGAGGATGCCGCCAGATATCTTGCCGGGATGTATCAATTGAGAAGGGCATTCTATTTTATCCGTGAAGGGCTTGCCGGGCAGTGTGAATCCATGCGCCGCCTCAAGCAGGAACTCTGGAGAAACATTTTTACTCACGATACCCGGTTGTATGACGAATTTCTCTGGAACCGGATGGAGGATTTCTCAACTCTCCTGCTCGGCGATACGGGAACCGGGAAAGGGGCGGCAGCAAGCGCCATAGGGCGCTCCGGATTTATTCCCTTCGACGGAAAGACGGGCAGATTCCGCGAGAGTTTTACCAAAACATTTATTGCCATAAATCTGTCCCAGTTTCCCGAAAGTCTCATAGAGTCGGAACTCTTCGGCCATCGCAAGGGGGCATTCACGGGCGCCATCGATTCCTACGAAGGGATATTATCCCGCTGCAGCCCCTGCGGTTCGATTCTCCTGGATGAAATCGGCGATGCAGGCATTCCTGTTCAGATCAAGCTGTTGCAGGTCCTTCAGGAAAGGACGTATTGCCCGGTGGGCAGCCATGAGAAAAGGCGCTTTGCCGGCAGGGTGATTGCCGCCACGAACCGGTCTATAGAGGAACTGAGAAAAGAAAAACTTTTTCGTGAAGATTTTTATTACAGGTTGTGCTCAGACGTCATCGTCATGCCGACGCTGCACAAACGGCTGGCCGAAGATCCCGGCGAGCTCGATCTTCTTCTGAGGCACACGGTCAATAGAATGGTCGGTTATGATGCGCCTGTAATGCAGGCCTTCGTCAAGGAAAGGATAAGGAAATGTCTGCCCGGTGACTATCATTGGCCGGGCAATGTCCGCGAACTTGAACAATGCGTCCGCCGCATCATGCTTACCGGTTCATATATGGCGGATTCTTCGGCAAACAACGATGATCTGGAAGCGCGCATCAGGGATAACATCACCAGACAGGAATACGACGCGGACGGGCTGCTGACGGATTATCTGGCTCTTTTGTACCGGCGCCACGGGACGTATGAGGAAGTGGCGCGCAGAGTGCGCATGGACAGACGGACGGTTAAGAAGTACCTTGACAGGAAGATGCAATCCAGTTCTCAATGATCCGCTTATCGGAAAATTCGGCAAGCTTCAGGTATTCAGGAGTAACGCCGTCAAGAGCCGCCCGCGGTATCAGGCCGATCAGTTCGGACTCCAGAATGCCGGCGCCTCGCGATCCCGCCTTTTCATTTATGATGTCAAAGACAGTGCGGAGAGAGGTTGTCCTGTAGTCCGTCAGGTTCATGGAAACCTGTGCAAGGTTCCTGCTTTTCAAGCGCACCCCGATAGCCTTGAGACAGGGAAGGCCGCCTCCTGAAGTCCTGATTTCACACGCAATGGCCTTGGCAATGCCGATATCGTCTGAATCAAGGTTGATGTTGAATGCGATCAGGGGAATCCGTGCGCCTACGGCCGTGGCTCCGCTTTTTTCATTGAAGACGCTGCCGGCGTCCGGCGTCCAGAGCGGATCCCTGATTTTTTCTTTGAATCTTTCATAGCCGCCCCGGCGGATGTCGGACAGGCCTTTTCTTTCATCACGCAGAGCCGCTTCTCCGTAAAAATAGACGGGAATGTTATTCCCTGCCGAAAAGGTTTTTCCGAAACCGTGCGCAACCTTTACAGCGTCAGCCATCTGAGCGCTGCCGAAGGGAATGAACGGCACCACATCCACGGCGCCTATTCTGGGATGCTCCCCCTGGTGTCTTGTCATGTCTATCAGTTCGACGGCTCTGTTGCAGGCTGCAATGGCGCCCGCCAGAACGCTTTCCGGCGAGCCGATGAAAGTCAGGACCGACCGGTTGTGATCGGCGTCCATGCTGTAGTCCATTATGGTGACACCAGGCAGGCCTTTCGCCGCCGATACGATGCTTTCCACTATAGATCTGTTCCGCCCTTCGCTGAAGTTGGGCACGCACTCTATTACTTTCATACTTATTTATGCACGGATAGCCTCAGCATTGAAAGATTTTCATTTCGGTCAGTTCTATGCATGTAAGCATCCCTCCGTATACGGCCCCGGTGTCAATGCCGATCTTTGTCCGATCGATCATGGGGTGCGGGGCTGGCGTGTGGCCGTATACGACCGTTTTTCCAAAATCGTACGTGGAGCGGATGAATTCGTTTCTTATCCAGAGCATGTCGTGCGCGTTCTGTTTTGCCAGCGGCACTTCCGGCCGCAAACCCGCATGCACAAAGATATGCTTCTCCGTTTCATATAGAGTTCGCAGTGAACGGTAGAATTCGAGGTGGTCTTCGGGGATGTTCATCTTCACTCCTTTGGGTGTTCTCACGAGCCCGTAGGAGAAGGCAGTGATATGGCCGCCGTTCATGAAGAAGACCTCTTCATCGATGCCTTCGAAGTGATAATTGATCAGCATCTTTTCATGGTTTCCCATGAGGCAGACAACATTTTTTATGCGCCTGCGAATATCCAGAACGTATTCGATGACTCCCTTGGAATCAGAGCCACGGTCTATGTAGTCGCCGATGAAGACAAGCGTGTCGTTGTATGGATCTATTTCTATAAGATCCATGATGTTCTGGAGTTTGGATAAACAGCCGTGGATATCACCTATGGCGAAAAGTTTTCCCATACCGATGCATCTCTTTTCAGGCTGGAGGTATTGAACTATTCAAAAATAGCGCTTACAAACTCCTCGGCATTGAAGGGGCGCAGATCTTCCAGAGCCTCACCTATTCCTATATAGCGTATGGGAATGGCGAGTTCCTGAGCAATTCTTACTATTACTCCCCCTTTGGAAGTGCCGTCCAGCTTAGTCAGTACTATTCCTGACAAGCCGATTTCATCATTGAACATTTTCGCCTGAGCGACGGCATTCTGTCCCGTGGTCGCATCGACAACAAGAAGAGTTTCATGAGGCGCCCCCGGCAGTTCGCGCCCCATTATCCTTTTCATCTTCTTCAGCTCTTCCATCAGGTTGGTTTTCGTATGCAGCCTTCCTGCGGTGTCGACAATGATCACGTCGGTCCTGGCGGATTTGGCGGCGGAGATGCCGTCGAATACGACCGCTGAAGGATCGGAACCGGCCTGCTGTTTGATGACCGGAACTCCGACTCTGTTTCCCCAGACCTCAAGTTGTTCAATGGCCGCCGCGCGGAAGGTATCTGCTGCGGCTATGGTTATTGATAATCCGGAGTTCTTTATCTGGTGTGCGAGTTTGCCGATGGTGGTTGTCTTGCCTGTTCCGTTGACGCCGACGACCATGATTGAAAACAGGCCGTTGCGCGGAATCTGCAGGGGAACGGAGTTCTTCTCCAGGATGTCTTTCATGGTGTCCCTGAGGACTTTTTTCAGCAGCTCGGGCCTGTCCAATTCCTTCCTCTTAACCTGATCCTTCATTTTTTCTATGAGATCATGCGTGAAGGCAGGCCCTACATCTGCGGCGATCAATACCGCTTCCAGTTCGTCAAACAGCTCCTGATCGATGACCTTCTTGAGAAAAATGTCTTCCACATCGGTCAGTAGCAGCTTCTTGGTCTTGGCAAGCCCCTGTTTTAACCTGCCGAAAAATCCTTTATTTTCTTTGTTGTTATTCATGCATCAGCCTTCATTATTATTTTACAGCGGAGAAATATAATCACTTTTGCACTATGTTGTAAAGCCGGAATAATTAACCCGGTCAAAGGTGTTTTCAAGCGGTGAATCAAATATTTTTCTTGTGAAAAATATTCTGAGCCGCGGGAAGCCCCTTGGACCGGGATGATAAAGGACATTACGGTTTTTATCGCGTAATCTGTGATTAAGAAACGACAAAAGAACAACACGATATGGCGGCTCCGCATGTAACGGCAGACGCTTACTGGAGATTGACCGAAACCATCGTTGATATGCCCTGCTGCTGCATGGTAATGCCGAACATATTCCCGGCCACTTCCATGGATCTCTTGTTATGCGTTACCATGATGATCTGTGAATGGGCGGATATATTCTTAAGAAGGCCGTTGAACAGAGAGATATTGGCATCGTCCAGGGCGGCATCCACCTCATCGAGAACCAGGAACGGTGAGGGCCGATGGTAAATGATTGCAAAAATAAGGGCTATCGCCGCCAGCGACTTCTCGCCGCCGGACAGCAGAGTGATATTCTGGGTCTTCTTCCCCGGGACCTGGATATCGATTTCCACGCCGGTTTCCAGCATGTCAGACTCGTCTGTCAGCCTCAACTCCCCGCGTCCTCCCGGGAAGAGTCTGGAGAAGACATCCTTAAAGCAGACGTTTACAGCCTCAAATGTTTCTGCAAACCGCTTGCGTGATATCTGGTTGATGCGCGTGATAGTTTTCTGGAGAGACTCAAGAGATGCATTGAGATCGGAGGATTGAGCCGACAGGAAGTCGTGCCGCTCCTTGAGTTGTTCATATTCATCGACGGCCAGCAGATTTACCTCGCCGAAGCTCTCTACAGCCTGCCTGTCCCTGCTGAGTTTTTCCTGCAATTCATTAATCTTCTGACTGTCGAGACGTTCAAAAGACTCGATGATGTCGCTTAAGTCACTGTAATCTCTCTGCTGCAGGTTCTGCTTGATGCTTTCCATCTGAAACACGACTTCGCGGGACTGTACCTCGAACTCCTTTGACTCCTGTACTGTCTCTTCAAGCTGCCGTCCTGTCTCCTTGATTCTTGCCTCTATGGCCTTCAGCGCGGTTTCTTTTTCCTGATGCTGTTCCCTCATCTGTGCGAGTTCCGCATCGATCGTGTCGCGATCCCTGTAAAGCTGCTCAAGCATCTGCTGATCAGAGACGATCCGTTCCTTCAACTCATCCACTTCCGTGCTTCCTGCATCCATATCGGCGCTGCGGGATTGAATCTCCTGATGCATCTGCTTTATTGACGCCTCGATTCTTTCCAACGCCTTCTCGTTGGTTTCCCGGCTCTGCAAAAGTGAGGCAAGGAGAACCTTCTGTTCTGTATGGCTTCCTTCTATCTTCTCCAGATTGTTCCTGATCGACTCCCATTCGCCCTGCAGGGCGGCCATGGAATCGTTGACCTCTTTTTCCTCTTCGTCGATGGCAGTCAGGTCACGGGTCAGCGCATCTCTTTTTTCCGTCGCCTCCTTCATTTCCGCGATGAGATTTGCCCTGTCGTAAGCCAGTATGTTCAGCCTCTGCTGAAGCCTCTTTGTCTCATCCTCGAAACGCTCCAGGTCTTTTTTCCTGCTGTTGATCTGTATCTCCAGGCGATGCACCTGCGAGCGAAGCTGAACAAGCTCCTCTTCCCATTGTGAGATAAGCCTGTTTGTTTTCTGTTTCAGTTCCGTTTCTCTTTCAAGAGAGGCGTTAAGAGCCTTTAAATCCTCTTCCAGCTCATTTATCTCTCTTTTATCGCGCAGCAGACTTCTATCGCCGTTTGTCCTGCTGCCTCCGGTCAGCACGCCATGAGGACTGATGATGTCTCCTTCCGGCGTTACGAAAGTGCCGACGAATCCGTTCTGCTTCCATAGGGCAATGCCGTTTCTCAGATTGGGAATCAGGAGAACATCTCCCAGCAGGTAGTGTGCGATGTCCTTGAAATCTTCTTTGGTATCAACAACATCCACCAGTCTGACAGCGTCATTCAGGTGATCCCAGGAGGTGCTGTCCGACCCGTTAAAACGACCTTCAAGGGGAACAAAACTGCATCTGCCGAGAGAGGAACTTTTTAAATAGTCTATAGCCTTAACGCCTTCATTGTGCGATTTTACCAGTATGTATTGCAGCTTTTCACCGAGTACTGCTTCCACCGCCATTTCATAATCCCTGGGCACATTTATGTGATCGGCTACGAGGCCGAGAAAATCGCTGCGTGACAGCCCTTCATGATCCGCCTGCGGTTTTGCAGACATGAGTACCTTTGTCGCTTCGCTGCACCATTCGTAACCTTCCTGGAATTCACGGAGGGATTCAAGACGCGTCCTTTTGCTGCCGATATCCCCCTTTATCTGAGACAGCCTCTCTTCGCCCTCCAGAAGCTCGGTCTTCGATTTTTCGAGTTCATCGGCAACATCCCCTCTTTTGACAATCAACTCGTCCAGCATTGTTTCATCGGCTGCCAGGCTGATTTCATTCTCTTCCGTAAGCCTCGCAACCTCAGCAAAGCGCTTTTTCTGTTCCTCTTCCTCCCTGAGATCCTTCTCTTCTCTTTTTTTGATATCCTCAATGCCCCTGACGATATGCGTCTGCATATTTTTCAGGTTTGTCTTTCGTGTTACAACATCTATATACCGTACCTTTTTTTCCTCCAGGGTTCTGTGAACGTCACGGTCGGACTTTTTCAATTCCTCGAGAACCGTCTGTGTTTCGGAAACCGCTTTCTCGGCGGACATTATATCTTCGTCGAACTGGCCCGATGCGGCGTGAAGTGATTGCTTTTCCTGTTCCGAAGACTCAAGCTGAGAGTGCAGCCTTTCCAGGTCGCTCTTCGCCCGCTGCTTGTGGGTGACAAGGTCCTCGATCTTCTTTTTGTGAAAGTCTATTTCCTGCTCTTTGATGCTTATGGTGTTCCTGAATGTATATTGCTGCTCCTGCATGTCGGAGAGAACGCTCTCGATCTCCATGATGCTTGTTTTCTGCTGCTCCAGAGAAGCCTCTTCACTTTTCAGCGATGTTCTGATCTCCTCGTCGCGCTGCTGATAAGAGCTCAGCGATTGCTCTAAAGATTCATTCCTGTCGGATAGTTCTGAATATGCCTGCAGAGAGAGAATCAACTCCGTCTCTCTTATGTTCTTTTTCATCGACCGGTACTGTTCGGCTCTTTTCGCCTGCCGGGACAGGGCATTGAGCTGGCTCTTGACCTCGCGGATGATGTCGCTCACCCTGAGCATGTTCTGCCTGGTGGCTTCCATCTTTCGCACAGCCGATTCCTTGCGGCTTTTGTACTTGGAAATGCCTGCCGCCTCTTCAATGAACTGTCTCCTGTCCTCCGGCTTGGCCTCAACCAGACTGGCAACACTGTTTTGTTCGACCAGGGAATAGGTGCGAACGCCGATGCCTGTGCCCATGAAAAATTCACGCACATCAAGAAGACGGCAGGGTACCTTATTAAGGGAGTATTCGCTTTCCCCGTCCCTGAAAAGCCGCCTGGAAACGGTCACCTCGTTGAAGCTTGCATAATCACCCGGGAAATCCTTGCCGTCGCCGTTGGAAAGGGTCATGGAGATCTCGGCCATCCCAACCGGGGCGGCGCCTTCGCTGCCGTTGAAGATAACGTCATCCGTCTTTTTGCCGCGCAGCGCCTTCATGCGCTGTTCGCCCATAACCCAGCGGATTGCATCTACAATATTGCTTTTGCCGCAGCCGTTAGGTCCGACAACGGCACTGATGCCGCCGGAGAAATCAAGCGTAACCTTGTCCCTGAATGATTTAAATCCTGATATTTCAAGCCGTTTTAGTCTCATGTCTCACAAACCAGCATGATGAAAGTTGTGAAAATCTAGCAAAAGAAGTTCGTCTTGTAAAGAGATAAATACAATAAAATGTGCCACACAAAAACTGTACCACAACATATTGTATTTTTGATCACTTTTACCCAGCATCGAAAATTAAAGAAAGGGGGCAATCTCGAATGACTGCCCCCTTGATTAAGTTAGATATGAGCCCATCAATCTGAGCTCTGCTTATTTGCCGGCACAAATATCCATTCCTGCCGTCAGCTCTTTTGAGGCGCCTTCAGCAGCCAAACTATGCCGATGGAAGCAAGGCACATGATTCCAGAGATATAGAATGAGGTGGAATAGTTGCCGGCGGCAAACTGTTTGATTACTGAGGCTCCTTTGTCGATCGCTTCATAGGGAATCTGACCGGCTATGGTCATCAGTTTCGGAGCAAGCCAGGGGCCGAAAAGACCACCAACACCATAGGCTGCAAACATAAAACCGTAATTGGCGCCTACGTTTTTCGTTCCGAAGTAGTCCGCTGTAACGGCCGGATAAAGACCAAGATAACCGCCAAAACAGAAACCTATCGAGCATACTCCGAACAAAAACATCGTGTAAGATGTGAAGGTATTAAGGAACAGCATAACTACACCTGCATAACCAAAGAGTATCAACAGGGTGTTTTTACGTCCGATAATATCGGAAACCTGGCCCCACACCAGACGTCCGGCTGCGTTCAGAATTGCCACGATCATAACGGCCAAAGCCCCCTGATCTGCTATTGCCTTGAATGCGTCCTTGGTAATGGGCGACATCGTCTTGGAAAGCTCTATGAAAGAAGGTGCCTGCCACATGTTGGTAATATTCATGATAATCATGAGACCTGCCGTACAACCGGCAAAATAGGTGATCCACAGGAGATAGAACTGAGGGGTTTTCAGCATTTCCATGGTTGTGAAATCTCCTCCCGCAGAGGCTGCCGCTCCGGGAGCAGGGGCGGGGGGATTCCATCCCTCGGGTTTGTATCCGGCAGGGGGTACTACCATGAGCTGTGCCCCCGCAACAACGGCCACAAGGAAGATTATACCCAGGTACATAAAGGTGGACATAATCCCGGATGAGGCAATAAATGCTTTCGCGATCGGGGTAAAGACCAGGGCGCCGGCGCCGAATCCAGCGACTGCGAGACCGGTTATCATGCCGCGCTTATCAGGGAACCACTTCACGCAGGTGGCAATCGGGCAGACATAGGCTGCACCTATGCCGATACCGCCGAGAACCGAAAACGCCAGTGTAAACATCATCAGGTTCTGGGCATAGGATGCAATGATAAGCCCCACGCCAAGCATGATTCCACCTGCCGTAGCGACAATTTTTGGCCCAATTTTATCCTGAATTTTTCCCGCAAAGATGACACCGGCAGCAAAGAAAGCGAGAATTAACTGTGCCGGTAGAGCCAGATCCGTGGCGCTCCAGCTTGGGAATTGCGCACTCAGTCCCGGCTTGAAAACGCTGTATATGTATACAGCACCTAGACTGACCTGGATCAATAGAGCGCCAAGTACTACAAGCCAGCGATTAAAAGTTTTTTCTGCCATAAACTATCCCTCCTTTTTAATATTGGGCGGCGTATTAGCATATAAAAAAGACAATGTCTATGGGAAAACGGAACATCGCGGTCATTTATTTTTCTTTGACTTTTAAAGACTTATCTGGGATAAATGCAATCAGGAAGGATGCATGATGGAACTAGGTGATCTGGTCGTTGTCGACCACGAAAGACACCCGCTCAACGGCTGCAAAGGAAAGGTCGTCGGGAGAAGGGGAAGCAGAGGAGAAGAGGATACCTGGATCCTGGTCTATGTTCCAGCACGCATGAGAAGTTTTCTGATACCCCAGTCCATTCTCAAACCCGACATTGTGGGAGATAATCCTCCCGTCTGGAAGCTCCAGTAATAAAATCCTTATATATAGTCTGTCTTAAGTGATCCGGACGGATACTATGATCCCGGATTATTACGTAGTAAGAAAAGCAATACCCTTTGGCATCCTGGTCACAGAAGCTTTCCGCGGCTCAGAATATTTTTCACAAGAAAAATATTTGAATCGCCGCTTGAAAACCCCTTTGACCAGGATAATATTCACATATCCAAGTGCCTATATGTTCTATTGTGTAATCTGGGATCATACTATGTGATGCCCCGGCTTGTAATAACTGCAGTAATGAGTTCAGGCGGCGTGAGATCGAAGGACGGATAATATGCCCTGACTTGCGGTCCGGTTATCGGCACACCTTGAAATTGAAGGACCTCGAGGGGATCACGCTCTTCAATCGGGATATCAGCGCCTTTGGCCGTGTTTCGGTCTGCTCCGCCGTAAGCCAGTATATAGAAAGGTATCCGATAATATTTTGCGCAGATCGCCAGTTGTAAAGTGCCCACCTTATTGGCGGCGACGCCGTCCATGGCGATTCTGTCGGCCGCAGTGAAAACCTTATGAATCATTCCTTTTGACATGCAATGCGCAGCCATATTGTCGGTGATGAGCGTTGTGTCGAAACCCATGCTGCCGATCGACCATGCGGTCAGTCTTGCTCCCTGGAGATATGGACGCGTCTCCGTGCACATGACTTTAATATCCTTGCCGTTGTCGCGGGCGTACTGGAGCATGTAGAGCAATCCGGCGCCGGCAAAGCAATGCGTCAGGATCCGGTCACCGGAGGAAAGAAGCGGCTCGGCATGCCTGCCCGTATCCTGCGATACGGCCCTTTGCCTTGCGACCACTTTTTTAAGGCTGTCCAGAATCACCTCTGACTGTCTGCGTTTCCCGTCCTGTTTCGGGATGGCTGACAGAAGTTTGTTCTGAAGCGCCGCCAGGTGAAATCCGGTCGGCCTTGTTGCACACAGACGTTCGGATGCCTTCTTCAGCGCACGATCCACATCCTTTTCATTATCTCTTTCAGCCCTGCAGGCGGCCATATAAAGACCGTATCCTGCGGTGACGGCAATGTCGCCTGCACCCTGAACCGCCATGTCCTCTATCGCTTTTGCTACTTCCTCGCAGTCGGAACATAAAACCTTTTCAACGAATCGCGGCAGTTTTCTTCTGTCGATGATAACCAGCTTGTCATTCTCCAGATAGACGTTGTTTTCGAGATCCATCAATAGAGGCTGCGTCAAGGTCACTTCTCCGTTTTCTGTTTATTCTTCAGGGATGCTTCGATGAATTTGCGAAACAGCGGATGGGGATGGGTCGGCCGCGACTTGAACTCGGGATGGAACTGGCAGCCGAGGAACCATGGATGGTCCTTTATTTCAACAACCTCTGCCAGTCGGCCGTCAGGGGAAGCGCCTGAAATGCGCAGGCCGTCTTTCACAAGACGTTTTTTAAACGCATTGTTGAATTCGTATCGATGCCTGTGTCTTTCCATTATTTCGCGTTCACTGTAGGCATCGTAGGCGAAGGAATTCTTTTCAAGGATGCAGGGGTAAGCTCCCAGCCTCATGGAGGCCCCTTTTTCCATGACTTTTTTCTGTTCCGGGAGCAGATCGATAACGGGATACTTTGTCTCCCGATCAAACTCCGAGCTGTTTGCCGATGCCATTTTGGATACATGACGGGCATACTCCACCACGGCCATCTGCATGCCGAGGCAGATTCCGAAATATGGAATTCGCTTCGTTCGCGCGTGCTGCACCGCCTGGATCATCCCCTCGATTCCCCGGTCACCGAAGCCTCCCGGAACCAGAATGCCGTCAGCGCCGTCAAGCTGGTGGTTTAAGCCGTCCTTCTCGATCTTTTCAGAATCGACGAAACGCAGATTGACGCGGCAGTCATTCGCTATGCCGCCGTGAACAAGAGCTTCATTAAGACTTTTGTAGGAGTCTGTCAGGTTGACATACTTGCCGACGATGGCTATGCACACTTCCTGAGAGGGATGCAGCATCTTACGGACCACCTCTTCCCATGCTTCCAAATGGGGCTGGCCGGTCCACATATTCAGCAAGTCGACTATCTTGGTGTCCAGACCTTCCTTCCTGAAGATCAGCGGAACTTCATAGATGCATCCGACATCCTTGGCGGTAAAGACGGAGGCAACCTCGACATTGCAGAAGAGGGCAATCTTGCTCTTGATGTCTTCCGACAGAAATTCCTCTGTGCGGCAGAGCAGTATGTCCGGCTGAATACCGATTTCCCGCAACGCCTTTACGCTGTGCTGAGTCGGCTTTGTCTTGACTTCGCCGGCGGTTTTAATGAAAGGCACCCAGGTGAGATGTATGAATATGGCATTTTGTCTTCCAATTTCATTCCTGAACTGGCGAATCGCCTCCAGGAAGGGGAGGCTTTCTATGTCGCCTACCGTTCCGCCGATTTCGACTATGGCGACGTCGAACCCTTCTGCGGTTGTTTTGATATAATCCTTTATTTCGTTGGTTATATGAGGGATGACTTGGACTGTCTTTCCCAGATAATCTCCCCGTCGCTCTTTTGAGATAACGGAGAAGTATACCTGTCCCGTGGTCAGATTATTTCCCTTGCTCATGCGCGTGGAGGTGAACCGCTCATAGTGTCCCAGATCAAGGTCCGTTTCCGCTCCGTCGTCCGTGACGAAGACTTCTCCGTGCTGAAACGGGCTCATGGTTCCGGGATCGACGTTTATATAGGGATCGAGCTTCTGGTTTGTTACCCGGAGTCCACGGCATTCAAGAAGGGCGGCAATGGAAGCGGCTGCAAGACCTTTGCCCAGTGAGGATAGTACACCGCCGGTCACAAAGATGAATTTGGTCTTTTTCATAATTGCTCCTTAAACTGCATGCTTTATTGATTTACATTCGTAAGTTTGTACCTGATACGCATGATTCCACCGGCGAAGCCCGCCGAGATAATGTGAAAACGGCCGATCTGCCCCGCCGATTCCACATGAGGGCCGATACAGGGACAGGCGTCGTAATCGCCTATCAGGATCACCCTTATCTTTTCACCGGCACTTTCGGGCAGCCTGTCCAGATTAAAGCTGCCGCGAGCCTCCTCTTTGCTCATGTATTCTTCCCGGACTTTTGCATCCGATGCTATTACTTCGTTGACCCGTTTTTCAAGCTCAGCGAGATCCTCCGAGGAAAGAGGACGTTCGAAACGGTAGTCGCATTTTGATTTCTTTTTTTCAATGTGGGCGCTGAAACAGCGATTGCATCCGAACATCCGTATCATCGTCTGATTCAGGATATGTTCCGCCGTATGCATCCTGGGATCGATTTCTTTTTCCATGGAATAGTTTCGAGAAGGGTTTTTTTAACCATTGTTTTTTATTCCTTTTTGACGAAACAGTCAATGAATAAGATTGTTAAAATGTTGGGACAAAATTGTAATAATGTAAAAAATATTTTGCCTGACAACCGGCAGCTTCAGGAGAGGACAAGAGATGCATTTAATCCCCGGATATTTATCACAGATTACACAATTGAACGTAGTTTCCGTCCGGAAAGGGCTCTTTTCCGCTCCGGCTGTGTCGATCTGTGGTATTGCTTGTGCGACGTACATTATGAACGCCTCCGCGCAATCCCTTGATCTCCTTGCCGGAACGAAAAATATCCTCTTTCCAATCCGGAAACTGAAAAATTTCAACATAAAGAGTTTCCGGATGAAAACAAAATCCTTGAATACTATCCTGGTCGAAGAGGTTTTCAAGCGGCGAATCAAATATTTTTCTTGTGAAAAATATTCTGAGCCGCGGAAAGCCTCTTTGACCGGAGTGCCGAAGAGTATTACTTTTTTATCGCGTAATCTGAGTTTATTGTATATTATCCGGAAACTGATAAATTAATCATATGAGAGGGGGTTTGAAACATGAAAAAAAGTATCGGTGTTCTTCTCGTTGCTTTCCTTTTTTTTACCTTTTTATATCCGGCATCTTCGCATGCACAGGTAAGCTTGGCAGGGCTAAATGAGCTTGACGCATATGTCAAAAAAACCATGGGAGAGTGGCGGGTGCCCGGCCTGGCAATTGCGCTTGTCAAGGACGATAAGGTCATCTTTATGAAAGGCTACGGTGTACGAGAATCGGGCAAACAGGAACCTGTTGATGAAAATACGGTTTTCCCCATCGGATCGACATCCAAGGCATTTACCTCCACCGCTGTTGCGCTGCTTGTCCAGGACAAAAAGGTGTCCTGGGACGACAGGGTCGTCGATCATCTGCGCTGGTTTCAGATGTATGATCCCTGGGTGACCCGCGAGATGACAATGAGGGATCTGCTGGCCAACAGGAGCGGCCTGTCGGGCCTTAGTGAACAATTATGGTATGCCACCGACCACAGCCGCGATGAAATTGTGCGCCGGCTCCGTTATGTCAAACCTGAATCGAGCTTCCGCTCGCAATATGCTTATCGCAACTGCATGTTTTTAACCGCAGGACAGACCATTCCGGCCATAACCGGCAAGACATGGGATGAATTTCTCAGAGAAAGGATTTTTAAACCTCTCGGGATGACGCGCACTTCCACCAGCGCTCGCAATCTTTACAGACTGGACAACGTGGCCAGGCCGCATTTAACAGTCAACGGCAAGGTCACGCCGGTGCCTTTGCGGAACATAGACAATATCGGACCCGCCGGATCGGTAAATTCAAGTGTGAAGGACATGTCGCAGTGGCTCCGCTTCCACATTGCAAACGGTATGCTTGATGGAAAACGGGTTGCCGACACCGCCGTTATTGAAGAGACGCATAAGCCGCACACGATCGTGTCCACAGCGTCCGACCCGAACGGCCTGACTCCCTGGGCAAAAAGGGCCGACTATTGTCTGAGCTGGGTTTTGATCGACACGGACAGCGGTCCCATGGTTTATCACAACGGGCAGATTGACGGCATCTATGCTGCGATCGGTTTCAATCCGGAAAAAAAGTTGGGCGCAGTAATCCTTACCAATTTTGAAAATCACAAGCTGTCCGATATTCTCCTTTTGAGAGCCATTGATATCATTCAGGGCAGGACCCCGCAGGACTGGCATACAAAGATTCTTGAAAACTTCAGAAAGCAGGAAGCATTAATGGCCGGTGAAGCGAAAAAAATGGAATCTTCACGTATTCAGAATACCAGGCCAAGCCTTCCGGCAGAGTCTTATGCCGGCGATTATGAAAACGAGATATATGGAAGGATCAGGGTGTATAAGGAAGGCAGCGGCCTGGTTCTGCATAAGGGGTCCAATCTTATTTATGATCTTTCACACTGGCACTATGATACCTTCCGGGCGACAAACCGCGATAAGGTGGCGGAGGCAAGATCGGGGATGTCAATTGTCAATTTCGATATAAATTTCCAGGGAGCGGTTTCGGCGATGACTATGAACGATACGCTTACCTTTACGCGGTTGACGGAAAAGAAATGAGAAGGGAGGTCGGCTGTCCGCTTTAAAGGCCTTCACCGTCGCTCGCGGATGATCCGCTCAATTGCCCGCATGCTGCAAGTATGTCTGCCCCGCGGCTGGCACGGAGTATGGTTGTGTAGTGGTTGTTCATGAGTATGCCCTGGAAGGTTTCAATGGCCTTTGGGGATGGAGTTTTGAAGGCAGAACCGGGAAATTCGTTGAAGGCGATCAGGTTGAGCTTGCAGCGGATTCCCCTGAGAAGACGGGATAGTTTTTCCGCGTCTTCCGGCGAGGCGTTAACTCCGTCCATCAGGATGTATTCAAAGGTGAGCATTCTCCTGCCCGGCATGGGGTAGTCGCGGCATGCCTCCAGCAGCTTGCTGATGGGATATTTACGATTGACGGGCATGAGCTTATCCCTGACCCTGTCATCGGGGGCATTGAGGGATATTGCCAGATTGACGCAGATATCCTTTCCCAGTTGCATGATCATCGGGGCCAGGCCGCAGGTGGATATGGTGAGCTTGCGGTTCGAAAACCCCAGCCCGTAATCGGAAGTGATGATCCGGGCAGCCTTGATGGTGTTAAGATAGTTGTCGAGCGGTTCACCCATGCCCATCATGACGATGTTCTTGATATCCGGTCCTTCCGGGGTTTTGTTTTTCAGGATTGTTATCTGGCCGGTTATCTCCGAGGGCAGAAGGTTTCTTTTGAACCCCATGCTGCCGGTAAGGCAGAATCGGCAAGCCATCCGGCATCCCGCCTGGGTAGAGACGCATATCGTCCAGTGGTTCTTTCCGGGAATGAGGACGCTTTCAATAAGCAGCCCGTCTTCCAGCCGAAAAAGGAATTTCTTTGTGCCGTCCGTCGAGACCTGGGTTTTGACTATCTCCGGCTGGGTGATTCCGGCCCTCTGAGCAAGAGAAGCTCGGAAATCTCTGGAAAGTGTGGTCATCAGCTCGAAAGAGTCGGCATTGCCGTGATAGAGCCACTTCATGATCTGCCGTGCCCGGTAGTTTTCCTTTCCCAGACCGGCGACGAATTCCTCTATCTCAGTGAGCGTCATGTCCTTGAGATTGGGCTTGTCTGTCATAGATTGAGCTTTTTGTTGAGCGCAGCAGCGACGGCTTCGATGAAGCCTTCGGTGTTGACTTTGCGGTTTGCCGAATTCCTGTCGGCCAGCGCCAGCAGATCGCCCGTCATGGTCCCGCTTTCTACCGTTTCAAGAGACGCCGCTTCCAGCGTATCGGCAAAGGATACAAGTTCGGGATTGTTATCCAACTCGCCACGCTTGCGAAGGCACCCTGTCCAGGCGAAGATCAGCGCCATGGAGTTGCTGGAAGTTTCCTCGCCTTTCAGATGTTTGTAATAGTGCTTCTGCACTGTGCCGTGAGCAGCTTCGTACTCGTAATAACCCTTGGGAGAGACCAGCACGGAGGTCATCATCGCCAGGCTGCCGTTGGCCGATGCTATCATGTCCGACATGACGTCGCCGTCATAGTTTTTAAGAGCCCAGAGAATCCCGCCCTCCGATTTCATGATGCGTGCAACTGCGTCATCAATGAGGGTAAAAAAGTATTCGATGCCGGCGGCAGCGAATCTGTCCTTCCAGTTCTTCCCATATTCCTTGTCAAACACTTCACGGAAACGCGCATCATAGGTCTTGGAAATAGTGTCCTTTGTGCTGAACCAGAGATCCACCTTTTCTTCAAGCGCAAATGCAAAACATGCCTTGGCAAAGCTGTCTATAGATTTATCAGTGTTGTGAATTCCCTGGATGATGCCTGAGCCGTGAAACTCATTGATCGTCTTCCGCAGCGGCTGGCCCCCGCCCGCCGGCGTGAAAAGAATCTCCGCCTTGCCGGGACCGGGTATGCAAAGCTCTACATTGTTGTACACATCACCGTAGGCATGTCTGCCGATGATTATGGGTTTTTTCCAGGATGAAACGACCGGCCTGATATTCTTTACCAGAATCGGCTTTCGGAATACCGTGCCGTCAAGGATTCCCCTGATTGTGGCATTGGGGCTTTTCCATGCCTTTTTTAAGCTGTATTCCTTTACCCGATCCTCCGTAGGCGTGATCGTGGCGCATTTCACACCCACTCCGTATTTCATGATTGCATGGGCGGAATCGACGGTAACCTTGTCGTCTGTTTCGTCACGGTGCTTGACGTGAAGGTCATAATATTCAAGATTCATGTCCAGATAAGGAAGAAGAAGTTTCTGCTTTACCATCTGCCACATAATGCGCGTCATTTCATCGCCGTCCATCTCGACGATCGTCGTATTCACTTTGATTTTTTTATGCTGAGACATTCTCTTTTCTCCCTTGTTAAGTATGCAGGCAAACGATGAGAAGATTGACGTGCCTATGATTTTTTCAGATTGAGAGCCCCGCCGGCAATAATCATTTTTTTCTGCCGTTCAGTGAGATTGTACGCAACTTCAAATGATGCATCTCTGGTTACGTTGCGCACGGTCATCTTTTCTCCCTGCATGATAGTTTTGCCCGGAAAGATAATCTCCAGGCGGTCTCCCTGGCTGATGTTCCCGTAGTCATCCTCGTGCATAAAAGTAAGCGGGATGATGCCGAAATTGACCAGATTTGCCGAGTGGATGCGCTCGAAAGATTTAGCGATAACGGCCTTCACCCCCAGAGACATCGGGCAGATGGCGGCGTGTTCCCGCGACGAGCCCTGACCGTAGGAAAAGCCGGCGACAATTATGCTGCTGTATCCCTCGTTTCGGATCTCCCTGGCCCGCTGTGCAAATGACGGGTCCAGGATTTCAAAGACATATTCGGCGTAGCGGGATATGTTGGAGCGGTACTTCATCCGATCACCCGCGGGGATGATGTGATCCGTTGTCGTTTTGTCGCCGACCTTTATTGCTACTTTCGCTTGAATCGAATCGGGCAGGTGATCATTAGCCGGCGGCTGACCGATGTTCGGTCCTCTGAATATTCCGACGGCCGCGGGGGCTTCGCTGCCGGGCTTTATAATCATGGCGTCATCGACATAAAAAATCTCCGGTATGCGGACATCAGGATATGGAATGTCCAGAGTGCGGGGGTCTGTGAAGCGGCCGGTAATGACCGCTGCCGCCGCCGTTTCCGGACTTACGAGGTAGATGTCGGCGTCTTTTGTGCCGGAACGCCCCAGAAAATTCCTGTTTGAGGTGCGCAGCGACACACCTCCTGACGGCGGACTCTGGCTGTTGCCGATACAGAATCCGCAGGCGTTTTCCATGAGCCTGGCGCCCGATGCCAGCAGTGTAGCCAGATGTCCGTCACGCGCCAGGTTGTCGAGAACCTGCTTTGACCCCGGGGCGATAATGAAACTTACATGCGGGTGAACTGTGCGGTCTTTTAGAATTCCGGCCACGGTGGCCAGATCTTTGTATGATGAATTCGTGCAACTGCCGATGCACACCTGATCGACGGTGATTTGTCCCGCTTCACTTACGGATATAATGTTTTCCGGGCTGTGCGGCGCCGCTGCCAGTGGCGCAAGCTGTCCGAGATCAATATCGATTACGCGCTCGTAAACGGCATCAGGATCGGCTGTCAGCTCGCTCCAGTCGTTTTCACGTTTTTCCGCCCTGAGAAACCGCTTTGTCATTTCGTCACTGGGAAAGACGGATGTTGTAACGCCGCATTCAGCACCCATGTTTGCAATCGTGGCGCGTTCGGGTACGGTCAGCGAATCAAGGCCGCTGCCCCTGTATTCCAGTACCTTGCCGACATTTCCCCTGGTGGTGAAGATTTGCAGAATTCTAAGAATGATATCCTTTGCAGAGACCCATCGGGAAAGCCTTCCTGTAAGATTGATGCCGACTGCATCCGGGCAGGTCAGATAAAACGGTTCACCCGCCATGGCCAGGGCAACGTCCAATCCGCCCGCTCCGATGGCGAGCATGCCTAAGGCCCCGCCCGTGGGGGTATGGCTGTCAGAGCCGATCAACGTTTTCCCCGGTTTGCCGAATCTCTCGAGATGAACCTGGTGACAGATGCCATTCCCGGCGCGGGACAGATATATGCCGAATTTTTGCGCGATGCTCTGCAGGTAGCGGTGATCATCCGCATTTTCGAAGCCTATCTGGACAGTGTTGTGATCGATATAGCTTACGGACAGCTCTGTTTGCACCTTTGGTATATTCATCGACTCGAATTGCAGATATGCCATGGTGCCGGTGGCATCCTGCGTCAATGTCTGATCAATCCGGACCGATATTTCCGATCCCGGAATATATTGTCCGGAGACAAGGTGCTGTTCGATTATTTTTTGCGTTATGGACTTACCCATAAATGTTCTTCTCATTGTTTAAATAGCAAGGGCACGGTGTATACCGTGCCCTTGCGTAATTTTCAATAACTAAAATTCAGTTTCAGTCTTTCGGCAGCAGGATAATGGCAATCCGCCTGTTCTTCTGCCTGCCCTCTTCCGTACGGTTGTCTGCTACAGGTTTGTATTCGCCGTATGCCACTGCGGAAAGAATTTCAGGTGTTATACCCTCGTTGGAAAGGTATTTGGTCACATTGATAGCCCGGGCTGCCGACAGCTCCCAGTTTGTGGGGTATCTTTTTGCCAGGCTGCCGTATATCTTCTTGTTGTCCGTGTGTCCTTCAACGCGAATCGCCTTGTCTTTGACTGTTTTCAGGATATCGACAACGCGCTTCAGGATTGCCAAACCCTCTTTCTTTACCTCCGCCTCGCCTGAGGCAAAGAGAATCTGGTTGGCAACGTCAACCGTCAGCTTGCCTTTGTATTCGTTGATCGCTATCTGCCCCTTGGCGATCTCACCTTTCATTTCATTCATCAATTGTTTGTAGGCATTGCTTTCCGACTCTACCTTAACCTCTTTCACTTTCAGCTTGGTAATTTCCTCTTTTGCGTCCTTGAGTTGCTTATCAAGATCTGCAACCTGCGCCAAAAGCTGATTGGTTTCCGCTTCCTTCTTTAAGTATTCTCCCTTTGATACGCAGCCGATCATGGTGAAAAGTGCAAAGCACACAGTCAGCAGGTAAACGATCCTTCTCAACGTCTCATCCTCCCGTCTAATCTTTAATATAGAATTGCATTTTCAAGCCGGCGACCTCAACCATATCGCCGTCCTTCAAATCATGCTTGGCGCCTATTTCGCTGCCGTTGACTTTTATCGATTTGCCTCCGGAAGGGGTTATGAAGTAGCCTTCCTTTCTTCTGTTAACGAGGGCGGCCACCTGGGGAGCGAAGAAACCTTTCAGGCGTATCAGGGCGCTCTCATCCTTGCCGATTGTCGTGACGCGGTCCTTGAGTTCGTAATCCTTCTTGTCCGTCGAACCTTCAATAACGACAAATCCCCCCATCACCTCAACCTTTTCAGTGGACGCGATGATTTTCTGCTGATCCTTGGGATCGATAACCATTGTCTCATCCATGGAACGGCCCCTGATACGGTCTTTGGTTGAGTCCATCCCCTTGCGAGGTTCCGCAACCACCTCCATGGTATGAACGCCGACCAGGACGACATCTCCATTGTTTAATAATGATTTGCCGACCCTTTGGCCGTTGATGAATGTGCCGTTAAGGCTGTTCAGGTCCTCAATGGAATACCCTTCCGGATCTCTGAATATTTTGGCATGGAATCCTGAAACGGCCTGGTTATCGATAGCTATATCGTTTTCCGCCTTACGGCCGATGGTTATCAAATCCTTTTCGAGAGGAATTTCTTTTACCAGGGCGTCTTTGAATTTGAGAATTACCTTTGCCATACATCACCTCCTGAAGCGTTTCATAAAATTTAGTAAGGGAGTATACCACTTCTTGTCGCAGAAGTGGGCTGTGACCACTGTAATATTATCCTTGCCGCCGTTATCGTTGGCCATGCGTATAAGGGTCTGGCATGCCTCAGCCGGCATATTCGCCGCAGTAACTACCGCCATGATATCGTCATCGGGCACCATTGTATAAAGCCCGTCGCTGCACAATAAAAGCTTATCGCCGGGGATCAAATTCATTTCTGAAATGTCAACCTCTACTTCCGGCATCGTGCCCAGCGCTCTTGTGAGAATATTGCGCATGCCTGAGGTTTCGGCATCCTCT
Organism: uncultured Syntrophaceae bacterium; assembly: GCA_964558665.1. Taxonomy (GTDB): domain Bacteria; phylum Desulfobacterota; class Syntrophia; order Syntrophales; family PHBD01; genus CAZLFA01. The sequence goes on from CAZLFA010000009.1 coordinate 35,486, forward strand.
TTCGATATAATTTCTTTCTTGACTTGTTCATAAACAAGTGAATGGTCGTCTGTAAGCTGTTCAATATCGCCTGCTCGGATGAGGTACACCCTGCTGTCTCCCACATGGGCGATGCTCATCTTCCTGCCGTTGACCAGAACAGCAGCGACTGTTGTGCCCATGCCGTGATACTGCGAATTGTTTTCTGAAACATCATGAATAGCCATGTTGGCGAGACGAATGGCCGAGCCCAGCCTGTTTGCCTCTTCTGAGTATTCATCGCAGTATTCGCCTACGAAAGGTTTTTTCTCACCGTTTTCTGAGAAGTAATCCTGGATAACGTCAATAGCCATTTTGCTTGCTACTTCGCCTGAAGCATGTCCCCCCATGCCGTCTGCAACAACGAGCAACCCGATCTTTTCGATTACCGAGAAGGAGTCCTCATTGTTTGCTCTTACCATTCCTACGTCTGTTTCACCGGCAATATTGAAAACCATCAAAGCTCCCCCATCTAACTTTTTAAGGCTTCAGCCAGGTCGTTTGCCATTTCTTTGCCGTTCTGGTAGCGGGTGTCGCGGTCCTTGGCAAGCGCCTTCTCGATTATGGGCATAAAGCCGGGCGGGATATTGGGATTTAGCTCGAGCAGGGGCGTCGGCGGGGATGTTGTTATGTTGAACATGAGAGTGGCGATACTTTCCCCCTTGAACGGCTTCTCCCCGCAAAGCATCTCATACAGCACGACACCAAGCGAGAACAGGTCCGAGCGCCCATCCACCTTCTGGCCTGCAATCTGCTCGGGTGACATATAACTGGGAGTGCCGAGAACGACACCTGTCTGTGTCTTTGAAGACGTTACTACTCTGGCAATACCGAAGTCAGCGACTTTAACCTCGCCGCTCTTCAGAACCATGATATTGGCAGGTTTTATATCTCTGTGGACGACATCGTTGCTATGCGCATAATCCAGAGCATTGGCCACAGATGTCAATATTCTTACAACTTCATGCATGGGGAGCAATGATTCCTTGGTGCAATATTTGGCCAGATCCGATCCGTCCAGGAGCTCCATTGCCATGTAGGCGATTTCATAGTCCTCTCCGACATCGAAGATGGTGACGATATTGGGATGTGAAAGTTTGCCCGCCGCTTCCGCTTCACGGAAGAAGCGCTTTTTCACCTCGGCCAACTGATCATCGTCGATTTCCTCGTAACGCAGAGTTTTGATGGCGACCTCGCGGTTGATCTTCGGGTCTTTGCCAAGATAAACTGTTCCCATGGCTCCCCGTCCCAGTTCCTTCATTATTTCGTAGCGTCCCAGAGTGGGTTTTGTCTCTGCGCTCTCCATGAGCACTGTGGCGTCTTTCTTCGCGCCGCCCAGTCCGAAAATCATCGTTTCACCGGCGACTTTGAGTTTCTTGATTCTCTCCTCAATATCCTTGAAAGCGCCGGCCTGCATGATATGCTCATATGCGGCGACCGCTTTGTTGAACATTCTCTTCCTCTCAAAATCAAGGCCGAGGTTGTATACAAGCTCTTTGACCGATTCGTCGTCAACAGGGCACTTCCGGAATTTGTCGAATGCCATATCGAGGAGGCCCTGTCCCTGGAAGGACAGACCAAGCATTTTGTTTGTCTCAATGCTGTCTGCTTCCATATGCTCTTTGGTTTTTTCCGTCCAGAGGAACCGTTTGGAGATAATGACGATATAGCCGCCGACGAGAAGCACCGAAGGGTATATCGTTTTAATCCAGTATCCCTGGCTGATGAGCAGATAAAATCCCGCTCCCGCCCAGATCAGTAACAGAACCAGAGAGAGAGGGGCGCTGATGGCCGCTTTCAACCTGGGAATGGCGAGGGATAAGAAAAGACCGAAAAAGATGAGAACTCCCAGTTCCACAAAGAATGCCCACTCGGGTCTTGTGATGTGGTTGTTGGTGAGGATGTTGGAGATGACGTTTGCATGTATGACCCAGGAGTGGTCTATCGGGGCTAACGGCGTCACATACATTGTTCCTATGCCCGTTGCCGTCGGGACGATGATGACAATCTTGCTCTTAAACGCGTCGGGGGGAGTCTTTTTTTCGATAACGTCTATAAATGAGTATGAGGGGAAATTTTTGCTGAAACTGCTTATCAGCATCTGTTTTTCTGCATAAACCGGAATATGAACCTGCCTGGCGGAGATGTAACTGGAAGATGCGGACAGGTCTTTCATCTCGTAGTTCAGATATTTAAGTGTCAACTGAAGTGAGAATGAAGGGAAATATCTTCCCTCAAAATTTATCAGCAGCGGTTCACTGCGAACTGCACCGTCGCGGTCCGGCATAACATTGATATGCCCGAGGGCAAGAGCTCTTGCCGCAAAATCGGGAATGGGGGCTACCAGCTCTTTTGCTGAAGGGCCGGATCCCATACCGGAGAAAGTCACTGAATTAAAATTAAGATAGTCAGGAAGCTGCAGTCCTTCACCCCCCCTTGATGCATCTATCTTGCTGAAGTAGACAGGCAGAATCACGCGATTGCTTTCGCCGATCCTTGTCGCAAGCGGCATGTCCGTATCCAGATTTTCCTCCGCCTTTTTCAAAGACGCATATATGCCGTTTTCTTCAAGGGTTTTCTGCAAAGGCGGGTTTTCTTCTACGCTCTTGAGTATGTTGCGGATCTCAACAAGCCCCTGGTTGGCGTCGCTTTCCGCGTAAATTATATCTACGCCGATGATCCGGGCATCATATTCGGTGAGGAGCTTGATCATTTCGGCTACCCGGTTGCGGGGCCAGGGCCACCTTCCCAGCTTGGCAATGCTTTCGTCATCAATCTTTATAATCGTAACCGGCGAGGCAGCGGGAGTTTCCCGCATGTTGAAACTGAAATCGTAAACACGGTATTCGAGAATTTCCAGCGGCTTCCATTCAAAGTAAAAGGCGGCAAGCATCAAAAGTGTCAAAATAAGTCCGATAACCCAGTCCGCCCTGATAGATTCCTTCAGTTTTTTCATAAACTCATCAAGCCCTTTCCGGTTCTCGATAGCATTTTCCCTGAGGTATATCCATTTTGCCCTTCTGCTGTCTGCAATGCCTCAACAAGTAAGACAATAAGCTATATGAAAAAAGGAACTTAGACAAGCATTATTTTATAACAGGCCACTATCCCGACTTTGAAGTGGCATCGCTTTGCTCGTGCTACTTGATGCAGACTCTGCGAATCTGTTTGAAATCGGTGATGCCTTGAAGAGATTTCTGAATGCCGTCCTGCAGCAAAGTGGTCATGCCCTCTTCCATTGAGGTATGGCGCATCTCTTCAATAGTGGCGTGTTTCTGGATTAGTTTCTTTATGCTGTCCGTGCCTACCAGGAGCTCATGGATACCGACTCTTCCCTTGTATCCCGTTTTGTCACAAGCATCACATCCTTTGGGTCTGAATAGTTTGAAGTCGTCTGTGTAGGGCACATTCAGCTTGGCAAAGGCCTCCGCACCGTAGCTGTCCACGATATCGTCATATTCTTCCTTGGTTGGATGGTAAGCCTCCTTGCAGTTCTTGCAGAGCGTTCTAACAAGTCTCTGCGCCAGAATACCCAGAAGGGCGTCGGCAAAGTTCAAAGGGTCGATGCCCATGTCCAGAAGACGGGTGATTGTTTCCGGGGCGCTGTTTGTATGGAGCGTGCTGAAAACAAGGTGACCGGTAAGCGAAGCTTCCACGCCTGTCTTTGCCGTTTCGAAGTCGCGCATTTCACCGACCATTATGACATCGGGGTCGGCGCGGAGAAAGGCCCTCATGGCTGCGGCGAAGTCAAAGCCGATTTTGGGCTGCACCTGCACCTGGCGCAAGCCGTATTGCGTGATTTCAACGGGATCTTCCGCCGTCCAGATTTTGCGGTCAGGTGTGTTGATATGGTGAAGGGCGGCATGCAGTGTCGTTGTTTTACCGGAACCGGTAGGACCGACGACTAGTATCATTCCGTAAGGCTTTTCACAGATACTTACAAGGCCTTTATAATTTCTGGGAATCATGCCCATGGCCTCAAGAGGCAGCGTTTCTCCCTTAGCCAGAATACGCATGACGACATCTTCGACGCCTCCCTGGGTAGGGATAGTGGCGACACGCAGTTCTATTTCATCACCACCCGATCTTCTGAACTTGATCTTTCCATCCTGCGGGAGGCGCTTTATGGTAATGTCCAGGTTGGACATGATCTTAAGACGTGCAACGATGGGGTTGCGATAACTGTAAGGAACCGTCTGGTATAAGACACAGTCGCCGTCTATGCGGAAGCGGACCTCGACATTTTTCCTTGTTATGTTGGGTTCGACATGAATATCTGAGGTACGCCTGTTGTAGGCGTCGTTGATGATTTTATTGACCAGCTGAATGATGGCGCTGTCGGATTCGGAGACGACATCTCCTCCCTCGTCATCCGCTTCGGCATCTTCATCATCCGACCCCATCTTATGTAAAATGTCATCAATCGATGATTCGTCTTCAGGTGCGTGAAAGAAATAGTTGACGTATTTCAGGATGTCGTCTCCCAGGGCTACGTCATATGTTACGGCCTTGGTTTTAAGGAGGCTCTCGATCGTATCGCGTTTCAGGATGTTGTTGGGATCGTCTACGATTACATGGATGTTGCCATCCACCTTTTCAATAGGCACCCATAGTTCGCGCCGCAGATATTCTCTCTTGAGGTTCTTGAGCAGATCACCCGGGATAGGAAGCTTATCGTTGAATGTGACGAATTTGCAGCGATAGAACTCTGACACAGATTTGCCGACGTCATCCTTGGAGATCTTATATTTCCTCATCAGAAACTGTTCCATGGTCTCCTTGGCTTCCCTTGCCTCCTCCCAGGCGCTGTCCAGTTCCTCTTCCTTGAGCAGGTCTCGGGTGATAAGGTAGTCGAATCTGGTCTTTCGCCTTTTCGACATCCTTTCCTGATTGTAAAAGGCGAGCCCCAAAACCTGGCTGATTTCTATGAGGATTGATTTCTCCTCTTCGCTGAACGGGCCTGTTCCGCCTTTCTTGTTGAGGATCTGAATTACCCCCATGAGGGTCTGCTGGTAAAAAACGGGAGCGGCAAGTATCTGCATTGTCCTGAAGCCGGATTTTTTGTCCCAGCTGACGTCGAAGCTCAACTCCTTGTCGATCTTTTTTAGCTCTTCAATATCGTAGGCATCTGCAATATTGACGATTTTTTTTGTGTTTGCCACATAGCCGGCAATGCTCTTGTTGCTGATGGGAACCCTGATTTCATTCAACTGCGTTCCCACCAGGAACATGGAGTAGATCTCATTTTTTATTCGGTCGACAACATATATGGTTATGGAGTGGGCATTGAAGAGGGTAAGAATGGCATCCTTAAGGTCGACGAGGATCTGTTTGATATTCTTTGCAGCATGGATGCGGTTAGTTACGTCCAGCAATCCTTTGCGCAGTAGCAGCTTTTCTTCCAGTTCCGAAAGCTTTTTATTCATGACGGGTTCGGCCATGACAGTTGTATCTCCTTGTCCTTGTCACTTGTTATGTAATTGTCTATATAGGGGTTGTTAGGTTTACATCAGACTGTAAAACTAAATCAGAATAAAAAAAAATTCAATAAAAACTTCATGATTTATGGTGACCGGCTGATCGGAAGCGACTTCGGGTCAACTGATTAAAAAAACAAGAGGGGTGATGACGGTTTGAATTCAGTTGACATATGGAAAGGGTTCTTTTCCGTTTATGAATAAGAACACTGCCGGTGTCAGCATCTTTATCGGCCTCTCATCAGGTGTATCCGTATTGATTCGTGAGAGTTATCGATTTCGTTTTTTCAGGCCTTTGTCTCCGTGACAATCTTAGAAAAATCGGCGATTTTCTTAAAGAACAGGAAGATTTCTTCGAGCAGAGACAGTCTGTTAAAACGGATTTTTTCGTCCTTCGCCATGACCAGCACAGACTCAAAAAAGGCATCCACCGGTTTTCTCAGGAGGGCCATTTCGGTAAGCGCCGCCTGGTAATCGTCCTTGTTAATAAATACGGATGCCTTTTCCTTAATGGCGAGAAACGCGTCATAGAGGTTCTTCTCTTCATTTGTTTCAAACAGTGCCGTGTCAACCGATCCCTTGCTGAAGTCCTTAATGATGTTACCCGCTCGCTTGAAAGCGATTGCCAAAGGTTCGTAATCTACATGACCTTTAAATGCCTCCATGGCCTCGATTTTTTTGTATGTTCCGGCAATTTCGGATATTCCTGTGGCAAGTACGGCATCGACAACATCGTATCTGTATCCCTGGGAAATCAATTGATTTTCAAGCCTTGCTCTGAAGAATTCGAGAACTTCCGACTTGATCTCGGCGGGCGGCTTTTTCATGCGATCTGCCAGAATGGAAATGCTTTCGTCTATCAACTGGTCGAGAATCAGCGGATACTGCTTATCCAGGATGATATTTATTATGCCCAGCGCCTGGCGCCTTAAAGCGTATGGATCGGCTGTCCCTGTTGGTATGAGATTGACGCCGAAGAACCCGACGATAGTGTCAAGTTTGTCAGCAATGCTGACAATGGCCCCCTCATCCGTCTCCGGCAACGCGCCGCCTGCTGCTATAGGCAGGTAGTGTTCATAAACGGCCTTGGCGACAGTGGGATTTTCACCTGCGAGCAGTGCGTATTCCCTGCCCATGATGCCCTGCAGTTCGGAAAATTCTCCGACCATCTGCGTATCCAGATCCGCCTTTGACAGCGTTGCCGCGCGGGCAACAGTCGGCAGCAGCGCCTTGTCTATCTTGCCGGCAATGAATTCCGCGAGCTTTCTGAAATGCATCACCTTTTCATATGACGTGCCCAGCATCGAGTGGAAGACGACCTTTTTCAAATCATCCACACGCCTGTCCAGGGATATTTTCTGGTCTTCTTCAAAAAAGAATCTGGCATCGGAGAGTCTGGCGCGGATAACCTTTTCGTTCCCTCTGGCGACTACGGAAGGATCGCGGGCAAGGGTATTATTTATAGTGATGAAATAGGGCAGAAGTGCGCCTTTGTCGTCTATTACCGGGAAATATTTCTGATGAGACATCATGGAAGTGATGAGCACCTCCTTAGGCAGCTTCAGATATTCCCTGTCAAAACTTCCGCAAACTGCAGACGGGTATTCAACCAGGAAGGTAACGACTTCCAGAAGGTCATCATTGCGCAGCACTTTACCGGAAACTTCAGCGGCAGCCCGGTCAGCCTCCTTAAGAATTATTTTTCTGCGTTCGTCCGGATCGACAATAACGTTCTTTTCTCTTGTCTTGACAATGTAATCCTGAAAGTCCTTTACCTCTGCGGCATCCGGACTCATAAAGCGATGGCCGCGGGTTTTGTTTCCGCTTTCGATGTTTTCCATGCGGAACGGGACTACTTCTCCTCCGAACAGAGCAAGAATCCAATGTATCGGACGCGCGAAACGGAGCTCAAAGTTTGACCAACGCATGGACTTCTTGAAGGGGATGGCCGTAATGAACTTTGTGAGAAGGTCCGGGAGAAGGCTTTTGGTTTCGTCACCCTTGATCATCTTGCGGGCGCACAGATATTCGCCTTTATCTGTAGTGACGGTGACCAGATCGGAAATGTCCATTCCCTGTCCTCTGGCAAAGCCCATCAGCGCTTTAGACGGATTGCCGTTTTCATCAAATGCTACCCTTTTGGCCGGCCCCATTTTTTCTATGAGTTGATCTTCCTGCTTTTCTTCTACATCTGCTAAATGTAGACATAATCTTCTCGGTGTGGCCATAGCCTTTACGCTGCCGTGGGAGATCCTCCTGTCCGCGAAGACTTTGCGGATCATCTCTTCCATATCTTTAATGGCCTTTGGTAAAAAGGCCGCAGGGATTTCCTCTGTTCCTATTTCAAGAAGTAGTTCCTTGCCCATTCCGCGCTCCCGTAAGGTTATTAATTCTATTTGTTTGGACAGGGCCGGCCGATTCCTCGCCTGATCGCCCGTCACATATCGTTTCCGGCAGTTCTAAATTAAAGGATAGCCCAGGGCTTCCCGCTGCCTGAGATACAATTCCGCGCTCATCTTTGCGAGGTTCCGGACTCTGCCAATGTAGCTGGTCCTTTCGGCAGTGCTTATCGCACCTCTTGCATTTAGCATGTTAAAGGTATGCGAGCATTTCAGACAGTGGTCATAGGTGGGAAGCACCAGCTCCTTTTCATACATGCGGATGCCTTCCGCCTCATAAACATCAAACAGATTTCTCAGCATACCGATATCGGCCATTTCAAAATTATACCTTGACCACTCAACCTCGCCCTGATGATGAACGTTTCCGTATGTTACCTTGTCGTTCCACTTAAGGTCGTACACATTGTCTACTCCCTGGATATACATGGCTATGCGCTCAATGCCGTACGTAAGTTCAGCGCAGATCGGGCTGAGATCGAAACCGCCCACCTGCTGGAAGTAGGTGAACTGTGTGATCTCCATACCGTCAAGCCATACCTCCCAGCCCAGCCCCCATGCTCCTACGGTCGGTGATTCCCAGTCGTCCTCGACGAAGCGGATGTCATGATCGAGCGGGTCGATTCCGAAGCTTTTCAGCGAATCAAGATATAGCTCCTGAATATCGGGCGGCGAAGGTTTCATGATTACTTGGTACTGATAGTAATGTTGAAGCCTGTTCGGGTTTTCTCCGTATCTGCCGTCCGTTGGCCTTCGCGAGGGCTCAACATAGGCTACGTTCCATGGCTCCGGGCCCAGTGAACGTAAAAATGTTGCCGGATTGAAAGTGCCTGCCCCTACCTCAAGGTCGTAGGGTTGCTGAATGACGCAACCATGTTCTGCCCAAAATTTTTCCAGGGCCATTATCAAATCCTGAAAGGTCACACCAACCTCCTCTATAGGGTAATGTTGTCTGCTGTATTTCTTATGCTTTTGTTATGCCGGCTTCGTAGCATGACAGGATATGGGTGTCAATACGAAAAGATGCGGGCAACAGGGGACACCGGAAAACGGGACGAGATGTATGACTTATCGCGGCAGGACGATCGTTTCATCCTCACCCGGACCGTCCTTTTTAGACCACTGTTTCAGTTCGTTGATATAGTGCCTGGGGAAGTGATGCTTCTCGGCGTTGGCCAAAATTTCATCCATATAATTCTTACCGGGAACGCCGTACACAAAATTCCTGGATACATACAGCATGGCCTTTCCCGTCCGGCCTTCAGACACTTCGATGTCACGGATGCTTTTTATATATGGACTTTCGCCGATTCTTTTATAATGGTCGAGAGTTTTCTCGTCGGACTCGCTCAAAAGCCACAGAATGCCGTAAACCTTTGATGCCGCCTTGGGGATAACGGTTGCCATTCCCTGTTCATTGATGATGAATCTGTGATCCGGCAGAACTGCTATGCCTAGATAAACTGCTGAAGGACATTTCCTGCTCATCGATTTGGCAGACATATTGTTTTCATAAGCGAAGTAATGAATTTTCCCGGTTGGATCAACAACATCCTCTCTCATATATTCTTCCATGTAACGGTTTCCTCTCAAAGGTGTTCAATCATCATTCTAATTTATGATAGGAAAGGCAAAGAAGTCAATCATCTATTGCGATCAAGATTTACATAATCTCTGATTTGTGCAATATTTACACGATGGATTATTTTATTTGGCATTCTTTTTTCGGAGCCGGCAATGAAAGAAAACAGATGGAAAATGAGAGAAAGGTTGAAAGAGTCAGACAGAGCAGGAATCCGCCGCATTGTGGCATCGACGGGATTTTTTTCCAGAGCGGAAGTCGCCCTGGCTTTGGAGCTTGTCGACGAGCGCCTGTCAAAGGGGGCGGCAAGCGGTTTCCATTTTCTGGTGGCTGAGAATAAAACCGGTCTTTTGGGTTATACCTGCTTCGGTCCCATACCTGCGACAATGCACAGCTATGACCTGTACTGGATTGCCACCGAGGCCTCTTATCGCGGTACAGGGATAGGGAAAGTTCTTATGTCCGGAACGGAGGAACTGATTGCAGGGCGGGGAGGGAAAAATATTTATATAGAAACATCGGGCCGGTCTCAATACCGCCCAACCCGCGCGTTTTATAAAGCATGCGGTTATCGCAGGACATCGCGCCTGAAAGACTTTTACGCCCCCGGAGACGATAAAATTATATACGTAAAATTTATTTGAATTCAGAACCGGAGCAACAAGTCAGTCTGTGATCTCAGAAAGATAATACTGTTCATACATCTCCAGGATCGATATGAAAAGAGATGCTACTATGGGGCCGATAACAAATCCGGAGATCCCGAACAGCATTATGCCCCCCACAGTTGATAAAAAAATGGTCAGCGGATGCATCTCCACATCCTTGCCGAGCAGCAGAGGCCGTAAAAAATGATCCACCATGCTGATTACCAGCGTACCGAATGCCAGTATGATAATTCCTTCCCACAGGTGACCCATGATAATCATGATGATGGCGGCCGGGACCCACACAATGGCGCAGCCGACACTGGGTATTATTGATGTCATAACCATAATGATGGCCCAGGTCAGGGCGCCTCTGATGCCGGTAAAAAAGAAGAGCATCCCCCCAAGCACTCCCTGGATTCCCCCTATTATAAAGGTTACCTTCAGTGTTGCCCATGCCGTCACTTTGAATTTTTCATACAGTATATTCTCCCGGCCGTTTCCCAGCGGGAAGTAACGAAAAACCGACTGAAGAAATCTTCCTCCATCCCTGATGAAAAAATAAAGGGCATAGAGCATCACGCCGAACTGTACAAAGAAGGTGAGGGCGTTTTCTGTCAGGCCCTTAAGACTGCCTAAAAGATAGTTGGCCACCGCCTTGGCAGCCTCGGCCATCTTGTCGATCCACACCTTTTCCTTGATATGGAGTTTTTGAATATATGGATGATGGGTGAACTGGTCGAATACATTCTTCAGGCTGGCCTCCAGTGTAGGGCTGTTGGAATCGATGGAGTTATAGATATCGATGGATTCTGCTATAACCAGGCTGCTGATGATCATTGCAGGCAGAAAGATAATCAGGAGTATTACCGCAATTACTATGGAGCTGCTGATGTCCGGCCTGTTGAGCCTTTTATTTATCTTCCGGAAAAGCGGACGGAAAACGCTTGCAATTACCGCAGCCCAGAACAATGCGAAAAAAAACGGTTTCAGGATAAACAGGAATATAAGGCCTACAATAAACATGAAAACAAAGAATATTATACTCCTGATTTTTGCGTTATCCATTTATGGACTTTCCTTTCTTTTCCTGTAGATTTCATATGCCCAGTCGCCGGATCTGACTGAGTACCTGAAGAGACTTCAACTCCCTTCCCAGGAGATGGCGTATAAAGATTCCCAGCATGCGCTTGGTCTCAGCGGTAGTTTGGGCTGTTAACGCAATGCGTCCGATGATTGATGTGTCGATGTCGCGGCCCAGAAGCAGGCTTTTCAGCGCCCCTGTTGACACGGCAATTCCTTCCGTATTGCCGCCGCTGCATGCAGTGCAGCGTATCCCGCCGTCTCTGGGGCTGAAATAGTAATTTGAGCCGTTTGCAACAGGGGTTTTGCAGACGGTGCAGCTATCGAGTAAAGGTTCATATCCCAGAAGCTTTAAAAGGCGTATTTCAAAAAATCTTATCAGACTTTCCGATGTGTTGCCTTCTTCGATCAGGGTAAGAAAAACAACCAGCAGTTCATAGAGATCATCGTTCTTTTTGCCTTCCACCGTAAACTGCTCGATCAGTTCCACCAGATAGGAAGCCAGAAGCGTTTTTTCCAGATCATTGCGTATTGCCTCGTAATGACTGATCGGATCGCAATTTTCAAGAAGGGCAAGGGAGTCGCGGCCCCTCTTCGAAAAGAGAAACTGCGCACAGGTGAAAGGCTCAAGAACATTGGCAAACCTTTTCCTGCTTTTTTTTGCCCCCTTGGCGATGCCGCTGAGCTTTCCGTGATCGCGGGTGTACAGTACGACAATCCTGTCCGTATCGCCGTAATCGCGGCAGCGAAGAATTACCGCCGGACTTTTGTATTGGGATCGGGTGTTCACTTATTTTTTATCCAGTGTTTTATTTCCCCACCCACGATTGTTCCAATGGCCCTGCCTTTTAAGGTGCGGCCGCTGAAAGGCGTATTGCAGCTTTTTGAATGGAAGCGCTTTGGATCAACCGGCCACGTCAGTTCCGCGTCTATGATTGTGACGTCCGCAGTCATGCCCGGCTTCAGGGACCCTCCCTGAACTTTCAGTATGCCGGCCGGATTTGCGCTCATTTTAAGCACGAGAGAGGAAAGGGAAAGTATGCCTTCGGAGACCAGTGCCATGCTGAGGCCGAGGGATGTTTCCAGGCCTACAATGCCGCTGGCAGCGTAATCATATTCGACTTCCTTGTCTGTAACTGCATGGGGGGCATGGTCGGAGGCTATGGCGTCAATAGTGCCGTCTTTAAGCCCCTCTTTAACGGCGGCTACGTCCTGGAGGCCCCTTAGCGGAGGGTTGACCTTTGTGTTGGTATCGAATTCTCTTACTGCCTCCTCGGTAAGTGTAAAATAATGGGGTGCTGTTTCCGCGGTTACCATGACGCCCCGGCGTTTTGCGTTCCTTATCAATTCCACGGCGCCAGCCGTGCTGACGTGGGCGATGTGCACATGTGCCCCCGAGTATTCGGCGCTGATGATGTCCCTTGAAACCATGATATCTTCCGCTGTGCCGGGAATCCCTTTCAATCCCAATTCCGTGGAAACAAAACCTTCATTCATCACGCCGCCGGCGGAAAGGTTGACATCTTCGCAGTGGGATATGATGGGCATGCCAAGCGATGATGCATATTCGAGTGCGCGCCTCATAAGGGCGGCGTTCATCACGGGTTTACCATCGTCGGAGAAGGCTACGGCGCCGGCTTCCCGCAAATCCTGAAATTCGGTCAGTGTCTCGCCTTTTGATCCCAGACTTATGGCCGCCACCGGGTAGATGCGGACAATATCCGACAGAGAAGCCTGTCTTCTTATCAGTTCGGTTACCGAACGGTTGTCATTGATCGGTGAGGTGTTGGGCATGCAGGCAATCGCCGTGAAGCCGCCGGCAGCGGCTGCCTGCGAACCTGTGTGAATGGTTTCCTTGTACTCGAATCCGGGTTCACGAAGGTGCGTATGCATGTCAATCAATCCGGGGACGACAATCAAACCTTCAACGCTGATAATATCGGGATCACCGGTTTTCCTGCCGCCGCTTTTTGCTGTCTTCAGGAGATTTTTCCCCAGCTTGTCTATCCTTCCATCCTCGATAAGGATGTCCATTATCTCATCGATTCCCTGAACGGGATCTATTACTCTGCCTCCCTGCAGTAATCGTCTCATGATTTGCCCCCTGACAACAGATAGAGAATAGCCATTCTTACGGCAACACCGTTTGTTACCTGATCAAGAATCACCGAATACGGGCCATCGGCAATATCAGGTGAGATTTCTACGCCTCTGTTGATCGGACCGGGGTGCATGACCAGCACATCCTCCCTTGCATGCCTGATATTATGGCGATTCAGGCAGAAATAGTTCGAATATTCCCTCAGGGAAGGAAAGATATTCTGCTGCTGGCGTTCAAGCTGAACGCGCAGCATCATGATAACGTCGGCATCTTTTATCGCGTCCTCAATCCGGTAGTGAACGCCGATGCCCATTTTGTGTATATCCCGCGGTATCATGGTTGCAGGGCCGGCAACTACCACATCCGCCCCCATTTTTTTAAAGCCGTGGATGTTGGATCTGGCAACCCGGCTATGCATGATATCGCCGATTATGGCTATTTTGAGACCTGACAACTTCCCTTTCTTCATCTTGACGGTCATCATATCCAGAAGCGCCTGTGTGGGATGCTCGTGTGCGCCGTCTCCTGCATTGATGATTGATTGCTTTACGAGTCTTGCCAGGAGGTGCGGCGCTCCCGCTGCACTGTGTCTGATAACGATTACGTCAGGGTTCATGGCCTCCAGGTTCCTGGCTGTGTCGATCAGCGTCTCTCCCTTGACGACACTGCTGGTGGAAGCGGTGATATTGATCGTATCCGCGCTAAGTCTCTTTCCGGCGATTTCAAAGGATGTTCTGGTGCGGGTGCTGGCCTCGAAAAAAAGATTAATGACCGTCCTTCCTCTAAGGGTGGGGACCTTCTTTATCTCTCTTGTCGAGACCTCGATAAATGATTCTGCCGTTTCCAGAATAAGATTGATTTCGTCTACGGAAAGCTCCTTGATACCAAGGAGATCTTTCTGTTTCAGTTGCATGAATGCCTGGTCCTTTTCGTTTATGATCGCCCCCGGGTGTGGTGCGGAAAAAGAAAAACCATTTGCCCTTGAGCATCTAAGAGAATTCAGCTTTTAGTGTCCGATGGCTCAATTACTACTTCGTCACGCCCGTCCTTCTCTGTCAGCTTTACGCTCACGGCTTCCCAAAGCGACGACGGCAGGTTTTTGCCGACAAAATCGGCACGGATGGGCAGTTCGCGATGTCCTCTGTCTATCAGAACAGCAAGACGAATCAGTTTGGGGCGGCCAAAATCAATCAAGGCGTCCATCGCCGCCCGGATTGTTCTTCCTGTAAACAGGACGTCGTCAACCAGTATTACCTTCTTCGTATCCAGAGAGAAGGGGATATCGGTTTTCTCCAGCCGCGGTTTTTTATTCGACGTGAGCAGGTCGTCACGATACAGAGTGATATCAAGAATACCCATCGGGACGGTTATCCCCTCTATGGCGGCTATTATTTTCTGCAGGCGTTGAGCCAGAAATATGCCTCCCGTCCGAATGCCGATCAGTACAATATCATCAATGCCCTTGTTCTTTTCCAGTATCTGATAGGCAATCCTTGTCAGCGATCGGTCGATGACTTCCGCATCCATTACGACCTTCTTCTCTTCCATTTATGCAAATCCTCCCCTGGCGGTTGTATTAGTCCCGAGATGCAAGGCGCTCATCCCCTGATCGTTTTCAGAAATCCCATCTCCGTAAAAATAAAAAAACCCTCCCACTGAGTGAGAAGGTTCAATTCCGCGCTTATATTCAAATTTTGCCTGATCATTTTAATGTCCCTTTTTAATCTCTCAGGATTAAATTAAAAGGCTTGGCAGTGCCCTAAATTCTGGCTTCTCTTATAATAAAATGATCAAGGCTGTCAAGATGCATTATGGTTTAATGAAGGATCTGACCCAGCCTGTTCCAGCGTACCCAGCTTTCCTCCTTGTTCCATGACCAGTAGATAATAAAGGCTTTGCCCATCACGTCCTTGATTTCAACAAAACCCCAGAAGCGGCTGTCGTGGCTCTGATCCCTGTTGTCGCCCATGACAAACAGCATATCTTTAGGCACTTTTACAGGTCCCATATTGTCTCTGGGCTGCATGGCACCCGGAATGATGAAATTATCGACATATACTCCGAACGAGTCCTTATAGGGTTTGCCGTTGAGAATGATCTGCTTATTTTTTATCTCCACCGTATCGCCTCCGATGGCAATGACACGCTTGATGAAGTCTTTGGTGCGGTCCTCAGGGTAAATAAAAACCACAATATCACCTCTTTTCGGCTCGCCGATGGGAATGAGAGTACTTCGGACAAAAGGAATCTTTACCCCGTAAGTGAATTTGCTGACCAGGATATGATCCCCGATCTGTAGAGTAGGCTTCATTGATCCTGATGGAATCTTGTAAGCCTGAACGACAAACGTTCTGATAAAAAGGGCTATAAGAATAGCGATGATGATTGCTTCCGCGTATTCCTGAACCTTGGATTTTGTTTTTGTCATTTCCTTTTCCTTTACCTTGCAGCCTTATGAATAAACGCTCAACAGTATTACAATCACCATGATCAGACTGACAAGACCTTTGGTGATGATTGCCGCCACTCTTCCCAGAATCGAGCCGTAACTGGCACGGAGCGCTGGTTTAAAGCCCCTCTGGCGGGTCATCTCGATAATCAATACTCCCGAAAAGCCGCCGATAAATGCGCCGGCAAAAGCACCCAGGCCATAAAAAAATGGCGACATAGCCACAGCACCGATTATGCCACCAATCACGGACGCCCACGCCCCTTTTCTGGTCGCGCCGAATCTTTCCGCCCCCGCCATACTCAGGCCAAAGTCAAGAGCCTCTGCCAGTATGGAAAGTATGATCAACGAAATGATTACCTTGAAGCCGACTTTGTCGAACCCGCTAATAAGGGCATATATCAGGGCATCGATAAGAATTATTATTGTTCCCGGAAACCCGAAGACCGTGGAGAAGACGCCCAAAAAAAGCACGATGATAAAAACGGTCAATCCTGCGATTTCAAGGGGAGGCAACTTACTTTTTCCTCTTTCCTTTTGCCGGTCTCATCTTTTCCCAGGCCAGGACGACGGGGCTGGCAATGGCGACGGAGGAGTACGTGCCGAATATAATGCCTGCCAGAAGCGTCAATGCAAAATCCCTGATGACGGCACCCCCGAAGATGAACAGAACGGCCGCGACCAGTGCGGTCGTAAAAGATGTCAGTATGGTACGGCTCAATGTCTGATTGATGCTTTCATTTACCAGTGTAGCCAGATCCTTCTTTGCATCTTTGCGGACATTTTCTCTGACTCTGTCAAACACGACAATAGAGTCGTGTATAGAATACCCTATGACGGTCAGCAGCGCTGCAATGACGGTCAATGTAAATTCGAGTTGAAATATTGAAAAGATGCCCAAAACTACGATAACATCATGAATGACGCCGACTATACCGCCAACTGCGTAGCGGAATTCAAACCTGAAGGCGATGTAAATCAGCATGCCAACCCAGGAGAATAAGACAGCCAGGATCGCCTTTCTGGTAAGATCTTTTCCAACCTTTGGACCCACAACTTCGACGCGCTGCACTTCAAGCGTTCCATTGCCGAAAGTCTTGTTCATGGCTTCTTCGATTTTCGCACCGAGGCCTTCCAAGTCGGATGTCGATTCCGCTGTTCTTACAACTACTTCGTTTGTGCCGAACGGCTGGATGACGCTGTCCTTAATTCCAATCCCTGTTAATACCTGCCTGATTCCGTCGGCTGACGTTTCCTTCTTGAATTTTATCTGGACAAGGGTTCCTCCGGCGAAGTCAATTCCGAAATTGAATCCCTTCCAGAGGAACGAGACGACGCAAATTATCGTTAGTACGGTGGAGAAGATAACCGCGTATTTAAGCATACCTACAAAATTTATGTTTATTCCCGGTTTGACAAGTTCCATATTATGCTCCTGTTTAAGTCGGCGCTTGCCGCTCTGTTAGACGCTTACTTTTTCTATCTTCATATTCCAGACAAAATAGTCGAAGATTATCCTGGTAACGAAAACAGCTGTAAAGATGCTGGCGATAATGCCGACGCATAGAGTCACGGCGAAGCCCTTGACCGGACCGGTTCCAAAACCAAAGAGGAAAAGGGAGGCGATCAAGGCGTTGACATTCGTATCAAGGATAGTGAGAAATGCCTTGGAGTACCCTGTTTCAATGGCCGCTCGCGGTGTTTTGCCGGCGCGCAGCTCTTCTCTGATGCGCTCGAAGATGAGCACATTAGCGTCAACCGACATGCCGATGATGAGCACGATGCCGGCGATGCCGGGGAGAGTAAGGGTTGCCTTGAAGGCCGCCAGGACGCCAAGCAGAATGACGAGATTCAACGCAAGGGCGACGTTCGCGATCACGCCGGACAGCTTATAGTAGAATATCATGAACAGGCCGACAAGAATCAGACCGATCACAGCGGACCATATACCCTTGTCGATGGAGTCCTGTCCGAGCGACGGGCCCACCGTCCTTTCTTCAAGGATGTTTACCGGTGCCGGCAGTGCGCCTGCCCTGAGGACAATGGCTAGATCGCGCGCCTCTTCCGTGCTGAACGAGCCTTCTATCACGGCCTGACCTCCGGAGATGCGCTCCTTGATTTTCGGGGCTGAATGAACGGCGCCGTCCAGAACTATGGCCAGCCTTTTTCCTGTGTTTTCGCCGGTGATTCGTTCAAAGTCGCGGGCGCCCTGGGCGTTGAATTTTATCGACACATGAGGCTGTCCGAAACGGTCGCTTATCTGGACTTTGGCGCTCTCCAGGGAGCCGCCCGTCATCAGCGTCTTGGATTTAAGCAGCATCGGCGCGGAAGATCGGCGTCCGGATTCCCTGTCCACACGGTATTCATAAGCAATGACGCTTCCCTCCGGAATATTCCCTTTTAAGGCGTCTTCCAGTGAATGTTCTTCGTCAACCATCTTGAATTCAAGAAGCGCCGTCTTGCCGATGATGTTTTTCGCCCTTGCCGTGTCTTTGATGCCCGGCAACTGAATGACGATGCGATCGTTGCTTTCCGGAATAATTTCCGGCTCGGTAATGCCGAACTGATCGACGCGGTTGCGTATAGTCTCCACACTTTGTTCAACGGCAAGCTTCTTAATGTCTTCCGCCCGTTTTTCCTTGATCTTCAGAGATACAAGCTCCCTGCCTTCCCTGATTTCGGAAGACGCGATATCGAGATCGGGATACTGATCCTTGACAGCTTTTTCAAATGCGCTGCGTGAAGCTGCATCAGGAAGCTCGAAGGTGATAGTGCTGCCCTTGGCCGATCTTTCAATGTAACGGAAACGAACCCTGTTTTCCATCAGGGTTTCTTTCAGATTATTGGCCAGGCGTTCCAGGGTCCCTTCGACGGCTTTTGCCGTATCAACTTCCAGAACAAGATGCGTCCCTCCCTGAAGGTCAAGGCCGAGGGGTATCTTCTCGGCGGTCTTCTTCCAGAAATCCGGAAGGTTGGATGTCAACGACGGCGCCAGGTAAAAGAGAGCCGCAAGAAAAACGACTGCGGCGATTGCCGCTCTGACTGGTATACTTTTGATCATGTATTACCTCTTGATGGATTTATTCTTTGCCGGCTTTCTGAAGGACGGTCCCGATAAAATTACGGCCGACCTTGATTCGAACTTTTTCTGAAACTTCCAATGTGATGACCGTATCGGTTATGGCTACAATCTTCCCGTGTATGCCGCCCGTTGTCAGAACGGTATCCCCGTGAGTGAGATTGGCCAGCATTTCTTTGTGCTCTTTCTGCTGTTTCTGCTGCGGTCTGATGAGCAGGAAATAAAAGATGAAAAAAAGTACACCCATCATGACTATGAAGCTCCAGTCGCCGCCCTGAGATCCCATGCCGCCGCCGAGCCCCCCCATAGCGTATGCTATATCCATATTGGTCAATCCTCCTTTTTGCCGCAATCTCCTGATGCAAGTGCATCGGGCGAAGTGCGACTGCTGACGAAATTATTTCGAAACTCTTCGTATCGACCTTCTGCTATGGCGTTACGAATACTTTCCATCAACCGCATGTAATAGCGGATGTTGTGAATTGTGTTTAAAACCATGGCCAGGATTTCCCCGGCGACATACAGGTGCCTCAGATAGGCTCTTGAGTAGTTTCTGCAAGTATAACAATCACATGAGCTGTCCAGCGGGGCCGTATCATCCCGATAACGGGCGTGCTTTATAACAACCTTTTCGTGATTTGTAAACAATAATCCGTTTCTTGCACATCGAGTGGGAATAACGCAATCAAACATGTCTATCCCTTGATGAACGCAGGTTACAATGTCTTCAGGAGTGCCGACGCCCATCAGATAGCGCGGCTTTTCATCAGGCATCATCGCTGCCGTTGTCTCCACTACGGAGATCATTTCATCCTTGGGCTCTCCGACGCTCAGCCCGCCCAGTGCATAGCCGTCAAAGTCAAGGTCGATCAGCGATTCCAGTGATCGCTTCCTTAACTCCTTATAAACGCCTCCCTGAATGATGCCGAAGAGAGCCTGTTTCGTTTCCCGTGCGGCCTCCCGGCAGCGTTTTGCCCATCGTGAAGTAAGCTCCAGCGATTTTTCCGCTTCGTGAAAAGTGGCAGGATAGGGTGTGCATTCGTCCAGGCACATCATGATGTCTGCACCGAGTGCTTCCTGAATGGCTATCGCCGATTCGGGCGTGAGAAAGTGCTTTGAGCCGTCGATGTGCGACTGAAAGACCACTCCGTCTTCCTGAATCTTTCGCAGCAGCGCCAGGCTGAAGACCTGGAAGCCGCCGCTGTCCGTGAGTATGGGGTGGGGCCAGTTCATGAATTTATGGAGTCCTCCTGCCCGCCTGATAAGCTCGTGGCCGGGACGCAGATACAGGTGATAGGTATTGCCGAGAATTATTTCCGCGCCCAGTTCCCTTACCGTCTCCGGGGTCAGGGACTTGACTGTACCCTGGGTGCCCACAGGCATGAAGACAGGAGTCCTTATCTCTCCGTGGGCCGTTGTGATAGTTCCCAGTCGTGCACCGCAGGAAGGGTCTTTTTTGTTTATGGTAAAATTAAATTTCATATAATCAGCATGCAATCCCCGTAACTGTAAAACCGGAACCGGCTTTCAACGGCGCGCCGGTACGCCTTTTTTATGAGTTCCCGACCGGCAAAGGCGCTGACCAGAAGCAGCAGCGACGAGCACGGGAGATGAAAATTGGTAAGCAATCCCCCGACACGTCTGAAGCGATATCCCGGATAGATGAATCTTCCGGTCCACCCGGATGAGGCCTTTAACATGCCGTCATCACCGGCAGCCGATTCAATCACCCTTGTTGATGTTGTGCCCACAGCAATGACCCTGTCCGCCTGGTTGATCAATCTTGCGGATTCACTGGTTACCTCGTAATACTCCTCTTCCATGACATGGTCTTCGATGTTTTCCGTCTCAATGGGGACAAATGTTCCATAACCGACGTGCAGGGTGACGGATGCCACCTGAATGCCCGCTGCCCTTATTGCAGCCATCATCTTTTCGGAGAAGTGCAGGCCGGCTGTGGGCGCTGCGACCGATCCCGGCGTTTTCGCGTAAACGGTTTGATACCTCTCCCTGTCGTCCGCGGTATATTGCGCCCTGTTTCTTCTGATGTATGGAGGAAGCGGCGTAGAACCGAATTTATCGAGGAACTCATCAAACGGGAGGACAGTGTCGAACTGTACCAGCCATTTCTTATCGGAAACCCTCTCCATTATATGTATCCTGCAGGCAGTGTCGATAGTCAGTAGCGCCCCTGTCCGCAGGCGCTTGGCCGGTCTCAGAAGCACCTCCCATACATTGACTGTCTTTTCATGCCGCCTGAGAAGGAGAATCTCTATAACTCCCCCTGTCTCCTTCGCTGCAAACAGACGTGCGGGAATGACTTTGGAATCATTTATTACCAGCAGATCACCCTTATTAAGATAGTCGGTCAGATTGCTGAAACGGTCTTCGGCAATTGCCCCTGTCTGTCTGTCCACGGTCATCATCCGAGAACCGTCCCTTTCCGTACAAGGTTTCTGTGCAATGAGCTCATCGGGTAGAACGTAATCGAATTCGGATAATTTCATTGATTTCTGCCGAAATATATCAGGAGCAGACCCGCGGCCATCGATAAGAAGCCCACAATTCTCAATGTGGAATCGGGTATCTCCTGAATTTTTGAGAGATATGCCTTGACCTTGTCGGGAAGCACGAAGTACGGCATCCCTTCAATGATAAAAACCATGCCCAGCACGCATAGAAAAAAATCCATTACATATTCCTTCCACGTATTTGGCGGAGGCGTCGTAGCATATCCATAATCCCCTGACAACAAATTCCTATTGGCATGAGTTACAGTGCAAATGCAATGTTATTCTGATTGACACGAAGCTTCCAATCTCTTAATGTCACAGACAAAACATTCTTGCTCCTGTCAGGAGACAAAAAATTGAGCAGAAGAAAATGCCCGGGAATGGATCCGGCAAATTTTCGACCGGAAGACATCAAACTGCAGAAATGCACTTCCTGCGGCCACGAGATCGAATTCTGGAAGGATGACATTTACCTTAAGTGCGATAAATGCGGGCAGGAGAATGTCAATGCGGCACTAGGCAATACCTGCCTGTCATGGTGTAAAAGCGCCACCCGGTGCATCGGCGACAGCAGCATCGAAAGATGGATCGAGGAAAAGCAAAAAGAGTGCAAAGAAAAATAAACCGGTCTGCTGTGTAATTATCATTTCTCGACAATTGTCCCCGTCTTGCTTTCGTCCCAGAGTTTATCCATTTCGTCCAGGGATGCCTTGGCGGTACTGCTTCCCCGCTCTTTGAGCTTTTTTTCAATATAAGCGAAGCGCTTTTTGAATTTCCTGTTTGCAGACTGCAGGGCATCTTCGGCATCGATGCCTGTGAAGCGGCAAAGATTTACTATGGAGAAAAGCATGTCGCCGGTCTCCTCTTTTATATGATCCTTATTACCTGTATTAAGAGCCGATTTAAGTTCCGCCCATTCCTCTTCCACCTTTAAAATAACACCCTCTGTCCTGTCCCAGTCAAAGCCTGTCCTGGCGGCTTTTCTTCCCATTTCCTGCGCTTTCATGAGTGCCGGCATGGAGCGCGGTATGCCGTCGAGAAGCCCCGGTTCAATGCCTTTCTTGCGGTATTCCCCTTTTTTGATCTCTTCCCAGTTGTCCTTTACTTCCTGGACGTTGCTTACCGATATCTGTCCGAAGACGTGCGGATGACGTCTTGTCATTTTTTCAATAATTTCCGCCATCACGTCCGATATGCTGAACTTCCTTTCCTCTTCAGCGATGCACGCCAGAAAAAGTATATGAAAGAGAAGATCACCCAATTCCTCCCTCATGGCATCAGGCGACCCGGAATGGATGGCATCTATAACTTCATGGGCTTCCTCAAGCAGATATTTGGCAATATCATGGTTTGTCTGCACTCTGTCCCAGGGGCAGCCGTCGGGCGCGCGTAATCTCCTTACAATGTCAATGATTCTTTGAAGTTGAGATTCCGTCTGCATGCGATAACTTCCTTATTATCTGAAATTTCTCCATTATTATGTAGGAGACGTCAGTTTGATTGTCAACCTGAAAAAGTACAGACCTTATCCCAAGTTTGATGATGATAGCCGGCAGCAGGTAAATCGAAGTTAAATGCTAATATATACAATTGGTTATGTTTTTTTTGTTTTTATGAAAAAAGAAATTGCTATTTAGGCGACAATTCGATAAAGATGATCCGCTTTCACGTCTAGGGAAATGAAACGGTAACACTGAGGAAACTGCCGGCCGGATATAAACACTCTCTAAACGGCATACACATGGCGTATGTGGTGTTTTGGGAGAGGGCGGACGATCTGAATTAAGCTACCGACACTTCATTTTAAATATTCAACGAATGAGGAGGATGACATGGCAGAAGAAAAGAAAAAATTGACAAGAGCGGAAAGATTGGCTGCGGAAAGAGAAAAGAACCTCCGCCATTGGGAAGAGCAGGATGCAATTCTCATGAAACATCGCGAGGAGGCTTACAACATCGGCGGCGCTGCCCAGGTAGAGCGCCTGGCCAAGCAGAACAAGAAACCGATGCGTGACCTGATCAAGATGCTGATCGATCCGGGGACGGACTTCTATGAACTGGGCCTCGATGCAGGCTATGATATCGGCAAGAAGCGTCTCTACGGCGGCGAGATCTATGACTCGGAAAAACGCGGTCATATCCCCGGCGGCGGCGTCGTCACCGGTGTCGGCACTGTTATGGGCAAGGACTGCATGATCTTTGCGAACGAAAACCGCTATGCAGCAGGCACCTATTTCCCCATCACGCTGAAAAAGCATATGCGCGCCCAGGCCATTGCCGAAGAATGTGAACTTCCCTGCGTCTACATGGCAGACTCGGGCGGAATCAATCTGCCTCTCCAGGTCGGCTGCTTCGCAGACGACGGGCACTTCGGGACAATGTTTTATAATATGTGCCGCATGTCGGCAAAAGGCATTCGTCAGTACACGCTGTCCACAGGCGGCAACACGGCAGGTGGCGCGTACATCGTTTACCTCGCCTCCGAATCGATCATGATCGAGAAGATGGCCTACGCCTTCCTGGCCGGCCCCCCGATGGTCAAGTCGGCAATCGGCGAGACGGTTTCCCCCGAAGATCTGGGCGGCGCCTATGTCCACACCCAGCACTCCGGCGGTTGCGATCATTTCGTACGCAGCCAGGAGGAGGGAATCGCCAAGATTCGGGCCATGATGGAATTCGAGCCCGGCAATAAGCTTTACATCGAGCGTCGGGAAAATCGGGAACCGAAATTCGATTTCAAGGAAATGATGAGCAGCACACCCGTAGACACTTACCAGTACATCAATATCAAAGAGACCATCAAGTGCCTGGCCGACGACTCCTATTTCCATGAATACAAACCCACTTACGGCCCCGGCCGCGGTGATTCGGTCATAGCCGGCAAGATGTGGATGAAGGGCATTCCCGTGGGCGTCATCGCCTCCAACGCGAGCGGCGTCATCTATATCGACGCAGCAAGAAAGGCCACGGAGTGGATGATCCGCTGCGGCAACTCAAAACTTCCCGTACTCTTCCTCCAGGGTTCTCCCGGCTACATGGTAGGCAAGGCCGAGGAGTGGGGCGGCATAGGCAAGTACGGTTCCGACATGGTTCGTGCCTGTACATGTCTTGACACACCGAAGATTACATACGTTATCGGTCCCGACCACGGCGCCGCCAACTACGGTATGTGCGGTCGCGCCTTCAAGCCGCGCTTCGCCTTCACGAACATGAGAGGCCGTACAACCGTTATGTCCGGCGAGACAGCAGGTTTCATCGTAGAGACAGTACGTCGCAAGAACATCATCGACAAGGGCGGCCAGGTCAACGAGGAAGAAATGGCCAAATTCCGCCAGATGATGAGAGACCGTTATGATTCGGAAGGCCATCCCTTCTATACCGGTTCGCTGATATTCCATGACGGCGTTGTGGCTTTCAGCGAGGCGCGCGAGAAGATCGCCAGGGGCTTCGAGCTTGCGCTCAGAGTTCCCATAAAGACCTCCGTCTGGGGCGATCTGAAAGTCTAAAATATCAAGAGAGGAAGGTGAAGAGAAATGGCAGATGTATTACTGAAAGAAAGAACAGACGATGGCATCCTGATTCTTACCCTGAATCGTCCTGATGCCATGAACTGCTTTAATTTTGATCTCCTGGCCGTGCTGGCAGACACGATCAAGGAGTGCAATTTCGATATGGATCTCCGCTGCATCATCATTACCGGAACAAAAGCAGGCGACGATCCCAAGAAGTGGTCATTCTCAACAGGCGCAGACCTGAAGGAGAGAAGGACGCTCACACAGGATCAGGTACGCCGGTTTATCTTCACAATCCGCAATACGTTCACGGCCGTGGAGCAGGTTCGTGTTCCTGTCATTGCCGCCATCAACGGTTTTGCCTTCGGCGGCGGGACGGAACTGGCGTTGGCCTGTGATATTCGTATTGCTTCGTCCAATGTGTTGATGGGTCTCACGGAAACCAGTCTGGCGATCATTCCCGGCGCCGGCGGAACCCAGAGACTGCCGAGAATTGTTGGTGTGGCGAAGGCCAAGGAGTTGATCTACACAGCAAGAAGGTTCAATGCCCAGACCGCGCTGGAAATCGGTCTGGTCAGCAAGGTTGTGGAACCTGATAAGCTTATGGAAGCATCACTTGAGCTTGCAAGAGAAATCGCCAAGAATGGTCCGATCGGCGTAGCACAGGCGAAGTTTGTCCTGAATTACGGTTCGGAAGCCAGCCTCGGTGTGGCCCTGCCGCTCGAATCCAAGGCTTATGAAGTAACTATTCCGACGAAGGACCGTTTGGAAGCACTGGCGGCTTTTGCAGAAAAACGTAAACCTGTTTTCAAGGGTGAGTAAACAGACAAACAAACAATAAAGTTTTCCCTCCTCCTTACTGCCGCCGGAGGAGGGGAAATTCTTATTAAAAAAAATTGTTAAGGAGGAAGTATATTTATGGCGACAGAGTATGATTATTGGAAAATTTTCCCGAGAATGCCGAAGAAGGTAGCGATCGGGGACATCACGATTCGTGATGGTTTTCAGCATGAGGAGAAGTTCATTTCCACGCAGGCGAAGATTTTCTACGGTCAGGAGATGATCCTGGCGGGATGCCGTGAACTGGAAGTGACGAATCTGGCTGCGGGGACAACACCGCAGTTTACGGACGCGGAGGCAGTTATGAAGGCGATGCGGAGCGACGAGTTCGCTAAACGTGCCTCCCGGGTGGGAATCGATGTACACAAGGATATTTGCCTGACCTGCGTAACAATCCGCGAACCTTCGGTGGACATTGCCATCCGTATGAAGAAGGAGGGCTTCGGCCCCGACCGCATCCTGATGATGGTATCGACTGACCCGGAGCATCACTTTGCAAATTCCGGCACGACTCTTACGCACTACTGGCGTGAGGCGGAGCGCTGCATCCAGAAGGCGCGTGATGCAGGTATCAAGATGGTGGGAACCGTGAGCACGATCTGGGGCAGCCCGATCAGCGGCGCGACGAAGCTGGAAGACGCGGTGGAGTTCACGAAGCGCTGGTTCTCGATCGGTGCGTATGACATCGAACATGCCGACCATGACGGTTCAGCAAATGCGGCGGATGTTTATCGTTATTTTTCGATGGTGCTCGATGCGATGCCGAATCCGGAGGCGCATCTGTGTCACCTGCATGAGACAAAGCGCATTGCGTCATCGTCGGTACTGGCGGCTCTTCAGGCGGGTATTTGCCGTTTTGAGGCGACGCTGGGCGGTCTTGGTGGCCAGCCGGCGAATTTCCTGGATGACTGTCCGATTCGCGGAACGGGTGAGTACTATTATGATGATCCGCGTTATGTTGGTTTGGTGACGATGGAAGACCTGCTGGTGCAGATCGACGAGCTGGGCATTGAACACGGCTATGATGTGGACCGTGTTCTTTGGCTGGGCCGCAAGATGGAGAAGACCGCAGGCAGGCGTCTGCGTTCGGAGGCGATTATCAACGGACGTACCCAGAAGGCGGGTCACATGAAGTTTGCCCGTCCGGGCCTGAAGAAGCTGATCGACAAGCTGGGGGAGAAACCCGGTCAGCGTATTCCGCTGGATTGGACTCCCGAGGCGGTATTGCCCGATAAATGGGGCCCGGAAGATCCCATATGGAAAAAGTAATATAAATGTCATATCCCGAGGATGCCGCTCCGATTTGAAGAGCGGCATCACGGGGCTAATAAATGATTAAAGGAGGATTAGTCAATGAGTGTTAACATCGTAGCGCCTATGCCCGGAACGATAGCAGAGATCCTGGTAAGTGTAGGAGATCAGGTATCGGCTGATGAGGAGCTCATCATTCTCGAAGCCATGAAAATGGAAAACCCGATTCTGGCAACATCCGGCGGTAAAGTTGCCGAGATCAAGGTTAACGAGAAGGATAAGGTCGACACCAATCAGGTCCTGATTGTTCTTGAGTAGGTAAATTCAGCTCTTGATTTACAGGCTTAAAAAAGAGGGGGCGCGGCTAGGCTGTGCCCCCTCTTTTTGGAATTGATGCCGGCTTGCCTGGATGTGCGGGCCGCATCGCCGGTTTATCGATGCGGAGTTGTTTATAGCGGAGCGATCTTCACGATGCCCAGGCATGCTTTTAACGTAAACCGGCATCAGTCGAACGGAAGGAGTATTACATGGCAAGAATCAATCTTGAAATGCCCGATAATTTTCCATACTCTACGGATATTTCAGTGCATATAAGCGAGATAAACTTTGCACATCATGTCGGAGCCGATGGAATGCTTTCCCTGATGCACGAAGCACGGATCAGCTTTCTCAAGAATTATGGATACAAGGAGTACGACGTTGAAGGCCTGGGTATTATCATTGCCGATTCGGTCGTTCTTTACAAATCGGAGGCATTTCATGGAGACGTGCTGGAGGTGTCGGTCACCGTTACCGATTTCAGCCGTTATGGATGTGACATCTTTTATCGCCTGACAAAAAAGGGGACAAACAAAGAAGTGGCAAGAGCAAAAACAGGCATTCTCTTCTTTGACTACCAGAAAAGAGAGAAGGCGGAAGTCCCCGAAAAATTTAAGGAGTTGTTTTACGCTTAAGGAAACTTCAAAAGATTCAACTATGGGCTTCGTCCCAGTTCCTGCCCGAGGAAATGTCGACCTTTAACGGCACTATCAGTCTGACTGCCTCTTCCATTTCTCGCTTTACTACAGCCATCACATCATCCTTTTCTGTTTCAGGCACTTCGAAGACCAGCTCATCGTGAACCTGCATGATCATGGAGGATGAAAACCCTTTTTCCTTAAATTGTCTTGATATATTGATCATGGCAATCTTGATCAGATCAGCCGCAGTTCCCTGGATGGGTGTATTCACGGCCATCCTTTCAGCGAATTGACGAACAGCAGCAACGTTGCTGGTGAGTTCAGGAATAAAACGGCGCCTCTTCATCAGAGTAGTTACGTATCCCTTTTCTCTTGCCTCTGAAAGAATTTTATCAAGGTAATTTTTTACTCCTTTGTACCTGTCGAAGTAGCCGTCAATGTAGGCTTGCGCCATTTTCTGATTAAGTCCCAGTTCCTTGGAAAGACCAAAGGCGCTCATTCCGTAAAGAACTCCGAAGTTTATAACCTTGGCCTGCCTTCTCATTTCGGTATTTACCATTTCCGGAAATACTCCGAAGATGTCCGACGCTGTGCGGTTGTGTATGTCCTCACCCGAGAGAAAGGCATCGATGAGCGCGGGATCGTCTGAAAGATGCGCAAGCACCCTCAATTCAATCTGCGAATAGTCTGCGGAAACGATGATCCTGCCCGGGGGCGCGATGAACGCCTGGCGAATCCTTTTGCCCTCCAGGGTTCGGACGGGGATATTCTGAAGATTGGGGTTGCTGCTGGAAAGCCTTCCCGTTGCCGTTGCTGTCTGATTGTAGGTCGTATGGATGCGGCCTGTTTCTTTATTGACAAGCAGAGGCAGGGCGTCAATATAGGTTGACTTCAGCTTGGCCATGCTTCTGTAGGAAAGAATTTCCGCAGGCAGTTCATGGCCGGCCGCCAGATAAGAGAGGACTTCGACATCGGTTGAATATCCCTCTTTTGTTTTTCTTCCCCTGGGAAGCCCCAGCTTATCAAACAATATGACCTGAAGCTGTTTCGGTGAATTAATGTTGAACTTCTCTCCCGCCAGCCTGTAGATCTTTTCTTCTGAGATAGACAGCAACTGCTGCGTTTCCTGTGACATTTCCTGAAGCAGTGATGCGTCGAGAAGGACACCCTGTCTTTCCATAGAGGCCAAAACGGACACCAGCGGCATCTCGATCTCATGGAAGAGATGATCCAGTCCGCCTTCTTTTGCTTTTTTCATGAGCTCGGGTGCAAGCAGGGAAACGGCTTCGGCTCTTCCGCACAGGTATGCGAACATTTTCTCGACAGGAAGGTAACCCAGGGGAATGGCGCGTGTGCCGGTGCCGGTAATTTCCCGGGCAGACAGGATTTTGCGATTCAAGTGCTCCAGGGTAATGTCAACCAGTTCGAAACTGTGCCGCGAGGGATTGAGAAGATAGGAGGCAACCATGACGTCGCATTCGGTGCCCTTTAACTTTATACCGTGGCGAGACAGTGCTACGATTGTGCTCTTGAGGTCATGACCGTACTTGGCTATCCGTCCATCAGACAGAAAAGGCGCCAATCTGTTCAGGACGTTATCAATCTTCAACTGTTCACGAAGACCGGCATAGTCATGACTCAAAGGGATATAAAATGTCTCCCCCCTTGGCATGCTTATGCCTATTCCTACTATGGAAGCGCTCATCGGGCAGGGATCGTTCAGCAACAGGTCGATAGTCAGTTCTGGTGCATCCTTGATTTTCTCCAGAAGATCGTCCAGTTCCTCCGCCTTGTGTATTGCATGGCAAACCGCCTCGACCGGCTCCGTTATTTTCAGGTCATGAATGAGCGATGAAAACTCAAATTCGCGGAATATTGCCGCCAATGCCCCGGTATCAGGTTTTTGCAGACGGCATTCTTCCATGCTCACATCTATGGATATGTTTGTGCGGATGAGCGCCAGATCACGGCTCATCCTTGCCTGATCCGCATGTTCGCGAATCGCCTTTTTCGCCTTGGCATTCTTTATCCGTTCTACATTTTTGATGACCTCTTCCACCGAGCCGTATTCCTCCACCAGCGACTGCGCACCTTTGGCGCCAATGCCCGGTACGCCCGGAATATTGTCGGAGCTGTCTCCCATAAGGCCGAGAATTTCAGCTACCTTTTCGGGAGGAACCCCGAAACGCTCCCTAACGGCCTGCGAATCATAGGTCTTCTCCTTCATTGTATCCAGCATGATGATTTCATCGGAGACAAGCTGCATCAGATCCTTGTCTCCTGAGACAATAACAACTTTCGCGCCCTGTGAAGAGTATTTCCGGGCCAGAGTGCCGATAATGTCGTCCGCCTCCACTCCCTGCATTTCGACCACCGGTATGGAGAACGCGCGGATAACGTCCTTTACATGCGGTATCTGCATTACCAGTCCATCAGGGGCCGGTTTGCGGTTGGCCTTGTATTGATCATAGGTCTCATGGCGGACTGTCGGTCCCCGGAGATCGAAGACCACTGCAATATAGGCGGGTTGCCAGTCACGGAGAAGCTTCATGAGCATGGAGGTAAAGCCGTATATGGCGTTCGTGGGGAAGCCTTTGGAATTGCTCAGCTCCTTGATGGCGTAGAATGCCCTGTAGAGGTAGTTGCTTCCGTCTATGAGAAAGACCCGTTTCGTATCTTCTTTGGCTGCCATGGACTTTGCCTTCTCCTTTAAAGAAGTTGTTTCATGAACATATATCATAAAGGCATTATATGTCATGTATATTTGTGTATGATCGCGGATAAATGGAAACCGGCCGGCTGTGCGAGTGCATACGGTTTCCCAAGAAATTGTCTTCCCATCACCTGTGAATGCTGATATGAAAAAAACATGAAAGTTCATTACGAAAAAGAAAAGGCGCTCATCTGCAGTCCCCGAAAGCATCGCTGCCTTTCCTGCGGCACAGAGGAGATGTCGGGCCGAAGGCGCTACTGCTCAATAGAATGCCGTCAGACACTCAGGTTCAAGCTTAACCTGCGCACAGGGCTTCTGAGCGCCCTGCGTATCCGTTTTGCGACCTTCCATTTCAGCGAGTTCATGATCATTATGGACATGCTTCCCTATGGATCCAAGGAAACAATAAGCTTTGTCTATCCGAGAACCAAGGGCAAGAAGCCTGCCGACGACTTTTCAAAGATGGCCAATGCCCTGGGAGACATGTGGTGGGCTGTAAAGAGGAGAACCAACAAACACTATATTGCTTCGCGGCATGTCATTGAAAAGGCTGCAAAGAACAGAACACCGCTGCGCTCCGTGAAGCCGCTGGAGTTGCGGAGGGCGGCCGTAAAGGACAGGGACTTGCTGAATCTGAGGCTGGGGAGGGCCGATCTGTATTCGGCTGAATTGCATTCCATCATTAAAAATGCCTATCGGCAGCAGGCCAAGATCAATCATCCTGATATCGGGGGCAGCACTGAGGCATTCCGGAAGGTCCATGAGGCCTACGAAGAGCTGAGCAGGTGGGCCAAAAACCCGACTTTTGTCACCTCGAGGGGTTTTGTCGATAAATGGTTCTACGACGGAGATAAAAATAAATGGGTTCAGCCTGCGCCGGTGCCGCGCTCTTCAGCAGCCAAGCCGGTATTCGCGATGCAGAAGAAAAATCACGCCTATCAGTTCTAATCTTTCTGTCAGCCTTTTTACATTCAGATGAATGCCGGGGCGGCAGGGAGGATACGATTTCAAAGCCGGCGCAGATGCGCAAATGAAGGCGGCATTATCGGGTCAGGCGATTGCCTCCAGGCTGATTTCGAAAACAAGGGTCTTGCCCGCCAGCGGATGATTGGCGTCAAGTATGACATTGCCATCCTCCACCCCGGTTATGGTTACTATGAACGGTTCATCATTCTCCGGAGTCACTTCGAACTGCTGCCCCACTTCCGGCTGGACATTTCCTGCAAAGGCGCTTATCGGGACCGTCTGCACCATTTCCGCATAGTGCTGACCATAGGCCTCATCCGGCTCTATTTTTACCGTTATGGATTCTCCGGTTTTCATGCCTTTAACCGCATTTTCAAATCCCGGAATCAACTCCCCGCTGCCGATTGTAAATTCCAAAGGCTGCGCCTCACGTGATGAATCGAAAACAGTTCCATCTTCCAGAGTTCCCGTATAGTGAACCTTTACTTTGTCGCCGTCTTTTGCTGCCGCCATTTTATCCTCCTGTATGTGTCCTTGCTGCTGATGAATGCCCATAGTGTGAATGTGAATTGCACCTTTTCAGGAAAGACCCTCTCAAACCTCAAAACGGGCGTTGATCTTGAAAGTCCTGACAGCCCTCATGCTGATGATATCCGCAATTCCTGTTTTTGCCTTTACTTCATCCAGGAATTCCCTGATTGCCTCCTCACTAGGGCCGATGAAGGTAAACCATATGTTGTACTGATCGCTTCTGCGATAGTTATGAGTTACGCCGGGAAAGGCATTGACCGTTTCAATAAAACCGGCCATGCTTTCCTGTGGTACGCGTGCCGCGCAAAGGGTGCTTACGAAGCCAAGTTTGCCCGGATCGAAGACGGCGCCGATTCTCCGTATGACGCCGCTTTCATAAAGCTTCTTTATCCGCTCCATGACATCGTCCTCGCTGGTTCCCGCCTTGCCGGCGATTTTTTTGAAAGGCTCGGCGGTCAGCGGGAACTCCGTCTGGATCAGATTGAGTATCCTTTTATCTGTTTCGTCCATATAAAACAATCCGTTTTATGAATGCCGGGGGGTATATACGCAGAGCGGCTCCTCCGCCAGGTAGCTTCCCGTTTTTTCATATGCCCTGGCCCTGCATCCTCCGCAGACACGGATAAATTCGCACCGGCCGCATTTGCCTTCGTACAGGCCCGGGTTCCGCAGATCCTTAAAAACCGGCGATCCCTTCCATATGTCAGCAAAGCGCTTTTCCTTTATCTGTCCGCAGTCCAGCTCCAGATATCCGCACGGCTGGACCTGCCCCGTGTGCGATATGAAGCAGAAGGATATCCCTCCCAGGCAGCCGCGGGTCATGGCATGGAGAGGGCTCTGAGATTCACTCTTTTGCACGGCTTCTTTTTTCCTCTGGTGATGAATGCGGAAATAGTGCGGCGCACATGTCGCCTTGAGCTGGATCGGGCATTGGAGGCTTTCTTCATGGAACCACTCCAGAGTCCGTTCGTAGTCCCCGGCCGTGATCGCATGGTCCGCAAGGTCTTTTCCCCTGCCTGTCGGGACGAGAAGGAATATGTGGTGTGCCGCCGCCCCAAGTCCAATCGACAGGTTCAGGATATCCTTTATCTGATGCAGGTTGTCTCTGGTTATGGTCGTGTTGATCTGAAACTCGAGACCGGTGTTTTTCATCGCTTCAATTCCGGCCATCGCTCCGGCAAACGCCCCCGGCACCCCGCGAAAGGCGTCGTGGCTTGCCTTGTCCATGCCGTCGATGCTGACACTTACCCGCTTGATGCCGGATTCGATCATCCTGCGGGAGACTGCTTCCGTAACCGGCGTGCCGTTGGTGGCCAGGACCATGCGCAGTCCTTTCCTGTCCCCGTAGGAAGCAACATCATAGATATCCGGCCTGAGCAGCGGCTCGCCGCCCGTGAGGATGACGACGGGCTTCCCCAGTTCGGCAATCTGATCGACAAGCAGAAAGCAGCTTTCTGTGTCAAGCTCTCCCTCGTAGGGACCGCGGAGAGATGAGGCGCGGCAGTGTACGCAGGACAGGTTACAGCTCCGCGTCACTTCCCATGCGACCATCCGCAGAGTTTCCGGCAACAGGGAAATATTCCGTTTGTCATCGGCCACGATTGAGAATCTCCGCTGCCTCTTTGGCAAAGTAGGTGAGGATTATGTCGGCCCCGGCGCGTTTGATAGCGGTCAGCGATTCCATCATGGCGCGCTCGCCGTCCAGCCAGCCCATATTGGCCGCCGCCTTGATCATGGCGAACTCGCCGCTTACATTATATGCCGCGATGGGAAGATCGAACTCCTCGCGGGCGCGGCGAATAATGTCCAGATAAGGCAGTGCCGGTTTGACCATGATGATGTCGGCGCCTTCATTGACGTCAAGCGAAATCTCCCGTATCGCCTCATCGCTGTTGGCGGGGTCCATCTGATATGCCCTGCGGTCTCCGAACTGGGGTGCGCTTTCAGCCGCTTCACGGAAGGGGCCATAGAAACATGATGCGTATTTTGCCGAATAGGCCATGATCGGAACGGTCTCAAAACCGGATTCATCAAGCCCTTCGCGGATGGCTGCAATCTGCCCGTCCATCATGGCCGACGGGGCAACCATGTCGGCGCCCGCCCTGGCGTGGGATACCGCCGTCTCGGCAAGAACCTCCAAAGTGGCATCGTTGTCCACGTCATCCTTGTCGAGCATGCCGCAGTGTCCATGGCTTGTGTACTCGCACAGGCAGACATCCGTTATTATCAGTATGTCCGGCGCTTTGTCCTTGATCTCCTTCACGGCCTTCTGAATGATGCCGTCCTTGGCAAAGGCCCCGGAAGCCAGTTCGTCCTTTTTGTCAGGGATGCCGAACAGCAGCACCGCGGGGATGCCCATATCTTTGACTGCTTTAACCTCCTTTACGAGATGATCGACGGACATCTGATAATTGCCCGGCATGGAACCGATGGGCTTCTTGACGCCCTTGCCCGTCACTGCAAATAACGGGTACACAAAGTCGTCAACCGAAAGCTTCGTTTCCCTCACCATCCTTCGCAGGTTTTCACTCTTTCTCATTCTCCTGGGTCGATAATCCGGATAATACATGTCAGACTCCTTTGGCTGTTTGCTTGTTGATAGTATGTTTTTTATCCGCTTATTTCTTCATCTGTCAGGAAGCAGGCCGGGTCGGGGGACCAGATGTCTCCGGTAATCGCTTCGGCGCGGGAGCGGAAATTCCCTCCGCAGACATCCAGCCAGCGGCAGGATGCGCAACGGCCCTTCACATGCGGCTTTTTATCTTTAAGTCCGGCCATCAGGGGATTGCTAAGATCAGTCCAGATTTCACTGAAGGGGCGCTTTTTCACGTTTCCGAAGGATATGCCCCGCCAGAACTGATCGGGATGCACCTCTCCGTCCCAGCTTATGCAGCCTATGCCGTTGCCGGAGCTGTTGCCTTCGTTCATCCTGAGCAGTTCCAGAACCTCTGCCGCCCGGGCAGGATCTTCCTTGAGCAGACGCAGATAGATGTACGGGCCGTCCGCGTGGTTGTCGACCGTGAGAATCTCCTTCTCCATGCCCCTTGAGAAAAGGTCTCCGGTGCGATCCAGAATCAGATCGATGAGATTTCTTGTCTCGGCGTGTGAAAGGTCTTCGTTTATGAGCTTCGATCCCCGCCCCGCGTAAACCAGGTGATAGAAACAGCAGCGGGGGATATTTTCTTTCTCCAGCAGATCGAATATGGCGGGTACATCGTCCGCGTTGTGGCGGTTGATCGTGAAGCGCACGCCGACCTTGATTCCCGCATCCCGGCACGTCCTGATGCCGGCCATAGTGGCTTTGAAGGCGCCTTTTGTGCCCCGGAAACGGTCATGAGTCTCTTCCATGCCGTCCAGACTCACACCGATGTAGGAAAGCCCTATCTTTTTGAAGACGGCGGCATTTTGCGGCGTCAGGAGCGAGCCGTTTGTCGAGATAACGGCTCTCATTCCCCTGCTTACCGCATGCTGCGCAAGTTCGGGCAGATCGGGACGCATCAGCGGCTCGCCGCCGGAAAAGAGCAGTACCGGCGATCCGAACGCCGCCAGATCGTCGATCATCATCCGCGCCTCTTCCGTGCTCAGCTCTCCCTCGTATTTAACGTTGCGTGAATTTGAATAACAGTGGATGCACTTCAGGTTGCACGTCCTGGTCATGTTCCAGACGACAACGGGCCGCTTGTCCTTTGAAAACTGGAGCAGGTGAGAGGGCAGTTTTCCGGATTCCCTGTTGTAGCGCAGGACATCGGCGGGCTCCACCGCCCCGCAGTATAATTTTGAGATGCCTATCATTTATTCCTCTTGTAATAGTTTACCAGCGATGAAACAAGACCGGGGATCGTGTACTGATCCTGCACAATGTCGATGCGTAACCCCGCCTTCTTCGCGGCATCGGCTGTAATCGGCCCGATGGCGGCAATCCTGACGCGCTCCGGCAAGGCAAAATCCCCGCCCATGATATCCAGGAAACCCTTGACCGTGGAGGGGCTGGTGAAGGTGATTACGTCCACCTTTTCCTCCTTCAGCAGGCTGATGAATTCGGTTTTATCCGTATCGGCGCTGATCGTGCGGTATGCGTCGGCAACCCGGACTCCGGCTCCCAGTTTTTCCAGCCCCCGCGGGATTACATCCCTGGCGACTTCAGCACGGGGGAGCAGAATATTGCTGCCGCGTATATCTATCTTTTCAAAAGCCCTGACGACGCCCTCGGATATAAATGTTTCGGGAACGAGATCGACCCTTATCCCCAATGCCTCAACCGCGTCCGCCGTGGCCGGCCCTATCGTGCAGATGCGGATGCCCTTCATCTCTCTGACGTCTCCTCCTTTTTCCTTCAGTCGCCGGAAGAAAAAGCGGACGCCGTTGGCACTCGTGAAGATTATCCACTGAAACGAAGCCAGCTCTTCAAGGGCCTCATCAAGCTTATTCCAGCTTTGCGGCGGCGCGATGTGTATTGTCGGAAAATGGATTACCCGCGCTCCCTGCTCATGAAGCAGCTCCGCAAATGATTCAGACTGAATCGCAGGACGGGTAATCACGACGCCTTTGCCGAAAAGCGGCTTGTCTTCAAACCAGTTCAGCATCTGTCTGAGATTGACCACACCGCCCACGACAAAGATCACCGGTGGTGTGAAGCGGCTCTGTTGCGCCTTTTGCACTATGTCGCCCAGCGTCCCTGTGAGCGTCTGCTGATCGGCAGTCGTTCCCCATCTTATCAGTGCCGCCGGCGTTTCTTCCGGCTTTCCCTGTTCAATGAGGCTTTGCACGATTCGGGAGAGGTTTTTCACACCCATGAGAAAAACCAGCGTGCCCATGCGGGTCAGCGCCTGCCAGTCGATGTCGCTTTTTTCCTTGGTGGGATCTTCGTGACCGGTCACAAACGTCAATGTTGATGTGTAGCCTCTGTGCGTCAGCGGTATCCCTGCATAGGCAGGCACGGCGACAGCGGATGTGACGCCCGGCACAACCTCGAAGGGGATGCCTGCGCGGGACAGAACCTCGGCTTCCTCGCCGCCGCGCCCGAAAACAAACGGGTCGCCGCCTTTGAGTCTGGCGACAGTCCGTCCCTGCCGTGCCTCTTCAACCAGCCTGCGGTTTATCTCCTCCTGGGAGAGGGTGTGATCGCAGCCCTTCTTCCCTGCATATATCAGGCGAATGGATGCCTTGGCGTGAACAAGTATTTCTTCGCTTACCAGGTGGTCATAAATGATGACATCGGCCTCCCTGATGCAGCGAAGCCCCTTGACGGTGATCAGGCCGGGATCTCCCGGACCGGCACCGATAATATACACAAAACCTTTTTCTGACACATTCACCTCATTTTATGTACTATAGAATTCGTTTAGAATAGCCTGCCCGCCTTTTTGCAGTATATCCTCGGCCAGCTTTGTCCCGAGATTGGAGAACTCTTCAACCGGACCGTGGATCGTCTCTGAGATAAAAGTTTGTCCGTCAAGGCTTGACAGAAGTCCGCGTACAGTCATCATCAGCCCTTCCTGTCTGGCGTATGCCGCTATCGGCAACTGACAGCCTCCCCCCATCTTTTTCAGAAAAGCCCTCTCGGCATGGACCTCCAGCCAGGTTTTCGAATCGTTGAGAAAGGAGACGATTTCATAACTCTTCTTGTCGCCGCTGCGCAGTTCGATGGCGAGAGCCCCCTGGCCTGCCGACGGCACCATCATCTCCACGGGAATAAACTGGGAAACCTTCTTCTGCCAGCCCATGCGCCTCATACCGGCGGCGGCAACAATAATTCCCTCCAGATTATCCGTCTCTATCTTTTTGATCCTGGTGTCCAGGTTGCCCCTGAGGGGGACGATTTCGATGTCGGGCAGCAGCCTGCCGATTTGAATCCCGCGTCGCAGAGACCCTGTTCCGATTCGCGCCCCCTGAGGCATGTTTTCCAATTTGCGGTGATGTCTCGATATGAGAACGTCACGCGGGTCTTCTCTGGGGGGCGTTGCCGCTATGATGAGCCCTTCAGGCAGTTCCGAAGGAACATCTTTCATGCTGTGTACGGCCATGTCGATTTCATCATTGAGCAGGGCTTCTTCTATCTCCTTGACGAAAACCCCCTTTCCTCCGATTTTGACCAGGGAGATGTCCTGCATAATGTCTCCCTTCGTCTTGATAATCCGGACCTGGATTTCAATTCCCGGTGTGCGGCTCGTTATCAGTCTGACAATGATGTTTGTCTGCCTCATGGCCAGAGTGCTTCCTCTTGTGCCGATTCTCAGTGTCTTCTTTCTGATGATGTCCTCCTCTTTGCGGTGTACTTGCGTCAGTGGTTGTCATCAAGGCCGAACAGCCTCCGGATTGCTGCTACGTAAGGCGTTGCCGATCTGTCATTGCTCTCCTCCTTAAGGCCGATCATCGGCTCATGGAGGATCTTGTTGACTATGGAGCCGGTAAGAATTTCAATGTTTTTCCGGTCCTCCTCGCTTAGATTTCTAAGCCAGGATGAAGATTTGTCCAGCTCTTTTTTCATGATGCCTTCCATCTTTTCCCGTAACGAAACAATAGTAGGCACCACCTCCAGGCTGTTGATCCATGCGGTGTGCCTGGCAAGCTCCTCCTCGACGATCTCCTCTGCTCTGGCCGCCTCCGTCTTGCGGTTCTGCAGGTTTTCATCCGCTATCTCCTGCAGATTGTCGATGTTGTAAAGATAGACGTTGTCAATGCTTCCTGCTGAAGGCTCAATGTCCCGCGGTACGGCTATGTCGATGAGGAAAAGCAGGCGATTCCTGCGCTTCTTCATGGCGGCCGTTATCATGGTTTCCGTTAAAATGCAGCCGGAAGCGCCCGTTGAGCTGATCACGATATCTGCCTCCTGCAGTCTTTCCTGAATGCGATCGAACTCGACCGGAGAGGCGTTAAACAGCGCGGCCATTTCCAGCGCCCTTTCATAGGTGCGGTTGGCGACCAGGAGACGCTCAACGCCGTTGGCGATCAGGTGGCGGGCGGCCAGTTCCGACATCTCTCCGGCGCCTATCAGCAGAATGGTCTTGCCTTTAAGGCTGCTGAAAATCTTTTTGGCAAGTTCGACAGCGGCGAAGCTCACGGACACGGCATTGGCGGCAATCCCCGTCTCCGTGCGGATCCGTTTGGCGACCTGGAACGCATGGTGCAGTATCCTGTTCATGATGATCCCGGTCGTTTTATTGTCCACTGCCTTGCGGTACGCTTCCTTGACCTGGCCCAGAATCTGCGGCTCCCCGATCACCAGAGAATCAAGGCTGGATGCCACCTTGAAAAGATGCCTTACGGCGTCCCGGTCTTTGTAGACATAAAGGCATGAGGACATCTCGTC
The DNA here is from genome assembly GCA_964558665.1 of uncultured Syntrophaceae bacterium. Taxonomy (GTDB): domain Bacteria; phylum Desulfobacterota; class Syntrophia; order Syntrophales; family PHBD01; genus CAZLFA01. The sequence goes on from CAZLFA010000009.1 coordinate 74,915, forward strand.
GCGGGTAAGATTGCCGTGATTGAAAACAAACGATTTCAATTCTTCCGTTGCCTTCATGTCTTCGTCGGCTCCGGCGATGACCTCCACGCGGTTGCAGGTCGAAAGATACAAGGCCTCTTTTATCAAACCGGTTTTCATGATTTCGCTGAGAGGGAATGTCCCTTCGCCGCACGCGATAGAAAGCCTTTCCCTGATCTCCAGGGGGGCTGTTATATGGTTCATGCCGACGAGAATAATATTCATATCAGATAAAAAACCTGTGAATTGTTGAAAAAAACATCTTCTCAACGGCAAAAAGGATCAAAAGTATGATCAGTGCAAAGGATGAAAAGACGGCCGCTTTGTGACCCTTCCATCCGATGGCCAGTCTCTGGTGCAGGAGAAACGCATAGGTCACCCATGCGATCAGCGTCCAGGTCAGCTTGGGGTCCCATTGCCAGGGGCTGCCCCATGCCGTTCTTGCCCACAGCGAACCCGTAACGACGCCGAATGTCAGAAGAGGAAATCCCCACAGAAGACAGAGGTGGTTGATGTTATCCAGGTCCTTGAGGGGCGGCAGAAATCTGATGAAGCGGCTAGACTTCTTTTTCTTCAGGAGCCCGTCCTGGATCAGGTACATCAGGCCGGCGCAGGAGGCGAGTGCGAACAGGGCTTCCCCGGCGATGGACAGAATCACATGAGCGACAACCATGCCCCCTTCCAGTGTCTGCGGTATCAGCGCCACACCCTCCATCCGCGTAAAAGCGATTGCCGCCAGCAGAAAAACGACCGGCGATACAAAGGCCCCCAGCACGCGGGTCTTTGTTTTCACCTGAAAGGCCAGATAGGCGGCGGTCATGATCCAGGCGGAAAAGGAGAGGGTTTCGTACATGCCGATAACCGGCACGCGGCTTGTCGTCATCCATCTCAGGAGAAGCGAGGCTGTATGAAAGGCAAAGGCAGCCGTAAGAGTCCAGGTGGAGACCCTGGCAATGGTTACCCTCCTGACGAGGAGGGACGCTGTGTATCCAAGGGAACTGATAAGATAGGCGAGAAGCGCAATCTTTAACAGGCTGATATCCATTAAAACTCCAATATTATCTCTTTGCCGGTCAGATCCCGGATGATCTGCAGGGTGCGATCATGATCCTTCTCGCGGATTGCTTCCAGGATGTCCGAGTTGAGGACGGCTTCGAACAGTTTCCTGTTCTCATCCGATGCCGCTCCTGCGGCCACGATCTTTTCTCTTAGCGACCCCAGAATATTGAGAAGCACGGCGTATTCCGGTCCGTAGCGTTTTTCCATTTCCAGGCGGAGTTTCTTTGCCAGCGCCGGGCTTTTGCCGCCGGTGGAGATCGATATGGAAAGGTCTCCGCGGTTCATCACCGAGGGCAGGATAAAGTCGCAGTGTTCAGGGTCATCCACAATATTTACCATAATGCCGAGCGAACGGGCGTCTCCGGCAATGATCTCATTGATTTCGTTCCGGTCGGTTGCGCCTATGACCATGAAGGCATCCCGCAGGTGTGCGGCGTCGTAATCGGCTTCTATGTGGGAGATGGTGTGTTTTTCTTTCATGGCCATCATTTCCGCGGACAGCCCTCTGCTCACCACCGTCACGCGGGCTCCGCACCGGACAAGACGCTGTGCCTTGCGGGCGGCAACTTCGCCGCCCCCGATGATGACGCAGTGACGGTTCGAGACATCGAGGCAAACCGGATAGTACGCAACATTTTGTTCTTCTTGCATAAGCAGCGCCGAAAATATTTAATATCACAAGCTATCATGAAGATTTTTAAAATTCAAGCGGCTTGAAATATTGATCGAAAGAGGTTATAAGATACAATCAACAAGAGACAAAGGAGTTTCCTGATGCCTGATACAAAAGGTGGAACGAACAAGGAAAGGTGGCTTAAGATAGACATGTCGGCGCCGTCCGAAATGGTGGATGCCCTTTCAAATTTCATTACGGAACTGGGCGCCCAGGGTGTCTATCAGGAAACTCTGGAACCGCAGTCACCGGGGGATTTTCCGGAGCCCCCCGCCCTTGAGAACATCAAGGCCTACCTGCCCGCAGACGTAAGGGTTGACAAGCGCATCAATCAGTTGAAATCCTATATTGCCTGCCTTTCGGAAATCTTTCCGGAACTCCCCGCCGCGGGTTTTACGACCGAGATTATCGATGATCCCAATTGGGGAGAAGAATGGAAAAAATATTTCAAGCCTCTGAGAGTCAGCCGGAATATCGTTATCAAGCCTACCTGGGAACGCTATACGCCCGCGGGTCACGATATTGTGATTGAAATAGATCCGGGCATGGCGTTCGGAACGGGGCAGCATGCATCCACCAGAATGTGCCTGGAGGCAATCGAGGACATCATGCTGAAGGAAAGGCCCGCCCGTAAATGGCGCGTTCTGGATGTGGGCACGGGAACAGGCATTCTCGGCATTGCCTGTGCCAGCCTGGGCGCGACGCGGGTGGTATGCGTGGACATAGACAAAAAGGCCACGGAGATTGCGCTGGAAAATGTGGCGATCAATCAGGTGGAAGACCGCGTGGAGATCGTCAATCGCGACGTGGCCTCGATTAAGGAAACATTCAACCTGATCATAGCAAACCTGACGGCGCAGGTTCTGATAAAGCAGCGGACGCATCTGCTTAATCTGCTGGAGCAGGGGGGCTTCCTCGTCATTTCGGGCATTATCGAACAGAACAAATGCGACATAGAAGCAAAGTTCCTTGCCGATCCTCTGGTCTCCGTCCGCGTTATTTCTGAAAAGGAATGGGTTTGCTATGTGCTCCGCCACAAGGGGGCATAAGCCTTGACGCATCCCCGCATTTACTTTCCCCGATGCCTCGACAAGAATGAACTGTGCAGGATATCGGGAGAGCAGCGGCATTATCTGAAGACCGTCCTGCGCATGAAAACAGGAGAAACTATTATCCTCTTTGACGGCAGAGGATCAGAGTATGAAGGCATCATCAGGCAGGAAAGCGAAGATGACCTTGTTGTAGAAGTTGTCAGCCGCAGCGCAGCGCCCGGCAGTAATTCAGTCAGAATCACACTGTGTCAATCAATCCCGAAGGCGGCAAAGATGGATTTTATCATCCAGAAGGGGACGGAGTTGGGGGTGCATAGAATCATCCCTTTTATTTCCGGCAGATCTGTGCCGAAAATATCGGATGACAAGGCGCATCTGAAAATTGAAAGATGGCGGAAGATCGCGCTGGAGGCATGCAAACAATCACGGCGCGCGCATCTGCCCGTCATCGACGAGATTTCAGATTTTAATCAGATGATCGCGCAGATATCCGGAGACAGCCTGAAGATTATCCTCTGGGAGGAGGAGGAATCAAGGGGCCTGAGACAGGCGCTCGCGGATGAAAGCGGCAGAGGTGCGGAGGAGATAGTCATTGCCATAGGCCCGGAAGGCGGATTCACGAGAGAGGAAATCGCTAAGGCGGCGGGCCTTGGTTTTATATCAGCCGGTCTGGGCAGGTGCATACTGAGGCTGGAAACGGCTGCGCTTGCGGCGCTGACTATCGTGCAATATGAGAAGGGCGTCATCGGATCTCTGAACGGATAACAGCAGAAGGAGCAATAACAGATGTCGGTTGACAGGTACGGAGGATTCTGGAGGAGGGCGATTGCCTTTGCCATCGACATGTTTATCCTCTTTTTCATATCCATGGTTCTGCTCGTATCCGGGATCTTCGCTCTTTTTATCGGGTCTCTGTCCCATGACGTCCAGATGCTGCGTACCGAATGGGTCGGATTGACTGTGAGATTTGTGCTGCTTTACGGACTCACCGTCATGATGGTGCAGATGCTTTATTTTACATATTTCCACGGCAATACGGGGCAGACGCCCGGAAAGATGCTTCTCGGCCTTCAGGTGCTGCAGGCAACGGGAGAAAGAGTGACTTATGGCATCGCCTTTCTCAGGTGGGTCGGCTACATCATCTCCAAGATGTTTTTCTGGCTGGGATTTATCTGGATCGGTTTTGACCACAAGAAAAGGGGATGGCACGACTATATAGCCAGCACTGTTGTAATACAGCTTCTCAGGGAACCGGAGTCGATTTCCGATAACGGCGCCATTTCCGCCGATGAAATGAGGACAAGTGCTGCAAGCGGCTAATTATAGCTTTGAGAAAGTGCAAACATCGATTTGATTTTAAAGTTGAATCGGTATAAAATGCAGATAATTAACGCGGTTGCCGGCGTGTTGACAAAAAGCTTGACAAAAAAGGGCACATTGCATAGAAAAGCGTTCGGTTTTACGGAAATCATAAAGGTGCGGGCCGGTAGCTCAGTCGGTAGAGCATCGGACTGAAAATCCGAGTGTCG
>CAZLFA010000010.1:0-78979 GCA_964558665.1 uncultured Syntrophaceae bacterium
ATATTCAACAAATTGAAATATTTTTAAATAGTTACAGTTTCCGGATGGACACTAACTAACTTAATGTACAACTTTACAGGAGGATATGATCATGAATAAAACGTCCAAACCACCGAGAAAAGCAGACGGCTTCAAATACTATGGAACGAAAGAAAATCCTTACATCCTGGGTGCAATAAGCAAAGACTACTGGCGCGGCCGCAAAGATGGCAAAATAGCCCCGGCTGCTTGCTACGCTGCCCTCAGTGGCATAGAAGCCGCAGAGTTACGTTATCAGGAGCAAACACGCAACGGCATTCTCCAGGCCAAGGAAGAGGCAAAGTCCATAATTGCCTCATATGATAATCTGCTGGAAGCAAACCAGGCAAAAGTGGACAGCATGAAAGATGCCGGTACGCTTGTTCCCGAACCGGTGGCAAATTCAGAATATAGAGCAGCCTGGAAGGAAACCTTTATCGCTTCACTATTAATGACTTTTGAAATCTTTGGTTTGGCAGATATTGGCAAAGGCATGTTTGGGCAGGGATTGGTGTCTGCCTTGATCATTGCTGTTTTGATATCTTTGTGCAGTGCTCTTTTGGTCAAGTATGCGCTTAATAACATTACTGAAACATGGAAAAGAACGACAAAACTGATTGTCGCCGTTGCCGGGTTTATCTTTTTATGCACCGGACTTCTCGGATTTGTGGTCCTGCGATCGGAAACTTTTGCAGGTGGCCTTATGGGGGGTAATTTCAATTTCAACCACATCTGGTGGGGCAATTTACTTCTGATGATTGGCCTGACCCTCGGTGTTCCTTGCGTTTCAGGCGCTCTTTATGAGGACGCAAGTGAACGATTGAAGCTGAGTAGAAGTTCAAGAGACCTCTACATTGAAAAAGGGGAATTGTTGGCTGGTCGCAATGTCTGGGATGTCCAACTTAGGAAACTTGAAGAGTTTGACAGGAAACTGGATGATATAACACGACAGGAGATATCTTTCCGAAAGAACAGATATATTCGCGGCTTTCATATCGGTGGGCGGAAGAATGTAGAAGCAGCTAACGAACTGCGAAGAGCGACTGGAATTATTAATGCGGGGGCAAATTAACTTAATATAAAGGAGGTTAAATAATGAGAGCTCTTACCATATTTACCCTTATCACCGGAATTACAACTGCTTCTGCTGCCGGCCTTCACTATGCCGGTATGCTGAATCCAGCTTTGGACAAGGTTGAGCATGTTGCTGTATTGGCGGGCGTAATTCAGAAGAGTCCCCGTAATATTGTCATAGGAATGGATATAACTGCAGGTCGGGAGGGTGAGCTTTCAAAGGACAAAAAAGCTATCGATAAACTTATCAAAAATCTTGATGCTGGCGATCGTATTTCAGTCTATCTCATTCACTCTAGGGCTGAATCTGAACAGGAGGAGCTTTTCTCTTTGTCACTTCCCGAAAGCATAGGTCCCATGGGTCAAGTATTAATCAGAGCAAAAAAGACGGCCGAACAAGAATGGGATGTATGCTGGCAAAAGAAGATCATGCCTCTCGTGGACTCTGACCAGGCAAAGCTGAAACAAAGAACAGACCTGTTCGGGTTTATGCGTTTCATTTCATCACAGAAAGCTGAGCTCTTAACCCACAAAAAAGCTTTCCTAATTGTTTTTACTGACGGGCAGCATGTGGGTGATGGTTTTAATTTTGAAAAGAGGCAACCTTCAGAAAACGACATCGAAAAGGCAGAAAAGAGCGACTTCATTCCTGACCTTCACAATATTCGTCTCTTTTTTGTCGGAATGACCCCAACGCACCGCATATCCAATGATCATTGGCGTCAGATACAAAAATTCTGGAAGGCTTACGGAAATATAAGCGGCGCAAAACGTGTAAACGTATCATCAGAACGGAACATAAATCTTCTTTAAGGGAGCCCTTACTGGTGTTTGATTATCTTTCTGTAACGATCTTCGCTTTTGTTTTAATCATAATAACCTATAAAGTTTTATACATTATTTGTGGCAATCTTCTGGGGCATGGTGTGAGAGATTTTGTTTTCGGGGCCATTATTTATCGATTATTAATGTTCCCCTTCCATATTTTGGGTATTATAATTCGTTCTCTGCAAAGAAGATAATTTATCATGGAGGGTCCGTGATTAATTCTAGATGCTAGCATGGAGACATACTTGGTGCTTTTGCATATGAGATACTATTAACTGCTGATGGATTGGGGTTATACATTTACGCCAATATAGTTTGCGAATATGCTCATAAATTTCCGGAATCCTGATGAGAAATTAAGGAGAACATAAATTATAGAGTAAAGTAATTCCTAGAAAGAAAAAATGTGCGCCAATTTATAAAGCCCCTGCAAAAGGGGCTTTTGTTTTTCTGCGTGTCATTTTTCATAATTCACATTTCTTTTTCACAGAAGACTAAAAAACAAACAAGGATGACACATGAATAATCAAGACATATCTCATAAAACACTAATTAACGGTGATAGTTCAGGGAAACTACTCAAATATGAACATCAGGTACGGATCACATTCGCAGAGACAAACGCCGAAGGCAATGTGAGTCATCACGAGTATGCAAAAATCTTTGGCGTTGTCCGGGAGTTGTTTGCCCTTGATTTTATCCCCGGTTTTTCGACCGAGGCAGGACGCGAGTATCTTCTTAAGACTCGCAATGCCTCCTATGAATACGAAAAGGACTTTTACTTCGGGGATACAGTGACCGTCAGGCTCTGGGTGAGAGAGATGAGCCGTGCCAGCCTGACGCTGGAAGCGGAATTTGTGAACGCCGCAACCGGCCTGGTGCATGCCCGCGGCCGCCAGCAGATCGTCTACACCGACATGATGGGCAGACCCCGGCGAATCCCCGAGGAGATGGCATCATTAATCAAGGCAGTCATGCCTTCTGACAATGCAGAGGAGGTGCAGTAGCATGACGAATAAAGAAGCAGGGAAAAATACGGATAGAAAATGGGCTTTGCATACACCGGAGGCGAAAACACTCTTTGATGCTGTTGACCGCGAGACTGTCGATAAATTCGTGTCCTGCTATCTCAGAGGAGATATTGACAGCGAGGATGCAAAGGCCATGCGGTCACGTCTTATCAATGCCTCAACGATCATGCAGATGGTTAAAGAGGACAAAACCTCCTCCCTGACATTTGAGTTCCTTTATCACAAAAGGCCCGTCATTCACCCCATCGACAAATATTTCCCGGAAGGCAAGGCCGCAAGGGCAATATACAAGCGGCTTATAGCTTTAAGGGAGAACCTCCCGCGCATCATACGCATGGACATGGCGGGAAGGGACCTGAAAACATACGGGGTGTTGAACATCGGCTCCGGGCCAAGCCATGAGATGATCGAGATACTTCATGAGAATCCCGATCTGGCGAAGATTGTTCATGTAACATGTGTAGAACCCGACAAAGAGGCGATTGCCATCGGTGAAAACCGTGTATCCGAACTCGGCCTGTCGGCAAGCTTTTCCTTTGTGCCGAAGAAACTGCAGGATTTCGACGGCGCCGGTTATGACATGCTGCTGCTCATCGGCATCCTCTGTCCCATGAACAAGGAAGCAGGTATCAAGATCCTGAAAAACATTACCTGCTTTTCAAGATTCGGCGGCTTGGTCGTTTTCAGCACCGTTCAGAACAGAATGGGAGAGGAAGATCCCCTTACCGATTACATCATGCGCCTCCTTAACTGGCACATGAGCTACAAAGGTGACGATGAACCTGCCCGGATGGCTACGCTCTCAGGCTGGCGCCCCGTTGGCCGCTTTCTGGATGAGTATGGTTTCAACTGCATGACTGTGGCGAGACTTTCCGCAGGGCCGCAGGTAATACTGAGAAGAATACTTCACCCCCTCTACCTCAAGCTGAAAAAGCGATCAGGTAAACAACACAGTAATCATTAAACCGTTCACCATTGCTGAAACTTGTCAATGCAACTGAAAATAACCTGACAGGAGAGAAATGGAAATGAGAGCGCTTCTGGAAATAAGCAAAACAGTTTTTGTCTTTTATATCTATTGCTTGGGAGCAGTTGCCGTCTTTGTGGCCGGTAAAATCAGGGAGTTTATCGTCGCTATGCTGCAACTGATCAAATTGGTCTGTCATAATCTGCTCAAAGTGTCGTTTCAGGGAATTAAGGCATTCGGCGGCATTGTTCTCGGTATTTTGGCGGTTTTCATGATCACAGCGGTCGGCATTTTTGCCGTTGCCCGCGAATGGCTGAAAAAATAAAGGAGGTGAAGAATTGTTGGCACGAATATGGAGATTTCTTGTGGCTTTTTTGGACTGGCGGACAGGATTACGGAAGCTGGCGGGTTATCCCGCCGTTGATGTGGTTTTTATATCCAACATGCGTGACGAAAAGGATCGCCGGACATTTCTTGGGAAATGGATTCCCCCGGAGGGGCATTTCAACGGACCGAGGTACTGGCTGGGTAATATCTCAGGCAGGACAAGAGTAATCGATGTTACGGCGGAGGATCTGACAACACGGGAAGGTCAAAGGCAGGCGCGTGCAAAGTTCCTGAAAGCTGTAGAGTGGGCAAGAGAACAGGGCGCAAAGGCAGTCCTTTTTGCCGCCGGCACCAAGAGGCTCTTTGAAGGCAATTATGCCTCACTGGAAAAACAGTATCCCGGCATTCTATTCACGATAGGCGACAACGGCACTTCATTGCTTCTGAAAAGAGAAACACTGAGGGCTCTGGAGAAAGCAGGTCTGACTCCGGGGACAAGCCGCATCGGCATACTGGGGCCGTATGGTTTCCTCGGTGAATTGATGACCGGGGCGCTCAAGGATTACGGATATGAGATTATTGGCGCAGGTCCGAATAAAGCGGGCCTTGCCAGGGTGAAAAACCTTTATCAGATCGACGTCTGCCGGTCCTTCGAGGAAATGGGCAAGGTTGACGCGGTTGTCGCATGTACCCATTCTGATAAAGTCAAGCTCGGGTCGGAAAATATCGATTTGGTCCGCAGAAACGACAGGAAGCTTCTTGTTATTGATGTTGCCGAACCGTCCAACCTTACGAGGAGGGAATACATGAAGTGTCGGGACAGGGTCATTCGCCAGGATGCCGGCAACGCTTACGCGCCGCGACTCAAATATGTCCTGGGTGCAATTACATACAAAATGTTCCGCCTTTCCCGGGGAGTGACATTCGGCTGTTTCGCCGAGACAATGGCCTTGGCCTGGGCCATGAAAGACGGACACCGTGAAGTGGCGGAAGAAAACTGGCTGGAGGTAACAGTAGAGAAGATGGAAAAGATAGCAGGACTTTTTGATGAGACCGGCTTTACTGTACCTTCGCCGCGCTGTTTTTCCAGGCCGGTCAAGTCGTTTGATCTCAAACTATGATTGCAAAATGGATGTCATATTTTTTCAGTATCGGCGTTTATATTGATTATCAGAATAGAGAAAGGAGGGCAGGGGGGTGACCGGGAATTCGGCGAATAGCATAAAAGGTCTGAAAAATAAGGCGATGATGGTTAAATTGATATCTTTCTTTATGCTGGCAGGTCTTCTGCTGCCTTGCCCATCCTTTGCTTCGCCATTCAGCGAGACCATGGACCAGCTTGTCTCGCAGATGGCTTCAGGGTTTGGTGATGCCGAGAAAAGAAGAGTTGCCGTAATTGATTTTGTTGATCTGGACGGCGAGGTTAATAGCGTGGGAAAGTACCTTGCTGAGGAGGTTATGACCAGGCTCTCGAAACTGGAGAATATTCAGGTTATTGAGAGACGCCTGCTGAAGAAGGTGATGGCGGAGATGAAGCTGCAGTCTTCCGGACTTGCAGACGGGAACTCTGCAGCCAGATTGGGAAAGCTTCTGGGAGTCGATTCCCTTTGTTCCGGGACGCTGACGGAGCTTCAGCGGTCGGTAAAGATTAATGCCCGCATGATCGACGTGGAAACAGGACGGGTCATTTCCACGGCATCCGCTGAGATTGACAGGAATATCCTTCCCTCTGTCTGGATGCTGGAAAGGCCGGAAAAACCAAAACCGAGGTACAAGCCCAGATACACCAGGGGGTTCAGTTATCTCCGCAACGGAGGGTTTCTCCAGGGATACGATTTCTGGCAGAGGGCGATCGGCGATGTTACGCAGGGGTACAGTCAGGCGGAGATAATTCCGTTCTCATACGGCAAGTCCGGTAAGGCGCTTCACATGCGCCACAAGGGAAAAGGACATCTTCAGTTCGCACAGGTTGTGAAGGTGCCGGGTCCTGACCTGATTTTCTCGGCCTCGTTCCAGACTGCATCCCGCGAGGGGCCGATTATGGGATTTTCCGGCACCGGCGTTGTGCAGATAGCCCTCCAGTATTTCGATGAGCATGGAACAAAGATAGGGGAGACGATAATTGTTAATTATGTGAAGAATCTGTTTGCGGATACGGCTTTGATAGGCGTTCCCAGGCGGAGCGGCGATTCGTATAAAACGCACTTCATTGAGATTTCCCAGGGAAGATTCCATCAGGATTACAGACTCGATATCCTCGGTGAGATTCAGAACAACCTTCTGGGACTCGATCCATCGGACGTAAGGAAGATAGCGGTCATCGTATGGTGCGGCGCTACGGAATCGCAGGCGAGCGGTGAATTGTGGGTTACGGACATGTCGCTGAATGCTAGATGATGTAGTAATAAATTTTGCACGAAAGGATATCGGCAATGGCCACGAATTGGGAAGACAACCTCCGGCACTGGATCATCCTCACTGTAGTGTCCTTAATCCTGAATGGAGCTCTGGGGATGATGACATGGAACTACCGAAACATGGCGCAAAACGAAGTTGTGACTATGACTGTCATGTGGAACAAATCCAACCATGCTTTCCGTCCCCATCTTTCCGTTCCTGATGTATGCTATCAGGAAGAGATCGTTGTCGATGAACGGGGAAACGTGAAAGACGGAAGTAATACTGGTGATACAACAAAACGATATTGGAACCGGGAGCTGTAGGACATTCACAGGATCGCTGCGGTTGTTGATCGGGGGGAATAAAATGAATTTTTGCAGGAAATTGATGAGCGATTGCCGATTCTGGATGGTTGTTGGTCTTCTGTCGGGGATACTTAATATAACGTTATGCTTTCTGTCATTTCATTATCGAAATGAAGTCTTAGGAGAAACCAACAGCATTACCATCAAATGGTATAAATCAGATTCGCAATCAGCTCCCAGAGTGGATTATCCGGCGCAGTGTGATGATTAGAGTGCTGGAACGGAAAAGATAGTCATACTTTATAATCAAATCATGCTTGTTTATGATAGAGTAAGGAGTTGATGAGCCATGAATGGAACAGAACTTGTGGTGGCTGTTAAGAATGCAAAAGCAATATTTAAAGAGCTTAAGGCTAAATATGGCGGATTGGCCGGCTATCTTGTCTTTGCCTTGCCACCGGGTTCAGCGCCATGGGGTCAGTGTGAAATGAAGACCGGTTTGATAACTTTTTTAGAAGAAAAAAATGATAAATATGACCAAAAGGCTCTCCGGGATATGATTATTGATTCTGTTCACAAGCAAGCAGTGATTGATCTGCTAAGGCGTATTGCCGACTTTGAGAAAGGGAGGAAAAACAGCTATTCCACAGAGACAAAGAGTAATGGTGACCGGGGTGTTGAAAAACTCAGGAAGGCACTTTCATTGAATCTGGAGATACTGGAAATGAGAGATGATGTCTTGATAGAAATCAGGTTCGATCATCTTGATTATGATTTGATTTTTAAAATGCAAAAAGACCCGCTTGTATCCCAACAACTTACGCCGCAGACTCGGGCATCCATCAGAATTGTATTGGGTACTGTTCAGGAAATCGGTCAAAGAGTTATATCCAGGGATGATTAGCAATGAGTATCAATATCTTTCAGGGAAATGTTTTGGATGCAAAGGCTGATGCCATTATCCTCAACATCGATGGTTCCGCAAAGGGAATGGAAGGCAATCTCTGCCGACAGTTAGAAGCACGCTGGTCTGATGTATGGAGTGAGGTCCAGAGTGAAATAAGCTACCCGATACCACTGGGAAAGGTTTTCTATTATGAACCATTAGTTGACTCTCCATTTGGTCTGATCATGCTGGCGTCAACATTACATCATAAAGATGCCCTCAGCTTGTCTGTAAAAAAGGGGATCATAAGCTCGGTGACGGAAAAGTCACTGAATACTGCTGCAGAATACGGAATAAAAATAGTTGCATCAACAATAATGAGCGGGGGCTGGCGCTTGACTCAGGAGGCGGCCTTTCTTGCCATGATCGATGGCTATGAAAAAGTCAGGCAGAATGGCATCCGGATTGACCTTGATGTCTACATCCTGGATCCGGATCAATATGGAAGGATAAGGATGCTGGCGCAAAGCATCGGGTGGCGTCATATCGATGACTAATGAATTTCAGGTCAGGCACTCAGGGTTACACAGATCCCTATTGCCCGCCTGTCTAAGTAACAGTTGAGCGAATGGATCAGGGAAGTCAGAGAAATCCAGGATAAACGTGAATGAATGTGTGATGAATTATGAAAAACAACGTTATAGATTATAAATATATGAGCCAGGTCCTTCTTGATAAAAAAATCGAATCGGAAATCGCGATATTTCATAAGGCAATAATGAAACATAAGCTCCTGAACAAAAAGTTCCTATACTCATCTGCGGAGGATTTTTTCAGGATCATGTTCAGCGAATATGTTCATTATTGTCTTGGCGGCAGACTTCTTCTTGAAATGCACCCACTGCTTGCCACCCCAAGAGGGATTGCTTATATAATGAAAAAATATAATCTGAAAAAACCGGAATATTACGGTACTCCGGAATTTGAGCTTAATCAGAAGCCATGAAAATGTTTTTATCAGGTCGCCAGGAATGCCTTTGCAAAATGATTCGACAGTTGGTTAATGGAAGTATGACTTATCTGAAAGCGGATGCATCCGCCGGTGAATGAAAGTCACGGACAGGCTGCCATAAAAAATGGTTCGGGATATTGATATGACATGCACACATCCCCCATATCGTCTTGAAACTTGTCAGGATGTGAGGTCATGCCTTCCGCCAAAGCCGAATGATGCAGAAAAAAGACTGCTTCATTTTGCGATGAGACACAAGATCATCAAGCCGCCAATACTGTCAGCCATCAGTGATGAATACGAACTGGAAATTATGGAGCTGAAAAAAAGCGTCCATAAGGTGGTTCAGGAAGTGGACCTCATCTCAAGTCTGGGAGATAACATAAGACTCATGGAACTGCTTGCGCAGGATTATATAAACTCGGTTGCTGATGTTGAGGAATCGGTGTTCGATACCTACAGGTCCATCATCAGGGATGGAAGGGGTCTTCTTTCCGGCAAAAAAAGCAGAGAACGGTTCAAGCTGTGTGAGGAAATGTCTCCGGTTTCATACCCTTTGTCCGCACGGATTCACGATCAGATCGAGTGTAATGATATGCTTGTAACCCTTCTGAGGAATTATCTGCACACAAGAAAGGAGGTCATAAGGGAATTCATAAGGAAGAGCATCCTGAAGATTGTGGCCTATGATACGGAGACATCCATTCTTGATGCGCACAGAATTAACCGGCTTCTGGACCTGAATCCAACGTCTTCAATAGTGCTTAACGATTTGCATGTGCTCCTGTGTGAGAGAATTGCGCGTATAGAGAGAAATATGTTTGCTCCTCACTGCTTCTATCTTAAAAAAGTTGCAAAAGAGAGGATCATGAAGCTCGGGACAACGGCAAATGTCAAAAGGAACTTTTTTGATCTCTTCGATAGAATCAGTGACAAGCAGTCAAAAAAGTTGATGGAGAAAAAATTGTATGCCCTTCTTAAATCATTCCGGAAGACAGCAGTTGATGCCAACATCCTGCAGAAGATACAGGGGATAGTGGATAACTTTTTTGAGAAGACAAAGATTGTTGAGAATTTCTTCAAGGATACCTTCTTTCAGGACAGAGTGGAGAAACTCTACAGGATGTTTTGCCAGGGCTTGCAGACAGAAAAAGTGACGATTGAGTCAATTTCAACTAAAACGACTCTGAAGCTCTATCCCTGCAAGGACTATCATGACTATCTCAAGGGCATATACAGTTCTGACTGTTCGCTGAGCATGGCCTCTGAACATCTTCTTCACCCCAGGTTTTTTAACATCAGGGTTTTCAAAGGCGTCGACTGGATAGGCTGTATATATATGATTGATTACAGTGAAGATAAAAATACAGTTGTTATGGATAGAATCCAGATCAAGGACTCTGCGAATCTTATGCCCATTGATTTTTTTGCTACCTTTATCGAACAATTGACCAATTTGTTGAGTGTCAGGGAGGGACTGCGAATAATCGCACCATCACTTATCAGCAATTTCAAGTTCATTCAGTTCAGCTATGATGAATACTGCCGGGGTAGGCAAAAAGTTCTGTTTTCATTCAGCTCAGAGGATAAGTCTTTTGAGTGCTCGCGCAGGAGATACTTCTATCTGCTGTCGGATCAGAATCAAAGCGGAGCGGCTACATTGAATTCACTTATACAGGAAAACCAATAATAAGGATACCCCCATTTTTTTATCGATTCAGTGTCCTATTGCAAGAGGAAAGGCGGCGTTACGTGAATCTTAATACTGAGATCAAAGCTCGTGCATGCACTTGGCAAAGTCAGAAGAATAGAGCAATGGTGTTGAGTGGTCAGGAAGGCAGGATACTGCATCAGGAGGATACATATTTTTCGGTAACAAAAGGACGTTTGAAACTGCGTATCACCAGGGAAGAAAAATCGGCTGTCCTGGTTTTTTATCAACAGAGCGACATTGCCGGTCCCAAGGAATCTGAATATTTACTCATGCCTTTGACTCAAAATAAGGCTGCGCCCCTGAAGCAGGTACTCAAAGAGGCAGTGGGCGTGCTTGGTGTCGTCAGGAAAACCCGACATCTGTTTATGATTGATAGGAACAGGATACATTTTGACGAGGTGGAAGGACTGGGCAGATTCATCGAGATTGAGCACGTGCATGGAATGGTGGATTCATGCGGTTCAAAAGTAACTAAAATAGAGGGTATAATGAAAGTTCTCAGTATTCAGGGAGAGGATCTCATAGAAGGGTCATATGTGGATTTGATCCTTAAAACAAATGATTACTAAAAATGCATCAGGAAGATTACATTATCAAACTAAAAGCATGATAAGTAATTACAAGTTCTGGATTGGGGAAGGCAACATTAAATATATTTCAAATAGTAGAGAATTCAAAAACCAAATCTCGTGCTGATTAGCTAACGCACTTTAATCAAGCACAATTTTTGTCATGATTATGGGAAGTAGATTATAGAATAATCTTGCAAAAATCATTCGTTATCTGTTAGTAATTATAAGATGCTATTTGATAAATAACTTAAATAAGCACAAATTAATTTAACTCAAGAGGAGGTTTTATCGATGAAGGGTATATCAAGAGTGATTTCTCATATTTTAATAATAGCAGCATTAATAGTTTATTGTCCCGTTCTTGTTCATTCAGCTGAGTATCGTGACTATTCTGACTATCCAAGTATAGGTATCCATTCATACGAAGATGATATAAAGGATTATGAAGGTATCACCTATGTTCTTTCAAAAGATACAAAACCGGAAGACATTATTTTACAGGTAAACATGACACAAAAAACAATAGGTTTTGATGATAAGAAACTGAAAATTGTATATGGAGATGGCATTTGGAATTGCCCTGATAAGGTGTCGAAATGCGTGCGAAAAAATAAAGAAATTTATGAACCAAAGCACAAGCGGATTGGCAATGCAACATACAGCATATCTTCACCGGCTAAAATTACAGTCTCTGTTACCTGGTTTGCTAATAATAAAAAACAAGAAAAAGAAGTTACCATTAATTTTTAGTACATCATAAGTTATCCATATCTGGAGAGATTTACCAAAAAATGCTACTAAATCTGTTTATGAGGGTGCCTCCTTGTTCAGGTTTTTGGTTTTCGGCACAAAACTCATACCTGATTGTGAGTACCCTTTTCAATTTATAAAAACCTATCTTGGACAAGTGTGATTTATCTTTTGAACTTTAAAGAGCTGTAAATTCCGCGGTTGGTGATTGGGGAAAAACACATAATATAAATAAGACTGTTTATAAGAATTGGGGGTAAAAAAAGGAATAACTCGGATTTCATAGAAACAATCAGATAACATAATCTTTTCATTGAGTTTTTTAAAAGTTCTGGGGATGTTTTTTAACCTCCCCCCTGAGAATAATTCATTTTACGAGACTGTACGCGAATCCTAACCAGTAACCAATTTCGCAGCTAAATCTGCTGCTCGTTTCAATGTTTCATCCCTGAGGTGAGCATATCTTTGTGTCATGCGCGGTGTCTTGTGGGTCATTAACTTCTGCAAGACATACATATCAACCTGTCCAGAAGAGGCTAAAATTGAGGCGAAAGTGTGACGTAATCCATGTAATGGCCTAAAGTCTTTTGGCAGTTTAGCTCGTTTTTTAATTCGGTTAATTTGAACATTTATTGCAGATCTTTGTTTTCCGTCCTTTCCAGGAAATACATATGGGCTTTTAGAATGAGGATGTTTATCTAAAAGTTTTCTAACTTCTTCATTCAATGGTATTTTTTCATCATTGCCACCATTTTTGGGATCACGGATAATGATAATGTTATGATTAAAATCAATATCGGCCCACTTAAGCTTTAAAAGCTCACTGCGTCGCATACCTGTTAGCAATGCCATTTTCATGATATTTGCAACCTGAATATTCTCATCAGCATTTATCGCAGCGATAAGCCCCTTAAGTTGCTCATGTGTTAAAAATTCCGTTTTTTCATTGTTCACTGTTGGTTTCTTTACATGGAAATCTAATCCTCGACATAAATTGGTTTTTTTGCCGAAATTCACTATCCTCTCCAAGAGAGTCATAACATGTTTAACCGTTTGAGGTGATTTTTGCGTGCTAAGGGTACGTTTTATTCTCTCTACTTCAATGGCAATTAAGTCTTGTGGCTCTTTGTCACCAAATTTTGTTTTTAAGTATTTTTTATATCTGCCTTCGTCTATTTTTCTACTCTTGTCGTTTTTTAGAGACTTCTGATACTCATTCCACAGGCGGTCAATGGTCCATCGACCAGCTTCTTTGTCTTTTTGTTCTTGCAATTCCTTACGTATTTGCTTTCGAGGCTTACGCTTTCCTTCTATTAATTCTCCTCTTACTAACGCCGCTCTTGCGGGAGTCATTGCTTCCGCATATTCACGTCCAACTTTTTCTTCACGCAGATGCCCATCTTTCTTGTATACTGCATAATAAATCTTTTCGATTCCCTTTGATCCTATTCTTTTAACCTCTCGATAAAATATTCCTGGGTATTTTGTCTTATGCCTAGGGTATTTCTTTCGATCATTACCACTCATGATTACCTCTTATTTAATTTACTTTAAGAAATATTCCAACCGCATTTCCAACCTGGTAGTTATAAATAACAGGATCGTAAAGTAAGTCAAGGGAAATAATATCTATTGTATCTATTTAATTTAATTGATTAAAATAAAAGATAGGTAAAACATGGTAAATCTAGGTAATAAAATATCTCTGGCCTCTCACGCCGGAGACCGGGGTTCGATCCCCCGTGGGACCACCATTTTTCTTTTAACATCAATATGTTGCGCTTATCAATTTGTTGCCATGCTACATGCCAGATTAACCGGATACCGGGAAATTTCTTGCTGACTCTCATTTCTGTATACTCCCCAGCAATTCATCAGCTATGTTTGGATTTTCAAGCCTCATTATGCTCTCTTCTGCACGACCGAAACTCAGTAGATTAATACTACCGTACCAAACTATTTTCTGATCACAGATTGAAAATTTCTGATGAATATTTGTCTTACATATTACCCGAATGCCACTGGCACTAAGATGATGCAAGGTTTCTTTCAAGACCTGATGGTCCCTCTCTTTATAGTCTCCAACCGGCCTCGTAACAATAACAACCTTGACTTTCCTGGCCACGGCAGTGCTCAGGAAGGGTAACATCTGAGTGGCGCGTCTTTTAGTAACGAATGGGCTGACAATGAGAATTTCCTGAGCCGCATTTAGTAGGTCATTTTTATAAACCGGCAAAAAGGTTGTGTTATCAAAGATGATATCCATAGATTCATCAGGCAGGTTTTCTGCTCGCGTCTTGTATCCCATCGACGCGTATCCAGCTAGCCGCTTGTGGTACATCTTCTCCAGCATGGGGACATGAATGTCAATATAGTCATAAATTCTGACCTCCTGCTTCTTTTCACAGAGCCGGTGAAGCCTGCCTGCATATTGCTGGAGCGTTCCTTTCCAAGAGATGGGCATAGCCAGGAACAACGTATCCAACCGCGGTTCGTCAAATCCCTCACCGATGTATCTCCCCGTTGCAATAATTGTTAGCGGTCTGTCGGCAGGTGAAGAGGAGACCATCCTCAAAGCTTCCCGCGTTTCTTTAGCTCCCTTCCCGCCGGTCAGTGAAATTACATCGGGGATGCATTCCCGCAGCTTAGCGGCCAGCATTGCTACATGCGTGGTCCTCTCAGTGAGAACAAGGGCGTTGCCGCCGTTTTGAAAGCAATTCACGACGTCCTCTACAATCCGATCGTTTCTTGGCTCATTCACAGCAATGGTTGCGTAGAGTCGTTGAATGGACTGGTCTCTACCTTCTGATTCCAGCGGCACCCTAAAGTTTGTCAGTCGGGGAATGATATAATGATCGAACGGCCTCTTTGCCGCCTGCTTTTTTGCGTCTACACGATAACGAATAGGCCCGCAATGCATGAAGATGATTGGATGATGGCCATCCTGCCTCGTAGGAGTGGCTGTTAAACCATAAACATACTTTGCATGCACTCCTTTGAGAATCTGTTCAAAACTGAAAGCCGGAACATGGTGGCATTCATCTACGATCACCATGCCGTAATTCTTGATCCACTCCTTGATCTCGTTGTCACGATTTAACGATTGCATAATGGCGACATCGACAATGCTGCTTGGATGAACTTTGCCGCTCCCAATTTGCCCAATCAGACTTTGCTTCTTTTTTCGTCCTTTCTTTTTCTCCGAAACGGGCAGTTTCTCATCGATGTCAAGAAATTCTGTCAGCTTCTCAGTCCATTGCGAAAGCAACTGCCTACGGTGCGTCAATATCAACGTATTGGTTTTTCTTTCGGCGATAAGTTTCGCAGCGATGACTGTTTTGCCGAATGCTGTAGTTGCTGAAAGAACGCCCGTGTTGTATTCAAGCATCTCGCACGTGGCGGGGATCTGTTCTTCGCGCAAGTTTCCCTTGAATGAAACATTGATGGACTTTCCCTGACAAGTATGGTCCAACCATTCAGTTTTGACACCGGCATCATCAAGCAGCTTCGCAACATCGTTTTCACAACCCCTTGGCAGGCACAGGTATCTCTCGTTTTCTTCCGAGCACGAAATCACCCGAGGTTTATCATAGGTTGGCAGGCGCATCGCCTGAGCTCTGTAAAATTCTGGATTTTTAAAAGCAGCTAATCTTTTTATTGCGTTTAATCCCCCTTGAGAAATTCCCGCTTTCTTGACATAAAGCATATTAGCTTTCAGCATCTGTACTTCCTTAGGGAAATCCTTTTCGGACCATTTCCTTCTTATCGTTTCCCAAGGTTTTTCGGCTTCTTCATCATCCTGCCTGAGAACCCCTAGTTCATTTCCAGGGCTCAATTGTTGAATCAAGTCCGTGACCTCATCTTCAGCCAATCTTCTAATACCGGCGAGGAACTGCCACTGGTCTTCATAGGGGCGGAAGCATTCATCCACAAAGACACTATTGCCTTTTTCTCGAGCTATTTTCTGCAGGGGAAGCGCAATCAGATTTCCGAAACCACCTTTCGGAAGCGTGTCCTGGTTCGGGAAAAAGCGGTCATAAGATTTGAATACCAATTCGTGCCTTCTGCTCATAGTGTAAGTCAACAATGCAGAGCCGAACTTTCGCGCTAAGTTTGCTGAAACAGGCCCTTCAAAGAAAAACCATGCATGTGCCCCGTTTCCAGACCGGGAACGCTCTAAAGCAAAGGGAATGCCGAATATATTACAGACCTCTCTTAAAGCGAGGGAATCTTTTTGCCAACCCTCATCGTCAAAATCGATGGCCAATAGATAACAGTTATCATTCGTAAGCAGAGGATATAGACCAGCAACTATATTTCCTCGTAAATGCGACTCGATCACCTTCTCGTCCAGAACATCATATTTCTGATGCTTGCATTCAAAGCATTTAATTGTCGGTTTTTGACAGAAACCCCTTTTCCATTCGTTCAGGCAAACCGGGCTATATCCTGTTTGATCTTTTTTATTCTGCCATCTCTTGGCATAAATATCTTCCCAACCTCTGAATAGCGACATGAAAATATGGATCTTTTCTGCTGTGTTAAGTTCTTGAAGATTTTTAGATGGCAATTCTCTCTCTTGAAGCGTCAGCGCACTAATATCCAGAGCATGATGGTTTTCAGAGGAGTTGTGTAGATGCGATTCCGTTTCTTCTGTGATCCCTAATCGCATTCTGAGGATTTTATTTTCTTCTCTTAGAACCTTGTTCTCGGCAAGCAAGTTTAAATATTTTTTAGCTATCTCTTTAGTATTCAAAGGGAAAACTCTTTTATTTTTAGATATGCTACTTACATTAGTAGAAATTTAGTTTGGATATTTTTTGCAAATAAGATTGTTGAAGTTTACTCGCGCACGTGAAGTGTATTTTGATTAGCAGGACGACGTGGTTGAAAGGTTATGGTCACTTCAACATCTTCATCGAGTTTGCCGAGAATCGCAATCATTCTGTCAATACTGAAACGTGATATTTTTGCGTTGCGGATGCGTGAGAATTCCGAATGTCCAACCCCCGTGAGTTTTTCAGCTTGTCGTGTTGAAAGACCGCGGGCATCAAGCGTACGTATTATCTCGGCCGCAAGAATTGCACGAGCTTGCTCCAAACCGGCATTTGGACGATCAAAATCAGAAAATACATTGCCGCTGCCACGAATCAAGTCGATCTTGTCTTTCATTTTAAAACCTCCTTTAACTGCTTTAAACGTTCGCGAATGAGATCAATATCCATTTGAGGCGTCTTGATCCCGATCTTTGATTTTTTTTGGAAAGCATGAATTACCCAAATATCCCCCCCAATTTTCACGGCGTAAACAACACGAAATGCGCCCCCACGGTACCTAACCGCAATTTCAAATACGCCTCCGTCTATTCCCTTCAACGGTTTTGCGTTGTCTGACTTTTCGCCCTCTGCGGCAATTGTCAGTGCGGTCAACATGTCATGCTGTACGGCATCTGGAAAATCCTCAAAGTCCTTTCTCGCGGCTCTAATCCATGAAATTGGCCTGGTCTTTTTCATGGGAGCATGTTGACATATTTGACACCACTTTGCAAGCTGTTTATATGTCCTTTTTTTCATTTGCCGTTCGTTGCTGAATTATTGCCAGGAAAGAGTGCTATTCTCATTTAATCAATCATTAATCCCCGGCCATATTGCATAAAAGTGAAGGAATTTACTTGCCAAGATGGTGCATCATGCTATAAAGACACATATACAATATATGCGCTGCGAATTTTGTTGCCGCCCATGCGGCAGCAAGACCGTCCGACGCAACAATGAATATTGGGTAGGACCTAAACTAATAATTAAGGAGGATTTAAAACCAGATGACCAAAGCAGAATTCATCGAGGCATTGGCCAAAAAGACAGCTACATCGAAGGCAGCGGCGGGAAAATCATTGGATGCAGTATTTGAATTGATCACAGCAAACCTCAAGAAGGGAAACAAGGTTCCTTTTGTAGGCTTCGGCACATTCTCGGTTTCAAAGAGAGCGGCCCGTAAAGGCAAGAACCCCAGGACCGGCGAAGTAATCAAGATTGCTGCGAAGAAGGTTCCGAAATTTGCAGCAGGCGCCAAACTGAAGAGTGCAATAAAATAGATTGAAGGTACCTACCCAAGACTCAACGCAAAGCCCGGGAAACCGGGCTTTCGCGCATTAACCTGTCCGAACGACGATCTCCCTAACAGCAAGCCGGGGAAACAAACCGTTCAGCAATCAGATTTTCTCATCCCTGAGTTATGAAAACTTTGCATGATTCGCATAAAGGGCCTTCTTCGCAAAGCGATCCTGCTTAACGTGCTTTTTTCTCCATCTCATGGATCGTCGCGGCAATACCGACGCTCATTTTCCCCAGTGCGCGGCTGTGTGCAGCGGCAATGGCAACGTAATCCGAACCCTGCACAGGCTCTGAAACAGTAGTGCGGTTTCTTTGCGTTTGACCGTCTTTCACGGTGCTTACCGTCCATAAGGCGTCAAGCGTTGCCGCTTTATTCAATTCCGAATCAAACCGCATGACATCAATTATGACGCGATATGATGCATCCGCCGCCGTCGACGTCGGGAAGACAGTCACCCGCGGAGTGCCAAGCAGCAAGGTAAGATTCGCGGCCACAACCCGTGCAATGTCCCCCTTAAGCGGTGAGGCCCAACGATCAAATTCGCTAATGAAAACCTGATTCGGCCCTGTTTGAACGACGATCTGCAATCTGTCAACAGCAGCAGGCACAGAGACGGGGCCTACCGAGACGGCACAGCCTGCTGTCTGTTCCGCCGCAGGCGCCGCTGTCGGGTTCAATGTGTAGAAACGGGACGGCGAAGAAGCGCACCCGGTAACTGTAACAAAAGCCAGACAGGAAATGATGATAGTGGCGGTGAGTCGTTTCATTTTAATCCCTCCTGCTTTTTCCCCCGAATCAGGGCTTCGGGGTTTCTATCCAGATAATCGACAAGTCCGTTGATGGCCTGAGCCGCCTTTTTAACCTCCTGAAGAGTTTCCCGCATCTCCTGCTGCGTGGGCGCATCCTTGCCTACCAGGTTGGCATCGGTGCTTTTCAGGACACGCTTCAGGTCGCCCAGGGTTGCTTTCACTTCAGGAAGCGTTTCTCCATCGACTCGTTTTAGCAGCACTTCAAGTGTTACAAGCAGTTTTTTGAAGTCAGCGCCGATTCCATCCAGCGGCATTCTATCTATCCTGCTAAGGATATTGTGAATCTTCGTCTCAATATCCTGCATGCCGCTCGGAACCACCGGCAGCTCCACGGGAGACTTCGTCCAGTCGATTTTCACTTTGGGCATATTCGGGAAGTTTTCAAAGGCCACATAACGCTGCCCTGTCATGATATTTCCACTCCGCAGTTGAGCTCTCATTCCCCGGTCAACAGACTTTTGAACAAAATCATGGCGCTCCTTTTTGGTATGTTCTCTGGTTTCCAGATTCGAAAACTTCTTTGCATATGCCATCGTTCGTTTGGGATAGATTACAATGTCAACACGCGGCCTGACGGTATTGGTCTTCGGGTCATATTCTAGACCAACGGAGGTAACCTCACCTATAGGCAAACCAAGCAGCAAAACCTGTGCGCCGACGTTGAGGCCGCGCAGTGTTTCGTTGAAATACAGGACGTATGGAGTGGAAACCGTCTCCGTCTTCGAAAGAGCTTCATTGCGGCTGTTGTAAAGTGCAAATACCGTTTTCTCACTGGCCAGCTTCGCATCATCGACCATGGGCGGTGTCTCAAAGGCGATTCCCCCTATCATCATCGACAGCACCGACTGCGTATTCATGCTAAACCCTTCCGCTCCCAGGGTTACGTCAATACCGCTCGCCTCCCAGAAACGCGTGTGATCGGTGACATATTTGTCGTAAGGTGTATTCACAAAGATTTTGATGGAAATGGTTTTGCCGTCCTCTGCAAGATCATAACCGGTAACCTGTCCCACGTTGAGGCGCCGATAGTATATCGGGGTCCCGATTCCCACCGATCCGAGATCTTCGGCCTGGAGAGTAAAGGAATGTCCTGGCTGGTCAATGGTGATGGTCGGCGGCACATCACGCCCGATGAATTCATGCTTTGCCTGCCTCGATTTTCCCTTTTTGAGCCCGATAAAGTTTCCGGTCAGCAGCGTACCGATACCGGAGACACCACTCATGGTGACGCGCGGCTGTTCGACCCAGAACTCGGCATCCTCGACGATCAGTCCCTCTGCGCTCTTTTCTATCTTGGCTGTCACCACAACCTTGGTATAATCCTTCGACAGCTTCACCGTCTTTACTTTGCCGATGTTGACATTCTTATACTTGATAAGAGTATTCCCCTCTTCTATTCCTTCGGCCACCTTAAAGACGATGGTGATTGTCGGACCTTCACTGATTATTTTCTGGACTGCGATCCCAAGAGCCACTACAGCCGCTACAATGGGAATAATCCATACTACCGATAAGCGCATTCGTTTCTTTTTCACGACGGTGGCCTGCGGAATACTGTTGATATCGTCGTGGTCACTCATTTTCGTCCTCCCTGAAATTATTGGAGTCCCATATAAGGCGCGGGTCGAATGTTTCGGCCGCAATCATGGTCAGCACGACAACTGCCGCAAAAAAAATAACACCGGCACCCGGTTTTACAGACATGAGCGGCTTTAGCTGGATAAGGGCAACAACAAATGTAACGACAAAGACGTCGAGCATCGACCATCGTCCCACAATCTCCAAAAGCCGATAGAGCCTGGCCCTTTCCTGCTGACCCTGGATCGAACGTCTCTTAACTGTAATCAGCAAATACGACAAAGCGATTATTTTTGCCATGGGAATTACAACACTCGCAATCAGCACAATCAGAGCAAGAGGCCATGAACCGCTTGTATAAAGTTTGACGGCGCCGTTCATAATTGTGTCCAGCTCGGTGGATGTCACTGTTGTCGTTATCATGACCGGCATCAGGTTTGCGGGAATATAGCAAATGCCGGCGGCGATAATGAAAGCCCAGGTGCGCTGGATTGCATTATGCCGCCGAAGGGCAAGCTTCTCACCGCAACGCGGGCAGTGCCCCGGGTTGTTAACAAAGGCGGGCTTTGTCAGGAGACCGCAGGTCTCACATGAAACAAATCCCATCGCCATGCCTGTCATATTGTCCTTATTCATTGCTGGTTCATCACTTTATAGGGCAATTCGGCCACTGCCGGCTATTACGCTGACTCATCATCGACCCACCTTATTCGCGCCCAGGTTTCCTGCTGATCGAAACTGATCGTCATGGCCGTAACAAGAACAATGAGCGCACCGACGGCATACATCCCGATACCGGGAACCACTGTTGCCAGATCAGCTATCTTGACCAGGGCAACCAGGATACCGAGCATCATCACCTCGACCATGGCCCACGGCTTGTTCAACATCAGCATCTGCATCATCTTGCCTGTCCACACAGGCGCCGGAGGACGCCTGACGGCAATAAGCACTACCAGCATAAATGTTATATGAACAGTTGGCGCGATGATGACGCAGAATGCCACAAGCAGAGAAGTTATGTCATCCCCCTGCCTCCACATTTCCAGCACTCCGCCGAGGATAGTCGTGCTTGCGTGGCGCCCGACTGCCGAAAGTCCCATCAGAGACTCTACGTTGGCTATTACAAGGACAATCGCCGCGGCAATAGTGAGCGCCAATGTACGATCCAGTGAATCGGTTTTGCCGAAGGCCGTCTTGCAGCCACAGCGCGGGCAGAGCGCTTTGCCCCCCGGAGGAAGCGCCGGGATGCGTTGCAAAAGGTCGCATTCAGGACAGGCAATGATATCTTCAACAATGGCTGGCATCGGGTTTATTCACTCCGCACGGCAACTTTAGTCTGCGCGTATCTACAGTTTCAGCAAGCGGGAACTATTGCCTGGATTACGCGCGTCTTTTACATTTACCATAATACACTGTATGTTCCCAGCCCTTCTTTTCCCCGGACCCGGATCAAGGAGAAGAGGCAAAGCAGCCGCTTGATAAAGGATGGAAATAAAAAAAGGGTTGCATATCATATACGCAACCCCTTTTTATCCCGATAAAGGCTTTTAATTATCTTCTGTCCTGGACTCTCTTTACAGCGCCGCTTTCTATGAGATCCTGAAGCGTCTGCAGCAAAGCGCGTTCCTGAGGATCTATTCTGTCGTCTTCACTTGCAATGTGGAGTATCTTTTCATATTCGAGCACGGTTATTTCATGATCTTCGATCGCCTTGTCGATCATCTCTTTCAATTTACTCGCTGAACTGCTTAATGCCATATAATGTCCTCCCTGTTCGTCGTCTTATTGATTTTGCAGGATGGTTTCTTACAGCAAGGAGGCAGGTATTGTCAAGAATTAGCTCGTTTTCGTCCGGAGTTTCCAGAGGCCTCAGACACTGAAACGTATGCTCAGTATATCCCCGTCCTGCACGACATAATCCTTGCCCTCAAGACGGAAATGCCCCATTTCTTTAATTTTTTTCTCCGATCCGCATGAGACAAGCTCGTCATAAGTGAAACATTCCGCTCGTATGAATCCTCTTGCCAGATCGGAATGAATAGCGCCGGCGGCGTTAACCGCTGTATCTCCACCGTGAATGCTCCATGCCCTGACTTCATCTTTCCCGACTGTAAAGAAGCTGATATAGCCGAGCGTCCGGAATGCAAACTGTGTCAATCTTTCCCGAGCAGATTGCCTGATGCCCATGTCCTGCATAAACAGCGCCGCTTCATCGTCGTCAAGGCGTGACAATTCCATTTCAAAACGGCCGGCGAATTCTATTACACTGCCGTTCAATTCAATCTGGCTTACTATGGTCGTGTTTTTTCCAAAGCACTTTTCTTCCGAATTAAGAATTATCAACAGCGGCTTTTTCGTGAGAAACTGAAACCCCCTGATCAGTTTTGCTTCATCATCATCAAAAGTCAAATTCCTGATCGGCTGACTGTTATCGAGCTGTTCTTTGATTCGCCTGAGCACCTTTTCTTCGGCCATAATGAGTGGCGTCTTCTGACCTCTCTTGATCGACCATTCAATCTTTTCCAGCCGTCCCTCCGCAAGGACAAGATCGGCAAGCAACAGCTCTGTATTGATCTCGTCAATATCGCGCAGAGGAGTAGGCTCTCCCAGCAATTCGTCTTCAAAGTTCCGCACGACAAGCCCCAGCGCATCCGTTCCCTTTATCCAGCCGATGGCATTACCGGAAAAAAGCCCCGTTTTTGCGGCGCCTTCCTTGAGACCAGGAAAATCTATCATTTCGATATTAGCTGTGGTTACCTTCTTTGGTTGATACATCTCGGCAAGATTTTTCAAGCGGATATCATCCACTGAAACCATAGCCATATGCGGTTCAGCCTTGACATCGGAATACGATGCAACAGGCGCCTCCATTTTTGTAAGGGCGTTAAATATAGTCGTTTTGCCGGAGTTGGGCAAACCGATCAATCCTATCTTCATAACAGCAACATCTCCTTCACCGACAAATTGTTCTAAAAGGGTCGGGAACATATGGCTTTGAAAACAAAATGTCAAGGAAAAAGGCCAAATGCCACAATAGCCGTATTGCAATAAATGCGTTTTATCGCCGGTGTTTCCGGATGGACACTAATTTGTTATAATCAACTGCAAGCAGAATAATGACAGGAGAAAATCACATGAAGACATCCTATTTCGCAAACAAGGCTGCCGCTGCCGATCCCCAAGCCGTATCAATAGCCCGCTGGCCGCCCCGCTGGTGGGGATCCAGAAAGAGATATGCGGCGCTGGCGCCCCCGGCTGATCTCATCAAGCGTGCAAAAGCGGGGCTCCCCTGGACCGACTTCATCTCAGAATACAGGGAGACCGTCCTGGATAAGCTCGATCCGGCAAAGGTTTATGCCGATCTTTCCGAATCCATCATCCTTTGCTGGGAAAAGGCCGGTGAGAACTGCCATCGCCGACTCATAGCAGAGTGGCTTGAAAAAGCCCTTGGAATCAGTGTCCCTGAATTATGATCTTCTGATATGATTACCGATAAGGCGTTTCTCAATATCTGCAGTGGACTCTCCACAAGGCAGGAAAAAATTATCGTATGTGTCTTTTTGGTTTTTTATGGTAAAATCACTCATTAAGATTAACTCGTCCTCTTAAATTCTGTACCTTCCGGCTGTGTTGTAATATCGGGGTGTATGTTTTCACTGTGCCCGGTCCGACGGGAAAGCTGATGCAAGCATGAAGAACAGTTTATATCATGTTTTTCAGGAGGAGAGCATGTATCTTGAAACCCGCATCCAAAACGGCTTCCGTTACCTGGTTCTCATGACCTTTCTGTCCCTTTCCATCACACCGGACACCCTCGCGGGAGACGTCATCCGCATCAACGGATCCGGAACCTGCGTGGAAATGATGAAACCGATTATCGCGGCATACGGCAAGACCCAGCGAAAAGTATCATTCAATATGGAAAAATCGTTAGGCAGTTCAGGAGCAATAAAGGCGCTTCTTGCCGGTACTCTTGATATCGCGGTCGTAAGCCGTTCATTAAAACCGGAGGAAATCTCCCGGGGAGCAATACTCAAGCATTTCGGCAAAACTCCCCTGATTGTTGTAACCGAAAAAAAGATTCCCATGAAAACCGTTTCCACCAGGCAGTTGGAGGACATTTACGCCGGCCGGACAGGGAAATGGCCGGACGGGAAAATTATCAGACTCATCCTGCGCCCGAACGAGGAAACAGATACAAAGATACTGAGAGGGCTTTCACCGGGATTGAACGAGGCCATAACTCAAGCTCATCAGAGGCGGGGTGTAAGGATTGCGGTGACCGATTCCGAATCCAGCGAGGCGGTATCCAGGACAGCAGGAGGCATCGGGACATCAACGCTGACTCACATTCTGGTCGCTAAACCACCGCTGCAGATTATTAACCTCAATGGCGTAAAACCGGGCAGAGAGACCCTGGCAAGCGGGGCCTATCCGCTCGCCAAGGATATAAGCTTTGTTACAACCGGCAGGCTTCCCGGCACCGCTGCAAAGTTTCTGGAGTTTATCTACTCGGGCAGGGGACGTGCCATTGCTGAGAAATATGGAGTGCTGATCACAGCCAAAACCAAATGAAATCACGTGCAGACACCATAACAAAGACCTCGTCTATCTTAGCGGCAATAATCAGCCTCATTATCGCCGTTTGCATTCCCGCCGGCTATTTCATGACCGCCTACATGTACATGGAGGGAAGCATAGACGCCGAACTGGAGTTCACTTCACGAACAATTGAGGAACTGGTCGTAAAGAACCCGCAATCCTGGCAGTTCGAGGAAATCCGCCTCCAGGAAATACTGGAGCGGCGGCTCAACCATGAAAATCTGGAAAAATGGACAATCATAAACACCTAGGGACATATAATTGCGCAGACGCAGGTTTCCCCGACAGGACCTTTAGTGACGTTCAGCCACCCTGTTCATGATTCCGGTCTGAAGGTGGCACAAGTTGAACTTAATCGATCCATAAGACCGCTTGTTGTTCATACTGCTTTTATCAGCGTATGTTCTGTTCTGGCAGGAATAGCTGTTTTCCTGGCCTTTCGTTTTTTCCCTTTGCGAGCCGTGCAGAATGCCTATAAACGGCTGGAGAGAAGCGAACAGCGCCTTAAGTTTGCCCTGGAATCAGGGCGCTTTGGGGTTTGGGATTGGGATATCAAAAGTAATGTCATGATCTGGAATGACAGGATGTATGATATTTACGGAGCATCAAGAGATGCCGCCGGGTTCACGATGGAAGCATGGCAAAGCTACCTGCATCCGCAGGATCGCGCTAGAGTGGCGGAAGATATGAAGCCCGAAGCAATCGGGGAAAAGGGGCTCAATACGGAATACCGCATCACCCGACAAGATGGAACGGTAAGACACATCAAAACCGACGGCATCCTTTTGAGAGACGAAGACGGCAAACCTTCAAGGCTGATCAGCTTGAATCAGGACATCAGTGAGAGCAGGCGTTTGGAGGAGGAACGTGAGGAACTCTTATGCGGGCTGAAGCAGGCTCTCCTGGAAGTAAAGCAGTTAAGCGGGATGCTGCCTATATGCTCCTCATGCAAAAAAATACGCAATGACGACGGCTACTGGGAGCAGATAGAAGGTTATATAGAAAAACACTCGGATGCGGAATTCAGCCACGGTATTTGTCCGGAGTGTACGCAAAAATTATATCCCGAATTATTCAGAAAATTATAACCGGCTTTGTCCTCATTTAATCCGCCTTCATCACCCCCCCTCTTTATTTGTTCAGAAGCGAAGAGACTACGCTATAGCTCTAACATTTACTCCATGGGTATCTTTGATTTCTGAGCAAATAATGAAGGAATGAACGATGAGATTACTGATGATGGGCGGATTAATCTTGTGATTATTTATCACCCTTATCCGACAGAGTTTTTTCATACTCAAGCTTCCCCTGTATGGAACAGCCCGGTTCTTCTTCCATATGTTCCATATGCCTGATCTCCTCTTTTACAAAGACGGACACAAGGACAGAAACTATCAGCGTGACTATAATCACCCCTAGAGAAACCCAGGAATGGTTCTTGAAAAACTCCTCTACAGGATGAATTGAACCCAGGAGCATCTTCAGGCCGATAAACAGCAATATAAAGCTTACGCCATGCTTTAAAAACCTGAACATCCCCATAATCCCCTTAAGAGCGAAAAACAGGGAGACCAAACCCATTACGGCAAAAACATTTGAGGTAATCGCTATGAAATTCTCCTCTTCGAGAGTCAGCGTATTCACAGCACCTTCCTTGATAACGCCGATTATGGCAGGGATTGAGTCAACAGCAAATAAAACATCTGTTGATCCTATTACCAAAAACACGAGAGACAAATTTGTTATATGGAATTTACCATTTATAGTTCTAAAGAAATGGGAGGTATGGGCATCAGGGTCAACGGGAAACATTTTGGACGCTATCTTGAAAAGGATGTTGTTTTCCGGGTGTATCTGCTCATCTTCATTTGTAAAATGCATTTTATAGGCCGTCCAGACCAAAATCACCCCAAACACATAGATTATCCAGTGAAACCTCTGAACAAGCTCCATACCGACAAGGATAAACAATACTCTTAATACTATTGAAAGGAGGATACCGAGTTTAAGGAGTTTTGGCTGATTTTTCGGGTGAACTCCCATAAGCGAAAAGATCATTATAAATACAAAGAGATTATCGATAGACAAAGAATATTCCGTGAGATAACCCGCAATGAATTTAAAAAAAATCTGCGTGCTGGTATTAACTGTTGAACCGGCATTCTGAGGGTAAAACAGGAGGATTGCAAAGCCATAAGCCAAGGCTAATCCAATCCAGAGTCCTGTCCATTTTAGGGCAGTGCTGACATTCAGATCGCCTTTTCTATGACTTGTTACATAAAAATCAATACCAAATACGATCAGATATAGAACGATGAAAGATAACCAAAAAATGAGATGAGTATTCATGTTTGTTTAACTGGAACCTGCTTTTAGTGGGACGGAGTATAAGAAATACACTGCTGCATGTCAATGATAAACTGGCCGAGGTAATACGGGTTTGCTGTATCACGTTTTGCCGAAGTCATAATGTTCTGATTCTATCCCCGAGGAAAAGCTGACAATTACAGCCGGACCCCTCTGGAAATCATTTAATGAGCATAAACAATCCCAGAAGCGCCAGCAGAATCAGCATGATTCTGCGGTACGACTCCTCCTTGATCTTCCCGTAGAGAAGCGAACCGGCCCAGGTTCCGAGAATCAGCACGGGCAGAGACGCGAGAAAAAAGATGATAACCTTTTCCGTCATCAGCCCTCCCATCGCCTGCGAAACGATCACCACCAGCCCCGATATGACAAAGAAACCCTGAAGCGTAACCTTGATCTGATCCTTGCTCCATGGCTGAAGAGACGTATAGACAATTACCGGAGGACCGGAGGCGCTGATCGCGCCGCCCAGGCATCCCGCCAGGAAACCTGCAACATATGCCCACGCACGGGCAAACTCTCTGGCAACGGGTTTCATTAACAGGCCGTACAAAGCATACAGGATGAGTACTATGCCGACGATCCACTGTATTATCTGCACATCCAAGCGGTTCAGAAGCCAAACCCCAACCGGCGCACCGGGAACGGAACCCGCGCAGAGCGGATACAGCTTCTGCCAATCCCAGTGCTGCCTTAACTGCACAAGCAGAAAGACAGTCAGCGCCACCCCGTAAAGGCCAACCAGAGGTATGGCTGTCCTGACATCAAGAAAAATTGCCAGCAGGGGAAGAGACAGCAGAACCGAACCAAAGCCGGAAAGCCCCTGAATGAAACCGGCACAAAAGGCGATAAGACCCAGAATGATGTAGATATCCATTGACGTCAACGCTGTTGATAATCATCCCTCTCTTTTCAGTTTCGCGGACCTTTTGTTGGAATCGAGCTCCATCTTACGTAAACGTATATTCAGAGGAGTGATCTCAACGAGTTCATCCACGGCAATGAACTCAATAGATTGATCGAGCGATAAGGGACGCGGCGGCCTCAGCGTCACGGTTGCTTCCGCGGTCGAGCTTCTGATGTTGGTCAGCTTCTTTTCTTTCGTAATGTTAACTGCCATATCGCCGGAGCGGTTCCTCTCGCCGATGATCATCCCGTCATAAACCTCTGTTCCCACCTCGATGAAAAGCTCTCCGCGATCCACCATGGCCAGGCATGCATAAGGCGTTGCTCTGCCGGCCCTGTCGGCCAGCAGAGCCCCGCTTGCGCGCTGAGGTATGTGTCCGAACCATGGCTGATAGTTTTCAAAAAGCGTGTTCATCACCCCTGCCCCTTTTGTGTCGGTCAGAAAGTGAGAACGAAACCCGATCAGACCGCGGGAAGGCACCAGAAACTCCATATTGACACGACCGCTGCCCTTATTGATCAACTGTACCATACGGCCCTTCCTTATCGATAACTTCTCCGTGATTATTCCGACGAACTCTTCCGGGACATCTACAAAAACTCTTTCTACCGGTTCACATGTCGTACCATTGATCTTCTTGGTGATAACATTCGGTCTCGACACCATTAACTCATAACCTTCACGACGCATGGTCTCAATCAGCACGGCCATCTGCAGCTCGCCTCTCCCGCAGACCTCAAAGGCATCCTTGCGCTCCAGAGGCTTCAATTGCAGAGCCACATTGCGCATGTTCTCCTTTTCCAAACGCTCGAGAAGATGGCGGGATGTGAGATACTTGCCTTCACGGCCGGCAAAGGGGCTGTTGTTGACATAAAAAATCATGGAGACCGTGGGCTCATCGATATCGATGCGGGGAAGCGGTAGAGGATTTTCCAGCGAGCTTATCGTGTCGCCTATACTTATCGACTGGATGCCCGCAACGGCGACGATGTCACCGGCTTCGACAACGTCCACCTGTTTTTTCCGCAGGCCGTAAAAGGTGTACAGGACTGACAGCTTGATACCAGGGGTGATCGTATCCTCACGGCAAAGGCTGTAGAACTGGTTCATGGCCATCGAGCCGTTCATCAGGCGCCCGATGGCTATCTGTCCTACATAGGGGTCGTAATCAAGGTTAGTTACCAGAAACTGCGGAACGTGTTCGTCGGAAGCTTCAGGCCCCGGAATCGCCGAACATATTGTGTCGAAAAGCGGCTTCAGGTCTTCCGAGGCATCCCCTGCCTTGCTGTGGGCAACGCCCTTCTTGGCATTCGTATAAAGGATGGGAAACTCTATCTGCTGTTCGCTGGCATCAAGATCGATAAAAAGGTCATATACTTCATTTATCACCTCTTCAATGCGGGCGTCAGCCCGGTCAATCTTGTTGATGACAAGGACAATAGGCAGATGTCGGGCAAGGGCTTTCTTCACAACAAACCGGGTTTGCGGAAGGGGGCCTTCGCTGGCATCCACCAGCAGAATCGCTCCGTCAACCATGTTCAGGCTGCGCTCCACCTCTCCTCCGAAATCGGCATGGCCCGGCGTGTCGACGATGTTTATCTTGACGTCTTTGTACCAGACGGCCGTATTTTTTGCCATGATGGTAATCCCCCGCTCCCTTTCGAGATCCATGGAGTCCATGACCCTTTCCGCGACTCCCTGATTTTCTCTGAATATGCCGGTCTGTTTCAGCATGGCATCGACCAGCGTAGTCTTCCCATGATCGACATGGGCGATGATGGCAATATTTCTGATATTCTCTTTTCGCATTCCTTTAACCTCATTTCTTTACATTACTGTCCCGTTCAGCTATCACGAATTGCTTCCGGTTCAAAATAAAATCGATATTGAAGTTGAATTACGCATCGTGTAGGCTTTAAAATAATATTTTTTTACCGAGGTTAATTTGCCGAAACCCGATTTCTGGAAAAATACAAAACGATATTATGATCTGAAAAGCTTCTGGCGAAACCGGTTCAGGGGCAATGTCTATAAAATTCCCATAGACGCCGGTTTTACCTGTCCGAACCGCGACGGGACGGTTGCCTCGGGCGGCTGCATCTACTGCGACGGAAGGGGATCGAAACTGCGCCAGGCCGGGCCTCTGCCTTCCGTCAGCGAACAGATTTCACGCGGTCAGGACTATTACCGGCGTCATCGCAAGGCAGGAAAATTCATCGCGTATTTTCAGACATTCACGAACACCCATGCGCCTTCCGAGCATCTGAAGAGGCTGTATGACGAAGCCCTGTCACAAGAAGACGTTATCGGGCTCTCCATAGGCACACGCCCGGACTGTGTCCCTGACGACACACTTGAGCTGATAGAGACATACACATCGGAATATCATGTCTGGCTGGAATTCGGCCTCCAGTCCATTCATGACCGTACACTCCGGTCTCTAAACAGGGGTCATAACCCGGCACAGTTTTTGGATGCCGTAAAAAGAGCGTCCGGCAGAAATATCTTCATTTGCGTGCATATCATCCTGGGGCTTCCGGGAGAGACACATGAAGAAATGCTGGAGACAGCAAAGATTCTGGCCGGGCTCCCCATACAGGGGATCAAGATCCATCTTCTCCTGGCTCTACAGGGAACACATCTGGGAGAAAAGTATCAACAGGGCAAGGTCAGGATGCTGACAAAGGAAGAATATACAGGCACCGTTTGCGACATTCTGGAAATTTTGCCGCCTGACATGGTCATTCAACGGTTGACAGCCGACGGTTATCGGGATATCTTCCTCGCCCCCGAGTGGGCGGTAAACAAAATGGATGTACTGAATTCCATTGACCGGGAAATGACAAAAAGGGA
Source organism: uncultured Syntrophaceae bacterium (assembly GCA_964558665.1). Classification (GTDB taxonomy): domain Bacteria; phylum Desulfobacterota; class Syntrophia; order Syntrophales; family PHBD01; genus CAZLFA01. Next base: position 31,118 of record CAZLFA010000010.1, read on the forward strand.
TTCCTGGCAAGGGAAGGATTTAAAGGATAAGACCAATTTGCATTCAGAAGTATAACAAGGCGGCAAGGAAGTTTTAATATGATTGGGATTATAGACTATAAAGCCGGCAACCTGACCAGTGTGGAAAGGGCGCTTCGTTCTCTGAATGAACCGTGCATCGTGACCGGCGATCCTGCAATCCTTGACAGAGCGGAACGCATTATCTTTCCGGGTGTAGGTGCGGCGGGAGAAGCCATGGAGAACCTGCGCCAGGCTGGTCTGGATCAATGGATAAAGAAATGGGTTGACGAAGGCAGACCGACCCTGGGGATTTGTCTCGGCACTCAGGTTATATTCGATGTCAGCGAAGAGGACAACAATACCAGGTGCCTGGGAATCATTCCCGGCTCCGTAAAGCTGTTCTCAAGGGAGCTTGAACAGGACGGCAGGCCGCTGAAGATCCCGCACATGGGCTGGAACGAAGTGGAATTCGGGCAAAATCACCCTTTATTCAAGGGCATACAAAAAGGCGCTGAATTCTATTTCGTGCATTCATACTACCCGGCTCCGGCAGACAGCAGCCTGATTCTTGGCTGGACGGATTACGGCATCCGCTTTTGCGCCGCCGTCTCCAGAAAAAATCTGGTCGCCGTTCAGTTCCATCCGGAAAAAAGCGGCCGGCCCGGCCTCGGCATCCTGAAGAATTTCAGCCGTTGGGAGGGCAGGGATGATAAGTAAACGCATAATTCCCTGTCTGGATGTACGGGATGGCCTTTTGACCAAAGGCATTAAATTCCGGAACAACATTGATATTGGCGACCCCGTGGAAGTCGCACGGAATTATTATGAACAGGGGGCGGATGAGATAGTCTTTTACGACATAACGGCATCAGCCGAAGGACGCGGCATCATGATCGATGTGGTGCAGCGCGTTGCCGAAACGATCTTCATACCGTTTTCCGTCGGGGGAGGGATAGGCTCCGTCGATCACATGCGGCAGGTGATTCTCGCCGGCGCCGAAAAGATAAGCATCAACACCGAGGCGATAAAAAATCCCTCTTTGATATCGGAAGGCGCCAGAGCGTTCGGCAGTCAGTGCATAGTTCTGGGCATGGATGTAAAAAAAGTTGAAGTAACCAAGGGTACGCCTTCCGGCTATGAAATGGTAATTCACGGCGGCCGGACATACACAGGCATAGATGCCCTCTGGTGGGCAAAGGAGGCTGAACGTCTGGGCGCGGGAGAAATCTGCCTTAATTCTATAGACGCGGACGGCACCCAAGACGGGTACGAGCTTGATCTGACCAGAATGATTTCATCGAGCGTCAGGATTCCGGTTATCGCCTCCGGCGGCGCCGGAAAACCGGAGCATCTGCGCGATGTTCTTATTCAGGGGCAGGCAGATGCCGCGCTGATCGCCTCCATGGTTCATTATCGCACTTATTCGATCCCGGAAATCAAAATCTTCCTGAAAGAAAGCGGCGTCAAGACCAGAATGAACTGGTGATGATTTTTGTTAATTATGGTAAAATACCATCATTGATTTTACGATGATAAAACCAAGGGGGCAAATATGAAGAAGATTCTTTTCTCCATCTTTCTGGTATTGATCACAGCAAACTGCCTTTATGCAGACCAGGTGAGATCCATCGTCACAGAGGTAGAAGGCCTCGCATGCATGGGGCGCGACAAATCAATGTCCGAGACGGAAACCATGGCCATGCAGGAGGCAAAGCGGAAAGCTGCCGAATACGCTGCGACATATATTAAAAGTGAAACAGACATGAAGGATTTCATTCTGGAAAAGGATCTGGTAGCCGCTTATACAAGAGCCATGATCAAGATCCTGCAGGAAATCGACAAGACCTGGTATAAAGACCCTGCATCAGGTCAGTGCTACAGAATCAAGATCAAGGCGGAAGTCGTGCCCGACGAGGGCTCGATGAAGAAAATCGCCAACACGGATCTTTCAGACAATCCCAGCGCCCCGCTGACGGTCAAAGTGTACACCGATAAATCGACATACCGCGCCGGAGAAAAGATAAAAATATTCCTCAAGGGCAACAGACCGTTTTTCGCAAATATAATCTACAAAAATGCCGACGGCCAGCTTCTGCAGCTGCTGCCTAATCCATACCGCCAGCAAAACTACTTCCAGGGCGGCGCTGTTTTTGAAATCCCCTCGGGAGATGACAAGTATGACCTGGAGGTCACGGAACCTTTCGGTGCGGAAACAGTAACCGTTTATGCCAGCAGTTCCCAGATCGGAGACCTTGATCTGAAAGCACAGGGAGCCGTGTACGAGGTAAAGACAAAACCCAGGGATATTTCCGTGGGAACGCGCGGAGTTAAATTCTCTGTAAAGGATACCCGGATAAAAGAAAGCGGCAGCGCGCCGAGGCCCGCAGCCCAGTTTATAGAGTCCAGTGTAACCATAAATACATCGAGATGAAACCGGGTTTGCTGATATCAGCCTCCGCCAGCAGAACGTCGGACGGCGCTATAAATAACAACTGGTCTGACTGGCGCTGGCAATTCAGGAACCGCATCAGGACAATCGACAAGCTTAACGAAGCCCTCCGCGGCGAATCAGGGCGGCCGGGGGATTGCCGCAAGGTTACCCGGATCTATCCTCTGGCGGCAACCCCTTATTATCTTTCTCTCATCCAGCCGTCAGATCCGAACGATCCCATCCGCCGCCAGTGCTTCCCCGATATAAAGGAACTGACATATTCAACCGGCGGCGTCGCCGACCCGCTGGAGGAAGACCGGCATATGGAGGTCCCGGGTTTGATCCATCGTTATCCGGACCGCTGTCTGGTTATCATGACAAATATCTGTGCCACGTACTGCAGGCACTGTAACCGCAAAAGGATATGGAAAACAAAATCGTGCATCAAGGATAAGGCATACGCACAGAGGATCATCGACTGCATTGCCTCCAGGACGTCAATCCGGGAAGTCATCCTGTCCGGCGGGGACCCGCTCACGTTGAGCGATAAGCTGATCGACAACTTTCTGTCCGATCTCAGAAAAATACGCCATGTCGAGGTAATCCGCATCGGCAGCAGAACACCCGTGGTTCTGCCCATGAGGATCACTTCTGAATTATGTATGATTCTGAGAAGGCACAGACCTCTCTGGTTTAATACCCATTTCAACCACCCGCGCGAAATAACCCGCGAATCATCACGCGCCTGCGAAATGCTGACGGAAGCAGGCATCCCGATATCAAACCAGACTGTTCTTCTGCGAGGTGTCAACGATGATTACGACACAATGCGCGATCTTTTGTACGGTCTGCAGAAAATTTCCGTTCGCCCCTATTATCTTTTCCAGTGTGATCCGGTTCAGGGCACCGACCATTTCCATGCGGATATCTGGCGGGGCATGGAGATTATGGAAAAACTATGGAAAAACGTCTCCGGCCTGTGCATACCCCGGTATGTCCTTGACGTACCCGGAGGTAAAGGCAAGATTCCTCTGCAGCCCTTTTGCATGATGGAAAGCGCCGGCATCGAAAAAACTTGAACAATCTTTTGACAAGCCGCCTCAAATCGATTAAAGAACACGAAAAATTGCGAATATATTATTCCGGTTGAGGCTACTAAGCCGCTGATTAAGGAGTACCGACCATGTACAATGCAAGCGATTTAAAAAAAGGATTGAGAATCAAGATCGACGGAGATCCCCATATCATAACGGAGTTCAACTTTGTCAAGCCAGGCAAGGGACAGGCGCTATATAGATGCAAGCTGAAGAACATGATCAACGAATCACAGTTTGAAAGAACCTTTCGCTCCGTGGATACCTTTGAATCGGCAGATCTCCAGGAGAAAAAGATGCAGTACCTCTACATGGAGGGCGGCAAATACTGCTTCATGGACAACGTTACATACGACCAGGTGTATATGTCGGAAGACGCGGTGGGTGACGCCAGAAACTACCTGATCGATAATCTGGAAGTTTCCGTGCTTCTTTTTGAAGACCGTCCGTTAGGCATTACACCACCCAACTCAGTTGATCTGGTGGTAACCAAGGCCGAACCCTGGGCAAAGGGCGATACGGTAACGGGAAAGACCAAACCCGTGACCGTTCAGACCGGTTACACGCTGCAGGTGCCTCCCTTCATTGAGGAAGGTGAAAAAATTCGTATTGATACGCGCACAGGAGAATACGTCACCCGCGTCAAGGGATAGAACAAATGATGGAGGCAGAACGGACGGATGTTCTCTGGGTCCGCGCAGCAATGATCCAGGCCATCCGTCTCTTTTTCATTACCCAAGGATATCTCGAGGTCGAAACCCCCTATCTCATCCCCGCCCCCGCGCCGGAAACCCATATCGACGCCATTGCCTGCGGCAATCTTTTTCTGCACACATCACCCGAATTATGCATGAAACGGCTTGTAGCGGCAGGCTACGGCAAAATATTCCAGATCGGCAAATGCTACCGCGCCGCTGAACGCGGAGCCCGTCATCTCCCCGAGTTTACCATGCTGGAATGGTACCGCGCGGGCACAGACTATTTCGGCCTGATGAAGGAATGCGAAGAGATGATCCACTTTGTCTCCGCCCAGACCGGCAGAGGAAATACAATAAATTACAGAGGCCGTGAAATTGATTTAACCCCTCCCTGGGAAAGGCTGACCGTACATGACGCCTTTGACCGTTACGCACCGGTATCGATGCAGCAGGCATTGAAGGAAAACAGCTTCGATGAAATTATGGCCTTTAATATTGAGCCCCGCCTGGGTCAAAAAAAACCTTCTTTTATTTTCGACTATCCTGCAATTCACGCCTCCCTTGCCAGGATAAAAACGGACAGTCCCGAACTGGCCGAGCGCGTGGAACTATACGTGGCGGGCATAGAGCTGGCAAACGGCTTTTCCGAGCTCAATGATCCCGCTGAACAACGCAGGCGTTTCATGGAAGCCATGCAGGAACGCAAAGCAATGGGAAAGACGGTTTATCCAACGGCGGAAAAATTTCTGGAGGCAGTCGGCCATATGCCGGTATCCGCCGGCATTGCCTTCGGTATAGACAGACTGGTTATGCTTTTTACCGGGGCATTGTCCATTGATGAAGTCGTCACCTTTATCCCGGAAGATTTATAGAACAAATTAAACCCTATAGGCTATTGACAAGGCGTTTTTTTTCCTTTACATGTGAAACCCAAATATTGTTAAGGAATATCCCGGTACGTAACATCATAAAAACCACAAGGAGATTGAAATGACGTCAATGATATCCGCAGACTTGGGAGGACACTTTCACGGCAGCCTCCTGGGCATGATACTGGGGGCAGGTGCCATGGTTCAGGTCGTCCTGCTTCTGCTGCTCGTGTTTTCCATAGTATCCTGGGCCATCATCATCATGAAGTACCGCAGCATCGGCAAGGTGGCAAAAGAGAACGCCTCGTTTTTAAGTTCGTACATGAAAAGCGGCCGGCTTTCAGACATCTTTACCGATGCAAGGCAATTCAAATACTCCACCCTGGCGGAGATTTTCCGTTCCGGTTACTCGGAACTGATCAAGATTACGAAGGTTGCCAAGGAAAACCCCATCGGCAGAAGCGGCATGGAGGAAAGCGGCTCTTCATCCATGGAAAAACAGGGCATAGACAACGTGGAACGCGCACTGAACATGGCATGCAGCTCAGAATCGGCGAAGCTGGAAAGCGCCCTCGGCTTCCTGGCGACTACCGGCAGTTCATGTCCTTTTATCGGCCTTTTCGGAACCGTATGGGGGATTATGGATACATTCAAGAGCATCGGAGCAAGAGGTTCAGCAACATTGGCCGTAGTGGCTCCTGGTATATCGGAAGCGCTGATTGCCACAGCGGCGGGACTTGCCGCAGCCATACCGGCGGTTATATTCTACAACTATTTTCTAAACCGCGTCAGAAGCATGACTGTGGAAATGGATAACTTTTCGTCAGAGGTGCTCAATATAGTCGAGCGCCATTATGTAAAGAGATAGGCCTATGAAATACCGAAGACGAAAAAACGGCGACAACAAACCCATGGCGGAAATCAATGTTACTCCGCTGGTGGATGTGGTCCTGGTTCTGCTGATTATTTTTATGGTCACGGCACCCATGCTGCAGATGGGAATTGATGTCAATCTGCCTAAGGTCACGTCCAAAAGCGTTGATGTGACTGAAGAGAAGCTGGTTCTGACGGTCAAAGGAAACCAGGAAATCTATATTAATAAGACAAAAGCCACCCTTGCCGACCTGGGCGCCAAACTGGAAAGCATCTTTACAACCCGGATAGACAGAGAGATTTATATGCGGGCGGATAAGACCGTGCCATACGGATTTGTGGTCCAGGTGATGTCTGAGGTGCGCAAAGCCGGAGTTGACAAACTTGGAATGATTACTGAACCTCCGGAGGAGTCAAAATGACGGCATTAAGCGGGCTGATCCCTGAAAAACAGTACGGGGTCAGCCTGAATATGATACTGCTCTCTTTGTTACTGCACGCCATAATACTCTCCATCATCTTCTTTGTCACCCCGACTGCACCTTCACCTAAATGGACGTTTGGACCAGTCTATTCAGTCCAACTGGTCAATCTGCCGGCCAAGTTTTTCAATGAAAAACCGGAACCAACTGCAAAGGAAGTCATTGAAACACCGGCGGAACGCGAGCCGGTTGTATTGAAAAAAGATGACACCGTCCCGCTTAAGAAAAAACCAAGAGTGGACAAGGAAACCCAGAAGGCTCTCGATGATATAAAGAAACGCCTGAAAATTACCAGCAGGTCATCGGACAAAGCACAGTCCAGATACAATATAGGCGCGTTATCCAGCATCGGAAACAAGGATATGCTTGATCGCATGCAGCTCTATTATGCCCTCATCTGGTCGAGGATCAAAAGCCAGTGGGCGCTGCCCCCGGGAATAAAACCGGAAGACAACCGTGAAACTACGATCAGCATGCAGATACTCAGAAACGGGATGCTTGCCGACGCAAAATATGAAAAGCGCTCCGGCAACAGGTATTTCGACGAATCGGCCATGAAGGCCATCCACAAGGCAAGTCCATTTCCCCACTTGCCGGAATGGATCAGAGACAACAGCATAGAAATAGGCATTCGTTTTCATTCTTCGGATTTAAAATAAGACTATCCCGCTTCGTCCGGCAATACGGACGCGAAACGGCCGGTTCCAAAATTGTAATTGAATAAATAAACCTACAGGACTGATAAAGATGCTAAAAATAAAAGTCATACTGGCGGCAGTCAGCATTTTGATTATTACACTCATAAACGGCCAGGCACTGGCTAAGGTTTACATAGACATAGATTCACCCGCCTTCAAGAAATTTCCCATAGCCATCGCCGATTATAAGAAACTGGCCCCTCTGGAAAAGGGGCAGGAGAATTTAACCTTATGGTTCCCTGAATCCCTGGCTAAACTTCTCGACATGACAAACTTCTTCAGCATCATCAACAGACGGGCTTTTCTGGAAGATCAGGCCACGGCAGGTATAGGCTTAAATGAGATAAAATTCCCGGAATGGACGGCCATTGGAGCCGAATATCTGGTCAAGGGCGGATACAGATACACCGGTGGTCAGGAGTTTGAAGTTGATATGTATCTTTATGATGTAATCAGAGGTGCAGTGCTGGTGAATAAAAAGTATAAAGGAAACAAGGAAACGAAAAGTGATATCGTGCGCCAGTTTGCAGGAGAAATTCTTTTGGCCCTCACAGGCGACAGGGGCGTATTCGATACCAAGATTGCCTTTATGGCAAGAGGGCGCGGCTCAACATATATTTACACGATAAACTTTGACGGTTCGGGATTGTCCAGGGTAACCTCCGTGCCTGCAATCGCCCTGGCGTTAAGGTGGTCGCCGGACAACAGCACTTTTGCATTTACATCCTATAAAGACAGAAATCCCGATCTTTACGTATGCAGTGCCGGGGGCGGAGCAATCAGGAAGATATCCGGACATCACGGCATCAACCTTGCCGGTGGCTGGTCGCCGGACAACAGGCGGCTTGCCGTTACCCTGAGCAAAGACGGCAATGAAGAGATCTACGTCATGGATACAGGCAGCAAACGCGCTACCAGACTTACCCATAATTTTGCCATCGACGTATCGCCAAGCTGGTCGCCGGACGGCGGGAAAATTGCCTTTGTTTCAGATCGGGCCGGCTCACCCCAGATTTACATCATGGGCGCCGGCGGCGGCGGAGCAAGAAGATTGACAACCCACGGAAGCTACAACACTTCACCGTCATGGTCTCCAAAAGGCAAAACACTTGCCTTTGAAGGCAGCGCCGGGGGATTTCAGATCTTCACCATTGATGAGGATGGTTCAAATCTCAAACAACTGACCTCCGACAGAGGAACCCACGAATCCCCCTCCTGGTCTCCGGACGGCCGATTCATAGTTTATAGCGTGCGGGGGCGCGGTCTCTACATCATCAACGCCGACGGGTCCAGTCAGCCCAGACTGCTTTTCAGCGGCAGCACGGTAAGCCCGTCATGGTCTTCGCATCTTAAATAATTTCCATCAGGAAAGGGCTCTTTTCCTTTCCGATCAGGGAGCCGGCAGCTTCGCGTCCGGATCTTCCGGATGGACATTCAGTAAATGTCTGAAGGAGCGGATAAGCCCGCTCATTCCGTTCTTTTCTATTTCGGTGGATCAATAAGCCTAAAATGTGAATATGTTGTTTCATTTGCTCATAAATGGTGCTATAGTGTGCCAGTTTGAATTTGATGCAGATGGCTCGAACAGTTCTTTGTACAGTAAAAACAAACTAAAATATATTATGACTCTCTCCTCTCAATTAATCCTTACAGGATGCAGTTAAGAAAAAGATAACAACATCCGTGTCATATTGACAGCGGATCATAATCTTATAAGGAGGTGTTGTCATGTTAAGAAAACTTGCGTCATTTTTTACCTATATCATGCGTCATTATCTACCTGACGCCTACCTGTTCGCCATCTTGCTCACATTTCTTTCCGCCATACTTGCCCTGATTTTTACACCGGCAGACGCGGGCAAGGTCATATCGACCTGGGGGGACGGCGTTTACGGGATCATTGCCTTTGCCATGCAGATGATCCTGATTCTGGTTACCGGTTATGTTTTGGCGCTGACACCGGCATTGAAAAAAGTCCTCGACTGGATAGCGGCAATGGCGGATACTCCCGTCAAGGGGGCAATGATTGTTGCCCTTGTCGGGGGCATCGGTTCCTGGCTCAACTGGGGTTTCGGTCTTATCTTCGCAGGTCTGCTGGCGCTTGAAATAGCAAATCGCAACAGGAAGGCGGATTTCCCGATGCTTATCGCCGCCGGTTACAGCGGGTTCGTTATCTGGCACATGGGCTTTTCCGGTTCCATCCCCCTTCTTCTGGCCACACCCAAGAACAACCTGAACCTGATAGAAAAACTGACAGGCAAGGTTGTTCCCGTATCCGACACTATCTTTGCGATGTGGAATTTTTTACCGGCCATCATTCTTATCATCACAATTCCCATACTATTTTATTTAATGCACCCCAAAGAGGAAGACTCTATTCACATTTCCGAGGAGAAGCTGAAAGATCTGGAAAATCAGACCATCACGGTACCGCTTCCCGAAAACCCGACACTGGCTGAGCGGATCGATCACAGCTATGTCGTCAACATGATCTTCGGGTTGATGGGCTTGATATACCTGATCATGCATTTCAGCAAAAAGGGACTCGATCTCAATCTCAATATCGTTATCTTCATCTTTTTCATCGCCGGCGTCATTCTGCATGCGAAACCCATTAACTATGTCCGCGCCGTGAACGTTGCCATCCGGTCCGCCGGCGGAATCGCCCTGCAGTTCCCCCTCTATGGCGGAATCATGGGAATGCTTATCGGCACCGGTCTTGCCAAGGTCATCGCCGGCTGGTTCGTTGCCGTATCCACCCCTGAGACCTTCTACATGCTCCAGTTCTGGGGGGGAGGCGTGATCAACATGTTCGTTCCTTCAGGAGGAGGCCAGTGGGCCGTCCAGGGACCGATCACCATCGAAGCTGCCAAAATGATGAACATCGACCCGGTCAAATCGGCCATGATGGTGGCCTGGGGCGACCAGTGGACCAATATGATCCAGCCCTTCTGGGCGCTGCCCCTTCTTGGTCTGGCCGGACTGTCCGCCAAGGACATCATGGGTTACACAACCATGACCCTGCTCTGGAGCGGCGTGGTCTTGAGCGTCTTTGCTCTGCTTATCGGTTTTGGCATGATGTAGGACAGAGATAGCCTTACAGTTATTGTTCCGGGCGCAGCGTAACGCTGCGCCCTTTTTTTTATCCCGGATTACGCAATAAAACACATAAATGAGCAACTATTGTCCAGGGCAAAGGGGCTTTTAAGCGGCGAATCAAATATTTTTCTTGTGAAAAATATTCTGAGCCGCGAGAAGCCTCATTGCCCTAGGCGGCAGAACTTTTATCTCTTTTTTTACTGCATAACCCGGGTTTATTTCAGAAACCTTCCTGAAATCGGAACATTTCCGCACCGGACAACTAAACCAGACAAAAAAGCTGGCTTTTTTTCGTGACATTTACTAGCGTAGTCGCCCGATTTCAAGAATAGAAGGAGTACTAAAACAATGCAAAACAAACAAAACGCCCAATTCCGCGGGGCCTCAAAATATGTTCTGGATGACGAGCTTGCCAAGATCGTCAATGTCTCCATAGCCCTGGAGATGCCGCTGCTTCTCAAGGGGGAGCCGGGAACGGGGAAGACCATGCTCGCCCATGCCATAGCGGAAAGCCTGCAGATGCCGCTGATTGTCCTCAATGTAAAATCCAGCATGAAGCTTGTGGAAGCGCTTTATCAGTACGATACCCTGACGCGTCTCAACGACAGCCGGTTCGGCGACTCCAAACGTGATGTGAGCAACATAGAAGAGTACATCAAAATGGGAAAGATCGGTCAGGCATTCGCATCAGACAAACGCACTGTCCTGCTGATCGATGAGATAGACAAAGCGGACTCTGATTTTCAGGACGACATGCTCGATGTTCTCGATCAGATGCAGTTCGACATCATCGAGATCGATAAGACAATATCCACAAAACACCGTCCGGTGATTATCATCACCTCCAATGCCAAGAAGGATCTCTCCGATCCGTTTCTTGGACGCTGCAACTTCCACCACATCGCCTTTCCTGATGCTGAAATGATGAAGCTGATTCTCGGAGTTCATTTCCCGAGCATAAACTCCGACCTCGTTAACGTCTGCATATCGACGTTCTACCGCCTCCGGGAGCTGAGCGGCATTGAAAAGAAGCCTGCAACCAGGGAACTGATCAACTGGATAAGGGCCATCAAGGCCGACCCGGACTTCAAGGCAAAGTCGCTTCAGCAGGGATCAATACCCTACCTGGGCATCCTCTTCAAAAAAAGCGGCGATATGGTAAATGCAGGCAAACAGATTGCCCGCATGAGGTAACAGGATTATCAAGGCTTAATAAATGTTCATAAACTTTTTCTATACTCTGAAAGACAAGGGCATACCCGTGACGCTTACCTCGTTTCTGCGTCTGCAGAAGGCCATGAGCATGGGAGTCATTCAGTCTCTTGAGGATTTCTACACCTCCGCCCGTGCGATACTGGTAAAAAGCGAGCGTTATTTCGATGTCTACGATCAGGTCTTCGCGCACCATTTCCGGGGAATTGCCATGGAGGAACCGTCGGCGGCCGAACTCACCGCTATAGCCCGGGCCATGCTTGAGGAATGGCTGAGGAATCCCATGCAGATGGCCGATGCGCTGGGCATCGATGCAGAGCAGTTGCGGAAGATGACACCTGAGGAGCTGATCAGGTATTTTTACGACCGTCTCAAGGAACAGACCGAGGCCCATCACGGCGGCAACAGGTGGATAGGAACAGGGGGAACTTCGCCTGTAGGACATTCGGGAAGACACCCGGGCGGCATGCGCGTCGGCGGCGCTTCACGAAACAAGTCGGCCATCAAGGTGGCCATGGAAAGGCGGTATCGCGACTATTCCCAGGAGGGGCCGTTGACGGAGATGCAGATGGGAGAAGCCCTGAAGAGGCTGCGGCGCATGGTCCCGCACGGGCCGAAGGATGTCGTCAATATAGACAAGACAATCTATGAAACAATGAGAAACGCAGGCGAGATAAATATCGTCTTCGACCGCCGCCTGACGGACAGACTCAAGATCATCCTGATGATAGACAACGGCGGCTGGTCGATGGATCCCTATATCACGGTCGTCCAGACTTTGTTCAATTACGCCCGGGCTCAGTTCAAGGACCTTAAGATATTTTTCTTCCACAATACAATATACTCACGGGTCTGGCAGGACCCGCAGCGGCACCATAGACCTTATCCGGTCGAGGATTTTACGCGCCTGGATCCGGAAACCAGGCTGATCTTTGTTGGTGACGCCAGCATGGCGCCATACGAATTAATCCATCACAACGGGGCTATCTATCTCGATCAGCAGGAAAGCAAGGCAAGCGTAGATCGTCTGAAATTCATGGCCAAGACATTTCGCCATGCGGTCTGGCTGAATCCTCAGACAGAAGCGGAATGGGGGTACACCTGGACTGTCGGACTCATCCGCCAGATATTCCCCATGTACGAACTGACTCTGGACGGTCTCGATAATGCCGTCCAGCACCTGATGTCAAAACATTGATAGGTTACTTCACAATCTTAAAGATGTCCTTAGCCTTCTCATGCGCCGCCGTCTGCAAAAGCTCAAACAACACCATTTCCGTGCTCACTATTGCTGCCCCCGCATTTCTCATTCTCTCGACACCGTAAACTTTATTGACGGATGTTCTTGAGGAAACGGCATCGGCAACTACGTACAACTGATAACCCGCCCGCAGCAGATCCAGGACCGTCTGATAAACACAGACGTGTGCTTCAATGCCGGTTACGATCAACTGTTTGCGACTCTGAGCCATCACGGCTTTCATGAAGCCCTCATTTTTCCAGCAACTGAAACTTTCCTTGCTGATCGCCTGTATTCCCTGCAGATGTTCGGCTACCTGCGGAATAGTAGGACCGATCTTATCCGGAACCTGTTCGGTAACAATGACCGGTATGTCCAGGATCTTGGCCCCACGGACTATCTTGCAGTTGTTCTCCATGATCGCTTCCTGCTCCTGCATTACCCGATACAGGTTTACCTGCATATCAATGACTATCAAAACGGCATCTTCCCTGATCAACATGTTGCCCTGTCTCCTTCCTGCATATTTGCAGCCTGATTAAACTCAAAACGCCTTGGCAGGCCGGCCTGAGATACCGCGCTTTTCAGTGACAGATGCGGCAGAATGGACTTCAGAAAACGGGAAGTTTCCAGCAGTCTGTCCATATCAATACCCGTCTTCAATCCCATTTCTCCGAACATGAAGGCCATATCCTCCGTCGCCACATTTCCTGAAGCGCCGGGTGCAAACGGGCATCCGCCCAGACCGCCAATAGCTGAGTCAAAAGAGCGTATGCCGACATCGTACGCACGAAGGGCATTTGCCAATCCCTGGCCCCTTGTATTGTGAAAATGAACACCGAAGTCGATCTCCGGAAACCTTTGCATGCAGGAAGCTGTTATATCCTCAACCTGCCGTGGATTACCCACGCCGACCGTATCGCAGAGCGTTATCTCCCGAACTCCCTGCAGCGCAACTTTCTCCACATAACCTTCAATCACATCCTTTGTGATAACGCCTTCGAAGGGGCAGCCGAAAACTGTTGCCAGCGCCACATTAACAGATATTACCGATCCTCTGATGCATTCATCCATTATTGACTTCAGGGCAGCCAGAGATTCCTCCGGCGTCTGGCGGACATTATTGAGGTTGTGAGACCTGCTTACCGAAAAGAAAAAAACGATCTTGTCTATATTTGATGCCAGCGCTGCTTCTGCGCCCTTGAGATTCGGGACCATAACCTGCAGGGTAACGCCCTCCAGACCGTTCAATCCGGCAAGCACTTCTTTCATATCCCTGAACTGAGGAATCGCCCTTGGATTGACAAACCCTCCCGCCTGGATTTCCGTAATGCCGCTGGCGGCCAGCCGCCTGATAAGCGAAATCTTGTTTTCCGTGGAGACGAATGTGTCAAGGTTCTGCAATCCGTCCCGTGGTCCTACGTCAACGATTTTTATATGATTTTGGTTCTGCATGAACGACCTCTATACACCCTCGACAGGCTGCGCCATCATATGAATATGCAATAGAAAAGTCAACGGCCATAAATAGCCGCCCGAATCGCCCCATTTATCAAAAACTATTGAATTATTTCTTAAAACGGATCATAATGAATATCTCTTGACAAGCCACTAAATTTCAAATAGTTTTTCATTTTTATCACGCTTATGAAAACAGTTCGACCACTAAATATCATTGCCTGCGCGTTGCTGATCACCATTTTCCAATTGTCCCTTTCTCAGCAGGGACATGCAGCGGATCTCAACGATGCTGTTGCCGCGAGGATACAGGAAAGGCTGAAAGTAACTTCTGTGCCTGCACCTGTCATATGCCGCGGTACACTTGCATGCAGTTCTCCTGCGCTTCCCCGGTACTATGCCAACAGAGCCTACCGTCCATCCTGGAGCAGCAACGGAAACCCTGTACCGCAAACAGAAGAAATGATCAGGGTAATAAAGACCTCTCCGGCACATGGACTTCAGCCGGGAGATTACCATATTGAAGAGATCGATGCCGCAATAGCCGATCTTCGCAACGACCTGCGCCGCAAGGACAATGTAGATGCCGAAAAGCTGGCAAATCTGGATCTCCTTCTGACGGATGCCTTTCTTCTCTACGCCTCCCATATGCTCTCCGGCAGAATCGATCCGGGTAAGTACTATGTGCAGTGGGTTGCCAGCCCTAGGAGTGCCGACCTGGCTTTAATACTTCAGGACGCCATCGAAGGCAATCGAGTGGAAAAGAACCTCAAGAAACTGGAACCTGACTACGTCGGTTATGAAAACCTGAAAAAGGCATTGGCAAATTACAGGATTATTGCCGCAAAAGGCGGCTGGGGAACAATTCCGGGCGGCAAGAGCACCTCTTTAAAGAGAGGCGGCAAAAATGTTCTTGTTCCTGCGCTGCGTGCACGCCTGATGCTGTCGGGAGATCTCAATGCAGGCAGGGCAGCCGAAGGCGAGATATTCGATGACAGCCTTCATGACGCCGTGATTTTTTTTCAGCGGCGGCACAATCTGAAAGACGACGGGGTGGTCAGAGCGGAAACGATTAAGGCGCTCAACGTCCCTGTTGAAAAGAGAATTCGCCAGATGGAGCTGAATATGGAGCGGTGGCGCTGGCTTCCTCTGGACCTTGGCAAACGTTACATATTAGTCAGCGTTACGGACTTCTCTCTTAAGGTTGTCAGAAATGACAAGGTCGATATGGAGATGAAAGTCATTGTCGGCAAAAGAATCATGAACAAGCGGACTATCATGCACACGCCCATATTCTCGGCAACGATGACTCACCTGGAAATCAACCCCTACTGGAATGTGCCGCACAGTATCGCATCCAAGGAGCTGCTGCCCCTGATAAAGAGGGATCCGAGCTATCTGTCCAGAAAGAATATGATGATGTTTTCCGGAAGAGGGAAGGTAGATCCGACGACCGTGGACTGGACAACTATGCATGAGAAGAATTTCCGTTATCAGATACGGCAGAATCCCGGGGCATTCAATGCGCTGAGCCATATCAAGTTCCTTTTCCCGAACAGATTTGACGTCTATCTGCATGACACACCGACAAGGAATCTTTTCAATCGCATGCCGCGCGATTTCAGCCACGGCTGCATGCGCATTGAGAAGCCGATCGACATGGCCGTTTATCTTCTCAATGATCCCAATACGTGGTCTCGCGAGAAAATATTGGCTGTGATAAAGAAGGGACGGAATAATCCTGTTTACCTGCCTGAAACGATAACCGTACATGTTCAGTACTGGACATCCTGGGTGGAGAACGATGGCACTGTGAACTTCAGAGATGACATCTACGGATATGATCCTGTCCTGGAAAGAGCCCTCACCGTAAAACTCCCGGTGCCCGTTTTTCCGGCCGAAGCACCAAAACAGTTGGTAAATGGAACAAGGGGAGCCACGGCAAAGAACTGAGCTGCCGGGAAAACCATCCTGCAAACCGTATATCAGGGCAAAGAATAAACCTAATCACGATAAAAGATCAGGGAGGAGCAATAAAGTGGATACCAAAAGATATGAATTGAATGTCCAGTTAGCCCAGATGCTCAAAGGCGGGGTTATCATGGATGTAACAAATGTCGAGCAGGCGAAGATCGCCGAAGAGGCGGGTGCCGTTGCTGTAATGGCGCTGGAAAGAGTGCCTGCAGACATCCGCAGAGACGGCGGCGTGGCCAGGATGTCGGATCCGGCCATGATCGCAGAGATCAAGAAATCTGTCTCCATTCCTGTCATGGCCAAAGCAAGAATAGGTCATTTCGTCGAGGCTCAGATACTGGAGGCGCTCAAAATCGATTACATAGATGAAAGCGAAGTACTGACACCCGCTGATGAAGAATGTCATATCGACAAATCAAAATTCGCCATTCCCTTTGTCTGCGGGGCAAGAAACCTTGGTGAAGCACTCCGCCGCATAGCGGAGGGCGCGGCAATGATCCGGACCAAAGGTGAAGCGGGTACGGGAAATGTCGTAGAGGCGGTGAGGCACATGAGGACAATGAACAGGGAAATCCGCCAACTGATAAATATGCCTCTGGAAGAGGTGATAGCCTTTTCCAAAAACAACGGCCTTCCGTATGAACTTGCCGTTCAGGTACGGGAACTGGGCAGACTTCCCGTAGTCAATTTCGCTGCCGGCGGAATAGCAACACCGGCCGATGCCGCGCTGATGATGCAGTTGGGATGCGATGGTATTTTTGTCGGATCGGGCATCTTCAAATCAGCAAATCCCGCGGTCAGGGCGCGTGCCATTGTGAAGGCAACCGCTTATTACAACGAACCCTCTAAAGTCCTTGAAGCATCGCTGGGACTCGGCGAAGCGATGCCCGGACTCGAGATATCGCAGATTCCGGAAGCTCAAAAACTTGCAGGACGCGGATGGTAAAAAAGAGATGATCGGCATCCTCGATCTTCAGGGTGACGTTTTCGAGCACCTCGATCATTTGAACCGCATCGGCATAAGCGGCGCCAGGGTCAAGGCTCCTGATGCCATCAAGGGTCTTGCCGGCCTGATCATCCCCGGCGGCGAAAGCACCTGTTTGTCACGATTGATGCATATCTTCGGCATCTCCGATGCCATAATTTCCGAATACCGGAAAGGCATGAAGATCTGGGGGACCTGCGCGGGCGCAATTCTGCTCGCATCTTCCGTTATCGGAGAAAAACCGCACCTGAGTTTGATAGACATGGAGATCGAAAGAAACAGTTTCGGCAGCCAAATGGACAGTTTTGCCTCTACGGCTCTTGTTTCCAGGGTTTCGAACGAACCGCTGCCTCTGACTTTTATCCGGGCGCCCAAGATTCTCCGTGTGGGGCCGGGCGTGGAGGTTCTGCTCCGGATGGAGGATTATATAGCAGCCGCCGAATCAGAAGCGATTTTAGCCACCGTTTTCCATCCTGAACTGACCAATTGCATCGCTTTCCATCATTACTTCGCACGCAAATGCGGCATCAGGTTGCCTGAGCGTATATCAGCCCACGATCATACCTGGAATAACAGAAGCTGGACCCGTCATTCGCGACTGGCCAGCAGATGATTATCCTTACCGGCTGCATTGAGCGTGTTGCGAAGCAGCATGGCAATAGTCATGGGGCCAACCCCGCCGGGTACTGGAGTGATATGAGAAACCTTGGGTGAGACCTCGGAATAAGCAACATCGCCAACCAGCTTTCCATCGGGCATCCGGTTTGTGCCGACATCGATAACAACCGCTCCCTCCTTTACCATTTCTCCCTTTATCATCTCCGCCCTGCCTGCGGCAGCGATGAGAATATCCGCCCGTCTGGTCACATCCGCCAGGTTTTTCGTTCTCGTATGGCAGATCGTAACCGTGGCATGGCGCGCCAGCAACATGAGCGCCATGGGCTTGCCCACAAGGTTGCTTCTTCCGACAATGACCGCCTCCCTGCCGGCGATCTCTATCCCGCTGCGGTCCAGAAGCTCCATAATCCCGAAAGGTGTGCAGGAGCGATGTGCAGGTCTTCCCGTAACAAGACGGCCGACGTTGGCCGGATGCAGGCCGTCAACATCCTTCTCAGGGGCGATGGCCTCAATGACGGCATCGGGATTTATCTGCTTCGGCAGGGGAAGCTGAACCAGTATACCATGAATGGTGCTGTCGGTATTGAGGGAGCCAATCTGATCTAAAAGCTGATCCTGGGTGGTATCCGCAGCCATCCTGAACTCCCGGGAAAGGAATCCCACTTCCGCACAGGCGTCACCTTTCCGCCGGACATAAATTTTCGATGCGGGATCATCGCCCACCAGAATGACGGCAAGTCCCGGCACTATGCCTGACCTGCTTTTCAGGGCAATGACATCCGCCTTTATCTCGTTTCTTATATCCGCCGATATTTTTTTACCGTCGATAATTATAGCCATTAAAAAACATCCTTAAACTTATTTCGTTTTCCGCCGGAAACTCCGGATAGAAACTTTGCGAAGTTTGCGCAAAGGGTTTGCAAGCGGTGAATCAAATATTTTTTCATCATGCAGGGCCTGGGGAATTATCACAGCTTATGTCGAAAAAATATTCTGAACCGCGGAAAACTCTTTGCGCACCGGCAAGACTGCAGATCGAAACAGCCGGAGCGGAAAAGAGCCTTCTCCGAGCGAAAATTATTTTACGCGATACCAGAACTGATTGCGCCCGATCAGCGAAACCCCTATGAAACCCCTGACCTTCAGCTTGTTACCGTTTTCGAGAACTTCTATTTTGCATTTATATACCTTGCCCTCTTTGGGATCCAGGATCGTACCGCCGGAATATTCATCTCCGTCCTGCTTCAAGCCCTTGATAATAATAAGACCAACCGTCGGTTTATTTTTGTCGGCGCCGGGGCACTTATCGCAGATCTTTCCCTTATCCTCCGGCTGGAGCAGTTCAAGGATTCTCCCGTAAATCATTCCTCCCTGGCTGTAGATCTCTACAATCGACTTTTCCTTTTTCGTCTTGTCATCGATCGTTCTCCATTTCCCGATGGGTGACCCGGCGGCCAAGGCCGTCGACGCTGCAAACAGGATTACAATGATACCGGCCAAAATTACTTTTTTCATTTCTTCATCCTCCCTGATTTTTTCTGTTTGATGATTCTATTCATCAATAGCATAATTGATATTCAGCGTCAATTGGGTGTTGCCGGACTGCCTTAGTTTCCGTCCGGAAACCGAAAGTTTCAGCATCCGGCGTTTTCGGATGCACACTAAGTGAAAAGCCCCGTTCTGCCGAATTTTTCAATCTCCGCCTCCTGATATCCCATTTCAAGAAGCACATCCCGGGTATGGGCACCGGCTGCTGCAGCCGCATGCCTGTATTCCGGAGGCGTTTCTGAAAACTTGATCGGACTGCCTACCTGCTTCACCGTGCCACCTGACGGAAGAGACACTTCCACACACATGCCGCGCTCAATCGCCAGCGCATCATTGAAAACCTCAGACAGGGTCATCACCGGTTCAAAACAGGCGTCCGTCCGGTTGAAGATTTCAACCCATTCCTTTTTTGTTTTCGTAAGGATAATTTCGCGGATCTCTTTTTTCACTTTCTCTGCATCGCGAGGATTTACGCCGCCGGGAATCAGATCCGGCCGGTTGACGGTATTGCAGAAGTTTGTAAAAAACTGCGGTTCCAGGCCGCCGAAACTGACATACTGGCCATCTTTCGTTTCATAGTAGTCATAGAGGGAACCGCCGTTGAGAAGGTTTTTTTCCCGTTCCGGGTCCTTGTTGTCCACAAGGAATCCGGCCCCGTACATGGCATTGAAGGCTATCATACCATCGGTCATCGAGATATCAATGAACTGTCCCATGCCTGTTTGCCGCCGGCAGATGACTGCAGCCAGGATACCGATCACGGCATGGTTGGAACCGGATGCTATATCGGCTATCTGCATGCCGACAAGGGACGGTCCGGAATCTTTCTTGCCGCTGTAGGACATAATTCCGGAGCGGGCAATGTAATTCATGTCATGCCCGGCGCGGTCCCTGAGCGGACCAGTCTGTCCATAACCGGTTATGGAGCAGTAAATAACCGCCGGATTGATTTTTTTCAGGCTTTCGTAATCGAGACCCAGTTTGGCCATTACCCCCGGCCGGAACTGTTCAATTACGATATCATAATCAGCAAGAAGCTTGTGAACAATCGCGACAGCCCGAACGTCCTTCAGGTTCAAAGCCATGCAGCGCTTGTTCCTCCCTAATTGAGTTGAGGCAGCGGAAAGCTTCGTTCCCGGAACGATGGGCGGGAAGAAATCCACCAGGTCCGGCCGTGAACCGGAAACGATACGGAGAACATCAGCACCAAGATCAGCAAGGACCATCGTGGCATAAGGACCGGGCAACAACGTCGTGAAATCCAAAACCTTCAAACCGTTCAGCGCTCCCCCCATAACACCCTCCTTTTTTTAGTTGGACGTTTCACATAATCGTTAATTTGCACATGTTCTGATAATCGGTATCGCAAAAATGTTCCGGCGATCTCACCGTGCCATGCGTCAGCCCATAAAGCATATTGGCGATCCCCGGTTCCCGGCAGACCTTACCGGCTGTAGTCGTTCACCATCATAAAACAATCTTACGACCATCCGTATCAGACCCTCCCGTCAAAATTTGAAAAGTTTCTCAATGAGCTGCGATTTCATAAGATCGCCTTCTATCCTGAGTTTGCCTGACGTATAAGCCTTTATAGCAGTTATTTTCCCGTTCATCATGTCGAGGAAATCACCGGCAGCCATTTTCAAAGTACATGAAGGGCTGCCGTGCACTCCCGCTTCCACTTTGCACGCACCGTCTCTGACTTCGGCATACCAGTCTCCACCGCCCTCGCCGGAGATGCTGTACTGAAAGACGGCGTTCACACCGGCAGCAGCGCCGGCATTGAAGGTGCCCGGCATACCGTCGAAAACAGCCTTGACGCTTGTGATGACTGCGGTTCCGGGAACGGCATCGGTTTTTGCCGCTTTTTTCGGTTTAAAGGCATCCATCAGATCTCCGACCAGATCCGTCAACTGCCCATACTCTTTGGCGTCCGTCATATCGGAAATCTTTTCCCAGCCGGCGGCTACATCCTCTACTGCGGGCATGCTTTTACCGCCGCCGATAACAACACCCTGACCCGTCATGACTGCCGCCCGGTTGTAGTATCCCATGCCTGCATTGTATATATTGCCGGTGACCGGGCATTGCTCCGAACATAGATAGGCCACCAGCGGCGACACAAACTCCGGCTTCATATTGTCGAGCAGATCCGGCGGCAGGATATCGTCCGTCAGTCTGGATGCGGCAATAGGGGCGATCGTGTTCACCTTGATGTTGTATTTGACCCCCTCCAGTTTCAGCGTGTTCATGAAACCAACGAGGCCCATCTTCGCGGAGCTGTAGTTCGTCTGACCAAAATTTCCGTACAGCCCCGCCGCCGATGTAGTCATCACTATACGGCCGTAACCGTTCTCCCGCATCGCCGCAAAGGCAGGTTTCGTAACATGATAGGCGCCGCTCAGATGAACATCGATCACAGCGCGCCAGTGATCGGGCTCCATCTTCAGGATGCCCTTGTCTCTCAGAATACCCGCGTTGTTTATCAGTATATCAACCTTTCCGAAGCTCTTCAGTGCCGTCTGCACTATCGCTTCACCGCCTTCGGGGGTGGCCACATTATCGAAATTGGCCACCGCTTCGCCGCCGAAGGATTTGATCTCAGCAACCACCTTTTCCGCAGGTGTGTTTGAGCCTGCACCCGAGCCGTCCCTGGCGCTGCCAAAGTCGTTTACCACCACCTTTGCGCCGCGCCGCGCCAGTTCCAAAGCATAAGTGCGCCCGAGACCGCCGCCCGCTCCCGTTATAACAGCGACGCGACCGTCGAAGCGGATTTCATCTTTGGGAATATCACCATATTCGAAGATGCCGTTGTCGATGACTGTCTCTCCCGTTTTTGAATTAATCACCCGCCATACGGCATAGCCTTCGCCGACCTTCCAGATCAGCACTTTTATCGGATCACCCGGGTAGAGGGTTCTTGAAAAGCGGCAAAACATCCGGCGCGCCTGTTCCGGCCTTCCGGGAATAAGAGTGCCGATGAGTATGCGGCAGGCAAAACCGTGTGTGCACAGGCCGTGCATGATCGGCTTTTCAAAACCAACCATTCTGGCGAACTCCTGATCCACATGCAGTTGAAAGACATCGCCGGAAAGGCGATAGATAAGGGGCTGGTTTGGTGACGGTGAAGCGTCCACAGTGAAGTCTGCATCCCTCGCGGGAAAATCGACAGTGATCTGCTTTCCCTCTTCGCCGCCGAAGCCGCCGTCGAGGCGTCCGAAAATTGTTATGGCATTGGTGAAGAGTTTCTTGCCGTTGGAATGGCGGGTTTCCCCTTCTGCAACAATCAAAGCCCCTTTATCACCCTTGTCATAGTAGTTGAGTATGCGCCCTTCCGTTGAGAGGGTGCCCGAGGCGGGTATGGGATTGTGAAAAATCAGGTCCTGCTCGCCGTGCAGAAGACCGGCAATATTAACCCCGGAGGTCGTTGCCGCTAATCCCAGGAAATCGAAGATGGCGGCTATTGAAAAGCTGGGAATCACCTTCAGGTTTTTTTCATAGACATAATCGATCTCCTCGAATCCCGCCCCGACGCCCAGGGCATAGAGAACAACGTCTTTCCAGTCGTAGGTCTTGGTGATGGGACCGAGCTTTCTGCCGATTGCCTCCATGTTAAGTGCCATGTGTTAATACCTCCTCAATATTTAACTGAACGGATAATGATTGAAAAAGAGCTTCGACGAAATTAACTTTTGGTTTTCTGTCTGTTTATCTCCCGCTCCACAAAGGCAGGACACAGAACGAACCTCAGGGTTTCCTTCACAAGTTTGATGTAGTCATCCCTTTCCAGGCCGACCATGGCGCGAAAGGAGTTTTCCCCGGAAACAAAGGTATAGATGGCCGTCATTACGACGAGGACTTCCATCCTGGCGCGAGGCGTTGCCTGCCCGGCATCTTTTGTCAAATTCATGGAGCGTGCTATGTTGCCTGTAAATTCCGGGACTTTGAAATCGAGAACAGTTTCGTGCCTGGTTTTTCCGATATAGCGGTAGAGGATGAGGCTTGATATTTCAGGATGGGCAAAAAGGTAGTCCGTTGTCATGTCAATAGCGACCGGCAGGCGTTCCGCCAGCGACTTGCCGTGAATAACCTTTTCCACATCGATCAGACACTGCCCCAGATCGTTGTTGACATCATGAACAACGGCTTCATAGAGGTCTTTCTTTTCACCCCAGTGATAGTGAAGAGTGGAGATATCGATGCCCACTTCCTGGGCAATCATGCGGGTGGTGGTGCCGTGAAATCCATATTCGCCGAAGATCCGGCGGGCAGAGGCCAGGATGCGTGCCTTCATGGATTCAGGGTCTTTGCGGGCTTTCTGCAGGGGGCTTTCCATCGGTCGGTTCCATCTCATGCTTCCATCATATGATGGATTTTTATGCCAGCCTCACAGATAATTGTCAAGAATAAATCATTTATAAGAATAAGATATATTGCTCTGAAAAGGCATTTTGAATAAAGATTTGAACTTAAAAAATGGTCACATAATTGATTTCATTAATTCTAATCAGAGCCCTTTTCCCTTGACTTAGTTTATGACTTAGTCCATAGTTATATCAAGAGGTATAATATGCAAGTAAACATTCATGAAGCAAAAACACAGTTTTCACGACTACTCACCCGGGTTGAAGGTGGAGAAGAAGTTATCATCGCCAAAGCGGGGAAACCGGTGGCAAAGCTGGTCCCGATATCTACATTGCCTTCCCAGCGGCTCCCCGGAACAGCCAAAGGCAAAATCCTGGTGCACGATAACTTTGACGAACCGCTTCCTGATTCGGTTATGAAGGCTTTCGAATCATGAATGTCCTTCTGGATACCCATGCATTTCTGTGGTGGATTACCGACAATGATGAGCTGTCTCCACGAGCTCGTGAAGTCATAACCGATGGCCGCAATGAACTTTTTTTAAGTGCTGCATCTGGCTGGGAAATCAGTATCAAAACACGTCTCGGCAGGATTGATTTTCCAAAAGCACCGGACAAATTTCTGATTCACCATTTATCAGTAAACGGCATCACCCCTCTATCCATCTCCATACAGCATGCATTGCAGGTACTCAACCTGCCCGATATACACAGGGACCCCTTTGATAGGATTATTGTTGCACAGGCCATACTGGAAAAAATGACCATTCTGACCAGAGATGCTTATATCAAGCGATATGATGTTTCAACTTGCTGGTAAAAGGCATAATGCCAGCAACAGTAGTAATCAACCGTATCACAATAAAAGGAGAATAGATGAAACCGCGAATCAACATGATCACGCTGGGCGTTAAGGATATGGAAAAGGCAATTCAGTTTTACGAAAACGGGCTTGGGTTTCCCCGGATGCCTTTTGAGGGAGGCGCAGCTTTTTTCACCCTGAACGGTTCATGGCTCTCATTGTATCCATGGGATGCCCTTGCGGAAGATGCAATGACGGATGCAAAAGGGACCGGCTTTCGCGGGATAACCCTGGCTCACGTTTTATCCAGCAAAGAAGAGGTCGACGAAATTATTGCCAGGGCGGTCAAATCCGGGGGCACGCTTATCAAACCTGCACAGGATGTTTTCTGGGGCGGTTACTCGGGATATTTCGCCGATCCTGACGGACATTTATGGGAGATAGCCTGGAACCCGCATTTCTGGCCGGGTCCCGGCGATGAATCCGGCGCATGAATGCTTAAGCGCAGCCGGAATATGCACTTCATTTTCCATGTGTGATTGTAAATACTGTCACATAAGTGTGTTTTATAAATAGTGATGAGAAATCGGTCAATCCTCTGAACCCAAGAGAAAGGATCTGCATTATGACAAAGCGAACGAAGAAATCCGAAATAGACATCGAGAAAGGGTATCCCGCAAAACAATATGCAGCAAAGCTCAGGCGGCTGGCCGATTGCATTGAACAAGACAAAGTGTTTCGCATACAGATTGCGGGAGAACGCGTGACTGTCCCTCCCCACGCCATCATAAATATCGAGCACGAGCGTGAAGGTAATTTCGAAGAAATCGAATTTCAAATCAAATGGAAAAATCTGAAGTAACCGGCAGGCAAGACTTCTCCAATTATTGGGCCGCTGTACTTTGTAATGAGGTGCATAAGCAATGAGAATATTCAAAATATGGCGCATGGCAGAGGCAAAGGTAATAATTGACGGCGCCGAAAAACTTATTACCTGCGCCGGCGGATCAAACCACTCGGAGGCGGATGCTTTAGCAGACGGCATGAGACGCCTTGAGTCAGTCAAGCAGCGTATCGGGGGAATTAAGACGCAAAAGGGAAGCGACTACGAAGGGGATATCCGTGAGGAACCACTCAATTGTTTAGACAGCCGGAACATTATCACCAGAAATCGCTATGGAGCGGAGGTCTTGAATACCACTTCATGCATGTTCATTGATATCGATGAACCCGTACTGCGTATATGGCAGATATTCAAAAGGCTGAAAACCAGAGAACAAAAGAAAAAAGCGATCCTCAAGTTTCTCGATTCGAGACTTAAAAAAGCGGACCTCAAAGGATACGGCATCAGAATATATGAAACGCACAGCGGCATCAGGGTTATCCTTGACGGGGAGGCCATGGATCCCCGATCCAGGGATGCCAGGAAGTTGTTGAAGAGTTTCAATGCCGACTGGCTCTATGTCACTTTGTGCGGAAAGCAAAACTGTTACCGCGCCCGGCTGACACCGAAGCCTCACAGAATCAAGATGAACACTATTCGTCTGCGCTATCCTTATGAAGTCAGTGATCTGGAACTTATAAAGACATGGACGAAAGAATATGAGAAAAAAAGCAGGAACTACGCCTCATGCCGACTAATAAATGTAGTGGGCTCCACAACCACATCGCTGACAGTTCAATACCATGACGAACGAACAGGAGCCCACTCCGATCTCCCGCTGGCATGAACGCGAATGACATCCTGACTGCCCGGGTTAAGTAATGATCCGGTCAGGCACACCGATCCATAAACGAATCATAGTTAGTTTCCGTCCGGAAACTAACTAATCTTCAGCAGATCGTCCGGTTTCTCCGCAAGAAAATCCGGGTTAGACGCGATAAGCCTTTCCCTGTCGTGCCATCCCCAGGTTACAGCCACTGAACGGACACCGGCCTGTTTTGCTTCCAGGATATCGCCGACCGTGTCGCCTATATAAAAGGTTTCTTCCCTGCCGACGCCGTATTTTTCCATGGCATAGTCAATCTTTTTCCGCTTGCTTAAATCGAAATCCGATCCCAGTATTTCCTTGAAGGCGCCGTTATAGCTGTATTTCTTCAACGCATGCCTGATCGCATCCGAGGCGTTAGACGAAATAATCAGCAGCACGCTTTCATTTTCCATTCTCTCCAGAACCGGAAAAATCTCTTTGTACGGCTTGATTTCGTCAAAGTTTACACCGGCAAGGATGTCCACCGACGCCTCCATAAAGGCCTTCAGATCAACACCCTTTTTTTCGATTGCCTCATAAAAATTTTCATTGAAAAGATCGAGAAAATCCTCTCTGCTTTTCACTACCTGCTGCCCTATCTTTTCCAGGCACAGCCTGACCGTACGTTCATAGACATCCAGAGATGAAACCAAAACGCCGTCAAAATCAAATAAAAAAAGTCTTTTGGCAGATTGCACTATATTCGACACCTTTCCGATTATTCAGATGATTTCCATCCTTTTCTATCTCTACCGCGCAGAATGGGCTTGGCGGCAAAATCCTTGTCCAAACCGTAGCGGTTCAATATCGACTCCCATGAAGGCCCTTCCATAACACTGAGCATGGCTATGCTGACGGGTTTGCGCAATGTGCTGTTCCCGGGCATGCCAAAACCAATGGACAGTGGTTTCAAGCCTGTCACCTGCACTTTTATTTTTCCTCTATACCGGCCTTCGGCATAATAATGAAGAGTCACTTCATCGTATAAAAATCCTTCAATCTTTTTTTCAAAAAGTGCTCTCAACGCGGCTTCCTCATCCTTGAAGGATGTTGTTCGTCCGCCCAGCATTGTTGCAAATGATGTAGTTATGTCACTTGTCACTGTTCCCAGATGCATATTCCGCAGTTTGTCCGCACTTATTTTCTTTTCCCCCTCATGCGATAAAGTGAGCGAAGAACTCAATGAAGCAATCAGAGCGCTCAATGCCAGGGCGCATACCATCATCCAGACAAGTCCCAGCACGCGTCCGGTCAGAGATTTTAAACTTATTCCAAAACAGACTCCGGAAGCCAGTGTCGAACCGACCCAGTAAATACCGGAGCCGACACCCTTTACAACGCCCTGTCCAAAATGTTCCGGATTGCTTTTACGCTCTATCATCCAGAACAAAAATCCCAGCACAAAAAGCACAAGCACAAGGACAAGCAGGATTTTCAGGGTACTCCATGAAAAGAAAATTTTCAAAGCGGCAAACCATGGGTGATCATCACTGTCGTGAAGAGTTGCCACTGCGAGGTGTGTGCTGCCGAAAGGAGTCGTCATCTCATAAAGCCGTTCACGCTCGGATGTAATGTACATGGCACAGATGGAAAAATCGATCGTACCCCTGCTCAGGGCATCAATTGATTCTTCAAACGTCATCTCCTTGAAGGTATAACTGATTTTAAGATCACTGGTGATAATTTTCCACAGATCGACATTCAAACCTATCCATTGTCCCTGATCATTTTTATATGAAAAGGGCGGATCGTGAGTGATTGCGACAACCAGTCTTTTTCCCTCAACGGCCGCAGGAGCGCCTTGCGCGGCACCGGTCAGCACGCCTGCACTCAAGAATATAAAACACAGGATCAATAAAAGTTTACGCCTCATGGAAATACCTTCATTGCATCATTGGCGGCTACCTGAACAGGGATTTAATGTTCCTGCGGTAGGGAGGATATGCTACGCCTGCTTCCGTAATGATGGCGCTTAAATAGCGGTGAGGGGTTACATCGAAGGCGGGGTTGTAGACGGCCATACCTGCCGGTGCGGTCCGGACACCCTGTATGTTTGTCACTTCTTCAGGTTTCCTTTCCTCGATGGGTATATCCGCTCCTGTCCTGATGGATAAATCGATAGTGGAAAGCGGCGCGGCTATATAGAAAGGAATCTTGTTTTCTCTGGCAAGCACGGCAAGTGAATAGGTTCCGATCTTATTGGCGGTATCTCCGTTGGCGGCAATCCGGTCGGCGCCGACAATGATCTTGTCTATTCTGCCCTGACTCATCAGAAACCCGGCCATGTTATCGGTGATCAGGGTTGCCGGGATGTTCTCCTTCATCATTTCCCAGGCCGTAAGTCTGGCTCCCTGCAGCACCGGCCTGGTCTCATCCACATAGACATGCAGTTTTTTGCCTTCGTCACGGGCAGCCCTTATCACTCCCAGGGCCGTTCCATAGCCTGCCGTCGCCAGGGCACCCGCATTGCAGTGTGTCAACACGCTGTCTCCGTCTTCAAGCAAAGGGCTGCCGTTTTCTCCCATCCGGCGGTTGATGGCGATGTCCTCTTCACAGATCCGTTTCGCCTCTTCAACCAGTTCACTCTGTATGTCACGGCTTTTACTCATCCTGCGGTCAAAGTATTTTTTCATGCGCTCAATCGCCCAGAACAGATTTCTGGCTGTCGGGCGTGTGCGGGCAAATTCATCACAGATGCGCAAAAAACCTGTACGAAGATTATCTCCGGAGGAAGAGGGCAGAGACTTGAAACCGAGAGCAATCCCCATCGCGGCCGCCACGCCGATTGCAGGCGCTCCGCGGACAGTCAGATCGTTAATGGCGGCGATCACTTCTTCGTAGCGGGAACACACCACCTCCTTCTCATCCAGAGGCAGTGCCTTCTGATCTATCATGACAACTTTCTCATCCTGCCAGTAGATGGTTCTGATCATTACTTTGACAACTTCTCCTTCAACAGATCGTTAATCATCTGGGGATTCGCCTTCCCCTGCGTCGCCTTCATCACCTGGCCGACGAAGAAACCGAACACCTTTTCCTTCCCGGCCTTATACTGGGCGACCTGGGCGGGATTTGCGGCGATGACGTCCTCGATGGTTTTTTCCAGGGCGCCGGAGTCCGTTATCTGAGTCAGCCCTTTCTCCTTTACGATCACGCCCGGGGACTTTCCAGTTTTATACATCTCTTCGATAACTTCCTTGGCGATCTTGCCGCTGATCGTACCGTTTTCTATGAGGAGTATCATGTCGGCCAGCGATTCCGGCTTGACCGGACAGTCCCTGACATCCCGCTTGTCCTCATTAAGGAAGCGCAGGACATCCCCCATTACCCAGTTGCTGGCGATCTTCGGTTTGGCAGAAAGTTTCACCACCGCCTCATAATAATCGGCCAGCGCCCGGCTGGAGGTCAACACTCCGGCATCATAAGGAGGTATCTGGTATTCCCTCACAAAGCGCTCTCTTTTTTCCAGGGGAAGTTCAGGCATGCCGCTTCGGACATCCTCGATCCACTTTTCACTGACGGCGATGGGCACCAGGTCCGGATCCGGAAAATACCGGTAGTCATGCGCCTCTTCCTTGCTCCGCATGGAATTTGTCACGCCCTGGCTATCGTCCCAGAGCCTCGTTTCCTGTATCACTTCGCCGCCGCCTTCCAGAATATACTGCTGCCTTTTGATCTCATATTCCAGGGCGCGCTGGACGTTGCGGAAGGAGTTCATGTTTTTCAGTTCAGCCCTTGTTCCAAATGCTTCCTGTCCTTTCGGCCGCAGGGAAACATTGGCATCGCAGCGGAAGCTACCCTCCTCCATGTTGCCGTCGCATATCTCCAGATAAACAAGTATCTCGTGCAGACGTCTCAGATAGGCCGTGGCCTCCTCCGCGCTGCGGATATCCGGCTCGCTGACGATCTCGATGAGCGGGACGCCGGTGCGGTTCAGATCTACATAACTGGACGGATAGCGTTCATCATGAATGAGCTTTCCTGCATCTTCTTCCATATGGATGCGCGTGATCCCGATCCTTTTTTTGCCGGTTTCCAGTTCGATATCGATCCACCCGTGCTCCGAGAGAGGATAGGCGTACTGCGATATCTGATATCCTTTGGGAAGATCCGGATAAAAATAGTTCTTCCTGGCAAAACTGCAATCCTGGTTGATGCGGCAGTTGGTAGCCAGAGACATTTTCATGGCGAACTCTACAACCTTCCTGTTCAGCACCGGCAGAACCCCTGGCATTCCCAGGCATACCGGGCAGGTATGGCTGTTGGGCGACGCGCCGAATTTTGTCGAGCATCCGCAGAATATTTTTGAGTCTGTAAGAAGCTGGGCATGCACTTCAAGCCCGATTACCGGTTCGTATTCCATTACAGATTTGGTCTCCTTTTCTCGATCTTTGCATTCTTTTCGTAAACGGCGGCGGCCTGCAGGAGCTTGCCTTCTTCAAAGTGTCCGGCCAGCAATTGCAGACCTATGGGCAATCCCGTCCCGGTGTAACCGCAGGGAACGGAAATACCGGGTATGCCGGCGAGATTCGTCGAGATGGTGAAGATGTCGGAAAGATACATTTGCAGAGGATCGTCCGTTTTCTCG
Source organism: uncultured Syntrophaceae bacterium (assembly GCA_964558665.1). Lineage (GTDB taxonomy): Bacteria > Desulfobacterota > Syntrophia > Syntrophales > PHBD01 > CAZLFA01. The sequence continues at coordinate 61,902 of CAZLFA010000010.1, forward strand.
CCGATCTTGAAGGCTGCCGTCGGTGTAGTCGGCGTGAGTATTACATCGCACTTCGTTAAAGCCTCGTCAAAGTCCCGTTTGATCAGCGCCCGCACCTGTGATGCCTTTTTATAGTAGGCATCGTAATAACCGGAAGAAAGGACGTAGGTCCCAAGCATGATGCGCCTTTTCACTTCCGCTCCGAACCCCCGGGAACGGGACGTCTTGTACATATCCAGAAGGTCCTGATCCCCCTCAGCGCGGAATCCGTACTTGACGCCGTCATACCTGGCAAGGTTGGAGCAGGCTTCGGCAGGGGCGATTATGTAATATACGGCAAGGCAGTATTCCGTGTGCGGAAGCGATATATCAACGCATTTCGCACCCGCTGCTTCTATTACTCCTATGGCTTTTCTGACCGCCGCCTCCACTTCGGGGTCGATCCCTTCAATAAAATATTCCCTGGGAATCCCTATTTTCCATCCTTCTATGCCTCGGCCGAGAAAATCACGGTAGTCAGGAACATCAACGGGCACGGATGTCGAATCCTTCCGGTCGTATCCTGAGATAACGTTCATCATGATCGCATTGTCTTCCACGTCTTTTGTAAATGGACCTATCTGATCAAGCGATGAGGCGAAGGCAACCAGCCCGAAGCGCGAAACGCGCCCGTAGGTAGGCTTCATGCCGACAACGCCGCACAGTGCCGCCGGCTGGCGTATCGATCCGCCCGTATCCGAACCGAGAGAAGCGATGCACTCATCGGCAGCTACAGCCGCCGCTGAGCCGCCGCTGGAGCCTCCGGGAATGCGCTCCAGATCCCAGGGATTTTTTGTTACGCCATAAAAAGAGGTTTCCGTAGAAGACCCCATGGCGAACTCATCCATGTTTGTCTTTCCCGTGAACACAGCCCCGGCATCGCGCAGTTTCTGAATTATCGTGGCATTGTACGGGGGGACGAAATTATGCAGGATCCGTGAACCGCAGGTGGTCCGGTAACCTTTCATGCAGTAAATATCCTTCAGGGCAATCGGGATGCCCGTCAACGCCCCCATATCACCCTTTCTGATCTGCTCATCCGCCCTGGCCGCCTCCTCCAGGGCCGATTCTTTCATCAGTGTTATATAAGCATGGATTCGCTCCTCGACGGCATCGATGCGCCTGAACACCGAATTGACGATGTCCGTCGACGAAAGTTTTCCCGCCTTTATAGTTTCCATTAATTCATGAATTGTCAGTTGACTTGGTTCCATTTCCCATCCTTGTCATAAACTATTAATGAACAACACCCCTCCAGGAAAAAGCAGGGTCCTCCGCCTGTGAAATCTTTTATTCGATGACTTTCGGAACCCTGAAGAATTCACCCCTTGGATCCGGGGCATTGGCGAGGGACTGCTCATTGCTGAGAGATTCCTTGACTGCGTCTTCTCTGAAGGCATTACTAACGGCAATGGCATGGCTCATCGGCTCCACGCCACTGGTATCCGCCTGGTTAAGCTTATCCATATACATAAGAATATTGTTAAGCTGCAAAGTAAATCTGTCTTTCTCTTCCTCGCCGAACTCCAGTCTGGCCAGATGTGCGACGTATTCAACTTCTTTCCTCTCGATTTTCAAAACAAACTCCTCCTCTAAAACACCTTCCATACCGGTTCAATCTGCTGTATTACCCTGTTGATCAGGGCATCCCTTGAGCTGTCTGATTCCTTTTCAACCTTCTTTAATTGATCTTCCGATACCAGCGTTTCTCCCAGCATCTCCAGAAGCACCGCCTTTACCGATTGCGCCAGACCGGTAAGATGATATCCGCCTTCCAGGGTAGCGACCAGCCGCCCCTGGCAACACTCCTCCGCGATGTTGAGTATCATGCGGGCCAGATTCGCAAATCCCTGCGGTGTAACCTTCATGCCGCCCAGCGGATCCTGATAAAAGATGTCGAACCCTGCTGACAGCAAAATGATATCGGGCTTGAATGCAAGCGCCACCGGCCGAAGAATTCTCCTGTAAATTTTTAAGTAATGGCCATCGTCGGCACCCACGCTCAACGGCACGTTTATCGTGTATCCCTGACCCTTGCCTCTCCCGGTTTCGCTGACTGCGCCGGTGCCGGGATAGTAGGGATACTGGTGGGTTGAGAAGAAAAGAACACGGTTGTCGTCGTAAAAAGTGGCCTGCGTTCCATCTCCATGGTGAAGGTCCCAGTCAACGATCAGGATCTTTTCCATATTGTGCTTCTTTATGGCATGCATCGCCCCGATTGCCACGTTATTGAATATGCAGAATCCTGCCGCATCATCCCTGTGAGCATGGTGACCGGGGGGCCTGATCAGCGCAAAGGCATTCTGAACTTCGCCCTTTATCACCTGATCGATGGCATTGCACAATCCGCCGACGGCCAGTAAAGCCGTATCGTAAGAGTCGGCCGATGTCTCCGTGTCCGGATCGAGCGAGGAGTAAGGCCTGCCTGCCGTGCCGGCGACGAGATTTATGTAGGAAGCGCTGTGCACATAGCGGATTTCCGACTCCTCGGCGTGACGCGGTTTGATATGGGCGAATTTGCCCACCATGGAAGGGCCGTCCAGCATATTGTACGTAGCTTCCAGACGTTTCGGCGATTCCGGATGATACTCATGACCATGCCGGAAATATCTATTGTCGCGCACAATACCCGTTTCCAGAGCCAATTCGCCACCTTCCTTTCCCGGAATCCGCGTGTCCAGTATGGGAAATTGGTACCACACCATCCCCTAAAAAGCAAAAGATTTTGGACAAATCGGCGTCTTGAAAATCCGTTGACAAACGCTTTTCGCTGTATATATAGTCGATAAACTTTTAAAAGGAACTGGAATGTTTGGTATCGGCACGTCAGAACTTATTGTAATTGCCATTGTCGCCCTTCTCGTTGTCGGCCCTAAAAAATTGCCCGAGCTGGCCAAATCACTGGGCAGAGGTTTTTCTGAAATGAAAAAGGCCTCCGAGGGTGTAGCCGATGGCCTCAAAGAATCCCTTCGGGCGGATGATGTCAAACAGGATGTCAACGAGATAAAGAATTCGCTTTTATACGGGAAAAGCGAAGCAGGAGAAGAAGACCAGACCCCGCCTGCAAAGCCCTCCGAAACTGAAAAAAAGCCTGACCCTTATGAGGCTTCCAAGCCGATTGCAAAAGAATAAAAACCTGTATAACCAAAACTATGGCCGAACGTGAAGATACAAAAATGCCCCTGACCTCGCACTTGGAAGAGCTGAGAAAGCGTCTTGTCCGCATTCTCATCGGTCTTGGCATCGGCTTTATCGGCTGCTGGGAATACAGGGATTTCTTCTTCAAGATCATAACCAAACCCCTGGTAGATGTGCTGCCCAAAACCAGCACTATGGTTTTTACCGGACTGCCGGAGGCCTTTTTTATTTACATGAAGATTGCCTTCTTTGCTTCTCTTTTCATAACCAGTCCTTTTACCCTTTACCAGATATGGAAATTCATATCCCCCGGGCTTTACAAATCGGAAAAAAAATATGTCGTTCCCTTTGTCGCATCAACCAGCCTGCTGTTTATCGGCGGCATTCTTTTCGGCTATTACATAGCCCTTCCCCCCGCCTTTAAATTTTTTCTTGAGTTTTCCAGCGATTTCCTCAAACCCATGATCTCATTCCGTGAGTACCTGTCGTTGATTCTAAAATTTTTACTGGCTTTCGGAGTCTGTTTCGAACTGCCTGTTTTTATATTCTTCATGGCCAAGATCGGCATTGTCAACGCTGCTATGCTCAGGAAACAAAGGCGGTACGCCATTCTGATCATTTTCGTCGTCGCCGCGATTCTCACCCCCTCGCCCGATGCCATGAGCCAGATAATTATGGCTATTCCCTTGATGTTTCTTTACGAAATCAGTATATTCCTTGCCGTGTTCGCCCAGCGAAAACGCAACAAAGAAGAAGGAGAGGCCAAAGAAAAATCCGCAACATGAAAGCAGCAAAACCAGGCATGAAAAAATCTTTCTGGAGGTCTGGGCTGGCCAAGTTCCTGCTTATCGCCATCCTGTTTTCCGCCATCATGGCGGCTGCGGGAGGATATATGGTCTATTATTTCCTCCTCCGGGATCTGCCCAGTGTCGATGTCTTAAAAGATTACCGTCCCAGCATTGCCACGAGAGTATATGCAGACAATAACGAACTCATAGATGAATTCTATCTGGAAGACAGAAAGCTCATTCACATAAAAGATGTTCCCAAGGTCGTCATAGACGCCTTTGTGGCCTCAGAAGACGCACGCTTCTTCCAGCATAAGGGGTTTGACCCGATCAGCATGCTGAGGGCCTTCGTCAAGAACCTCGAAGCGGGCAAGGTGATTCAGGGAGGCAGCACCATAACCCAGCAGGTAGCCAAGGCCATCTACCTTTCCCCGGAACGCAGCTACATTAGAAAACTCAAGGAAGCGGTCCTTGCATATAAAATAGACACTTACCTGTCAAAGGAAGAGATCCTGCACCTTTATCTGAATCACATCTATCTGGGTCACGGAACTTACGGTGTCGAGGCAGCCTCGTCAGCATACTTCGGAAAGAGCGCCCGCTATATAACCCTTCCGGAAGCGGCGATACTGGCCGGTCTGCCCAAGGCCCCGACCTACTATTCCCCATACATGCACTACGACAGGGCCAGGCAAAGACAAACCTATGTTCTGGAAAGAATGGTGGAGAGCGGATTCATCACCGAAGAGCAAAAGAAGCAGGCGCTTGCAACCCCTATCGTTCTCCGCTCCAATAAGCCCAAAGACAAGGTCGCCCCTTACTTCGTCGAACATGTAAGGCGCTACATTCAGGAGAAATACGGAAGCGACGTACTGTACAAGGAAGGCCTGGAGGTCTATACGACACTCAACATAGAGATGCAGAAGGCTGCCCGCGATGCTGTTGAAAGAGGTCTTCAGGAGCTGGAAAAGCGGCAGAAGTTTACACCCGGCGAAGTACAGGGGGCGTTGTTTTGCATGGAGGCCAAGACAGGCGCTGTTAAATCCATGGTCGGCGGAAGGGATTTCTCGAAAAGCGAGTTTAACAGGGCCACCCAATCGCACAGACAAGCCGGTTCGGCCTTCAAGCCGTTCATATACACTGCCGCCCTTGACAAGGAGATGACCCCTTCCACAGTAATTGATGATTCGCCCGTCATGTACCCGGATAGATCCAAACCGGATGGATACTGGAGGCCGAAAAACTTCGACGGGAAGTTCAACGGCCCTATCACTCTGCGGCGGGCTCTTATCCTTTCGCGAAATGTCGTTACGATAAAAATTCTCGAGAAGATAGGCATAGACTATGCGGCCGCTTATGCAGCCAATATGGGCATCACATCCCCGCTGGAAAAAAACCTGACCATGGCTTTGGGATCATCCGGCGTCACCCTGCAGGAAATGGTGCGGGGGTTCGGGGTCCTGGCAAATCAGGGAAGAAAGGTAACCCCCTTCTTTATCAAGAAGATCGTGGACAGGACAGGTCTTATATTTGAAGAAAATCAGCCGCGCGCGGAACAGGTCATCGACCCGAAAATCGCCTTCCTGGCCAATCACATCATGCAGGGGGTCATTCAAAGCGGAACAGGCACGCGCGTTAAAAGCATCGGCAGACCTGCCGCCGGAAAAACCGGCACTACAAACGATATGCGCGATGCGTGGTTTATTGGCTTTACACCACAGCTTGTTACCGGCGTATGGATCGGCTTCGATCAGGAACGATATCTCGGCCGTCAGGAAGTCGGCGGAAGAGCGGCGGCACCCATATGGCTTTATTTCATGGAAAAAGCCGTAAGGGGAATGCCCGTTGAAAACTTCCCCGTCCCGGAAGGCATCGTTTTTTCGAAAACTGCAGACGGTGTAGCTTATGATGCATACATAGAAGGCACAACACCCGCAGGCGCATCCGTCAAGGATTCAACATCGGAGAAGAAGCCCGCTTCTTCTGAAGAAGACGAAGACGCCTCGTTCTAAAATAATCAGCTTTTAATAAGGAGCCGATCATGATCTGCCCGCGCTGCACTGTGCCTCTGGAATGGAAACCCGGCAACAAAACAGGTCTTAACTGCTGCCCGGCATGTCAGGGATTGTGGCTTGATCATGCCGCATTGAGGGAAGCCCGGCAAAATAGTCAGGCTGACCTGGCAGGCGACTTCAGCAAACTCCCCGGAGCCACGACATCCGATATTAAATGCCCCGGAGACGGTGCCGCCATGCTTACGATAAAGTATCGGGATGTGGAGGTGGACACCTGTCCGGAGTGCAAGGGTCTCTGGCTGGACAAGGGAGAGTGGGAAAAACTGATGGAGGCCCACGGGTCTTCGATATCACCGGCCGCGGGTATTGCTGCCGCTGCTGCAGGCGGTGCCGCGGTTATCGCAGGAACAGCGGCTATCGCCGGCCAGAATAGCCAATCATCCGACTCATTCGTCACGCGGGTCAGCGGGGTAAGCAATCAGGGAGATGTGGTCTGCGATATTGTGGAAACGGTAGTTACGGAAACTGCAGCTGAAGGTTTAATCGAAGGGACATTCAGTCTTATCGGTTCCATTTGCAGTTCTATCTTTGACTGACAGCTATCTGCAGTGCATCGGTTTATCCTGCCATCACCAGTAAATCATGGGGTCTCCCGCTTCGGTATCTCCGGCCTTTTCAACAACTCCTTCCGTGATATTCTCAATGCGGCTGATGCCGTCCCGGTTGAGGACTATACGGAAACGCCTGTAGGAAACCTGATCATCCATCGTGTAGGCTGTTACCATATTCAGATGATAAACTCTCTGGCCGTCGATCTTGCGGTACCCGTCATCTTCCAGAATAAAGAGAGACTGCTGAGGATCATCCATCTTGCCGATGTAGCTGAATACGTTGAAGCGCATGATGTCATTCAGGGCGTTGATCGTATAGTTCCGGTAGACCCTCCTGAACTGGTCGGAAAAGAGCAGCACTTTTTTTCTGTAATTGATGATCGTCTCCTTGCGCCACTGATCGGAAAGCTCTCCCTGATGATCATCACTGCGCATCTTCATGATATTCTGTGGAACGTTATCCGCCGTCACAAAGGTGAAGCTTTCATGAAGCGTCCCGATTTTCTCATTGACTCCCCCGAATATTTCAACCTGATGATCGAAAAGCAGATTGTGGAGCTTGCCGCTGAAATAGGCCTTCAGCATATCCTTGATGCGGTCTTTGAAAATGTAGCTGATGACGATGATCAGCAAAACCTGCAGGGTGATCGCCCCGTAGATGTATTGGGCAAAGAAGGTAACAATGGTGGCGAAGAGCATAGCCACACCGGCGGCAACCCCAAATGTCAGATGTTCCAGGAAGGCTCCCTCCGGTTTGATGCTTGTATCGAGATAAAGGGAGCTTTCGACAAGCTTCTTCAGAACGCTTTTATAATGAAAAAAGGTCTCGTTTACTGAATGCGGTTTGGGAACGGATTTGAATCCGTGATCACGGCAGTATTCCATCTCTTCCGCAATAAACGCCAGCAAGGGAACACGGCAGGGGTGTTCTCCCTGAAATGAAGCCTTTTGCAGGACTTCCAGCAATTCATAAGCATAGGACCTGGTGAGGAGACTGATATATTCATTCCCCCATCGGTAGATATCCGACAGCTCCCGGCTGATCTCACGAAGGTTTGTTGAAGCAGGCAGGACACGATAAGCGGATACCGCCTCTTTAACGTCGCCGATATAGTTTTTAACGAAAGGCTCTGCCTCGCATAGTTCGCAGCGGGGATCAAAAGAGGCAATATGATCCCTGAGAGCGCTCTTGAATATACAGCAGAACATCTTTATCTGATATTCAGCATCCTTCAGCGCCCCTTCAATACCGGCTCCGCCGAGATTTCTCAAGCTGGCGGCCAGGCTGGAATAAGGACTGACCGGGCCATCCACGAGGTCCGCCAGCGGAATGGAGGGCGTCTTGAGCCGGATGTATGACTGCATGTCACGGTAAAAATCGTCCTTTTTATATGTATTCTTGCGTATCCCCAGGCTTTCAGGAACAAAAAGATACATGGAGACGAGGTATGAGGTTCGTGCCTTGTCGTGAAGCAGGGGATAACTGAGCTTTACCTCAAACTGATACCGATCATGGATCTTGACGGCCTCTTCACGCATGATTATTTCCGTTCATCCTCTCCCGTGCTCTGAAAAACCATTACTGCGTTCCTGACCAGGTGGTCTCTTTTATTTCTTTTCCCAGACGTCCCGCTTCGATTATTGAAGACTTTAACAGATCATGGGTCACTTCAAAAGGTTCATATCTCATGAAAAACACCCCCATACTGCGCCTGACGATCTCATCAAGATCAGCAGCCCTCTTATGTGTGTCGAATCCTATATGCTCCAGGCAAAGCGGCAGGCCGACAGCTTTAAAAAAGCGCGCTGCATCCATTGCCTCATTCATGCGATTTTCCATGACCAGTTGCGTCATGACGCCGATAGCGACCAGTTCACCGTGCAGACAGTTCTTGTGTAAATCGCTGCATACCGTCAGCCCCTGCGCCACGGCATGCGCTCCGGCAAGACCGCCGCTCTCAAAGCCTATGCCGCTCAACAGAATATTAGCCTCAACAACACGGCCCAGCGCTGAGCCGATGCAATGGCCTTCAATCTCCTGCAATGCCTTCACGCCGTATTCAAGCAGCGTATCACGACATTGCCGTGCGATGGCTAACGCCGCAGATGTCGGACGACCGCCGCGTGTTGTAAGGGCGGCTGGGTTCTCCATGCAGCATCGCGCCTCAAAGTATGTGGAATATGCGTCCCCCATACCGGCAATCAGGTAACGCGGCGGGGCGGCGGCGATAATGTCAAGATCCGCGAGGACCAGCAGCGGGCTCACTCTTGAGAATTCAACATGGTCGAATATTCCGTTTTCATCATAGACAACGGAATGCGCCGCCGTGGGGGCATCAGTGGAAGCCGTCGTGGGAACGGTGACAACCGGAACCTTCAGCTTTAATGCCGCCATTCTGGCCGTATCAAGGCATTTGCCGCCTCCCACACCGATTATGACATCAACCGGGCGTCCCGATGCAAGGAAACTTTCTCCAACCCTCTCCACTTCCCGCAAAGATGACTCACCCTGAAAAATCACTTTTACCGTGGACAGCCCGGAAGAATGGAGGCTTTCCGCCAACAACGCGCCAAGAGCGCGGTCCCGCCCCGGAGTTATCAGGATTCCGGCATTGCCGGAAATGCATAGAGAGAGGTATTCGCCGATCATCTTTGCAACCCCTCTGCCCTGTATATATTGGCACGGGGATACAAAAAGTCCGATTGGTTCTTTTCCGTCAGGAAGTTTTTGATAAGTATTATTCGGGTTGAAAGACTCGGGCTGTTTCATTACATAGTCCTTTTATGGAATATCACCGGAGCCCCTTCAGCATGCTCCTGAATTCCGGGGATTCACGAAGAAGTCTGGCTCCCATGCTGCGGAGGCGGTTCACCGAATCGGCAGGAAGATTGAAGCTGGTGGGCAGATTCAGAAAATATCTGCGTTCCTGCTTGTCGGCTATCGATTCGAATTTGACTTCGATAAAATGAAAATCCAGCCGGGGAACGCCATCTTGCCCATCTTTGCCTCCCGGAGATTTTCCGATCTGCATTTTTTCAATCTTATCCTTTAGCGCTTCAATTGTCTCATATGAATATCTGCCCATAGGAATGCCCATGGCGCGATCCATGAGAACAGAACCTCCGGGGGGCGACTCCCGGCAGTCCCAGTCCATTTCCAGGGATTGCCTGGCATTCACAACAATGATTATAATCTTTTTGACATTCTTCAATATGAATGATGCATATGCCTTGCCGCTATGTTCCAGTCCGTCCAGAAATTCAAGGATGCCGCGGAGCCCCAGATTATCGGACATCCCGCCGTCAAACAGATGGAGATAGGGGCGGTTGGAACCCTCCTGAAACGACCTCAGCTCTCTGACCCGCAGCAGGGCGCGACTGGAAATATTGGGCTTGTCCCGGTCAATTCTTCTCATCCATTCATTTTCCGAATATCCGCAACTGCCGGCATAATTGTGAAGAGTTATGGGACTCAAGACGGGAGGATACGCCGAAGAGGCGGCAACTGCGCGCGATACAGGAAAGCGGTTGAAGTCGGAGCAGATGATGTCAAATTGCCCCTGCGTGAATGTAAAGCGTGAGCCTGTGGAGACGTCTGTCGCATTGATGATTATCATCGGGGTTTCTTTTCCGGGCAGGTCTCCGAATGTCGCTCCGGAAAAGAGATGCTCATCGTAAAACTCAGACGCCAGATCCGAAACGCTGAAAGCGGGAGAGGCCAGTCGAAAGAGGTTGACAGGATTGAACAGCATTCCGATTAAACCTCTCTCTATATTCTTTTTAAGGAATTTCTCCTCAAATTCGGAGAAGAGCCGGCCTCCGTAAAGGGCGTAATAGGCGGCCGGAAAGCTCCCTCCCGACACCGCCGAGATGACGTCAACTTCATCGATGAGACGCCGTTTCTTTCCTTTAATGATAACATCCGTTCTCGCCAGCTCTTCCATAACACCGTACGAAAGCGATGCGGCACGGGTGCCGCCGCCTGAAAATGCCAGGATAACAAGCATGTCATCAGAGTTGTTTTCCCTCTGCTTCAAAGAAAAGCGTGAGTCGCTGGGATCGAACCTCTCTAAACGGGAATTGACGGGTCTCTGGGCACATGCCCATGTAAATACGATAGCAAAAAGGACCAGAATAATCTTTTTACAGGACATATAAATACGCCTAAAAGGAGATTTGTTTCTGTTTATGTAACACAAAAGCCTGAAATAGAAAATGATGATCCCTTTTCGGCAACCCTCCCGGCAACATTTTATTTGAGGCAATTCGCTTTCCGAATTAACCTTTCTTTTTTCCCGTAATATCCTGTATAATAGTAAATTAAAAATAGTTCTCAGGAAAGTGAGCATCATGAAAAGATTCAGTCTCGTACTTGCCGCATTATTTATTGCAGTTTTTGTCTTCAGCGGTGTCGCCGTCACGGAGTGCAATGCTGCGGCAAAAAAGCAAAGCACCGGCAAAAAAGCCAAAACAGCAAAGAAGACAAAGGGAAAAAAGAAAGGGAAAAAGCAAAAAAGAGAAGCGGTTGCCATGGGAAGCATTGAAACAAGAAAGGCCGCTCTGCAGGAACAATTTCTGAGGGCCGGAATCAATCAAAATGATGTTGATAAAATATTTTCCGACGAAAGAATAGAGATCCACTACAACATCTATGTGCCGCCGGTATTGAAACCGGGCGAGAAGAAAAAGAAGAAACTGAGTTACTTCGATGAAGAGTTCGGCCTGTTCAAGCCGGAATCCATTGAAGCAGGCAAGCGAACAATTACAGAGAACAGGGAGATTTTTAGCAATATCAATTCTCGTTACGGCGTGCCTGCCAGCTATATTGTCTCGATCATCAGGATAGAAACCGATTTTAAAAAACATCTCGGCAAGTACAGAGTTTTCAACGCCCTGTACACGATGTCAATGCTTGACAGAAGAGCGAAGCGTGTTGCCATGGCCAATAGAGAACTTGTCGCCTGGGTCAGGATGTGCAACCGAAGAGGAATGGACATATTTGAAACAAAGGGCTCCTGGGCGGGCGCCTTCGGCATCCCCCAGTTTATGCCGTCTTCTTATGTTATCTTTGCCGTGGATTATGACGGCGACGGGAAAACCGACTTGTATCAATATCCCGACACATTTGCCAGCATCGCAAACTATCTGCATCGTATGGGCTGGCAAACCGGCAACGAGAGGAAAATGCGGCGCGCCATCTACAGTTACAACCATGAGAAGGCATATGTAAACGCTGTCATGGCCTACGCTGAAAGGATGTGACAAATACTGAATCGCTATCCAGTAACATGAGAACAGGTCATCTCATGCACTCATAAGCTCTTTATCATTCCTCCTTGAAAGCATTGGCCATTCCGACAAGCCGCTGGTAGGCCGCACGGTCAAACCCGCACAGGGTGCGATCTATAAAGGAAAATATGTCCTCCTGCGACCCTGCTTTCAGAAGCCGGGCACGCAAAAGCGGCGGAAGCACGCCTGAACCGACCAGTGTTCCCGCAAAGACACAACAAAATTTTTGCCTGCTCATTTGCCCGTTGTCTTCTGAGGTCAAATTATCATCCCCTGTTATGTGTGTCTCAGCATCGGCACGACGACTGATCGAATCTATTGAACCGTTACCGAGAAGCCCGTCTCTATCACGTTTGCGAATCCTTTCACTGCCATGATATCAGCCGACACTATATTAAATCAACAAGAAGATTTCATTAGCAGGCATGGAAAGATGCTTCAAATCCTGCCGGTACCGGAAGGAACTGCATAAAAACATAGTAGTTTGCAAAATGAGGTTGGGAATCATCTCAAAACTAAGCAAACAGATCAGATTTGATGAAACTCAACCAAGCGTGGAATATCAGGTCCACATTCAACAAATTGCAAAAGCCATTGGTTGAAAAGAGCTGAGTTTGCCGGGACGATAACATGGGGGAAGAAAGTCGCAGTTTTCATAGACTGCTTTTCTGAATATCGAAGGCATTTTTGTCTTCCTGTACTCCGCAATTGACGTAACCGGCAGTAACGTGTAACTTTCACCTCGTAATCCAAAAATATTCACCGTGAGGGATTTTTATGCTGACCCATCTGAATCACGGTTGCCATCAAGGGTAGCCCAGTATGAATTTGCAGCTACGCAAGGCCTTCGAATCAGATAAGCAGGCAATCTTTGATGTGGCCATTGCAGCATTTGGTGATGTGCAAGGGCAGGAAATTGCTGATCTAATTACTGATTTATTGGAAGATCCGAGTGCGCGGCCATGGTTATCGCTTGTTGCGATTGCTGATGATAATTTTGTCGGACACATTTTGTTCACGAAATCACGAATCAAGCATCCTAAGCGAATGGTTTCATCGGCTATCCTTGCCCCGTTATCTGTACGTCCAGAATATCAAAATCAGGGCATTGGAGGTCAACTCGTCATAGAAGGACTAAACCAGTTGAAGGCAGCGGGTCTTGAACTGGTTTTTGTGCTCGGCCATCCTGGCTATTATCCAAAGTACGGTTTTTCCGTTGCTGGTTCGAAGGGATTCGACGCGCCATATCCAATCCCACCTGAAAATTCTGGCGCGTGGATGGTTTATGAACTCCATCCCGGGATTATTGGGTTTGTTAGGGGGCAAGTGATCTGTGCTGAGGCGCTCAATGATCCAAAGCATTGGCGAGAGTGAATAAAAACGCTAACAAGGTGCCGCACTGGAAGGCGATTCCGCTACGCTCCATTGTCTACAGTGAGTTTATCGTTGGGTCACATGGACAAGCAGCAAGGAGGCTGGATTGATCGATACGCAAATTGAGGGGAAAGTCGTTTTGATAACAGGGGCGAATCATGGCATCGGAGCAGCGGCCTCCTGGAACAGATCTTTAATTTTCTCGGCAGGTTGGGAGGGCAAGGCGGCGGACGGGGCAGAAGTTGCGGCGGAAGGAGAGGACGTGGAAAGAGGAGGAGTCCGTAAGTTGCGAAAGCGAAAAAAACATACGACTTGAAGGAAAATATCTATGAAGATTAACATCGTTTATGACAATGAGATGCGCCGAAAGGAACTCAAGGCCGATTGGGGCTTTGCCTGCATCGTGGATGCGGAGGGCCGGAGGATTCTCTTCGACACCGGCGCCAACGGATTGATATTGCTGGATAACATGGCGAATCTCGGTTTGTCGCCCTCATCGGTGGACGAGATTTTCATCTCCCATGACCACTGGGATCATATAGGCGGACTTTCAGAGTTTATCAAGGCACGGGGGAGCAAAATCAAGGTCTATATTCCCTCTTCCTGCTCAAGCCTAACCGACGCAGGCGAAATCATCAGGGTAGGCCATGCCCTGGAAATCCACCCTCTCATCTTCTCCACGGGGGAACTGAAAAATGTGGAACAGTCGCTGGTCTTGAAAACAGGAGCGGATGTGGTGGTGATCACGGGATGTTCACATCCCGGCGTGGAGGAAATCCTCGCGGCGGCTACTCCGTTCGGAAGGGTAAGGGCGCAGATCGGGGGATTGCATGGATTCCTTGAATTCGACATCCTTCGGGACGTGGATATCGTCTGCCCTACCCACTGCACACAGCACAAAGGGAAAATAGAGGCTATCTTCCCCAGGAAGTGTCTCCCCGGTGGCGTGGGGGCGGTGATCGAATTGTAAGTGTGGCAAGGTTCGCAGTAAGTAAAGTTTATTCGATATTCAGCCTTAAATCTAAAGATATCAGAAGATATGAACGGCGGACGACTTAAACGAGAGCTGCACGCCAGCCCCGATGTCCAGCCCCTGTTCGAGGGCCGCGCCCTTGGTGACAAGGGACTTGAAGACCACGTCCTGAACCCGGATGTGAACCTCGTAGAGAAAACCCTGGTCGATAATCCCGCTGACCGTGCCGGCAAATGAATTGCGCATACTCGATTCCAAAGGCCCTCTGCTGACGACGATATCTTCCGGGCGGACGGCGATGTAGCCGCTGGAATTATGATGTGCATAAGGGATCTCGATGGCGAGGTTGCCCACCTTAGCTGCCCTGCCGTTGAATACAGCCGGCAAGATGTTCTTCATACCCACGAAATAGGCAACGAAGGAGTCGGAAGGCCGCTGAAAGATATCCCGGATCTCGCCGGTTTGGACGATGGCGCCGTTGTTTATGATGGCCGCTTTGGTGGCCAGCGTCAGGGCTTCGGAAAAATCATGGGTCACCATGAAAAAAGTGATGCGTGATTTTTGGTGAATCTTTTTCAGCAGCAGCCTTATTTCTTCCCGGAAACCTTGGTCGAGGGCCGATAGTGGTTCATCGAGAAGGATTAACCGAGGCTCAACTATAAGCGCCCTTGCCAGTGCAACCCGCTGGAGTTCTCCGCCGCTGAGGGTTTCAGGATAGCGGTGTAGCAGGTGACCGATACCGAGGTCTTCCACCAACTGCTTTAATAGTTTCTCCGAGGTTCCGCGGTGCTTGTGATAACGCAATCCATAGGTTATGTTGCGGGTAATGGTCAAATGCGGGAAGAGGGCATAGTCCTGGTACATGATGCCGATACCCCTTTGTTCCGGGGGCAACCGGGTTATGTCACGGCCACTGACCGCGATCGTCCCCTCCAGGATGGGCGTCAAGCCTGCAATTGCTTCCAGCAGTACGGTTTTCCCCGCCCCGGTGGGGCCCATAAGGACAAAGAAGTCTCCCTCATCTATGGAGAGATCGATGTCTTTCAAGCGGAATTCGCCCAGCTTAACTCGGAGTCCTATGATATGGATCATGACGAATTTTTCCGCGGGAGGGCAAGCACCCTAAGGGCAAAAAACAGGGACAGACATACGAGGACGAGCCAAACCGCCACCGGTTGGGAGTACTGGAGTCCGTACCCTTCGTACCGTTCATAGATGAGGACCGGGGCGATCATGGGATGATAGGCGACCACCACGACGGCGCCGAACTCGCTGATGGCCCGGGCGCAGCACATGATCAGCCCCACCAAAACGCTCCGCCAGGCAAGGGGAAAGGTAACTCGGATAAAGGTGCTCCACATGGAGGCGCCAAGGCTGCGGGAAACATTTTCCAGACGGGGAGAAATGGCCTCGAATCCGGTCTTGAGGGCGTTTATGTAGAAAGGCATACCCACAAAGGTGAGAACCGTTATGATGCCCGTCGTACTGCCCATGATCCTGATGCCGAGCTCTTGCATGAAATTGCCCAGCCAGTGATTCTTTCCAGCCACGCTCAGGATGGCGATGCCGACCACGGGATGGGGGATGACGATGGGCAGGTCGATGATGCTCTCAACAAGACGCTTGCCCCGGAACTTCGAGCGCGCCAGTATATAGGCTAGCGGGGTGCCGACGAGGAACGATATCCCTGCGGCCGACAGGGCGGTGGAGACGCTCAACCAGATGGAGTTGATGACATTCCTGTCCTTGAGCGTTTCCTTGAGCATGGCGCCGGAGGGGGCCGTCAGCATTTCGACCAGGGGCAGCAGGATAAAAGTGAGCACCATAATGCCGCAGGAAATCGAAATCCAATAGAACGGCCCCTTCGTAATCATCGCCGATTTCCCGTCAATCCTTTACCACGACCAGTTTTTTGAGCGACTGCGGCAGTGCGGATTTCATCTTTTCCGTGGGCACCCGACAGGGAATGAAGGGCGGCTGTCCCTGATCTTTCAATATCTTCAAGCCGCCTTTGGGGTCGAGCATGTATTCGAGGAAGGCGACTGCCGCCTCCTTATTCGGGGCGTCATTGATGAGCGTGATTCCATAAGTGACCGATTCGCCCTTCATCTCCATATATTCACCCGGTTTTTTCCCTGTCACCTTAACAGCCGCCTGGGCATAGAACTTATCTTCTTTGTAATTGCCAAGGTTGATTTTTTCCGGAAGTTCAACATATTTCAGTCCGTGCTGCACCGCAACCGATCGATATTCCCAGGCGTAGTCCATGTTCCCGGTTTGAAGCAGCGAAACAAGTTCAACCGACTTGGGCCGGATATTTTCCTGGGGACGATTCGCGAGAAGCTTTTCGTACAACCCAGGCTTTTGGTAATGCTTTTCGGCAAGTTGGAGCACCATCAGGGCGCGGTATCCGCAGGGATCGAGATTCGGATTGGAGTGACCCCATACCACTCCCTTCCGCTGTAGTACTTCGTACCAATTCTTGGGGTTCACTTGATCCGCATATTTGCTCTTTTCTGTGTAACACAGCACGAGTTGATTGGTCGCAAAACGGATATTCCAGTCGGCATACATGGGAACGAGAAGCTTATCGATTACCTTGAAGTCAGCGGATGCCATGATATCGCAAGGCTTTTTCAAGTCGGTAATCTTCCGTGCCGCGGCCTGACTGCCGCTGGCCTCACGCTGCAGATCCACCCCCGGATACTTGGCCTCGAATGCCTTTTCCATGGCCTCGAAGGGCATGGTCAAACTTCCTGCGTGAAACATGACGACTTTCCCTCTCGGTTCGGCAAAGACCCGTGGAATCCATACCAGGGTGTTGGTGGCGGCTAGAAGGAGCCAAAAGCGGCAGTGCTGTCCCCCGTTTTTT
>CAZLFA010000011.1:0-76753 GCA_964558665.1 uncultured Syntrophaceae bacterium
CCCGATTAACTAAAATTTTACTGTTATCGGCAGCGAACTGCGGAAGATGGGTTAAAAAGCAGGAAGAAGATCTGAAGCTGCGCGCAAGAGAGCTGGAAGAAGCGAACACGGCGCTTCGCGTATTCTTCAAACAGCATTCCGAAGACCAGAAGAAACTGGAGGAGAAGCTGCAGTTGAACGTCAATGAACTGGTTATGCCGTTTATAGAAAAGCTTAAACGGCAGAATATGGGAAAACAGTACATGACTCATCTGGAGCTTCTTGAACTCAACCTCCAGAACATCGTATCGCCTTTCATGAAGAACCTGTCGTCCGCCTATCAGAATCTGACGCCCCAGGAAATACAGATCGCGGAGATGATCAGACAAGGCAAATCATCACAGGAGATGGCCGCGGTTTTACACCTTTCCGTGAGAACCGTAAACACCCACAGAAACAACATGAGAAAGAAACTCAAACTGAGAAACAGGGCCATGAACCTGAGGTCCTACCTTCTTTCCCTATCCTGAAACGTAATATATTTTTTCGGAGGTTTTGAATTGACGCAACCGGCCTTTTATCGTTATAATTTAATCGTTTTCAGGCGGTCTCTTATCAAAGAAAATGCATATTTGTTACCTGTGTTAATTTCGGGGTTTATAGGCAATCTGATTTTCGAGCGAGCGAGGGCGTCTTATCAATGAAGCAAAAACCTACCCGTGAAGACCTGGAGAAAAGAATCAAACTGCTCGAAGGGATAGCTGCAGAAGCTAAACTTACCCAGGCAGCGCTGACGGAAAGCGAAGAGAAATTTTCCGTATCTTTTCTGAAAAGCCCCGTTCCCATGGCCATAACGGCCCTGAAGGACGGCAGGTATGTTGACGTCAACGAGGCATTTGCATCGGTTTTAGGGGTCCGGCGGGAAGAAATAATCGGCCATACCACAATCGGCACCGGTTTCATAACAGTCGAACAGGGGAAGTTGTTCCTCAATGAGCATCGCAATAAAGGATCCGTGAAAAATCTGGAACTGCCGATAAGAATCAGGGGCGGCGAGCTGAGATACGGCCTGTTCAATTCTTCGAAAATCACCATTAACCGGGAAGAGTGCTTCCTGACGACGATAAATGATATCACGGAGAGAAAAACGGTAGAAAGGCAACTTTCAGAAGCGGAGCGTGAAAAGGCCATCATCCTCGACACCATGTCGGAAATTGTCGTCTATATCGACCGCGACGCAAACGTTCTGTGGGCCAACCGGGCAATGTATGACGCCTTCGGCCTGACACCGGAAACATTTGACGGCACCCACTGCTACGACTTTCACAGGCGGAACGATCCCTGCCCCTTCTGTCCGTCCATAAAAGCGATGGAAACAGGAGAACCGCAGGTGCATGACGACCTCCGATCCTACGGAAAGCGATGGGTGCTGAGAGGATATCCTGTGAGGAACGAAAAAGGCGAAATAGTCGGCGCCGTAGAGATCGTGACGGATGTAACCGACGCCCGAAACGCCCTCGATGCATTGAAAGAATCTGAAAAGAAGTACCGCCTGCTGACCGACCGGATGACCGACATTGTCTGGACCGGCAATCTTGATCTGGACACCACCTATGCAAGTCCATCAATAAAAACCGTGCTGGGAATGACTCCCGAAGAGAGGCTAAAGCTCCCTTTTGATAAGCAGGTTACGCCGGACAGTTACGTCCGCAGCATGGAGCATTTTGCCGGAGAAATAGCGGTGGAAGAAAGCGGCCATGCTGATCCGGACAGGAGCACGTCCATCGAATTGGAGTATTACCATAAAGACGGCTCTATCGTCTGGATGGAAAACATCATCTCCGCCATTCGTGACGAAGATGGACGGCTGATCGGATTGCAGGGCGTAGCCCGCGATATCACCAAGCGCAAAAAAATCGAAAAAGATCTTAAGAACTCGGAGCGCGAAAAGGCCATCATCCTCGACACCATGTCGGAAATTGTCGTCTATATCGACCGCCACGCAAACGTACTGTGGGCCAACCGGGCAATGTATGACGCCTTCGGCCTGACACCGGAAACATTTGACGGCACCCACTGCTACGACTTTCACAGGCGGAACGATCCCTGCCCCTTCTGTCCGTCCATAAAAGCGATGGAAACAGGAGAACCGCAGGTGCATGACGACCTCCGATCCTACGGAAAGCGATGGGTGCTGAGAGGATATCCTGTGAGGAACGAAAAAGGCAAAATAGTCGGCGCCGTAGAGATCGTGACGGATGTAACCGACGCCCGCAACGCCCTGGACGCGCTCAAGGAATCTGAGGAAAAATACCGCGCCCTGGCTGAAAATGCCGCCATGGCAATCGTCATCATTCAGGACTCCCTGGTGAAATACACCAATCCTTACGCGCTTCGCATCATGGGATACGAGGCCGGAGAAATCTCCTGTACCCCCTTCATCGATTTTATTTATCCGGATGACAGGAACCAAGTGAGCGAAACCTATGCAAAACGGCTGCAGGGTGAGGACATTCCCGCCAGTTATACCGCCCGTGTCATGACAAAGTCCGGCGAAATACTCTGGGGGGATTTCAGCGGGGTCGTCACCCAGTGGGAGGGCAGAGAGGCGGTGCTGATGTTTGTACGTGACATCACCATTCAGAAAATGGCGGAGAAGAAGCTCCTTGAAGAACGTCTCCGCCTTTTTTCAGTGCTCGACGGAAGCCCCATCAACACCTTTGTCATAGACGGGGACAGGCGGGTAATCCTCTGGAATCTGGCCAACGAATTCACCACCGGCATATCCAAAGACATAGCCATGGGCAGGGAGATTGATCTCGGCCCGATTTTCAAGGACAGAAAACTGCCGACCCTTGCCGAAACTGTTCTTAAATATTCCAATGAGGAAATCATTCAAAGTTACTCCCACAAAGGCGTCCGCAAAAGCACTATCCACCCGGAGGCCTTCGAATGCGTCACATCTATCTGGATCAAGGATGTCGAGCATGTAATGGCCATCCAGGCCACCAGGCTCCGTGACCAGGAGGGCAAAGTGATCGGCGCCATTCAGTGCGCGCAGGACATCACGGAAAAAACAACAATGGAAAAGGCGCTGGCCGCTGAGCATCAGCAGCTCGTGTCTATTCTTGACGGCAGCCCGATCAGTACCTTTGTCATAGACCGCGATAGATGGGTAATCCTCTGGAACACGGCCAATGAAATATTTACCGGCATCACCAAGGAGGAAGCATTGGGAAAACCTCTTGATCTGAGTCGTCTGTTCAAAGACAGGACCATGCCTTCTCTCGCCGAACTGGTGCTAAACATGACGGACAGTGAAATTCTGGCACGTTTCGGAAGGCAGGGTGTGCGAAAGAGCGATATTCATCCGGACGCCCTGGAAAACACGACGTCCATCTGGATACAGGGCAGGGAACATATCCTGAATATTCAGGCTATCAGGCTGCGTGACGCACGGGGAGAAGTGGCCGGCGCCATCCAGTGCGGCCAGGACATTACTGAACAAAAAAAGATGGAGGAAGAAAAGCTGCAAAGGGAAAAGCTGCAGAGCATCCTGGAAATGGCCGGGGCAATATGCCATGAACTGCATCAGCCCATGCAGATAATTCTGGCTCAATCGGAGCTTCTGGCCATCAACGTCCCGGAAAGCGATCCTCTTTATACCAAACTTAACATTTTACAGGACCAGATTCAGAGAATGAACGACATTACCGGCAAGCTGAGCTCCATCCACAATTACAAGACCAGAAGCTATGTCGGTCCCACCCGGATAATAGATATCCATAGCCAGTCAGGCGGCAGCGACTGATCAGAAAGCACGCCTCTCCCCTCTTACAATGACATTCCGCTTCTTTAAAATGATGAAAACAGACGCAAGGATGGCATAGGCGGCGGCCATTAGATAATGGGTATGAGAATTTATCGCCCAGGGCAGATAGACCGCTCCCGTCGGCATTATAGAATGGATCAGACCAAAGAGAGTTAAAGCTGAACAAACCAGGGCGCAGAATGCCGCCTGCCGCGGTCTGTTATCTATGAGAAAGGCCAGCATGCTCCCCCATAAAAGCGATGTGACTATAAAACCATTGCTGAGGACCGTCAGTGACTGGTACATGACCTGCATGCGCATGGGAAGCTTTTCCAGCGTAACGTTCGCAGCGCTCATAAACTGCGCCAGGATGATGATGGAGAGATTGGCGACAACCGGCATGAAACTCATGCTTACGGCGGGCGAGTGTGCCGCCGGAGATTCAGTGTAGGCCTGGTGTATCATCTCAAAGCCGATAAAGATAAAGATCGGCGCCAGCACTGCCTTTGGGATCAGTTCCACAGCCAGGGTCAGAAATCCTGCCACCGAACCGATGCCGATCATCAGGCCGGTGAACAGTGTATAACGCCAGGTGGCGCCCATCTTTTTGTATGCCGGATGTCCAATATAAGGCGTAGTCTGCGCCACACCGCCGAAGAAGGAGGCAATCAGCGACGTCAGGGCCTCCGTCAGAAGGATATCGCGCGTATTGTAATCATCGCCCGCCAGACGGGCGCTTTCCGTGTTATTGATGCCCCCGATAATTGTAAGGATTGCGAAAGGAACCGCAATGGGCAGATATTGAATGCTCTGCGGCAGAGTCGTCAGGAAGGAAAGGGAAAATTCGGGCATCTGCAGAGTCAAATCCAGTGACGGCTTTGTAAAGGTCGGGATGAAACCGCTTACTCCGAGGATGAAATGGATTATCGTCCCCAGAACAACGGCAACAAGCACTCCCGGAATACGTCCGGGAAGCTCCATCCTGCCGATCAGTACGGCAAAGATTATGCCCAGCGCCACCATCCCCGCTATTATCTCATTGAATATCTCGACAAGCGGCAGGAAACCGAGCAGCAGAAGACCGATGCCGGCAATCGGCCCCAGAAGACCGGCGGTGGGAATTATACGCTGAATCCAGCGGCCGAAGAACGATATGACCACCTTGACAATACCGATCATAAAGAGCGTACACATCCCCAACTGCCAGGTAAGCTCTGGATCTTTTGTGGCCAGCCAGGCGGGACCCAGAACGGCATAGGCAAGACCTATCGTTGACGGCGTATCGAGGCCCAGCGGCATGGCTGTGACGTCCGCACGGCCGGTCTTTTTCTGAAGACGGACAGCCAGATAAGTATATACCAGATCGCCGAACAGGACGCCGACGGCCGTCCCCGGAATCATCTTCGTCAGGACAATACCCGCCGGATAGTTAAAGGTGAAAATCAGAATGGCGCTGAGAAAGACAAGCACGCCCACATTATCAAGAAATAACGCAAGGAATGCCGTTGTTTCTCCCCAGAATGCGCTTTTTTGTGCGGGGGAATTCTGCCTCATGAATTACAGGTCTTTTAACAACGCGGCCATGTCTTCCGCCATCGCCGTCCCTGTCTGGTACCGTTTGTCGCGATCCTTGGCCATCGCCTTGCCTATAATCGCAATCAGCGCATCAGGCACAGCCGGATTAATCTCTTTAACGGGTTTGGGCTCAGACGTTGTAATCTGCAAAAGGAGAGAAGTCAGGCTGTCTCCATGGAACGGCCTTTCACCGGTCAGCAGTTCATAAGCGACAACACCGAGGGAAAAGATGTCCGATCGCCCGTCAACCTTCTGTCCTTCTACCTGTTCGGGTGACATGTAGCTCGGAGAACCGATGATGACACCGGTATGCGTCCTCGATGTTTCCACAACCCTGGCAATGCCGAAATCGACGACCTTGACATCGCCTTTCTTTAGGACCCTTATGTTTCCCGGCTTGATGTCACGGTGGACAACGCCGTTGCTGTGCGCATAGTCGAGTGCCGCGGCAACGGAAGATATGATCCTGAGTACCTCGTGAACCTCCAACCGCTTCTCCTTGCCGCAGAAAGGAACGAGATCCGTTCCGTCCAGAAGCTCCATGGCCATATAGGCTGTGCCCTGGTACTCCCCGACATCATGCACGGTCACTATATTAGGGTGCGTCAATCGTCCTATGGCCTCCGCCTCGCGAAAGAAGCGGTTTTTCGCCTTGAGCATCTCTTCACTGTCGGTGTCCTGATAGCGAAGGGTTTTAATGGCCACTTCGCGGTTGATGAGCGGGTCTCTGCCGAGATAAACCGTTCCCATGGCGCCGCGGCCAAGCTCCCTGACAATTTCATAACGGCCGATGTTTTTCCCCGGTTCGGGACTTCGCACAATCATTGTGCCGTCCGCCTTAACTGCATCGCCCTGTACAAGGGTCTGGTCGGCCTCAACCGCCTTTTCGGCTGCCTCGCTTTTTACAGCCGGTTTCATCCCGTACTCGGAGATGGCAATCATTTCCGCTTCCCTCATCTGGGCAAGGAAAGACGTGTCCGCAACCTTGCCGATCAACTTGTTCTTGTCGAGGAGAGGATAGTACGATTCCAGCAATGAATAAACCTGTATTGTGCCTTTCTCCCTGTCGGCAAACAGCTTGGCAACCTGATCGGCTGTAAACAGAACCATGATGTATCGCAGCTGCTCCTCATCGACATTAAGCTTATCCGCTTCAATGAAGGAAGGCGCATGATGCATATCCACAGAGCTGATCATCAATTCCGAAAACCCCCACTGCTCAAGGGCGATTCTGCCTATCACGGCATGATTGATGCCCAGCAGGCTGTCCTCCTCGTAGATCACAGTCCGGGTAAAGGTGCTCCAGAACTCAGCCCCCTGCTCCTGAGCCTGCGGCATGCCCAGTATGATAAGTTTGCCGATGTCATGGATGATCCCCAGTGTAAAAAGAGTGCCCTTGTTGAGCCCCTCGTACATGTCATGCAGGAAAGAGGCGGCAATGGAAACCAGGCTCGAATGTTTCCAGAGAGTCGCCACAGCTTCTCTCTGCTTGGGCGATCCCGTCTGAAACAGTTGCAGCATGCCTTCCCTGTACAGGATATTCTTGATATTCTGCAACCCCAGAATCATGAGGGCATGGCTTATGGAATCTATTTTACCCTGCATCCCGAAATAGGGGGAATTGGCCATGCGGAGAATCTTGGCGGTAAGGATGGGATCAGCCATGATGATTTTGGAAAGATCGGTCATCTGAACGGCCGGATCGTTTATCACCTTCTGCAGTTTGAAATGCTCGGAACGAACATTTTTCATATTGGTTATATGACTGATGATAAGTTCCAGTATATCCTTGCTGATCCTGTCTTTACTGAATATGGGGGGCTGACCGTCCTTCAGAGCCGGAGCAGCGCTGAACATCGTTTCGATTCCCGCCTGCAGGTGCTTTTTGATGCCGCCGAAGATATCCCCCAATTCCAGCTCATCCGTCACAGGCACTACCGGTGTTTTGGTCGTTTCCGATGAATAGTCCGGAGAAGCGGATTTTTTGCCGTTTGTTTTGTCCGTTACGGCAGAGCGGCTGGTTGTGGTCCGCGAGGGAGGCGTCCTGGAGGTCTTGACAGGTTCCTCTTTTTTCTGGTGGGTGAATAGAACATAGAGAAGAACAAGCAGTATTATAACGGCTGCAGATATTATTATTATAATAGCCAAATCCATATTGAGGTTCTGTCCCCGTTCCACTCAGAGCTGTGTCAGACCGGCCGTTATTATTAATCATAACTCTTATAAATATCAAGGATTTTATTATTTATTCCCCTCATCTGACAAATTATTTGCAGAACGCATGCGGATATTGATCGCCTATTGAGGAAGCAAGAATATCAGCCAGGCAAATCTCTTTATCTATCAACCGGTTATCTTCGCCAATTGCTGCTTGAGTCTTAATTATTGACTTTATTTTGTGAAGATTTTACTAAGACTGATATTCTTGACACCCAATATTTTTTAACCTAAGATAAAATATTAAAGTTGTCTGACAAAACAATGCATCGCATGACAGCCATTAACTTGATGGAATAATTAATGAGTGATATTCGTTATCGACTTATCTTCAACGGTGTAGCTACAGGCTCTGACCTGAAGAGGATTTTGTACTACTTTCAAAAAGATCTTGGACTGCCCTATGAAAAGATCCAGGGTCTGATGACCAGCTCTCCCCGTATACTCCAGGAGTTCAGCAACCAGCAGGCAGCGGAGCTTGCACAGGCGGCTCTGACAAGAATCGGCTGTCTAACGCAACTGGATACTGCTGTGTATTACTCCTATCTGCCGTTTTCCATGCCCCAGAAGCAGGAGATGCAGATCAAAAGAGAACTCAGCAAGGTTTTAAGATGCAGAACCAGCATGGTGATATTGTGCGCCCAGATATCTATCGGCAACAGGCCGGCCATGCAGCATACGATGCTCGGATCATTTGAAGAGAAGCTCACCGGATACTTTCGCGAAAGCGATACGGTCATCGCCGTGGATGAAGACAACATTATCGTCCTGGGCTTTGCAACGGACAAAGTCGGCGTTCCGGCCATTCAGGGGAAAACATTGCGTGTAATGAAAAAAATCCTGGGAAATGACGTGGAAATAAAATCCGGATACGCCGTCTTCCCCGAAGAAGGGCAGACGGTGTCAAAACTGATCTACCTGGCAGTCACGCGAAGAGATGGAAGCGCCGATGAATCCCGCGCAGGGCAGCAGGAAGAGATTGTACAGCAGCAGGAGACCGGAAAGACGGATGAAGGGCGGGAGGCGATTTCCCCTCTTCAGCTATGTTTTACCCGGGCGCGGGGAAGGATCTTCAAGAGGCTGATGAACATGGAGCTCCAGACGCTCTGGCTGGGATTGAGCCAGATACCCCAAGAACAGCAGAGAGATTTTCTGGCGAGGCTGCCGTTCGATTCCCCCCTCACCCCGGTTCTGGAAGACTATATCAGCAGCCAGTCCAAGGCATGCGCAAACCCCATGGAAGAAAGCCATTTCGCGGCAATTATACAGCAGATGGAGCTGGAAGAGGGTATCGCGGAAAGAGACATGCTTTATGACAGGATGACTTCTTCTCTTTCCCATTCGGAAGACCTCCCGACGCTTCCTTCGGTAGCGACGCAGATATATGACATCGCATCCAATCCGGAATCATCCGGTACTGAGCTGGCCAATCTCATCATGAAGGATCCGGCTCTGACATCCAAGCTGCTCAAGACGGTGAATTCCGCCTTCTACGGCAATCCCCAGAAAATCAGTTCCGTTAAGCAGGCCGTCGTCCTTCTTGGTACGGAAGAAATCGTGGATCTTGCCTTTGGACTGGCAGCAGCCAAAGTCTTTGACACCAAACCTATCGGCGGGCTGATTGATCCGAAGATGCTCTGGCATCACGCCATCTGTACCGCTCTGATTGCGCAGAATCTGTGCAAATCCGTTCCTGCGTACCGTGATTCCGGGGTGTTCACAGCCGGCCTTCTCCACGATGTCGGCAAGATATTCCTCATAGAGAAATTCCCTGACATCTATAAAAAAACATACAGCAGCACAGCAGAGCATGATCTGCCGCTGTTCGAACTCGAAGAGGATCATTTCGGCATGAACCACGCAACCATAGGCAGAAACCTGTCGTCCCGCTGGAATCTGCCTGAACAGCTTATTTACGCTATTACCTACCACCATCAGCCGTTCAACGCATCGCGCCACTCCGGACTGGCCGCCGTAACGGGACTCGCCGACTATCTTTATTACAGGGCAACCGGCAAAGAAGACCCCTCTATGGATATTCACGGCGACAATCACTGGCTGACGGTCGGACACTGGATTTCACTGACGCAGATTTTTCCGGACATGAGCCCGCAAAAGCTGGACGAAATGACGGGAGACGCAATCTCCATTATTGAAGACAATAAGGATTACATCTCAGACACCCGCTGAGGATTCAACCGATGAGCGCAACAGATAACAAAGACAAGATATTGTCGTCAGCCGAAAAGGATGTCTTCAAGCGGCAGTACTTGAAGATGCGGGTCAACTACGAAAACAAGATAAGGGAGCTCTCCATCATTAAAGAGCTCGTCGATACGCTTCGCCTCACCGGCGTGTATGACAGGAATGTCCTGTTTTACAACCAGTTGCAGATTGTCAAGAAATATACATCCCTGGAGCAGGCATTTCTCCTGCTGATGAATGATGAAGTTCAGAAACTGGAACTGGTGGCTAATGCAGACGACAACACCATGGTCGTCCAGAAATTTTTTCTTGAACCCAACCTGGGCACGGCAGGCCAGGTTCTGACTGAGAAAAGGCCGGTCATGATCAATGATATCGAGGAATCCTGCACACCGGCGGAGAAGAGATGGCTGCGCGGCAAGTCTCTCCTTGGGATCCCGGTAATGCATAATGACGATGCAGTGGGAATTCTGGCCCTCGTACACACCAGGAAAAGCGGATTCGACCAGAACGATGTCAACTTCTTCCGGCTGGTTGCAGACCAGGTATCGACAGCGGTTGTCCTTACAAGGATCTATTCCCAGATGCTGAAGGAAGAGAACAAGCGCTTCCTGCTGAGCCGGTTCTTTTCCAAGAATGTTACAGATGAAATACTGGGAAGCAAGGGATTGCTCAGGCTCGGGGGTGAGAGGAAAGAGGCGACGATCATGTTTGCGGACCTTCACGGCTTCACCGCCATTTCTGAGAGGCTTGACCAGGAAGAGGTCGTCAGGCTCCTCAATGCCTTCTTTTCCAACATGACACCGATCATCTTTAAAAACGAGGGTACGCTGGACAAACTGCTGGGCGACGGCATGATGGCTATTTTCGGGGCACCCATATCCCGTGAAGACGATCCGATACGCGCCATCAAGGCCGCTATCGAGATGATGACCGCCCTTCGCTCCTTTAACGACGTCCATCAACCCGACGGATGGCCCCGGCTTACGATGTGCATAGGCGTCAACACCGGCGAAGTTGTTGCCGGTTATATCGGCTCCGAAGACCATCTCAACTACACGGTCGTCGGAGACGCCGTCAACGTTGCTCAGCGCCTGCAGTCGATCGCCTCAGAAAGCGAGATCCTGATCAGTAAAACAGTCAGGGACGCCATCAAGGAAAAAGAGCATGAGCTGATAGAATTGAAGGGGCTTACAGCGCTTCCACCTCAAAAGGTCAAAGGGAAGCAGGAGGCTATAGAAGTATTCCGTGTCGAGTATTGAGGGCTATTCCATATCAGAGTGCAGATTGCGTTGACATCTCCGTGAGATTATGCCGGTCAAAGAGGTTTTCAAGCGGCGAATCAAATATTTTTCCTGTGAAAAATATTCTGAGCAGCGGAAAACCTCTTTGACCGGCATACCAAAGGGTATTACTTTTTTTATCTCGTAATATGGGATTATCTCTGCGCTGAAATCGGACCGTTGATCTGTTTTATTGTCTTGAAGAGGACTTCCGCTACGCACTTGTTTCCTTCCGGGGTGAGGTGATCATCCAGTATATAGAAGTTGTCACTTGTCAGATACTCCGACATGTCCAGAACAATCATTCTTTTTATGTATGGGGGATAATCTGCGCCGGCAATCCTTTTTTTCAGTGTCGAAGTGAAGGCGTTCATCTGATTCTTGCCGTTCATTTCAAAGGCGATGATTTGCACTTCAGCCAGGTCCAGGCCGCTCTTGACAATGGCGTGAAGAAACAATTCCGCCTCGTCTTTGTCAACCCGTATCGCTGTCACGTCCCTTTTCTCTTCTTTTTTTTCCTGTCTCTCTTTCGCCTCATGAATTTTCTTATCCAGCTTCAGCTTCAGATACTTGCCGAAGTAGTACGGCCTGTCGGCGCTGTGAATGGCTACGTATTTCTCGAACGTCTCACGGCGCATGGTTTTAAGGCTGTTGCCGTTAAGGTAAAAATCCCTGTTCTCTTCATAGTCATCATTGCAATACTGGATAATCAGGAATTTCATATGTTCTCTGTTCACGCGTCCCAGCATCTTCATCTCTCTCACCGTGCCGTACGACGGCACGGCGGTATTGAGGACATTCGTGCCGAGCATTCGTTTCAGCACACTGGAAAACATCTCATCCTGCTCCACTCCCCAACCCAGAGCGAAGGAATCGCCGACCACGACAATTTCCGGATGTGCAAGGGATGATTCCTCATCGCGTACGCCAAGGGAGTTGACAAGGTACCGGTTGCTGAACTCTCTACCCGCAAAAATAAACTCTCCCGGGTTGAGGATATATCCCAAATCGGTATCAAAACGTCCGCATCCCTTCAGAAACTGCATGATCCGCCTTTCACCGCTGAAGACATAGAGATGCCCCATACTGTTGATTATGCTTTGCGGGCACATGCGCAGAAGTGCCGGGTTCCGGACCAGAACAAGCATGTACATTTCAAGAAGCACAAGCGCTCCCAGCACTGATCCAATTATGACAAAAAGAGACAGCATATCATGTGATCCTTATTTGAACAGATTTCAAACAATCCAGAAATTTTCCGGCAACATACATTTTTTCAAATAAATGGGAAAGTAAAAGATGTTAAGAACTCTTCATAAACTGCAACGGGGCTTTCCAGCGGCGAATCAAAAATTTCTCCCGTAAAACGAGACGGGAAAAATATTCTGATCCGTAGAAAGCCCCGTGCGCACGACCACAGTTTTTATAAAATCTTCCGATCCGTTTACCTATCTCCTGTTGCTTGTTTCGGCCGCAAAATCTAGAAAGCCGCCCTGTTCCCTGTCTTCGTCAGTATATCTCTTCACAGCCGGAGACCGCAGAGTTCTGACACTTTTTGCCTGCACGCCGTATGCCTTCCTGGCCTGCGGCACTACGCCATTCCCGCCTTCCATGATAATGTTCAGCTCCGCGACAATATGATTCACCTCTTCCGCCAGTGCGGCCAGCTCCTCAGAGGCAGCGGCTGTTTCCTCCGAATTTGCCGCGTTCTGCTGGACGACCTTATCCAATTCCACAGTCGTTGAACTTATCTGGCTTACCCGCATGCTCAGCTCTTTGCTGGCATTGGTTATGTCAAGCATCTTGTCGCCCATGACGGTTGCCGATTCCACGATCTCTTCAAAATTGTCATTTATTCCCTTTATACCCTGTGATGTCTGAATGACGCGCTTTATATTGCTGTCCAGCTTATCACGGGTGTTCTTCGCAGCATCCGCGGCACGGATGGCCAGATTCCTGACTTCTTCAGCCACGACGGCAAACCCGACCCCGGCATCACCCGCTCTGGCGGCCTCCACAGCCGCGTTCAGGGCAAGCAGATTAGTTTGAAAGGCAATCTCGTCAATCGTCTTGATGATCTTCAGCATTTCACTGGCATCGTCTTCGATCTGCCGCATACCCTGCGTCATCTCCACCAGCGACTTGAGCGACTGCCCTGATTTTTCGATGTTCTGCTTCATAAGATGGTCGGCGCCTGCCGTCAGTTTAGCAACATCCGTACTCATGTTCGCCATTTCTGACAGAGACTCGGACGTATTCTCCAGTCCCGCCGCCTGTTCGCTCGCCCCTTCCGCCAGATGCTGGCTTGCCTCGGAAACTTGAGAAGATGCAGTTATCAACTGACTTGCCGCCTGCTTGAGCCGATTGCTTATGATATTCAGTTTGCCGGACATATAACGTGCAGCCAGATAACAGAACACTATCGCCAAGAGCAGGATGCTCAACTGAATACCCAGAATGACCATGCTGTTTTGTTTGCCGACGGCTTGCAGATTATGAGCCGTTGCCAGGATTTCATCCTCATAGGAACCGGCGCCAATGATCCAGTCAAGCGGCTTATAGTGAACCAACCGGGCAAGCTTCATCCTCGCCTCTTTGTCACCCTGATTCTTCCACGGATACCTCAATTCTCCTACAGTGCCCGGCTTAAGCGTCGTCGCTTTCCTGATAATCTCCTGGACGAAGAAATTGCCGTCAGAATCCTTTGCCTGCCAGATGTTTTCACCATCACGCTTCCCTTCCATGGAAACGATGTAGTTGCCCTTTGAATCAAGAACGTACACATACCCTGTCGTCCCTATCTTGATTGTCTTCATATAGTCCTTCAGATTCTTCTCCGCCGCGGCGTCTCCCCCTGCCGGCAGCATGAGGCACATTGCATAGAGGTTCTGGACCGTATGGTCAAGATCGATTCTGGCGGCTTTGACGCTCTCATCCGTTACGGTCTTCATCATCTGATTGTTCTGGTAAAATACAATGACGGAAATAATCAGCAGCGGGATTGCTGTAAGTAAAATTCCTCCGACAACAAGCTTAACCTTAAACGACTGTTGCAGCATCGACATGATAATATCCTCCTTTTCCTGAGCTTACGTATTTTGATTTACTGATATATTGTCGTGTCTTCCCGTTTCAGAGAAAACCTGTCTTCAATCTGAAGATTCCATCCCGGCGGTCTTTCAACTGTGTCACTGCACGGGATGCAGCTTTGCATCTTTATCCGCGGACAAGTATTCTGCGGCCTGATCACTTGCCGGAGATGGTGAATATTGTTTCCAGCTTCAGTTCATGAAAAAGCTGCAGAATATCATTTTGCACATTCACCAGCAGGACCCTCCCTCCCTGCATGGCAATGTTCTTGTAGAAAAGGAGGAGCTTTCCTATTCCCGAACTGCCGATGTAGGATACATCAGACATGTCTATGGTCACTTCCTTGAGAGCAGCCAGTTCTCGAAGTTTTGCCTTCAACGCCTCGGCCCCCTTTTCATCAACGTCACCCCTGATTTCAACTCTCCCGCTATTTTCATTCCGGCTTACTGTGATTTCCATATGGCATCTCCTTTGCTTATTTATTGTTTCCGGTCATGATTGCTTTTCCCGTCTCCAGATATTGAACGTTGAAGCCGGCTTCCTTGTATTAAAACCATCCGCATGCCTTGAAAAATAGGCGATCAGGTGTCTTCCGCCGCTAAGCCATTCCACCTCTTCCGTCAGCAGCCGGATAAGGAAGTTGCCGCGGCCGTCCGAATTCAAAATATTCTGCATATCCGTCGGATCATAGCTCCTCTCTGAATCGAATCCGTCCCCTTCATCTATAACTTCGAGAACAGCGTCATTACCGTAACGTCTGCGGACGCTTATTTTTTTCAGCGGGTTCTGTTTGTTTCCATGGCGCCATGCGTTAGCCAGGGCCTCTTCCAACACCATCCTCAATCTCGTCTCCGGTGAGGCAAATCCCCTGTCCAGCCATTCTTTCCGCATTTTTTCCAAAAGCCCGTTAAGACAACCGGTGAATTCGTCGACATCACCGGGGCACACAACATCCTCAATGCTGTCCGTGCTGTCTTCCAGCTCCAGCCCCAGCAGAGTGATGTCGTCCCTGCCGTCCCGGGAAGCGGCTGAGGTATCCGGACCGCTGCCCTTGGCTGCGCTGAAGAGCATTTTCATGATTATCGATACGGGAAGGCGGGGGTCGGTCTTTACTATGGATGATGCTATAGCGACTATGTCATCCGTGCGCAGAACCGGTTTTCCATAACTGCGGGGAAGATCGGCAAGACCGTCCGTATAGAATATAAGTTTATCGCCTGTCTCGAGAGCAATTTCACCGGCGTCAAAAGCGATCTCCTTGCAGAATCCGATCGGAAGATTTCCGCCGTCCCCTTCGACGCCCGGCAGAGAGATAACTTCCCGGCCACGAATCAGCAGGAAAGGAGGATGACCTGCCGATGTAAAGCGCATTTTCATGTCTTGATGATGAATTTCAGCATTGATGGCCGTAAAGAAGTTATCCTCTCCGAAAAAGCTCAGGTTGCATATTTCCTCGTTCAAGCGGGTGACGACATGCTCAACCGCCGTGTCGGTCTTGTTTACCAGCAGGGCATTATGAATGAGGTCGGTTACAATGCTTCGCAGGATGCAGCTTACTTCATGCCCCGATTGATCTTTCAGGCTGACTACCGATTTTTGCATTCCCGGGTACCATTTGGTAAAATTCTTGACGAAAAAATGGTCCCCGCCCTCCGCATAACAGGGCACATACTCGGAAGTGACAAACAGATCCACGCCGCCGGCAAGTCTGGTGTGCCGGTAAGGCCGCGGATTGATCATGGCAAGGATGTTTTTAGCCAGGTCGATATTGACATCCTGCTTCTGCAGAAGATCCTTGAGATAGCTGTTCGCCGTCATCAGTTCACTTGTGCGTTCGGCAACCCGGGTTTCCAGTTCGGCATGAGCTTTTTGCAGCGACTGCTGCGCCTTCTTGTGCTCGGTTATATCCGCAAGCGAGGCGACACTTTTCGTTGTCCCGGGAATCATGTCGATATTTATATAGATATCCCTGACCACGCCGTTGATGTCTTTAAGCCTGAATTCATACTGCTTCAATGCTGATTCCGGACGGGAACGGCGTTTCCGGTGCATTCCCAGCATCTCCTCAAGGTTCTCGGGAACGACAAACTCCGTCCATTTCTTTTTTCCCTCTATCTCCTCTTTCGAATAACCGGTAAGCCTTGTAAACTCGTTATTCACCAGAGAAATTGTTGTGTCCTTTTCTATTATCAGCATGGCGGAGCCGGTGTTTTCAAATACAGTGCGGTACTTCGTTTCCGAATCCCGCAGTTCCCTGTTTTTCTGCGCCCGCACAATTTCAATGGCGGCAAGATTACCGAAAAGCTGTATGGTATCCAGATCATTTTGTGAAAACTCGGTCAGCCTGCGGTTAGCTACATGGAGATAACCCAGAACAAGCTCCCCGGCCTTGACCGGCACAGCCATTATCGAGACTATTCCCTCATCGATGACTGTTTCATCAACTAAACGCCTTATTTCCCTGTTCCTGACATCTTTACCGGCAGAATCCTCCCCGGCGGAATTTCCACGTTTCCCGACTATGGGCAGGTGCAGATGCTTGAATGCATCCGACTCGATGCCGAAGAAAGAATGCATGCATAAGTGCTTATGCGTTTCATCCGCGTAGACGATAAAGGCGACATCCGCGCCCACGATGGTTCGGCTTTTTTCCACGATGAAGGCCAGATTGTCTTCAAGGCTCTTCTCCGCCGACATATGGAGAGCCAGGTCATAAAGCACGTTGAATTTTCCCAGTTCGTTCTTGAGCCTGAACTCGATGTCCTTAATATGCGTAATGTCACGAATGCTTTCAATTGCCCCTATTATTTCCCCCTGTGAATCGTAAAAGGGTTTGGCTATGCCCCAGAGATACACCTGCTTCCCTTTCAGGGAGACCACATGGGATTCGGCGACCAGCGCATCTCCCCTCTGGACAACATCCAGATATCTGTTGTCCTCCCGCTTTGAGGGATCAACGGCTAAGTCGATAAGGATCGGCTGCCTTACGCCGTAAAAGGGAAGGGAGTATTCATAATCACCCCTGCCCAGGATATGCTGCATATCGACACCGGTAAGTTCCTCCATGGCGCGGTTCCAGACAATGACGCGGTTCTGCCTGTCGATAACAAAGGTGGGATCGGGAAGAAAATTAATAACCTCGGCAAGAATATACTCCGACCGCTGCTTTGCCTCTTCTGCCCGGACCCGTTCGTTTATTTCGGATTTAAGATCCTCGTACGCCTGAGAGAGCTCCCCTGTACGTTCCTGAACACGCTGTTCCAGTTGCACGTTCATATTCGCGACGGCATCTTCAGCGATTTTTCGTTCCGTAATGTCATGCAGAATGCCGACGACGTGCGTGATCTTTCCCGCCTCATTTCTGACAACTCTGGCGTTATCCTCCATGAAGCAGGTTTTTCCGTCAGCGGTCAGCATTTTTATTGTAATGGGTATTTCATCGCCAAAGGCAATGCGCCTCTTGTGGACATGGAAGACATTTTCACGATCGTCAGGATGAACGAACTCTATGATATTACGACCCACGATTTCGGATGAGCGATATCCGTAACATTCGATATTGCTTGTAACATAATTGAGACACCCCTCCGTATTGTAGGTAAAGACAACATCGCGGAGGTTTTCTACAATCGCCCGGTAACGAGCCTCGCTTATCGCAAGCGATTCTCTGATAGCCTCGATGTCGGCCACCTTGTTCTCCAGCTCTTTTATTCTGACTTTGAGAATACTGACGTCATCCGGAGATATATTAGCGGATTCGCATGCCATGTTCACCTGATATGTACCTCACCGGTATTTTGCCGCGGCTGACAATCTCTGTTCACGCTTTTCAGGATTGAAAGAGCCTCATTATTTTCTCACTGGAATGTACAGTCGGCATTTTTATGGTGTCCACGTGAGGATCAGCATAATCATCAGCCGTTATGCGGAATTTATCCTTTGCAATCATAAAAGCCGACAGAACATCGCTGTCAAAATGTTCGGGTCTTGTGTGATCATCACCTTCCATGATGATCTTAACAGCCTGCTCATGGTTAAAGGGATGTTTATATATCCTGCGGCTGGTCAGCGCATCATAGACGTCAGCCAGCGCCATCAGCCTGCCGGAAACAGGAATATCGTCGCCGGCAAGCCCCAGATAACCGGAGCCGTCCGCCCTTTCATGATGAGTGAAGGCGATCTCTCCTGCGTGTTTCAGAAAATCGGAGGAAACATATCCGGCCACTTCAATCTCGATTTTCAGGATGGAGTCCCGTCCGATCTCCACATGGTTTTTCATGATCTGAATTTCATCGTTTGTGAGTTTGTCGGGCTTGAACAGAATGCGATCCGGTATGCCGACCTTTCCGATATCGTGAAGCTGGGCCGACTTGCTGATCACGCGGATATTTTCATCAGTAAGATAGTCTCTGTATTTCGGGGTTGCTTTCATCGCTTCGGCCAGATGCTGCACATAGAACTGAGTCCGCTTGATATGCCTTCCGGTTTCTATGTTCCTGTATTCTGCAAGGGTCGCCAGCCCGTAAATGATGGCATCCCTGGTCAGGGCGAGCTCACGCGTTCTCTCATTCACAATCTCATCAATGTGATCTCTGCAGAGCTTGTGCATAATGTGACTGCGCAACCGTGACTTGAGCAGCGCCGGCCTTAGAGGTTTGTGTATATAGTCGACGGCGCCCAGCGAAAGACCCTTCTGTTCGTCATCTTCATCATCGCCTGAAGTGACGAAGATTACCGGGATGTCTCTGGTCCGCTTATCTGATTTAAGAATCCGGCATACTTCATATCCATCCATGCCCGGCATCAATACATCCAGAAGGATGGCATCCGGCGGATTATCGCCGCCGGCCAGGTAAAGGGCCTTCCGTCCGTCAAGCGCTGCAATAACAGCATACTCATCACGTAGCGTTTCCATCATCACCTGGATATTATTCGGCGTATCGTCAACAATAAGCACCTTTTTTCGCCCCATGTCCTGATTCATCTGCCGGCTCCGTCATGACATTAATGCAGTATTCATAAACTCAAGATCTCTTCTGGCGTTATCGGTATCGTAAACGAGAAGATTCTTTTTCAGTTGTTCATACTTTTCGGCAAGCGTAGTCCCCTGCAAAAGCATGCCCAGAGGATTCAGCGCATCCATTGCCTTCGGCAAATCCGTTTCCAGCGTGACAAGCATCTCACTGATGATCTCGTTCACGGATTTCCCATCCGGTATGCAGACATTTTCGGATCCGGAACGAGCATGATACCGGTCCAGGTATTCTCTTAAGACCGATATTGCACCGCTTAAATGATGATCGAAATCGGCAATCAGTTCCTCCCATGCCTCCTTCCTGACATCCTTTATGGCCTTCTCAAGGCCTCTGGAACTCCACTGAAGTCGCTTCGCTCCAATAAGTCCCGCCACAGACTTCATGGAATGTGAGATGCGCAGCGCCTTTTCCCGATCGCCCTTCTGTATGGCTTCACGAACGGCATGTGCATCATCGGCATGGTTTTCAACAAACGACTGAATTGCCTTCAGATATAATCTTGCGTCTCCCTGCATCATTCTTGTCACCGACTCTCTCACGGCAATACCCGGCAATTCTTCAGGAAGAGAATCATCCACGGCTTCCCGCCCCGACTTTTGCAAGGGAATGGCCATTCGCTGACCGGGTTTGATCCACTTGAGAAGCATGGCATGAAGATTTTCAGGATTGATCGGCTTTGAGATGTAATCATTCATGCCGGACAGGAGACACTCTTCCCGGTCCCTGGACAGGACATGCGCCGTCAGGGCAATGATCGGCAGGTCCTTCAGATCAAGCCTGCGGCGGATGATCCTTGCGGCCTCATAACCATCCAGCAGCGGCATCTGCACATCCATAAGCACAATATCGAATATGCCCTGCTTTGCTTTTTCCACGGCTTCCAGGCCGTTGCCTGCCAGGCTTACAACCAGTCCCGCCTTTTCAAGCAGTTCTTTCGCAACCTGCTGATTCAGTTCATTGTCCTCTGCAAGCAGCACCTGCGCTCCGGCAATGCCTGCCAGATGAACGGAGGGTTTATGATCTTCTGCTGCCGTACAGGGGGTTATCCTCTCCTTTCCAAAGAGAACCATGATTGTATCAAGCAGAACAGAGGGCGAGATCGGTTTGAGGAGAAATCCGTCAAGCCCGGCTTTTTCCGCCCGGGTTCTTATGTCTTCGTAGCTGTAAGCCGTCGCCATGAGAATTTTCGGAATATTCTTCAGTTTCAGATAGCTTTTTATGTATTGCGCCGCTTCAATTCCGTTTGTTCCCTGTAATCTCCAGTCCATGATCACGAGGTCATAGGGCATGTCTGTGTCGGCTTTTTTTATCTCAGCTATGGCCTTCTCTGCCGAGGCGGTATCCTTTACTATGAGCCCCATGGCATCGAGCATTCCCTTCAATATCTGCCTCGCGGCATGGCTGTCGTCCACAACCAGAATTCGCAGTCCCTTCAGCTCCGCTGACGTTTCGACATAATGTCTGGATGTCACGGCCCCGGCGCCGAAAACGGCAAAGAAACTGAAAATGCTGCCCTTGTATAATTCACTGTCGACGATTATTCGTCCGCCCATCATTTCCACAAGCCTCCGGCTGATCGCCAGCCCCAGACCCGTTCCCCCGTACTTGCGGGTTACCGATGAATCACCCTGCATGAAAGGCTGGAACAGTCTGCCCTGCTGCTCCTCCGTCATCCCGATGCCTGTATCGATTACGGAAAACTGGAGATGAATCTTCTCCTGCTCTCCTTCAAATTCACGTTTGACCAGTCTAGTTCGTATGATGACCTCGCCCTGCTCCGTAAACTTCACGGCATTGTTTCCCAGGTTGATGAGGACCTGTCCGAGCCTCAGCGCGTCTCCACTGAGAGACACAGGAACATCGGGCGCTGTATCCACCAGAAGTTCCAGCTTCTTTTCCGATGCCTTCATGCCGATGATCGTCACGGCGTTATCCAGAACATCCTCAAGCATGAAGTCGGTTTCCTCTATATCGAGTTTGCCGGCCTCGATTTTAGAAAAATCGAGGATGTCGTTTATAATTCCCAGAAGCGATTGTCCCGCCGATTCTATCTTGTGCAGATAGTCGGCCTGTTTCCCTGTCAGATCAGTCTGCAGCGCCAGATGGGTCATACCCAGCACTGCGTTCATCGGCGTTCTTATCTCATGGCTCATATTGGCGAGAAACTCGCTCTTGGACTGTGTGGCCGCCTCGGCAACCTTCTTTGCCGCAACCAGTTCCGCTGTTCTTTCATTTACAAGCTCTTCCAGGCGGTTCCGGTAGTTCTCAAGGTCTATCTCCGCCCTCTTGCGCTCCGTTATATCCTCATAGACGACCACAACCCTGCCTTCCGAAAAATGATCGCCGATAGCCGAGATATTAATCCTGCAGACGATGTTTCTGCCGTCTTTCCTTATACATGTATATTCCGTGCTGTAATTTCTTTGATCCTTCATGGCGGAATAGAAAGTCATGCCGATATCCTTGTAATCACTTTCGCTGCCATATAAAACCCTTGTCGTCTGGCCGATGAGCTCTTCGGGGGTCCATCCGAAAACCTGCTCAACCGCATCATTGGCAAAGACTATCCGGCGGTTATGCAGACCCATCACGGCATGGGGAATAGCAATCAGGATGGATGATTCCATTGCCTTCTGCTCCTCGATCTTCTCCATTGCCTCCTTAATTTCCGTAATATCCATCGAGTTGCCGAGGATCGCAGGTTTTCCTCCGAGATGGACGGAAGTGACCGTCTCCATAATCCAGCGGGTTTTTCCTTCTCTGGTAACTATCCTGAACTCATAGGGGGCTCTGCGCTTCCCCCGAAGCATTTTAACGGCATTGGCTCTGACCAGTTCACGGTCGTCATCATGAACAATTGCAGTAGCGACGCGTCCGATCAATTCATGCGGGCCATATCCCGCGTATGAAGCGGCATTTGCATTGAGAAAGCTGAACTTTCCTTCCTGCACTATGTAAACACCGGCGATTGATTTCTCCGCTATCAGCCGATATCTCTCTTCACTTTCCTGAACCGCCGTTTCAGCAACCCTCCCTCTGATGATTTTCTGCAATTCACTGGCAACCAGATTGACCTGCATGACATCAAGATCATTGTATTCCGCCGACTTGTTGCCTACCCCGAAAATAATTCTGACCTTTCCGTCTTCAATCACGGGTATGCTCATGAAGCGGCTGATCGTTGTATGCCCTTCGGGGAGGCCCTTTCTGTTCGGTGAGTTATTGTAGTCATTATAAACGACAGCACCCTTCAGACGGACACAATCCACCCAGTTTCCCGCGCTTTCGATTGAATAATGGGCATCATGAGAGACTGCGCAGTTTTCCATTGCCTGTCCGTTCCATGCTGTCAGAACGACGCTTGCCTGATCGTCGGAAACAAGATGAAAAAAGCCCACTTTGCTTTCTGTAAGGCTCACCGCCCTTTCAAGCACATAGTTGTACAGCTCTCTGTCGGTAAGCTTCGGCGCCTTTTCATACAGCTCGAGGAGATACCTGCCCCGTTCCAATTCTTTATGAAGGAGTTCTTCCCTCTTTATTTTTTCCGAAATGTCCCTGAATGTCAGAACTGCGCCGACAACTCTGCCTTCTTCGACAATCGGTGTGCTTGTATATTCAACCGGAATGCCGGTTCCGTCCTTTTTCCAGAAAAGATCTTTTGCTATGTGATGAACCTTCCCGTCTCTGTATGCCGCATATATGGGACACTCCTCTTCAGGATAACTGCCGCCGACGGCCCTTGTATGGTGAAATGTCTTGTGGCTTTCAAGCCCCGTCATTTCCCCGGTATCATAACCGAGCATTTGAGCGGCTACAGGATTGACATAGACATGCCTTCCTTCGGTATCCAGCCTTATGATGCCCTCACCCGCCGATTGCAGGATCTGCTCTTTCTCATTTTTCAACTGCGCGATCTTCGCCTCGGCTATCCTGCGCTCCAGATGCCTCCGCTCGAGTATTTCAGCCATTTCATCAAACGATCTGGCCAACTGTCCGATCTCGTTCTCCTCGTAGGGAAGCCCTGTCCGGGCGTCCAGATTCCCCTGTCCAAGCTGTTTCGAAGCCTCGACCAGCACATCCATCCTCTTTGCTATTATCCGGTTGCCTATGAGATGCGCCACAATCAGCGCCAGCAGAGCGGCAATCCCAAGCAGCTCCAGATTCCTCATCAACGCGCGATCAGCCGCGGCAAGAACCTGTTCTTCCGGAATTCCGACACGGATATAAAGGTACGGGGTCTTAACTCCCGGAAGATGAATACGCTTATATCCGTAAAGACGCCTTTTACCGTCAACTCCCGTGGCGAAAAAATTGCCTTCACCTTCAGAGGACGACATTCTTGAGATCATTTCCGGCAGATCCTTCTCGCCTGCATACCTCTCAAAGGCCGGATAGCGGTAAAGGCGGACGCCATTGCCATCGGTGAGCGCGATTGCCGATCCTTCCGGCAGCCTGGCTATTTCAAAATATTTTTCGTAATACGCCGCATTGAAGCCCGCGGCAGCAACAGCGCGAACCTTTCCATTCGCTCCGGTTACCGGATAGGCATAATGAAATACAGGCACACCGGCTGAGCGGCTCAGCACATACTCGCCGATGGAAAACTTGCCGGTTCGCATAATTTCCTTGAAGTATTTGCGGTCGGCTATGTTGAATGACTTAACGAGAGGAGCAGAGGCAAAAACGGCGCCTTCCGGAGATGCGACATTTATGACTGCATAACCGGGATTTTTAGCCAGCAGCTCATTCAGCAGCAGCTCACATTCCTTTACGTTCTGTTGCTCCACAGCCGGAATTTTGGAGATCATCATGAGCAGTTGGCGGGTGCTGTTTGTTATATTCTCCTGCTGAATGGCCACCCCCTGGGCAAGGTTTGTTATGTCGCGCCTGGCTTTTTCAATCTCTTCGCTTCTCCTTTCCATGCCGGTCAGAACAATTATTCCCAGAGCCGGCAGGATGGCGAAAAAAACCAGCACAAATAGATGGATGCGGATAGGAAGCGAGAAAACCGACCTCATGCATCTGCCTCCTGCAGAGTCATCATTCAGAAATCCTCAAAATTTTCATCGGTCGTCATGCCGTCTGCAACAGCCGGCAACCGTGTATAGCGCGGCATAGATATTCCCTTCTTCATTTCCGGAAACGGCTCTGTTTTTCCTGCTTTGTTGATCTGTGCCGATTTGCCTTTAAGTACATTGCCGTTCGATCCGGCGATTACATTCGTCAGATCGCCGACATACCCCTTCATCTCGGCTGCCTGCGCATTGAGTTCTTCTGCTGCGGATGCAGCCTCTTCTGCGCCCGCAGCATTGCGCTGTACAACAATATCCATCTCCACGACGGCCTTCCTGATCTGTTCAATTCCCTGCGCCTGCTCACGGGAGGCCGTTTCTATCTCATCAACCAGGACAGAGATCTTCATGGCAATATCCTTATTTGCCGCAAAGGCCGCCTGTGTCGATCTGGTCAGTTCACTTCCCCGTCTGACCGCCTTTATGGAGTTTTCTATCAACGTACCCGTGCTCTTTGCCGCGTCCGCCGCCCTGATGGCCAGGCTCCTTACCTCCTCGGCAACCACAGAGAAGCCGGCGCCTGCCTCTCCGGCACGGGCCGCCTCAACCGCTGCATTGAGCGCAAGCAGGTTCGTCTGAAAGGCTATTTCATCGATTGTTCTTATGATCTTTCCGATCTCTTCACTTGTTCTGGTGATTTCTTCGACGGCCCCGATCATCTGCCCCAGTTCGGAATTGGCCTTTTCAACAATGTTTTTCGCTTCATCCATCATCGATCTTGTTTCCGTGGCATTGTCCGCATTCTTTCTGGTCATAGCCGACAATTCCTCCAGAGACGCAGATGTTTCCTGAATTGCCGCGGCCTGTTCAGTGGCGCCTTCGGCCAATGACTGACTGGATGTAGACACCTCGTTTGAGGCGGCGGAAACATGATTGGAACCCAGTTCCAGCCCTTCAATCACCTTGTTGATCGGCCTTGTGATGAGCCTGGTGATGCCCAGCGCAAAGCACAGCCCCATAGCGACAGCGAGCACAGCACCGCCGATAATAAGTTTATTGGCCCAGGATATTTGAAGCTGCAGCTTGCCGAAGTGATTGTTTTTCGCTTCGACACATTCCTTTTCCACTGCTCTTCCGGAATCGCGAAGGGACGCGTCAAAGACCTTCAATTGCTGCTCACGCACCTCAGGTGAAATATCTTTATTCCCCAGAAAGATCACCATTTCAGCAAAGGTTTTTTCATATCTGGAAGCCGCTGCCAGTATGTTGTCCATCTGCCGGGCATTTTTCTGGTCCCGGAAGCGTTTCTTAAGATTTTCTGCTGTTGTTTTCAGCTTCACGATTGCGGAGTTGGTTTCATCCACCCATTGCTGTTCTCCCCTGATGATGAAGTTTTTTTCATAGCGGCGCGCCTGCAGTATGTACTTGCTGATGTTGTCCGTCTCATCAACCTTAAAGAAACGATCGGTTACTACCGACAAACTGTCCCACCCCACATACGCAACAGATGCCGTCAGCAGCATGATCACGACAAATCCGGCCATTATTTTCGTACGCAGCTTTATATTCCCGAACATTTTAACCTCCCTGATTTCCGGAGGCGCCATCCAGCCACCTCCATGAATCTCACATCCAGACCGGCGACGGGCCTTTCATCCCCTTGGAGCCTGCCGCCGCTGAAAGTTAAGTTGCTTCATTTTCAACATGGACCGCCTTGACTCCCGGTTTTCTGTTATGATTAAGGGCAGTGAGGCGAGGCGCTCTGCTCGCTGTGGGGGACAACGGCATCTTCGCCGGCCTCACCTGCCCTGAGGTCGATGTTTTTCAGGTCAGGCGCCGCGTCGCTTTTCAGCAGAATGTCCTCTTTACTTTTTTTTACCTCGGCATCCGGTTCCTGCTGCTCATTCAGCCCTTGAAAAATTGTGGGGAGAAGTTCCGTTTTCATGATCCTCTTGGGCACATAGGCAAAGGCGCCGGCCTCCATGGCGGAAGTCCTGTGCGCCATGTCTTCATGGATGGAAACAACAATTATCCTCGACCCCGGGAGGGCGTCCTTGATCCTTCGGGTTGCTTCAATCCCGTCCATTTTCGGGAGGCTGATATCCATCAATATTACATCTGGAGACCATCTCTTTACCACGGCAAGAGCCTCTTCCGCCCCGGAGGCCTCAATA
Source organism: uncultured Syntrophaceae bacterium (assembly GCA_964558665.1). GTDB lineage: Bacteria > Desulfobacterota > Syntrophia > Syntrophales > PHBD01 > CAZLFA01. The sequence continues at coordinate 26,383 of CAZLFA010000011.1, forward strand.
ATCTGGCAATCAGGAACAGACAAAGTGAGCCAGTCCTTAAGTGCGTTTCTTACTGTATCGTGATCCTCGACGATCATTATGCATTGTTTCATGCCCGCCCCCCCCTGATGCTGATGAATGATTGATAATCGGCAAATCCTTCTTGTCTTATTTGACTGCAGGATTATCAGACGCATACAGAAATGTATGTAGGAGATGATTGACAGTTGATGTAGGGATATCTTGACAGTTGATGTAGGGACTATTAAACTTTTTCGATGGTGATCAGCCCGTACTGGATGCAAAACTTAATAAGGCCGGGAAGATCTCTTACATTCAGCTTCTGCATAAGCCGGCTGCGGTACGTATCAACGGTTTTCGGGGAAAGGTGGAGCTTTTGAGCTATTTCAGCGCTTGTCCTGCCTTCTGCAACAAGCTGAAGAACCTCACGCTCCCTCAGGCTGAGCGTTTTCAACGGATCTCCGGAATCAATAGTCTTTCCCGGCGCCAGTTTGTCATCCCAGATACGGTCCGAGACTTTCCTGCTCATGAATCGCCTTCCGGCACGCACGGATTTCACCGCGTCTATCAACTCACTGCCGGCCGACTCTTTCAGTATATAACCGGCGACACCGGCACCCAGCGCCCGCATGATGTGTTCGGATGAAGCATACATGGAAAGAATGATAACCCGTGTCTCGGGACATTGCTTGCAAATCAGTTCGGCCGCCTCAATACCGTTCATCTCCGACATGGCAATGTCCATAAGAACGATATCGGGGTTGACCTGCCTAACTTTTTTAACGGCATCCCGACCGTTGTCCGCTTCCCCGACGACGGAAAATCCTTCCTGAGCTTCCAGGAGATATCTCAGCCCGTCACGGACAATCGCGTGATCATCGGCTATAAAGATTGTGACGTTCATAGCGGAACCTCTATAATGATTTTTGTTCCCTTTCCGGGATTGGATGCAACGGTCAAATTGCCGCCGATTGACCGTGAACGCTCATCCATGGATGCTATCCCCCAGCTGTGCCTTTCTTCCGCCCTGGCAATCTTTTTAGCATCGAAGCCTATACCGTCATCCTCAATGGTGACCATAACCTTACCGCCGGATATTCCCCCCGACACATCAACATGACCCGCCAGTGCATGCTTGCTGACATTGTTCAACGCTTCCTGGACAATGCGAAAGACCGCCACCTCCGTCTCCATTTTCGGCCGGGGAATGATATCTTCTCCCGTCACGGTCAAGTCAATTCCCGTCCGCTTTGTAAAAAGATCTCCATACCACCTTATTGATGCCATGAGACCGTAGTCGTCCATAACGGGAGGCCGCAGATCGGACATCAGGGTGCGGGTAAATTCCGTAATCCTCTCAATCAAAACCAGCGAGTCATCCACGCGCTGGATAAGTTTTTCATGGGTCTCCGGGGGAATAAAGGACCTGATTATACTGACATTGATCCCTAAAGCTGTCAGATTCTGTCCCAGATTGTCATGAAGTTCTCCGGCAACGCGCTTTCTTTCCGCCTCTTCCGCCTCGGCAAGCTTGGCAGCCAGCTTTTTCAGCTTTTCACTCTGAGCTCTCAGGATTTGCTCATTTAGCTTTCTTTCCGTGATATCAAGGATTGTTCCGGTAATATGATCGCTGTCAAAATAACAGTTTATAAGAGCGTGCTTTATATCACCGGGCCTCGTCATCATCTCGAGTTCATAATTTCGCACCAGCGGCGTCTTTTTCAGTTCATCCAGCAGCACCCGGCCGTCAGCAGATTTCTTGCACAGCATCAGAGCGTTAAGCGACATCAAATCTTCACTTGAGGGGTAGGAAAGCATCCTTGCCATGGCATGGTTCGCAAAGGTGATCGTTCCGTCATCCCGGCAGCGGAATACGCCCATCAGCGAACTGTCAACCAGATTGCGATATCTCTTTTCAGAACTTAAAAGATTGTTTTCCAGTTGACGGCGCTCGGTAATGTCTTCATATATTCCTTCATAATGACGAAGATTTCCATTCTCATCAAGAACGGAATGCATATTGATGGATATCCATATCGGCTTTCCGTTTTTATGATAGAACTGGGTCTCAAACCCCTTGACCGATCCCCGCTTGGCGATGAGCTGCAGCATTGCATTGTTGGCCCCCGGCGCTACGAAAAGCTGAGATGCCTTGACTCCCCGGGCCGTCAATTCATCCGGGGAGGCATAACCGAGAATATTTGCCAGGGCCTGATTTGCCATGAGGAAATATCCTTCCCGGCTTATCTGGCAGATTCCCTCCTGCGCATTTTCCACAATGCTGCGGTATTTTTCCTCTGCCCTTCTCAACCTTTCCTCTGCATCCCTGCGGGCGCTGACATCCTGGACGATGATCAGATAATGGTCGTCTTCATCGATGTTGATTATCTCGCTGGAGAAAAGGCAGGTTTTTACCCTGCCCGCTTTTGAGCGGAATCTGAATTCCTGATCAACCACCTTGTTTTTGCTTTGCAGGGCGCCGAGGCATTTCCTCTTATCCTCTGCCGATGCCCACAGGTTCAGCTCATTGGCGTTCCTGGCCAGGGCATCTTCCCGCGAGTATCCGGAAATCATTGAAAATCCCTCATTTATATCCACAATCGCGCCGTCTTTCACACGGGCAATCATTATTGCATCGGGACTGAAGTGAAATGCCTTGAAAAACTTTTCTTCGCTTCTGATCCGCGCATCCTCTGAGAGCTTGCGCTCCGTCATATCGTGCGAGACGACAACGGCATGAGTTATGTGTCCGCCCGGTGAATAATACGGATAATAATTTATTTCATAATATCTTCTTTCCCCTGCCGGAAACTGAATCCAACTGGTTTCCCTTACCCGGCTGCCGGACAGACAACGGTCTATCTTTTCCCTGATGACATTTGAGAATCGTTCTTTTCCCCAGATGTCGCCGACCGATTTTCCGATAACGTCGCCTCTGCCTTTTCCCATAACCCGGCAATAGGATTCGTTGGCAACCTCATAGACATAGTCCCTGTTGATCAGCGTCATGAGCTCGCTTGCCGAATTGACGATGAATTCACTTTTTCTCCACAGGCCCTCAAGCGCCATCCTCTCCGAAATATCCTGGCCGACCGAGAGGATGCCTGTAATACGGCCATCGGCATCCCTGAGCTCTTTTTCATACCATTCAATATCCCTGCGTCGACCGTCTTTCGTTAATATGGGGTTTACATTTCCCCGCACCCGCTCACCTTTCATTGCGTTATCGAGCAAAAGGGAAATCATCTCTCTGTCCTTCGGCGGCAGAAAGGTTTGAACCCAGTCTTTTCCTCTGACCTCTTCAAGACTGTATCCGGAAATCTCCTCCATGTAAGGATTGAAAAAGACAATGCGCCCGTCTGTGTCCAGGATCAGCACAATCGCCTGAGCTGTCTCTATCATACTTTCGGCAAACTCTTTTTCCCTTCTTATGTCCTCCTGTGCCCTTTTTCTGCTCTCCTCCGCTCCCAGTGCGGAAGCTATTATGCCGAAGACACGCCTGTCTTCTTCGGAAAAGCCGATATCCCGGCGGGACATTACACAAAGGACACCCTGTTTCAGACCGCCGATTCGCACCAGATGGCCGCAGTATGTTTCCACGCCGGCCAGCCGTATCATGGGAATGCGGTCTGCCAGTTCACTGCCGCCCAGATGTCTTAGATACAGGTATTCTTCGTCTGCCTGATCAAACACCAGGCCGCAAAGGCTGTTATCCACGGATACACACTCCGGCATTCCCTCGGGATAATTCCAGGCGCCGACACGGCGGATCAAGGCTCCCTCCAGAAGGGAATAGAGGGCAATGTCAACTCCGAATATCTCCCCGCAAAGGGCAACCAGGCTTTCTACATTTGCCTGGTAGTCGGAACCCAGAGCAAGCAGACACCTGTTGATTTTTTCCAGCCTGTCCTCCGATCGTCTGCGCTCCGTCACGTCCCTTAAGTACGAGAACAGGGCCGGTTTCCCTTCGAACTGAATCACTCCGCCCAGCGCCTCCATGCAGCGCAGGCTGCCGTCTTTGTATACGGCCCGAAACTGCATCGGCATGGCGGTGGACATCCCCGACATGCGTTCCAGATAGCGTTTGATCATTGCATCGTGATCGCTTTTATGAACCATATCGAGAAAGGATTTGCCCAGCAGTTCCTCTTCGCTGTACCCGGAATCCATGATCAGCCTTCTATTGACAAAGCGGAAAAGACCGTCCTGAATAACGACAACACTGTCCATCCCCTGCTCAATCAGGGTGGCATACTTCTGTTCAGATTCCCGGAGCGCTTCCATTACCCTGTTGCGCTCGGTGATGTCACGCGACACGCCATGATATCCTGACAGGTTTCCCTGATCATCCCGGATTATCTTGACTACGCTCTCCAGCCACCTTGTCGATCCGTCCTTGTGATAGTATTCCAATTCAAGCGTCACCGCTCTGTCAGGATCGAGTCCTCTGCTCTCTTCTTCCTCCAGTTTCTGAGCCATAACCGATTCGACGACAAACATGGAGGCAGGCGTTATCTGGTCTCGAACGTTCTGAGTAATCCGCTCTTCGACGGTAAAACCCAGAACTCTCTCTATGGAAGGACTGACGTAAGTTGTGCGCAGGTTGAGATCCAATATCCAGACGATGTCATTCATTCTATCGGTGAGCAGTCTGAGCTTTGCCTCACTGGCTTTGATTGCCTCCTCTGCCTGCCTGCGTCCGGTTATTTCCCGGCAGCCGACAACGATGCTTGTCGGCAATCCGTTCTCCCAAACAGCCCTGCCGGCGGCTTCAAACCATATATAACGACCGTCGACGTGGCGGAAGCGGAAAGTGGCTTCCTCTTCTTCTTTCTTCATTTCTATCGCCTTCATGAAGGCTGATATTACTCCGTCGCGATCGTCGGGATGAATGTAATCGAAACCGCTTCTGCCTATAAGTTCCATCATTTCATAACCAAGGATTTTTTTCACCGACGGGGTCACGTATCGAAAAGATGCATCGACATCAAACAGGGCAACAATGTCAACGACGCTGTCCAGTATGGTTTTCAGCTTAATATCACCGGGCGGCACGATGGCTTCCTCCCGGGAAACCTTACCCCTCAGTTCGTTAAGCTCTTCTATCAGCTTCTTTTTTGTCTTTCTTTCATCTTTCATAGCGCAAATAACCAAATAAAAGCCCCGATCCTTTTTCAAAGAAACAGGGCTTGTGCAAGTCCATACCAACCTCATCAGGGGTTAACGGTTCTCTCTGTCGCGTCACACATGGCTTAGCGTAAAAACGAAGAGCTTTGCACAACTTGCATAAAGGGTTTTCAACAGGCGAATCAAATATTTTTTCCGGAAGGCACGATTGGTAATGTATAATCGCCAATACGCTGTATAGATGCTGCTGCAACAGAAAAAAATATTCTGAACCCCGGAAAAACCTCTGTATGAAAAATTATCTTCTGTGCAAAGCTTTCGATATATATTGAGAAAATAATAGCTATTTTAACTCATATGCCAAAAAATATCAACGGAACTTTTCCCTTATTTATCATCATCTTATTTAACACATACTGCACACCCGGAGTTTGTCATACATCCCTTTCCAGGACGGAAAAAGCCGCACGCATGCCATCCAGCGCCGAACTGACTATGCCGCCGGCGTAACCTGATCCCTCACCGCAGGGATACAACCCCGAAGTGCTGAGACTCTCGCCATTAGCTTTTCTTGTAATTCTCACAGGAGAAGATGTCCTGGTTTCCACACCTATCAGCGTGGCCTCGGCTGTCACAAACCCCGGCATCTTCCTGTTGAACTGCGCAAACCCCTGCTTCAACGCCTCTGTCACAAAGGGCGGCAAGACTTTACGAAGCGGCGCTTCTTTCACGGCAGGAAGATATGTGCACACGCCTGCACATCCTTCTCCGTCCCGCAGAAAATCGGTTAATTTCTGCGCCGGCGCCCGGTAGTCGCCACCGCCCATTATAAAAGCCTCTTCCTCCCATCGTCTGCGAAATGCGAGCCCGGCCAGGGAAGAATTATCTGCGAAATCCTCCCTCCTTACGTTTACAACAACGGCGCTGTTGGCAAAATGTCCATCCCTCGCGCAAAAGCTCATGCCGTTTGTTACAACGCCGCCTGTGTCTGAACTGCAGGCGATAACCTGTCCCCCCGGACACATACAGAAAGTATATACGGAGCGATCACCTCCGGGAGCCCCGGCCGTGATAAAATATTCGGCAGGAGGAAGGTCTGCATGCCCGGCCCATTTCCCATACTGAATACGGTTGATCAGTTCCTGAGGATGCTCAATGCGCACTCCCATGGCAAAAGGCTTGGGTTCCATGGCGATTCCTCTTTCATGGAGGCATTCGTATGTGTCCCCGGCAGCCTGACCGAGAGCCAGGATAATGCTGTCGGCTCTTATTTCTTCACTGCCGTTGACCACAAGCCCGACGATCCTTTCCTTATGAACAAGGAAGTCCGTCACCTTTGCTTCAAACTTCACATCGCAATCCATGCCGGTCAGGCGCCTCCTGATATTGATCACGACATCTCTCAGCCTGTCCGTACCAATATGAGGCTTGGCGTCATAAAGGATATTTGCCGGCGCGCCCATATCGACAAAAGTTTTTTTTATCTGTCCCGTATAAGGATTACGTGCGCGGCTTGTAAGTTTTCCGTCGGAAAATGTTCCTGCCCCGCCCTCTCCAAAATGGACATTGCTTTCCGGATTCAGGATGCCTTTTTTCCAAAAATGATGAACGTCCTTTGCCCTCTCCGGTATCTTTTTCCCCCTTTCAAGCACAAGGGCGGGGACACCTCTCTCTGCAAGCGTCAGTGCGGCGAACAGTCCGGCCGGTCCTGAACCTATGACCACCGCCTTTTTCACGCTCCTCACAGCGACAGGTTTATTCTTCGAATCCGCCGTTAAAGATATCTTTTCCACGGTGGCATGGATGTTTTCATCAGGCAATACCGTCCCGTCCGGCACAGAACACTCTACCGAATAGACAAAACACGGCGGCCTTTCCCTGCGGGCATCCAGCGATTTTCTGACAATGCGGAGCTGAGTGATGTCGCTGACATTGATTTCGAGAATCAAGGCAATCCGTTTCGGTAATTCGTCTTCAGACTCTCCGAGTTGAACCATTATATCCCTGATCCGTATATCCATGTCATATTCTCCATTGAAAAATCGTTGTCTCTGTTATAGACGATATCAAAGTTTTCTACCCGAAAGCTTTGGATTTTGAAACTATCATTTTTCTATCGGATATGACTTATTATCATTCCGATTCTCAATCACGGGAATAGGGTTGTGCGATATGCCATGGTATGCAATACACACAAAAAGCCGGCACGAGGACAAGGTATATCTGGGATTTGTCCAGAAGAACATATCCGCCTTCCTGCCGAAGATCGAAGTCTGGAGCAAGAGAAAAGACCGGAAAAAGAAGATTCAGCTCCCCATGTTCCCCGGATATCTCTTTGTGGAAGCCCACACCATGCACAATGAAACGAAACTTGACATACTGAAGACCTATGGCGTTGTCAGGATTCTGGGTAAACCGAAGGGTCATGAACCAATCCCCGTCCCGGATGAGAAAATCGATGCCATCCGGCGTCTTGTCCAGTCAAAAGTCGAAATTCAGCATTTTCAGTATCCGAAGGTCGGGGAACCGGCCAGGATTGTCGACGGCCCTTTCATGGGGATAGAAGGAACCGTTACAGCTACCGATTTTGAGAAGGAACTGTTTGTCATAACGATCGATATACTGCAGCGCGCTGTGGCGATTAGGTTAGAGGGCTTCCAGATCTCAAAACTCTAACGGCTTCGGGAAAAGTCCATATGCTGCGTTGTGCTTCGTCCCTCGTCACTGCGGCGTACCCTCAGGTACGCCTCATTCCTCGGTACTTGCACGCCTTGCCTCTGGAGCTTTTTGCGAAGCCTTCCGGTCTTGAACGTTATCCTGTTATCTGACGTTACATAAACTCTAGCGGCTTCGGAAAATAAAGGAAAAAATATTCTGAGCCGCGGGAAACCCTTTGCGCCGGCAACTATCTTTTTCCGAAGAAACGATCAACCGTTAAAAGCCGCCACGGCCTCATCGATCAGGCGTTGAGCGCAGTTTTTGTATTTGGGCGAGTAATGAAACAGCGTGATTCGTTTTGCACCGGCCCTCCTCGCCAGAGTTCCCGCCTGCTTCGCCGTCAGATGATACTTCTGCGCCGCCTTTTCCGCATCCTCCGCCAGAAAGGTAGCCTCAATAAAGAGATGATCAGCCCCCTCCGCCAGCTCCACAATCCGATCAATATTGTCTTCGCTGTAGAGGACATCCGTGATGTAAGCAATACGCTGCCCTGTCGTGATCTTTATAATTGAGTCCTTTAATTCGCCGAGCGGCATGCATTTCTCCCGGATCTGCCTGTTCTCATCTTTCCACCATACGCGCACTTCCGTCTCATCGGGATCATTATTCAATACATGTTCTCTCAAGGTCATCAGCCAGGCGCCGGCAGGCAGGCCCCTCTCCAAAAGTGCCGTCTTTTTCACATTGACGCGATTCTTCTCTTCAAAACGAAAGGCAAGACAGGGGACCTTATGATCAAGAAATGTACCCTTGATGGAAAAATATTTATTATCGACAATTGTACCGTCGTAACTTTCTTCAACAGCCTTTCCCGGTCTGAAGGCAGTGTGACAATCGAAAACTCTGGATATCTTCCTCTCCTCGTTTATCTCTGTAGCTACCAGGGCAAAATCATTCGTATAATTTTCGACAAGGTTCCATGTGTACGCTTTGAGTTTATTCTCAATCTGCTCCAGAAAACCGGGGGGACCGTACAAAAAGATGCGGCGGTCCCGCCCTAGACAGACCCGCAGCATCTGATCAAAACCTATGAAGTGATCCATATGCGTATGCGAAACGAAGACATGACCGATCTTGAGCAGTTTGCGCGGCGGCAGCAGGTGTAAATCTCCCAGGTCAAAGAGAATCGCCTCATGACGGTATTTAAATTCAATATAGACGGCCGGATCGCCGAAGGGATCGTTGATGAGAGCAGCGCTGAACATAATTTCTACACCTGCATAACTTTAATATAAAACCATGTTCAATCATATATATCTTAAATATATCATGATTTATTTTAAAATTAAACTTGACATTATGCGTAATATTCGCATAAATCCACCCACTGTTTAAATGAATAATCATTCGCATGGAGCTTCCGTGGCCGCAAAAGGAAAGATAACAATCAATAGGGATTTGTGCAAAGAGTGTCACCTCTGCATATACGTCTGCAAACAGGAGCAGATAGCCCCGTCCAAAACGTACAATGCCAAGGGTTATCGTCCCGTCGTATTCATTGAAAATGGAAAGTGCACGGGGTGTGCTCTGTGTGCGACCATGTGCCCGGAAATCGCTATAGAGGTGTACCGTGAATAAAGTGCTCATGCAGGGCAATATGCTTATCGGTGAAGCAGCCATAAGAGCAGGCTGTCGTTTCTATGCCGGTTACCCGATTACCCCCCAGAATGAACTGACTGAATACATGGCGGAAAACCTTCGCAAGGTGGAAGGCGGCGTATTTATCCAGTCGGAAAGCGAGATCGCTGCAGTAAACATGATCGCCGGGGCAAGCGCCGCCGGAGCTCGTGTGATGACATCATCCTCCAGCCCGGGAATATCGTTAAAACAGGAAGGTATTTCCTCCATGGCGGCATGTGAATTGCCCGGCGTCATTGTCAACATCATGCGGGGCGGGCCCGGTCTTGGAAACATCCGGCCCTCACAGGGTGACTATTTTCAAGCTACGCGCGGAGGCGGGCACGGTGATTACAGAGTGATCGTTCTGGCCCCTGCAACAGGACAGGAACTTGCTGATTTGACCATGGCGGCCTTTGATCTGGCCGACCAGTACCGCTCACCGGTGATGATTCTGGCTGACGGAATGATGGGGCAGATGATGGAACCTGTCACCTTTAAAAAACCGAAGACGCGCAAATATGATGAGCGCTATGTCCTGAAAGGATGCGGAACCGGTAAAAGCAAATTCATAAGAGGGCTTATTCTTGACGCTCAACTCATGGAAGAGCACAACTGGAAGCTTTACAGAAAATACCAGGTCATTTCCCAGAAAGAAACGAGATGCGAAAGATATAGGACAGAAGATGCGGAAATGGTCATTGTCGCATACGGGACAGCGGCGAGGGTTGCAAAGGGCGCCATAAAAAGACTGAGAGATTCCGGTCTCAAAGTGGGGCTTTTCCGCCCGATTTCTCTCTGGCCTTTCCCCACCAAGGAACTGCGGGAAATGTCGGAGAAGACAAAACATTATATAGTGTTTGAAATGAGCACAGGCCAGATGCTGGAAGATGTTAGGCTTGCTCTGCAGGGATATGCGGAGATAGACTTCTTCGGACGCCCCGGTGGTGTTGTGCCGCCGCCGATGGAGCTGTATAACGTTGTCGCGCGCCGTTATCCCAAAAAAGACGAATATATGGATCGTTTTTAGTCAATTGGATCAAACCGAGGAATTTACAGCAGATGAAAAAAGTATTCCAATACCCTGAAAGCCTGAAAAGCACCCCGTTTCATTATTGTCCGGGATGCGGTCACAGCATCATCCACCGGCTTGTAGCGGAGGTTATCGACGAGATGAAGATCAGGGGGATTACTATCGGCGTACCCCCGGCAGGATGCGCCGTACTTGCATACAACTACTTTGACGTCGACATGCAGGAAGCGCCTCACGGGAGAGGCCCGGCAGTGGCGACCGGAATAAAGAGAATGCTTCCCGATCGCGTTGTGTTCTCCTACCAGGGCGACGGTGATCTCGCTGCAATCGGAACCGCCGAAAGCTTCCATGCGGCAAACAGAGGGGAAAACATCACGATCATATTTATAAACAACGCAGTCTACGGCATGACGGGAGGCCAGATGGCGCCGACTACCATTCTCGGCCAGAAGACCACAACATCTCCTCCGGGCAGAGATGCCCTTCTGGACGGTCATCCTGTACGCATCAGTGAGATTCTGGCGCATCTGCCGGGAACCGCCTATACGGAAAGATGTGCCGTCACGTCACCGGCAGGCATCAACAAAGCCAAGCGGGCTATCAGAAAGGCCTTCCAATACCAGATGGAGGGACGAGGATTCACGCTTGTGGAACTGCTTTCTCCGTGCCCGACCAACTGGAAGATGAGCCCCGTCGATTCCTGCAAGTGGATCGACGACGTGATGACGAAGCAATTTCCTCTGGGAGTGATGAAGGACACACCGGCTTCTGAAAAAAAGGAGGCGCAGGCATCATGATGGTAAAAACTATTTTCTCCGGATTCGGAGGCCAGGGCGTCCTCATGATGGGCTACACGTTTGCGTATGCAGCAATGAGCAGCGGTCTGCATGTTACCTATCTGCCGTCATACGGGGCGGAGATGAGGGGCGGCACGGCAAATTGCACCGTTGCCATATCGGATGAAGAGATCGCTTCCCCCATTGCTTCCGAACCGGATTATATAATAGCCATGAACACTCCGTCACTTTACACTTTCCAGAATCGCGTCGCCAGCGGAGGCACCCTTTTTCTTAATGCATCAATTATCGAGGCACACCCCAGCAGAAAGGACATCGCTGTATGTTCTGTCCCCTGCGGCGAAATTGCGGAAAGCCAGGGAAATTCGAGAGGAGCCAACGTTGTCATGATGGGCGCCTTTCTCAAAAAAACGGGATTGCTGTCAACGGAGCTTTATCTAAAAAGCCTGGAAACTTATATGGGAACCAAAAAGAAGGCGTTAGTGGAAACAAACCGGAAGGCGTTCAAGGCAGGATATGAATTCCTGGATAAAGCGGCAGGAGGAACCAAATAATCATGGCTGTCAAGCAGATCTCAGTATTATTGGGCAATTTGCCGGGGACACTGTCCAGGCTTACCGATATCCTCGACAAAGAAGACATTACCGCCAAGGCCATGCTCACGGCCAGCATTGCCGAAGACAGCATGGTTCGCCTGGTTGTCAACGACCCGCAGCGGGCTGCCGGCGTGATCGAGAGCTTTAATTTCAATTACGAGATAACGGAGGTTCTGGCGGCTGAAGTTCCTCTGCACCCGGGAGGAATGAACGCTATACTGAAGCCTCTGGCAAGCTCGGATATCAATATTCACTACCTCTACACCACTATCAATCGCCTGGGCAAGGAGACCATTGTCATCCTGGGCGTGGACAAGATAGAAGAAGCCGCAGACATCCTGCGGCGAAACTGGATCAATCTTATCGATGACGAGATTTATTCGCTCTGAAAGAAAAGTCCTGTAACCTTTTCCTGCTTTTCTTATGTCTGTATCCCCTGAAAAAGAAAAAACGCTTCAAAAGCGCATGGAGGCTCTCGGAGTCCAGGAGAGCGACTTTCGGGAAACCTTTGTCCGTTCCTCAGGGCCTGGCGGCCAGAAGGTAAACAAGACGTCGACCTGTGTGCTTCTGGTTCATATGCCTACCGGACTTTCAGTAAAATGCCAGCAGGAAAGGTCTCAGGCGTTGAACAGGTTTTTGGCCAGGCGGATCCTTGTAGACCGTATCGAAAGGCTGAAGACAGGGTTGGTTGCAGCCGAAAAGATGCGCATCGAAAAAGTCAGAAGACAGAAACGGCGCCGCTCGAAAAGAGCACAGGAGAAAATGCTGGAGCAGAAGCATATACAATCGGAAAAGAAAAACCTGAGGGTTAAAGTTTCTGGGGATACAGGAGAGGGTTAAAAGAATAAAAAAAGGGAGGAGAAGTCCTTTGTTATTTGCCTCTCCCCCCTTTATGCAATATGCCTTTTTACATACCAACCAGCTTCAGGAGCGGGTTAGCGTAAAGGATGACCAGCGCAATAACCAGAGCATAGATCGCGACGGACTCTGTCATAGCCATACCGACCATCATGGTCATCATGATTTTACCCTGCGCATCGGGGTTTCTGCCGACGGCATTGCTGGCGCCGCTTGTTGCCTGTCCAAGACCGAGACCGGCACCGATTGCACCAAATCCCATTGATACGCCTGCTGCCAACGTAGTAATTGCAACGATAATCGTTTTTGAGTAATCAATAACGCCTGACGGAGCCGGAGCTGCTGCTGCCGCTTCTTTCGCTGCCAATGCCAACGGGGCGAGTACGAAAACTGCCATGATTACCAGCAAACTGCCTACGAATACTTTTTTCATTCTTTCCTCCTTAGTTTTTTGTTTTTTTGTTAACCATTTTCCTGGAAAAATCGCGTTTTGCTGCCTTCCTTCACCCCCCTTCCTTTTTTTTTGCGCCTCCCCGGACACATCCATCACGTGAACCTGAGAAGACATGGTATCTTGTAACTGCACAGGAGACAATTGTCAAGAAGATTTTGGGTTGCAAACATTGAAAGAATGTGCTTTTTAGAGTCACAAGAATAAAGCAGGATTATCAATAATATTTTATTTTCGAATCCTTGACATGAATGAATTCGTGTTTAACTTAGGCAGGATTTGAATACTTACCGCATCGCCTCATAACAAAAAAATATACAAAAAATGCAGAAAGGAGAGAGTATAGCATTATGAAGATCAGACCATTACAGGACAGAGTTATTGTTGAACGGGTTGCCGAAGAAGAGAAGACCAAGGGGGGAATCATCATTCCCGATTCGGCCAAAGAGAAACCGATTGAAGGCAAAGTCAAGGCAGTCGGCAAAGGCAGATCAACCGAGGACGGCAAACTTGTTAAGCCCGACGTGAAAGCCGGCGATAAAATCCTGTTCAGTAAGTATGCCGGAACTGAAGTAAAGATCGACGGCAAAGAGTACCTCATCATGAGGGAAGAAGACATTCTTGGCGTAATCGAATAATAATTATATAGAATATAAGGAGGATAGGTTAATGGGAGCAAAAGTACTACAGTATGACGAAGATGCAAGAAAATCGATTCTCAAGGGTGTCAATACACTGGCAGATGCAGTAAAAGTAACACTCGGCCCCAAGGGAAGAAATGTTATTCTGGATAAATCCTTCGGTTCACCCACGGTAACCAAGGATGGTGTCACCGTTGCCAAGGAAATCGAGCTTGAAGACAAATTCGAAAACATGGGCGCCCAGATGGTTAAGGAAGTGGCCAGCAAGACCAGCGACGTTGCCGGTGACGGAACAACGACAGCCACGATCCTGGCCCAGGCGATATTCAGAGAGGGAGCCAAATCCGTAGCGGCAGGCAGCAATCCGATGGACATCAAAAGAGGCATAGACAAGGCCGTTGAAACAGTGGTAGCCGAACTCAAGAAACTCAGCAAACCCACCAAAGACCAGAAAGAGATCGCCCAGGTCGGCACAATTTCCGCCAACAACGATGAAGCAATCGGCGGCATTATCGCAGAGGCCATGAGCAAGGTCGGCAAGGAAGGCGTCATCACCGTTGAAGAGGCAAAAAGCCTGGATACAGAGCTGGAAATTGTTGAAGGTATGCAGTTCGACAGAGGATATATCTCCCCCTATTTCGTGACCAACGCAGAAAAAATGACGGTAAACATGGACGATCCCTACATTCTCATCAACGAAAAGAAGATCAGCGGCATGAAAGACCTTCTCCCCGTTCTGGAGCAGATCGCCAAGATGGGCAAGCCCCTCCTCATCATTTCCGAAGACATCGAAGGAGAGGCGCTGGCAACACTGGTTGTGAACAAGATCCGTGGCACGCTCCATGTGGCAGCCGTTAAAGCTCCCGGTTTTGGCGATCGCAGAAAAGCCATGCTGGAAGACATTGCCATCCTTACAGGCGGCAAGATGATCTCCGAAGACATGGGCTCCAAACTGGAGAACACCCGCATGGAAGACCTCGGTCGCGCCAAAAAGATCGTCATCGACAAGGACAACACGACCATCATCGACGGCGCCGGCAAGAGAGCCGCTCTGGAAGGAAGAGTTAAGCAGATCCGCGCTCAGATCGATGAGACTTCATCCGACTACGATCGCGAGAAACTTCAGGAGAGACTGGCGAAGCTGGTGGGCGGTGTAGCCGTAATCAAAGTCGGCGCAGCAACCGAGACGGAAATGAAAGAGAAGAAGGCGCGTGTAGAAGACGCCCTTAATGCAACACGCGCAGCAGTAGAAGAAGGAATCGTACCTGGCGGCGGCGTTGCTTATATTCGCACCCTGCCCGCGCTGGACAAGATGAAACTCGATAATGACCAGCAGGTAGGCGTTTCGATTGTGAAGAAGGCGCTCGAAGAGCCGCTGAAGATGATCGCAATAAACGCAGGTATGGAAGGCACGATCGTTGTGGAAAAGGTAAAAGAGAAAAAAGGCGCCTTCGGATTCAACGCCAGAAGCGATCAGTACGAAGACATGATCGCTGCCGGCGTCATCGATCCGACCAAGGTGACAAGATTTGCCCTGCAGAACGCCTCATCGGTAGCCGGCTTAATGCTCACCACTCAGTGCATGATCGCCGACAAGCCTGAGGACAAGAGCAGCGCCATGCCCCCGATGCCTCCAGGAGGCGGTTACCCCGGCATGATGTAGGCAATGCCTCATAAGTATAAATAAGTTTTTTAACACAAAAGCCCTCTGCAAGTTCATCCTGCAGAGGGCTTTATATTTCAAGTCCAATGTTTAACATAACTCACTTAAAGAGTTGTTCCGCGGCTCAGAATATTTTTCTTCCGAAGCAGTTGCAGATTTTACGAGTCGTGCCCGGCAGAAAAAAATTTGGTTCGCCGCTTGAAAACTATTTAAGCATGCTTTTATCTTTTGTGCAGAGCTTTCATTTCAAAGGAATATTAAAAGAGAAGGTGCTGCCCTTGCCTGTCTCGCTTTCCACCCAGATTTTCCCTCCGTGATGTTCGATAATCTGTCGGCAGATGGCCAAGCCCAGGCCTGTTCCCCTTAATTGGCGGGTGAGTGCGCCATTTGCCTGACGGTACTTCTCGAATATCTTCTGTTTGTCTTCTTCAGCAATACCGATACCTGAGTCAATGACGCTAACAATAATTTCTCCATTGCTCTGTTTTGCTGCCAGGGTGACGATGCCATGCTCGGTAAATCTGACGGCATTGGAAAGAAGGTTTACAAGAACCTGTACCAGGCGATCCCTGTCTCCCGTAACAGAGGGCAGATTACTCTCCACATCCTTTGTCAGAGAGATGTCCTTTTGTGCAAAGATGGGTGCAGTTGCCGTTACTGCCTGCGCAATAATATCTTCAATAGACATGGAAACCATCTGCCAATCAATCTTGCCGGATTCGAACTTGGCCATGTCATAAACGTTGTTTATCAGAGCGGACAGCCTCCTCCCCTCAGACAGCATTGTATTGATGTTGTCCTGCAACCGCTCGACAACTTTGTTCGTCTGTTCGTCTTCGGCATTCAGTTTTGGGAGAATGGATTCCTCCATCTTTTTTTTGATGCTTTCGGAGAAAACCAAAACGGATGAAAGGGGCGTCTTTAATTCATGCGCGACTGTTGCAAGGAAATCCATTCGTTTTTCTGTTTCCGCCAGCAATTGCTGATTCTTTTCCTCCAGGGCTTCTATTCTGCCCCTGGCATCGTTGAACCTGGATCTTAGCGCCATTAAAAAGATAGTGCCGCCAAATATAGTAGTGGCAAGAACTATCATCCAGAAGACAAGGTGCCAGGTTGACAGGCGTCCGTAAGATTCAATTGCCGCCGTTATGCTTACCAATGAAAATGGCGTGTCCTTTATGGGAAAACGCAAGGCATAGGATTTTCTTTTTACGCCATCGGAAGTAACCGCAGCAAACTCAAAAGGCTTGCCGGTTTCTATTTCACCAAGATCCGGAACACCGCTAAGGCCTGGATCCGCGGGTGAGCCTTTTAAAAGTTCCTTGCCTTCCGTCAAAACAAACGCTTTCCTGTCCGGAATCTGTTCGTCCTTAAAGAGATGGTCATAGACTATATTCGACCTGATCAAGGCAACGATCTGTCCTTTATAAACGTTTTGATGATAGCATGGCCGGGAAATCATGATTTCCCGGTTCGCCTTTATGGTAAACAGCATTCTATCCCCATTTTTCGGAGGCGGCGGCGCTTTAAGACCATTTTTCGCATCCATGAACGGTTTTGATGAAACATGATCTATAAGGATGATCCCTTTTTCATCAAAAAACACCATTCTTGTATAGACAGGGTTGCTGCCCACTTTTCGCCCATTAATCAATTCCAAAAAGCGGTGATTGACCGGAATGACACGAAGCTCCTGCTGCTGGGAATCAGCCTGATCGGGGGCCATGTTTTCAAAGAAGGCACTCATCTCCCCGGATGATGCAAGGCCGACCAGATCATCCCTGCGATCAGTAAAAAATGCAGCCAGGGCAGCGCTGCGTCTTTCTGTTTCAATTCTCGCCTGCTCCAGCAGCGTGGTTTGCAGTCCGCTCATCGAAACGAAACCGGAAATAAACATGAAAAAGACGTATCCGATAATGGCTGCCCCGACAATAAAGGCGATAAGGTTGAGTTTATTTTGATACCATTTCATTTTTCAATACACAGTGATAAAATATCCGAAAGCCTAAAAAGCTGCCGGTTGCAAATTCTCCGACTATCCGACGCATTGTATCAATCAAGCCTTTTCGCTTCATCGATCAGCATGACAGGAATATCATCCCTGATCTCATAGAGAAGCCTGCATTTATCGCATATCAGACCGTCCATCTTTTCATTCAGATGGATGTCGCCCTTACACTTAGGACATGCCAGAATATCAAGTAGTTCCTTGCTTATTGCCATACTCAACCTCCATGATTTGTTATCATATCATAGTATGATTATAGCCCATAGACTTTTTCTTTTACAGCCTCAAAAACGTCATTAACGCTTATTTCCCGCATACATATATTTGTTTCACACTTTTTTAAAAAACAGGGGCGGCAGGGCAGGTTTTTCGTTATGACCGTATGCCCTTCCCCGTAAGGACCGGTTCTGTTAGCATCGGTAGGGCCGAAAAGGGCAACCACCGGCGTCCCCACTGCAGCCGCTAGGTGCATGGGGCCCGAGTCGGTGCTTACGAGGAGTGCAGACCTTTTATAGACGCAGGCGAGGTCCCTGAGGCTAGTTTTACCGCCCAGGTCGGCCGCCTGCTCCGACATGAGAGCCTCGATCCTGCCGGTGTCTTTACCATCAGCTCCCGTCAGCACAACCCTGTATCCCAGTTCCCTGATTATCCGGTCGGCAAGGGCGGCAAATCTGCCGTCCTCCCACAGCTTGGTATCCCAGAGAGCTACGGAGCTTATTGCAATAAATCGTTCATCATCTTTTATTGCATCTTCCCGAAGAAGGGCGTTGACCCGTTTTACATTATCTTCTTCTACAGGTATCAGAAATTCCGGAGGAGGATTTTGTAATCCCAGATACCGCACAAAATCAAGATAGCGGTCTACGGCGTGTTTGTTCATGTCTTCGGGTATTTTTTCATTCAGGAAAAGACCGCTTGCCTCCTGAAGACTGTCATACCCCAGTTTCCGCTTCGCACTGCTCAGCAAGACAAACACGGCGCTTTTGAACAGGCCATGGAAATCGATGACAAGGTCATAATGACGATCCCTGAGCGTTTTGAGAATTGTCCGGATCTCACTCCAAGGCTCGCGAAAAGAGCCGTGCCCGAACGCCTTCAGCCAGCGTTTCCGGCCGGAGACAATCAGCCTGTCGATTTGCGGATGGCCTTTGAGCAGATCGGATGCCGCCTCCTCAATGATCCATGTAATATGCGCCTCAGGATACAGCCTTCTCAATCCTGCCAGGGCGGGCAGTGTATGTATAACGTCGCCGATGGCGCTCAGCTTGACGATAAGGATATTCACTTTGATGACCTGTCCCTTATGACCCACCGGACGGCATCCAGGACGTCTTCCGCTGTGTAATCCGGTTCTGCATCGCCGTTCAGGTGCTCAAGGCCGTGCCCTGTTTTTACGAGGATGCCTTTTGCCGACACTCTCTTTGCCGCCTGAATATCGGAAGCATGATCTCCGATAACGTATGATATGCTGAGGTCGATGCCGTGATCTTCTGCCGCTCTGATGAGCATCCCCGGCTCCGGCTTCCTGCATGAACACTGCTGCCGGTATGGCTCGCTGCCCACTGTCGGATGGTGGGGACAATAATAAAACCCGTCTATAACAGCCCCTTGCCCCGCCAGGTGATCACGGATCCGTCCGTGAATTTCGCTCAGGAAGCCTTCATCTATCAGCCCCCGCGCCACTCCCGACTGATTTGTGATGACTACAGCCTTCATCCCTGCATCATTGACCATGCGCACAGCCTCCACGGCGTTCGGATAGATGTGAAGATCCCGGAGGCTGCCGATATAGCCGGCTTCCTCGTTAATGGTCCCGTCCCGGTCGAAAAAAACCGCTGCCTTGCCGCTCATGAGACAGTCTCCTTTTTATCCCGGATTACGCGATAAAAAAAGTAATACTCTTATGTTTCCCGGTCAAAGAAACTTTCCGCGGCTCAGAATATTTTTCACAAGAAAAATATTTGATTCGCCGCTTGAAAAACTCTTTGACCAGGTTAATGTTCGCTTACCTAAGTGCCTATATGTTAACTTCGGGTTTATGCCTTTCCTTCAAGCATCCCGGCCGCAGCGTTATAAACGTCATTCACGTCAATGAGATCCATACACCTGAAGTCAGTGGGGCACGTCACCTTGAGGCACGGACTGCAGGACACATCTTTGCGGATGACCAGAGAATGGTCTCCCACCGGCGAAGTAGTCAGCGGATTCGTCGAACCGAAAATGGCAACCGTGGGTATATTCAACGCTCCGGCAATGTGCATCAATCCGGAGTCGTTCGATATGTAAAGCGAACACTGCGATATAAGCGCAATGGCCTCTTTGAGATTGGTCCTGCCGGCCAGATCCGTCATGGAATGCCCCGCATTTTTGATTACATTGCCCGTGGATTCCCTGTCAGCCTCACTTCCAAAAAGGATAACACGGGAATCGGGAAAGTCATTCATAAGACGGTCGGCTACAGCAGCAAATCTCTCCGGATACCACTTCTTCGCGGGACCGTATGTGGCTCCCGGAGCAATTCCTATCAGTGTGGCCCCTCTTCTTATTCCGCATGACTCAAGAATTCTTTCTGCCGTGAGGCCGTATGAGGTCGGTACACTGAGGCCGGTTTTTCTTTCCGCAGGTCCCTTCAACCCCAGACTCTTCAGCATTTCCAGATAGTATTCCACCTGGTGGATCTTTCTTACGGCCTGTGTCCGTCGCACGGAATGGGTGAGCAGAGGGCCCCGCGCATCCGAGTTGTATCCCGCCCGGATGGGAATAGACGCCAGCCTGGCTATGATCGCCGCTTCTATAGCGTTCTGCAGCAGGATTGCGGCATCGAACCTTTTCTTTTTCAGCTCTCCGGACAGCCTCAATATCCCGGCTGTCCCGGTGTGCCGTCCGGGATCGTCAAAGATGATGACCTCATCGACAAACGGAGATATGTTGAAAAGTTCAGCCACCCAGGGCTTCACGAGAATAGATATACGGGCATGAGGATAGGATTCGCGTATTGCAGCAACTGCCGGCATCGTCATAACCGCATCGCCGATCCAGTTGGTGCCCCTTACAAGGATATTGCCGATCTTATCAACCGGCAACCGCTTATTTCCCCGTACCTTCAGAGAATAGTCCATTGTTTATCCGTTTGCTTCTTTCACTCTTGCCGCCTGCCACTTCTTCGTCTTCCAGCGCTGATGAATCCACAGCCACTGATCGGGATATCTGCGCACTATCTCCTCTATCCTCTTTGTAAACAGTTGGGTATTGGCAATGGCATCGGCATTGCGGTCACCGGTGTGAACCAGTTCGATCTCTTTCTCTATGACAAGCCGGTATCTGCCGTCGGGAAGCCGCGCCAGATAAGCGGGAATGACCGCCGCACCCGAGTGCATGGCGAGCAAAGCCGGACCGTCTGTAGTGCAGGCGGGCCTGCCGAAGAAATCGACAAACACGCCTTCCTGCCAGGCCATGTTCTGATCGATCAGCAGTCCTATGGCTTCGTTATTCTTCAAGGTGCGAATCATCGGCCTCATTGCATGAGCCATTGCCAGGGGAATGTTCCCCGGTGAAGATCTTACGTACCGCACCAGTTCATCAAGGACAGGATTGTCCAGAGGGCGGTAAATCACAGTTGCCGGCCGCACATAGAGGGAAAAAGCGGCGGCGCTGAGTTCCCAGTTGCCGAAATGGGCGCCGATAAACAATACACCCTTTTTCTTTTCATAAGCTTGCGCGGCATTTTCCAGTCCCTCGACCTCCACCAGTTTGCCGATATTTTCCTTTGTCAGATAAGGAATATCGAAAAACTCACCGGCAATGGTTCCGATTGTACGATAAACGCCCTTGGCGATCTTTACAATTTCCTCCACGTCTTTCTCCGGAAAGGCGCAGCGGAGATTATAAAGCGTAATCATCCGATGCTTAGTCGAAACATGATAAAAAAGGCGGAAACAGGACACAAACATCGCTATCCGCATCCTTCTAGGAATCAGCCTGAACGTCTTGATAATTATCCTGGCGGTTGTTGCATGATCCATAAACATTAAACCGGTTTTAAGTCTCCACCCTCTTGAACAGATATATGGCGGCTGTAACGAAGATGGCGTTCGCGAGCCAGGCGGAGATAAAAGGTGGAACAGTGCCCGAACGCCCCAGAGACATGGAAAAAGCATGTACTATCCAATAGGAAAATCCTATGACGATGCCCGCACCGATGCTTTTTGTCACGCCGCCGCTTCTCCCCATTTTCAGCGAAAATGATATGCCGATGAATACAAGTATCAGAGTTACAAAGGGGAAGGCCATCCTCCCGTACATATCTACCAGATGCCTTGTTACATCGTATCCTTCACTTTCCATCTTGTTTATATAACGTCTGAGCTCCAGATATCCCATCTGCTCCGCATCCTTTTGAATGACCTGAAAATCGGCCGGCTCCTCCGCTATATCAATGTTCTTTTTATCAATCCACTTCAGCCTGGGAAATGTCCCGGCATCAAAGTAGCTCTCCATGATGTTGTGGAGCGTCCATGCCCCGTTTTTCCATTCCGCCCATTCCGCGTCGATGCGCGACGTCAGATGAAAGCCGGAATCGAGGTAGAAGATGGTAACCCCTTTCAGTATTTTATTATCCGGATCGAAAACCCTGAAATTATAAATGGCTCCTTTTCCCCGGTACCATATCTGGTTTTGCTTGAAGGCCCCCTGCCCCGCCTTTTTTTGCTTCTGTACCTCTACCAGCCTTATGTGCTCCGCCTTCTCGATGCCGTAAGGAGTCAAAAACTCCGTCACATAGAAGGTCACCAGACAGAGGATTCCGGCAATGATGATGACGGGAAGGGATATCCGGTAGAGGCTTATGCCGTTGGCTTTCATGGCTATTATCTCATTGTAGCGCGATAAGGAAGCAAAGGTCATCAGCGAGGCAAGCAGCACGGAAGCCGGAATAGTAAGAGATGCAAACAGGGGAATCTCATAAAAAAAATAGGACGACATCTGCGCGAAGGTCGCCTTATTGGACATAAACATCCGGATTTTACCGAAAAAATCAACCAGCAGGGAAAGCGAAATAAGCGTCAGCAAAATCAAAAAAAGCTGTTTTATAAATTCCCTTGATACATAACGATCAAGAATCGTCATCGGGTGTCCTCTATTCTAAATCAGTCTCCATCCGAAAGGTTAGAATGCGAGACCATAAGTTTCCTGCTCGGAGATGTAAAAGGAGTATTTGCTATCACGTTTAACTTTTGAAAATCAAATAGAAAATAATTAGAAAAGACTCAACAGCAGACCCTTCAGATACGCCCCCTCCGGGTGCGCAAGATCTACGGGATGGTCTCCCCCTGGACTCAGCGAAGCTATGATCCTGGCTGATTTCCCGGCATCGGCGACAGCACTCTGCACGATCTTCCTGAACAGCTCCTCATTGATGTAATTGGAGCAGGAAAAGGTGGCCAGGATGCCCCCTTCCGACAAGCGCCTTGCCGCCTGCAGGTTGATGTCCTTGTAGCCTCTGGCCGCCCTCGGAACCTCTTTTTTTGTCTTGGCAAAAGCAGGGGGATCAAGGATAATGAGATCGTACATTTCTTCGGTCTGCCTGAGAAAAGTAAAGACATCCTCCCGGATTACCGGGTGGCGTCTGGGCGGAAAATAGTTTCTCTCCAGATTGCGCACCGCCGCTTCATTGGCTGACGCCGACGCCTCCACGGACACGACCCGTCTTGCCCCTCCATGGGCGCAGTACACGGAGAAGCCGCCCGTATAGGAAAAACAGTTGAGGACTCGCAGCCCTTCGGAAATCCGGCATAACTTCTCCCGGTTTGTCCGCTGATCCAGGAAGAAACCCGTCTTCTGCCCGGAGACGATGTCCGTTTCAAAGACAAAACCGTTCTCCGTGATTTCCACGAAATCGGGTATCTCATCGCCATAGACATGGCCGGTCCTGTCTGTCAGGCCTTCCGTCTTCCTGGCTCGCCCTTCGCTGCGCTCATACATCGCCAGGGGACGTATCTGGCGGATAAGGACATCGCTTATAGCCTCCCACGCCTTCTCAATACCCGCAGTGGAGATGGAAACGACGAGGTATTCACCATAACAGTCGACGATAAGTCCCGGCATGCCGTCTCCCTCGGCATTGATCAGCCGGTAGGCGGTGGTGCCGGGAGGGATGATCCTACTGCGCAGTTCAAAGGCGGAGGCGACCCGGCGGCGCCAGAACAGTTCGTTCACGGGCTGTGAGACGTCCCTGCTCAGCATGCGGAAGGTGATATCCGCGTTGCGGTTGTAGAAACCCAGCGCCAGCGGCTCGCCTTCTGCAGATGCTGCGGCAACAATATCGCCGGATTCCGCTTTCCCCTCAACAGAGCGCACTGCCCCGGAAAAAATCCAGGGGTGCCCCTGTTTCAGCGACCTCTCGCGTCCGGGCTTCAATGTCAGAACAGGATAGTTCATATTAACAGCATCAGGGACAGCAGAATGTATCCGGAAATCTTATTCACCAAGATACCCACACCTCTTCAAAACAGTTTCATCGGGGCTTCTTTCAGCAATCAACCATCGTCACGCCCAGGCCGCCGGTTCCCATCTCCCTGAACTGGGGAGGCAGGGCCTTGCCAGTCTCCAGCATGGCCATGATGACTCTGTCAAGGTCTTCCCAGTGCTGCGAGGTGATCTCGTTAGCCGCTATGAGATAGGCATTGTAGGCCTTGATGGCCCCGAAGGCGTTGCGTTCGATGCACGGTATCAGCACAAAGCCTCCCACCGGGTCGCAGGACATGCCGAGATGATGCTCAAGGGCAATCGTTGCGGCTACCTCCGTGGCCTCAAGGGATGCGCCGGATGCATAGGCGATCATGGCAGCGGCCATCGATGACGCCACGCCTATTTCGCCCTGGCATCCCACTTCCGCTCCGGCAATGCCTGCATTGTTCTTGCACAGAAACCCGACCAGCCCGGCGGCAAGCAGGCCTTTACGCATCGCGTCGCGCGACATTTTCATGTGGTTCTTCATTACATAGACAATTGCCGGCATGGTTCCCGCCGAACCAAGGGTGGGGGCGGTAACCGCCAGACGCCCGGCGGCATTGCCTTCCGATACGGCCAGGGCGTAGCTGCTCACCTGCTGCATATAACGGTCCCCTCCCTTTGCTTTCAGGGACTGCGTGTAAATTCTTTTCGCCTTACGGTGCATCTGAAACGGCCCTGGCAGGAGGCCTTCTTCCTTTAGCCCTTGTTTGACGCCGTTTTCCATGGTCTCCAGAACCATGTCGAGGTGCGCAAATATCTCCTTCTCGCCTGTTTTCATGATGGCCTTTTCGTTCTCGATCATAATCTCATGCAGGCTCTTATTTTTCTCCTTCGCCACACGCTTGAATTCTGTCATGCTGCCGTAGCGGTGCACCGGCTGTCCGCGATCCGGAGCCGGCTGCCCTTTCCACTGGAAGAAGCCTCCACCCGGAGAATAGTATTCCCGTTCGAAGAGTACCGATCCGTCCTTGCCGATCAGACGCATGATCAGCGTATTGGTAAACGGATAGTTATGCTCGATCTTGTCCCATACCAGCGTGTCTTTGCCCAGCACGAAGCTTTTCCCGTTGATTACGGTCGTGTACTTCTTTGTGGTGTCCTGAAGTTCATCCATCAGCTTCGGGTCGCATGTTTCAGGTTTCTGCCCCAGCAAACCCGCCAGTATGGCGCGGTCGGTACGGTGCCCTCTGCCGGTGGCGCTCAGGCTGCCGAAGAGCCTCGCCTCAATGGATTGCGCTTTATCCATGGTGCTTTTCGGAAGACCTTCCAGAGCCTCCCGGAAATTGCTCGAAATGCGCAGGGGCGCAATGGTATGGGAACTCGACGGTCCCGGACCGATCTTGAACATATCCTTAAGCGAAGTCACGATCACACCCTTGGGCGCGCCCTGGTAGCACTTGTCCGCTGCGATGCCGGGAAAGGCACGGGAAGGGATTCCCCTGGCAGATGCAGGATTCGGGTTCAGCAGAAGACTGCCGACGCCTGCCGATGAAATCAAGGCGACCTTCAAAAAATTGCGACGATCCATAAGACACCTCCTGGTTTATTATTAGATCTGTTGATGATTGATATCAACCGGCTGCGAGAGCGATAATGATCTGGACGATTACGATCTTCAGTATCGTCGCGCCGGGGAAGATAATAGCATATCCGATATCGGGCCGGTCCGTCGGAACCAGTTTGGCGGCATACGCAAGAATGGCGGGATTCCCGGTAACGCCGGCCGTTATGCCGAGAAGGTCGTCGAAGGGAATCTTCATGACACGGTAGCCGACGCTCATTGTAATCAGGACGACAGACAGGAGCATAACTGCTCCGATCGCAAGAAACAGAAAACCTGTCTCATGAACTGTGGCCACAAATTTAGGGCCGGAACTCATGCCCACCTGAGCAAGGAAAAGCGTCAAGCCGAAATTGCGCAGCGTCAGATTGGCCGATATCGGCATCGTCCAGGACATAATGCCGGTCCGTCCCAGTTTGCCCAGGATCAATGCCATGATCAGCGGGCCTCCCGCGAGTCCCAGTTCCAGCGTTCCCAGGCCGGGCACGGGAAACGGAATAGACCCGAGGATGACGCCGAGCACCATGCCGATGCCGATGGAGATATAGCTGAATTCCGTCGTGCTCTTTATGGAGTCTCCGAATGCCTTGCGCAGCGCGGCATCGTCCTTCATGTCGACGAGAACTCCCACCAAGTCGCCGAATTCAAGAATCAGATTAGGCCGTGGAAGCAGCTGTGTATCGCCGCGTCTTACATTGACGATGGTATGGTCGATATCAGGAATCTTCAAATCGGCCAGACGGGTTCCGACCATCGTTCTTTTGGAAACGAAGACTCGTGAATAAATCATTTTCTCACGGCCGGCCAGTATTCTGCCTCTGGGATCGTATTCTCCCAGAAGCTGTCTGGCCTGCTCAATGCCCTCGTGCTCGTTGCCGACAGCCATGACGACATTGTTCTCTTCCAGAACCAGATCCTGATGAGCTATCCGGTTGACGTGATTCTGGCGGACGGCAATTACCTGCACGCTGAGAGGAAGAAGCTGAGAGATCTCACAGAGCGTCTTCCCCGCAACGCCGGGATTTCTTACTATCATTTCCACCGTTTCCAGACCGCCTCCGGTGGCCGCTTCGATGCGCGGCTTTATGATGAGCATGGCGATATACATGCAGAGAATGGGGCCGATGACTCCGAAGGGATAGGCCACACTGTAACCGATTGCCGGTTCGCTGTTTTTGGCCGCTTCCATCGCCGCCTGCAGTGTTGCGGTGCTTGTCATTGACCCGGCAAACATACCCGCCACGTATGTGCTCCTGATGTGCATAATCTCAATTGCCGCGAAAATGACTGCCACGCACGCGGAAAGGGCAAGGACGGCAAGGAGATTGTAGCGGCGGCCGGCAGCGCTCATCAGACCGGAAAAGAACTGCCTGCCGTACTGGATGCCGATCCCGTAAAGAAACATCACTAGACCCAGAGTCCCCACAAGTCCCGGCGGCGCTGACTTGGGTGCGAACGCCCCCACAGCAAGACCGACAAAAAGAACGGCGCCGACGCCCAGGGAAAACCCGCGCATATTGATCTCTCCCAGGGCATAACCGATGCCGATGACCAGAAAGAGCGTCATGATCGGTGTCTGTTCGAGGATGAGCTTCAGATATTCCATGAGATGACCTCCCTCTGAGTACTGGATTTGATGAGTGGGTAAGTATAGAGAAGCAGCTCTCTTATGTCAATCAAAACCGGCCTGACATGCAGGGAATATAGGTGCCGACATTATTGGCTGTCGCACCGACCGGCAATTAATCAGTTGCCGGATGGAACTTTGTAAGGTCTGCGCAAAGGGTTTGCAAAGGTGAGAACGCAAGGAACAGGCATGCCTGTTCCCTACAAATAATTTCATCATGATGCCGATGTGGCGAGCGCTCTGATTCAGAAAAGGAAAGAACTCTTTCCGGATGGAAGCTTACTGATGGTCGAATATATATCCAATCGAACGCAGGCTCTGGAAATATGCAGGGTTGTGAGGATCGTCCTCGAAGTATTTCCTCAGACGTACCAGAAAGATATCGACTGTGCGTGTGTTGGACTGGCCGGTATATCCCCATCCTACTTCCAGCAGGTATTTTCTGGATAAAGGCTTACCCCTGTTTGCGATAAATACCTTGAGCAGTCTTGCTTCCTGATCTGTGAGCTGTATCGTTCCCTGCCGGCATACGGCCGTCATGGTTTCGAAATCCACTGTATTGCCGCCAAAGGAGTAGGTTTTCATCTCCGACGCCTCTGCCTGATCATCCGGCTTGTGATGTCCGTTCCACGAGGCGCGCATCATGAGACGCTCAATTCGCAGCAGAAACTCATCGAGGTTGAAAGGCTTGGCAAGATAGTCGTCCACTCCGCAGGCAAAACCTTTGATACGGTCATCCGGTTCTCCCTTGGCGGAAAGAATCAACACGGGGATCCTCTCATCGGCAAGCCTGATATGCTTCAACACGGAGAAGCCGTCAAGCCCCGGAAGCATGATATCCAGTACGATAAGCTGGGGGTTCCAGTCCTTCCACCTCTGAATGCCCTGGGGACCGCTGCCCGCAATCTCCACATCGTACCCCTGAAGGGTAAGGTTCAGCTTCAATCCCTCGGCGATATGCCGGTCGTCCTCGACGACAAGTATGCGGCGGCGCTCACTGTGCTTCATCACTTAACCTCCATCTTGCCATCGAGAGGAAGCGTCAGCGTAAAGACGGACCCTTTGCCCTCCCCTTCGCTTTCGGCGGCGATTTTTCCCTTATGCAGCCTGGCAATGTGCTGCACAAGATACAGACCTATGCCGCTGCCGTGCGCGGCGACTTTTTCATGGCGGATTCCCTGATGAAATTTCTGGAATATCTTTTTCCTCTCCCCTTTTGCGATGCCGACTCCGTTGTCACGAAAATGAATTAATATATTTGTTTGCGTAACGTTAAAGGAGATATCGATGCGCGGTCTCGCCGATTCATTATATTTAACGGCGTTATTGAGGATGTTCATGAGGAGGATTTCGAACAAAGACGTGATCACCGGATAGAAAACGGGCTTTCCCGAGACATTCTCGACGCTGATGTCGCAATCATTGAATATGTGGCGGTTTGCCGACAGGAAGTGCTGGACGACCTCCACGAGATCGCGCAGTTCATGCTCTCCTTCATATACCTTGCTTTCGATGCGGGCCAGGTTAAGGATGCTGTTTATGTTTCCCGAAAGACGCTCTATGTCGCTGAGCATGAAATTTATATATTTCAACTGTTCTTCACGGGGAATTTCATGTCTGGCGAACGTTTCCAGATACAGCTTGAGCGAGGTCACCGGAGTTTTCAACTCATGCGTAAAATTGCCGATGAAGCTGTTCTGCATCCTGTACAACTGGTAGGTTTTGAGATTGTAGATAAAGATGATGAGGATGCCTGCCAGAATCACGCCCACCAGCAATGAGAGGACAAGGATGACCACCCAGGTCTTCGCTTCATAAAACTGGTTGGGATCAAGTCGATAGTGGCGGATAAGCCAGTGCAGCCCCTCACTAACCGTTACGTACCAGTAAATATAGAGAAAAAGAGAGATCACCAGCGCGACGGTGGAAAGAGTAAATACGAAAATCGGGTGGATGTACCAGCTTGGCTGCTTCATAATGTGAAAGACATTATCGTAGGTCTCTGCCCATGTCAACAGAGACCGCCTATCGATTTTCTTTCCCCTGCCGGGACAATTGTAAAAGTATTGTAAAACACTGTATTTACTCTTTTTTTATCGACCAAAATCTCCTATGTTGCGCCCCAGCAAAAACAGAAAAGGAGACCCGACATGCCAGCTCAGACCCAACCTGTACATCCCCTTGGAACACGCACCCGCGTACTTTTGACCAGCGTCTTCGGACCGTATGCGCAGGACGATGAATACGGAAGCCGCCGCATCAATCCGATGGAACTCTACCAGAATCAAGTTACAAGGGTTCAGGGAGGTTTTTCGCTTCGCATGTTTCACCGCTCCTTCGGCCTGCTCATGATCCAGAACAATATTGACGCCCCATGCACCCTGCTCGATTTTCCCACCCTCGATCGTTTTACGGAAACCATCCGCAACAATAACTATGACATCATCGGCATCAGCGGCATCGTCGTTAACGTCATGAAGATTAAAAAGATGTGCGAACTCATCAGGCAATACCAGCCGCAGGCGACCATCGTCATCGGCGGTCATGTAACGAACAAGGAAAATCTTCATGAAATAATTGATGCAGACCACATTGTCCGCGGAGAAGGTATCCGCTGGTTTCAGCGATATCTCAGCCAGGACGACAAGCAGCCCGTAAAGCATCCGATGCTGCTTTCCGGGTTCGGGGCAAGAATGATGGGTGTCAATCTGGGAAGCAGACCGGGCGGCACGGCGGCGATTCTCATACCATCGGTCGGCTGCCCCATGGGGTGCAACTTCTGTTCGACCTCGGCACTGTTCGGCGGCAAGGGGAACTTCATCAACTTTTACGAGTCCGGGGATGAACTTTTCGACGTGATGTGTGAAATGGAAAGAACTCTCAATGCAAAGTCATTTTTCACCCTCGACGAGAACTTCCTTTTGCATAAACAGCGGGCGCTTCGCCTTCTGGAGCTGATGGAAAAGCACGGCAAGAGATGGGCTTTGTATGTCTTCAGCTCCGCTGGCGTGCTGAAATCATACACCATCGATCAACTTATCCGGCTGGGCGTCAGTTGGGTCTGGATGGGGCTGGAAGGGAAGGAAAGCTCCTACAACAAACTGAAGGGAGTGGATACGCGCGAGCTGGTCAATCTGCTGCAGTCCAACGGCATCCGCGTCCTGGGCTCTTCAATCATCGGCCTGGAGGAACACTCTCCCGACAACATCGATGAAGTCATCGACTACTCCATAAGCCATGACACGGTCTTTCATCAGTTCATGCTCTACACGCCGGTGCCGGGAACGCCGCTCTATGAAAAGCACAAGCAGGAAGGCACACTGCTTCCGTCTTCAGCGATTAATGTGGCAGACATCCATGGGCAGTACAGGTTCAACTATGTCCACCGGCATATCCGCGACGGCAGGGAAGAGCAGTATCTCCTCAATGCCTTTGAGCGAGATTTTAAAGTCAACGGTCCCAGTCTGCTGAGGCTTATCAGGGTGATGCTCAAAGGCTGGCAGATGAACGGCAATCATGCCAGCAAACGCGTTCGTGACCGCATCAACTGGGAGATTTTTCCCCTGCGTTCCACATATGCGGGCGCCGTTTGGGCGATACGCAAATGGTACAGGGATGACGAGCAGATCTACAACAAAGCTCATGAACTGCTCAAAGACATCTACGGGGCATTCGGATGGAAGACAAGGATTCTTGCTCCCTTCATCGGTATTTATGCATACCATTCGCTGAAGAAGGAAGAGAAGCGTCTTTCCGAAGGCTGGATGTACGAACCTCAAACCTTCCTTGAAAAGAATGAAGCGGCTTTGAAGCTTGATAGCGCACTGAAAGCCCGGCAGAAAGAAAAATCACAGCTCCATCTGCCCGCGGGTTCACCAACCGCAGCCGCCGCAGATTGAGATTGCCAACATAAGCGCCTTCTGGTACGTTTCTCTCACAATACATGGGAGGTTACGCTATGTACGCAGTCATCATGGCGGGCGGCAAGGGAACCAGGTTCTGGCCGCGCAGCAGGCAGGGCATGCCCAAACACCTGCTTGATATTGTCAGCGAGAGGACTATTATCCAGGAAACTATCGATCGCATCCTGCCTTTGGTTCCTGCCGAAAAAATCATCATTGTAACAGGAAAAAGCCACGCCGGGGAATTGATGCGGCAACTGCCGCTCATTCCCCGTGAAAACGTCATTATCGAACCGGTGGGAAGAAACACAGCACCCTGCATAGGGATCGCAGCCCTGCATATCATGAAGAAGGCGGGAGACGACGTCATGGTTGTACTGCCTTCGGATCACAAAATTGATGATAAAGCGGAATTCATAAATGTTCTGAGGGCGTCCGCCGATATGGCATCAAGGGGAGATTACCTGGTCACGATCGGCATCAGCCCGACCAGGCCTGAGACAGGCTACGGCTATCTTGAAAAAGGCGCCGTTGCAGCCGCTATCGACGGAGAAAAAATATACAGGGTAAAATCAATAAGAGAAAAGCCGGATCTGGACCAGGCCAAGGCATTCATCAGGAGAAAAAACTTTTTCTGGAACAGCGGCATGTTTATCTGGAAGGCATCCGCAATTCTCAACGCCATTAACCGCTGGTTGCCCGCGCTTCACGAAGGGCTTGCCGATATCGGCCCGTCCATCGGAACCGATAAGGAAAAAGACGCCATGGAAAGCGTCTATGGATCGCTTCAATCAATTTCCATAGACTACGGCGTCATGGAGCGGGCCGATAACGTTCTTATAGTACGCGGCGATTTCGGCTGGTCTGACATCGGCAGTTGGGACGCTCTCTGGGAGGCATCTGCCAAAGACCCGTCAGGAAATGTCACCCGGGGGAGGATAGCAGCGATTGGCACAAGGAATTCACTCGTCTTTGCTTCGGATAAACTTATAGCCGCCGTAGGGGTGGAAGATCTCATTGTTGTAGATACGGGCGACGCTCTCCTTATATGCAGGAGAGGATCTTCACAGGACGTCAGGCAAATCGTCGACCTTCTGGAAGAAAAGGGAATGAAGCACCTGCTTTAAATCTCGACATGATGACATCTGTAAACTCATGACGTAAAAATATACTGTCTTTAAATCGGAAAGGAGATATTTTTCGTTCTGGCAAGGAGATCAAGGCGTTGCGCGGAGGCGTACATCGGTTCGTACGTCGCACAAGCAATGCCGCTGATCGACACAGTCAGAGCGGAAAAGAGCCCTTTCCGTTGTCTATGACGGATTGCCGATCGCCTCAAACGACGCCAGATATCGTGAGATTATTTCGGTGACTTCACTGGTTAATTCATTGAACTGAATGCCGACGTACACTTTTTTTTCATCGTTCTTTATGTGCTTGGGAATACCCAATATCTCAAGTTCTTTTTCAACTCCGGGCATAAAGAACTTCACCACAATATCTCCGCTTACGGAATTGAACCCTGATGGAACCCTGGAGGCGGACATGGAAAATTTGCATCCCTGATCATTCATGTCCAGAAGGAGTCCCGGATATGTTTTTCCTTCGAAAACGGCCTTCAGGGGAAGATTGCATTCAATCCTTTTCTTCGCACGAAGTTCATGATGAAATATTTCCGAAGGATACTGGATAAAAATCAGCTTGGTCGGGTTTGACACGGACTCTATCAAACTGGACTTGAAGCCGATGATTGTGCCTTTCATAATAAATCGAACGACGACTCTGTTGCCGATGAAAAGGTTGGTGCGGGCGGAAAAGAGATGGCTGGAAACGGGGGTCTTCAGAATAAGAAACTCGTCCGGCAGAATTCCCACGACGAAGCTGTTGAATTTCTGATCGGCAGTATCAACTTCGATCTGCACGGGTGTTCCTATCGGCAACATGGACAGTTTTTCAGTCATAATCTTTACCTGATCAGAACCGGCAGAAAACCCTTCCGCAACTAATTGATGTACGCCGGCTTCCCCTTAACAGTAACGCCACCTTTGTTTAGTTCCTTGATTATCTTACCCAGAGATGTCTTCTCATCATCAAAAGCAATGGAGACCGTGTCCTGTTTGGGGGTCTCGAACTTTATCACGCCGTTTATCTTTTTCAGGATAGCCCCTATCCTTGCCCTTCCTCCTCAGGTGCTGCATCCCGGAACAGTCAACTGGACGGCCTTTTCGGCGGCTTGCGCAGTTCCGGGGATTATCCAGACAGCAATGCAGACAAACAATAAAAGTAAAGATATTCGTTTCAAAGATTTACATCCTCCCGGACGACATTAATTGTTAATTCATATCACTTACAACCATCCTGTTTCAACAAAAGAATCCGAAAAAATACACAATATATTATCAAAAAAATTCACCAAATCGGCAATTTGCCTGCATTCACAGAAAAAAAAGTGGATTATTTGCATGAATTGTACTAGGCATAACGATAATTTATAAAGGAGCAGAAACTTAAGCAATTATGAGATTCGACATCTGTAAAGGCGGCAGTGGTTTAACCTACGAAATACGAAACATCGTCAATGTGGCCAACAAACTTCAGGAGTATGGCATAGAAGTTCATTGGGAAAACATTGGTGATCCCGTACAGAAGGGAGAGCAGATTCCCAAGTGGATGAAGGACGTCCTTACCGAGATCATGTGCGACAACATGTCCTATGCATACTCTCCCACAAAAGGAGTCAACGAAACCAGAGAGTTCCTTGCGGAAAAGGTAAACAAAAGGGGGCATGTCCAGATCACCCCCGAAGATATAATCTTTTTCAACGGCCTTGGCGATGCCATTGCCCGCTGCTACAGCGCGATCCAGATCGACGCCCGGATCATTCTTCCCGAACCTACGTATTCAACGCACTTTCTGGCTGAAGTTCTGCATGCATCGTTTCCTCCGAACACCTACCGGATGGATCCGTACAGCAAGTGGTATCCCAATATGCGCGAGCTTGAGCATAAAGTGAAAAGCCATCAGGCCATTGTCGGCATTCTTGTAATCAACCCGGACAATCCCACGGGATTCGTCTATCCGGCCGATACGTTACGCCAGATTGTTAAAATCGCCAAAGAGTACGACCTTTTTCTGATTTTCGACGAAACTTATCACAGCATTATTTATAATGGAAAGAAGACGGCCCCTCTTTCCGATGTGGTTGAGGATGTTCCCGCCATCAGCATGAAGGGAATATCCAAGGAATTCCCGTGGCCGGGTTCCCGCTGCGGCTGGATAGAAATATACAACGCCGACAAGGACGAGTCGTTCCGCCGCTACATCAATACCATCCTGAACCAGAAGATGTCGGAGGTATGCTCCACGACGCTGCCGCAGATTTCCATCCCCAAAATCATGCAGCATCCCGAATACAGCAACTATCTGAATGAACGCAAAAGCCACTATGAAAAACTGTCCAATATAGCCTTCAATATTCTCAAGGACGTCCCCTGGCTTACCGTCAACAGAACAAACGGCGCCTTTTACATGACCGCCGTCTTCAACGAATCGGTACTTAACAAACGCCAGACGCTTCCCATAGAGCAGACGGATATAAGAGATTATATAGAAAAACTGACCACAGGCAATATCGATTTCGACAAGCGGTTTGTCTATTATCTGCTGGGAGCTACGGGCATCTGCGTTGTACCTCTGTCCTCCTTCTCCACAGCACTACCCGGTTTCCGCATGACTTTGCTGGAGAAGGACCCCGACAAATTCGAGAGCCTGATAAGGATAATCGCGGAAAAAATCGTTCAATACATAGAATCGTCCAAGTAGCGGCAGCAAAACCAAATCCGCATCTGCGGGAAAAAGATATTGTACCTGCACGGGAACCGGCATCAATTTCCGTGCAGGCTGTTACTCTACTATCGGAGACGGCCTTTTGCCTCATTCAAATTTTATCTGCAGATTTTTTTTGTTCATCGTATTATCGATATTTATCTTTCCCAAACTCGTTATCGCCGCAGAGCCCCCATTCTCCCGTTTTTTCCTGATGGGAAGCGGCAGCATGCATATCATCAACAGCCATGACCGGCGTGAACTCAATGTGAATATTCTCCATGCCGACGGTTCATTCAATGAAGATGCATTGAAGAAAGTGGATGCCCTCTTTAAATTCCCCACAGAGGAGAAGGGCGAACATATTTCTCTGCGGATGCTGTTCATGCTCTCCTACTTCTCAGACAAGCTGGCCCCCGGGAAAATCATCTATATGTACTCAGGATACAGAAGCCCCGAATACAACGAAAAACTGAAACAGGCAGGCGGATACGTGGCGCGGACAAGCACACATATCGACGGCATGGCTGTAGATTTTTCGTTCGACGGCCTGGACTGCAAACCGGTATGGGAATCCATTCGCAGCATGAACTGCTGCGGAATAGGGCATTACCCGGGGGAGATGCTGCATCTGGATGCGGCCCGGCCGCGTTACTGGGAGGCTACAAAGCCGAAAGGAAAACCGAAAAGGCCGGAACACAACCGCAGCATCTACATATCATCAGAATATGACCGGTATATTCCCGGAGAGAGAATCCGGTTGTCCTTCTCATCGGTGAGCGATTTCGGCTTCGGTGTGGGAAAGAAAGTGTCGCTTGTAAAAGATCGCCAGGGCAAACAGCCGTTTAGAAAAATATCCCTTGAATCTGAAGATAAAAAGTCATGCCTGCTGATCAACGATAGAAAAGAGTCGCGCTTTATTTATGTGCTGCTGCCGGAAAAAATAAAGACGGGAAGATACAGGATTAAAATCGACTTCTGCAAAAAGCCGTTTCCGGCAATGCCCGCCCGGGTTGTGTCCAACGAATTTGAGATCGTTGCCGGAAAGACGGGCGGCTGAAACAGATCATGGAGGACAGATTGATATGAAAGTCGGGTTCGTGCAGATTGATTCCGCCTTTGGCGAAACAGATCGGAACATTGAAATAGTCGCACATTTGCTCAAATCATTTCAGGGAGACCTGGTTGTCCTGCCTGAATTCTTTAACACAGGATATCTCTTTACCTCGCAGGAAGAGGCATACAACCTGGCCGAAGAGATTCCCACCGGAAGAACAGTTAAGGCACTGTGCGATCTGGCGGCTCAGGAAAAGACCTACATCGTGGCGGGTCTTCCCGAAAGGTCGGGCGGCATTCTTTATAATTCGGCAGTGCTGGTGTCACCCCATGGTTACATCGACACATACAGGAAGATGCATCTTTTCAACGAGGAGAAACTATGGTTCTCACCCGGAGACAAGGGATTTGCTGTTTATGACATCGGACACTGCCGCATCGGCATCATGATCTGTTTTGACTGGTTCTTTCCGGAATCGATGCGCATCCTGTCCCTCAAGGGCGCTGATGTAATATGCCACCCGGCCAATCTTGTCCTGCCGTTCTGCCAGGACGCCATGACTACCAGATGTCTTGAAAACCGCGTTTTCGCCATTACCGCCAACCGGACGGGAACAGAGGCAAGAGGCGGCAAGTCGTTCCGTTATACGGGCAGGAGCCAGATTACCGGTCCCCAAGCCAATGTCATTCACCGGGCGAGCGAAACATCCGATGAGACAGGACTTACGGAGATCGATATCAACGCCGCCAGAAACAAGAGAATCAATCCCTACAATGATCTGTTCGAGGACAGGAGAACCGAGTTCTATCAGGATATAACAAGATGAAAGTCAGAAAAACTGCAGCAAACAGAGAAGGATTAAAATCTTATGATTCGTTTTCTCAAAAAGTAATTGTTGTGCATATAACCTCACTTTAATATACAGCCGCTATCGAAATTTTTCCAATATAAAATCGGAGGCTTTGTCACTGCGCATCAATATGCACAAAACCATTCCTTCCCGATATTCTGGAGAATGGAGAAGGTGAACAGATATCTCAATCAGCTTACCTGTCCGGGCGTTTTTATACAGGAAGTAAACATATGATGTCTTGCTTTCTCCGAGCAATACCCATTTTCCCAATACCGCTTCGACTTCCTTGAATTGCAAATACTGGCTGTTATAGTCGTTATTTGGATGAACAGTTACCCTGAAGGAGGGAGGGCAGGTTACTGAATCAATCACTTGTCGGGTCTTGTCATTTGATATCCTTATTTCATATCCGGGGATATTCAACCTGATCAACCTGAAGTTATTCTTTGCATTCGTCTCTTCAGTGGCCTTTATTCCAAAATGTTTTTCTATCGCTTCAAGGGTCGGTGTTTCACCGGAGACAATTTCTGCAATAGGTATTAATATGGATGATATGGGAAATGGTTTTTCCGGTTGTTTATCACGCCTCCCCTCAAAAAAATCTATATCAAATTTGGTTACACCTCTCCAAATCGCTATTGACAAAACCCTGGCTTCCGGGTCGCTTGGAGGAGTGCTAAGGTGCACAGAGATACCGACCATTTCCTTAGTCTGTGGGTTCTTATGCAGAAAGAAAGCACGGTCTTCATTGCCATCCTTATCTATACCCGGCACAAATTTCCCCAACACTGCCGAAACTTCCTTGAATTTTAAATAGCGGTTATTTTGGGGAACGATTTCAACTACGTCCAGAATGTTTTTATATGTCTGAGATAATATTTTATATTCAGGAACCTTCAATCTGAAATACTTCATGGCTTTATATTTTTTTTCCTTAACAGCTTTAGTTCCAAGATGTTTTTCTATTGCTTCAACAGTTGGCGCTTCACCGGAGATAATTTCTATAATGGGTAGTATTATTGAAGATACAGAACCCACATCTTTGGTTTGCTCCTTATTTGTCCCGGCATTCTCCCCATCTGTTGATGCCTCACCGCATGAAAGCGAGAAGACCTGCAGCGAACAGAGAAGGATAAAAAAAACTACGATTAGGTTTCCTGAACAGCAATTCCGGTGCATATATTTCTCCTGTCAATTCCCGGTAACGAGGTTATCTCTAGTGCCCCTCGCCATATATAACAATCCTCTTTTCAAGCGGAAAAAAATGAAATTCAAAAGGGGGTCTCCCCTGTCCACTTCTCATATCAAGCAGTCTGTGGCTATAAGAATGAATCACTACGGTATTGCCTTTTTTAAGATAAACAAAGAATATTAAATCTGCCGAAGAGGCTTTCACGCGGCGAATCAAATCTTTTTCTTGTGAAAAATATTCTGAGCCGCGGAAAGCCTCTTTGACCGGGGCACTAAAAGGTATTACTTCTTTATAGCTCAATCCGGGATAATGTAATTGACATTCATAATCATCTCTGCGGGCACTTCATTCAGCTATTTTTGCTCGGCAGATGACGCTTAACAAAGATTATTAAAGATACAAACGTGAATATTCCAAGAGGCAAAAGCCACCACATCACTGCAATCACGAACCCGCCATAGATGCTCATCCCTGATTTGGAACCCAGCATCAGCAAATCACCCTGTGTCAATACTCTTGCATACGGATAAAGTGTATGCCAAACAAAAGCACCTATGCAAAGCGCTATACCGCATGATAACAATAGACATCTCTCCCCAATTTTTTCGTTAAGATAATCAGCTGCTATCTTTACTCTGGATTCAAAATCACACGAAAATATTATTGAAAGAAGCAGACCTCCTGACATCGCCACCAGATTCATTACAGCAGCAATGAACTGAGTTGCCGGTACGGTCGTTCTCCGTCCTGTTTCTTTTACGAGGGGAACGATAGCCGACATTCCATCCGTAAATCCACTGGCCAGTGAATTATCAAGAATATTATCCGGCGTGAAAACCCCAAGTAAAATCCCCAAAAGTAAATAACTAATTAAAACTGCAAACCATGCTCTAATAAAATATTTTCCCTGAGCAAATATGATGTCCCCTTCCCGACACAAGCCAAAATATCTTTTAGCAAAGATCGAAAAAGGTCTCCTGATCGGAACTTTCAATCCATGGGTCAACACTCTTTGCGGAGCCTGTAACACCGTTAAAGCAAACTTCTCTTCGCTTGAAAATAACGTAAAGCTTACCTCCCTCTCATTTTCAATTTTCAGATCACCAAAAATGCCCATCGTAAACATGCTGAAGATTTCTGCCCTGTCCAATACATTAAAGGATTGATCAAGAAGATAAATGGAAAGCGTTTCTTCAAATGGGCAATCATGAGTAAGAAACAGAAGATAGTGATGACCACATACAAATTGCGCCTCTAAAATTAGTCCTTTCAAAACAACACCAGTATCAAATCCCTTATGAAATAACCTTGAAGACCAATTTTCTTCAGGATGTTTTATTTGCCTGAATTTCTGTATACTGAATTCCTCAATCACATACATCGTCGTCAACTCCTTTAAAGCATCCAGTGAAACCAGGCCTTGGCCCCCGATGCGCCCAAGGCTCCGCCGATAAAGACTCCTATGGTTACGCAAATGGGTGATGCCGGCCCGCATGCCATGCCAGCAGCCGCCCCTCCGGCTATACCGCCAAGCAAGCCGCCCCCCAACTCTGCGCCTTCTTCCGCCACTGCCGTTAATTTGTCCTCTGCCGTGGCAACATTGTAAACAATGACACCAACAGTGACAAACATTATCGCGCGGCCCAATGAAGATAATCTGCGTGCTAAAATTGTAGTCTCAAGCCTATCCCGCCCGGCACTTTCGATTATTTCCAGATAAACCTTATTTTGCTCAGGGATGTTTAATTCACTAAAAGATTTGTTAAATTTTTTCATAGCGTATTTTCCTGTAAGCTCGGACATTGATTTACCGGCATATTTTTCTTTCTGAGAATACGCCAGTCCCAGTTCGCTTAAACTCTTTCGCTGGACTTTCATCAATTCGTTTCTGATCATATTGACCTGTTGTGCAGCCTTCTCGATCGACAGTGAGCCATTTTGAACCTTCCACTTATATTCATCAGACAGCGCTTTGATATTTCTCATGTACTTACGCCTTACCTGCGGGTCATTGATAAACCTTGTGGAAAAACTCAAAGCCTCAATCTCCAACTTTCTCAACAAATCTTCGATCTCCCTGTCTTTTTGAGACATCATCAAATCCTCCTTTTTTCAAATCAATAGAAAGCACTAAATTCTTTCGACTACTCGCTTCGGGACGCGGACACAGCAAAAAAACATTCAGAAATCCTGCGATAACTTACTGTGTGAATATCCGGTGATTTGAACGGAGAAGATTTGATGGTAGAAATAAGTAAGGATGATTTTATTTAGCCTGGGACGTACATCAGGTCAACCCTCAAAAAACACCTGAAAAATACCCTGATTATTTAAGGGTTGAAAACCTGATCGGGAATCCCGGTAAAAACACAAAGGGTTCTCAGGCGGAAAGATGCTGAGAACCTGCTTCACCATTCAGAAAGCGGCAGCCAGTATTGTTCCCAGGATTACGGCTTATTGCTCAGCAGCTATGGCGTCAAGATATCCATGAGTCGGAAAGGAAACTGCTATGATAATGCACCTATGGAAAGCTTCTGGGGAAAACTGAAAAGTGAAATGATTCATCA
The DNA here is from genome assembly GCA_964558665.1 of uncultured Syntrophaceae bacterium. Classification (GTDB taxonomy): domain Bacteria; phylum Desulfobacterota; class Syntrophia; order Syntrophales; family PHBD01; genus CAZLFA01. Next base: position 66,986 of record CAZLFA010000011.1, read on the forward strand.
CTGTCGATTTGCAACAAGGAAGCAGGCTATACAGGCAATAACTGAATACATAGAGATTTTCTATAATCGTCAACGACGGCTGGCCAGGCTCAACTATCTTTCACCTGCTACTTTTGAACAGGTGTATTATGAAAAGCTTCAACAAGAAAAATTACTCGCAGCATGAAAGATTTGGTGTCCACTATTGACAACCGGGGACAGGCATTAATGGCGGAGAATTGACATGATCGAGAGGAAGCTATACGTACCCGTTCTCACCGAAGAAGTTATTTTTAGAATGTGCGTGCTTCTGACCGTCTTTTCGGCTTGTAATCTCGATCATTTCTAAAGCTTTAGTCAGCGAACAGAGATTCAAAATTGCGTGGATTAACGATAATTATGTTCTTATACTTTTTCAGAACAAGCAGATCTTCGTCGCCAGTAACGATATAATCAGCAGTCGCATCGACAGCGCAGGCAATAATCTTATCATCAGTTTTATCCCTGCAAATGCTTGGAATGCTACTAAGCTCACTTCGTATTTCAGATGCCGCTTCCGAAACGATTTCTATGATTTCAGCAACCTCAACAAGTGAAAGTTTGAACTTTTTTGTAAGGACACCTTTAAATTCCCCAATTATATCATCACAAAGAATAAGACTGAAAACATGCTTACGGGCTTTTGACAGAAGTCCGGAACAAACCCCTTCTGTCAAAAAAGCAGCAATAAGAATATTTGTATCAAATACCGCTCTCACGACATTGCCTTAAAAACATCGTCATCCGTGACAAAGCCGGCTGCTTTCGCCTTGGGGATGAGACGTTTCTTCATACGGCGGAATCTTTTCTCCCACAAAAACTCCCCCAGGGATTCTTTCACGATGTCACTTTTATTTCTCCCTGTTTCCTTAGCAAGGGAATCGAGTTCGGTGGCCATTTTCTCAGGCAGACTAACAGACAGCACACTTCTCATAACGCACCTCCTATACTACAATACACTACAGCAACAAAAGATTCAAGTTGAATAAGATCGATGATAACTATTCGTAATCTAACATGAATGGCAGATAGTTGACATGTTCGACTTCAGGAAGCTGTCCATTGCCGAAAACATTACTTGGTGCAGACATTTGTTCCGCTCGGCCAGGGGGCTGGAGATAGCCTTCTTACTGCTCATGTCTGTAACACTTTGCTTCTCTATTTGACCTTCAATTTAACACTGCCTCTGTCGCGTCCAGGTTCAACCCATCGTCCATCGAGAGAACCGCCTTCAATTATCATGGCATATTCACAGTTTAAATGAGCGCCGCCTTTTTTGATATAAGACACTTCCTTAAAAGTGAATGTATTCCCAATTAACCTTCCTTCAATACGATGAATAGAATTAAGGGATGGCCAGGAAACTTCTCCTGCAAAGCGTCCATTTGCATTGTCTATAGATACGATCTTAACAACCATTGGGAATTTTTTATTACTTTTATCCAAAATAAAACCTTCAAGGACAGTACCTGTAGAAATGGTACTTTGGGCATATGCAAGAACAACCACAAGAAACATGCTTGTAAATACCAGCGATACACATTGACAAAATCTTCTCATACTTTACCTCCGCTTTCATTATTATTCATTATCTCAATATGACATAAACAAACCTGAACGCCAATAGAAATCTCCGATAAGGGTGAAAAATAGGTTTGTGAATCTTTCAGGAAGGCTTTGACGGACATCAAGCGCTCATATGGGCAATTTTCAATATCATGTATCCGCAGGATATTTCCCGGATGAGCAGGCGGTCTTTTCGTTTTCTCAGATAAGGATTCTCTTTAGTGACAGGCTTCAATGTTTACGCTACGCTTATATATCAGCATCATGAAAAGTCGACTTCAAAATTATACACATTTCAACCCGGGTTCTCGTCTCATGATGATCATGATCCGCTGAATCAACTACGCAAGAGGAACTCTGTCAGCAAAGAGAGATAATGCTCACCTCGGTATCTTCAGTTTCGGCATAGGGTCCGAATATGATCTTTTCCGGCGCTCCCTGGACACGCACATAATAGGAAGACCCGTCATCGAGGCGGTTCTGCACAGCCCATGCGGTAAACTCGTCCTCGCCAACGCTAACCTTCATCCCCTTGACGGGATATTCCAGCACGCATCGCTCGGGAATGCTCCTGGCGGGACCTATGCCGTGCACGTCTATATCCGCGCCGCACACTCCAAAAAGGGCTCCTCCCCACTGCATGCCCTTGGCCGGTCCGACCTCAAACCACAGTCCGATCCCTTCCAGTGCATGAAGATTGAGATGGTAAGGCACGTCCACCGGCTTGACCGGCATGTTGGCCGCGGCGACAATCTTCGGCCCCAGAGTTGCGCTCGCCGCGGGGAAGATATCCGCCCCTTTCAGGGGAAGAGGAAGCAAATCCGCGGTCAGTTCACCGGCAACCGGAAGAATAAAAACTGGGAAGCCCATTCCTTTCAAGGATTGGAGAGAGATGGACAAAAGCGAAAGTCCTTTGCGGATCGAGTCTTCCTTGAAGCGTTCAACAGATCCCATGATGATCCAGAGCGCTGTATCCTTACTCTTCATCTCCTCAATGGCGCTGCTCCAGGCCATCCGTTTAAGGTCATCAACCCAGAAATGCCCGCCGGCGTCGAGGCCGTAGGTTTTCATCGTGGCCATCAGTTTCTGAACAGCCGCGGGATCCTTGTCCAGAGCGGTAATCCATACTTTTTTCATAGTGATCTCCCTTTGCTGTTAGCGATCAGTTTTTCTTCTTATCCGAGCACCAGCACCGTCACCTGGCTGGGCGCCAGCGACACTCCGGGGCAGTTCATGCTCAGTCCGTTGTGGCCGGTGATGCTGGTCATCCTCTGGGCCGGGGCGCCTTCTTTAAGAACGGTAATACTGCCGAGGATGTGTTCCTGAGGCCCCATGACAAGGCCGGAGGCGACACCCATGTTGACACCGGCATTATCCCCGTTACTCAGCAATGTCTGCGACATCTGATTCAGCGACGGCATGCAGTCGGTCAGCACCGTCAGTGCCGTAGTTGCGGGGTTTGCAGTTGCCCCCGTGGAAATGTTCGGATATGGAATCGGCACCGGACCCACCGGCGTCGGCGTGTTGCACACATCAGGAAAGCCGAGGCTCATTCCCCCCATCATTGTCGATTGAAACATGCTATCCTCCTTTACCCCAGATGAATCTGTTCTGCGTCGATCTTGATATGTCCTTCCGCCACATGCATGGTATTCTTTGTCTGCATGGTGAGCGTTCCGTCCACGAGCATCCTCGTCGAAGCGGACTGTATCTCATCATGTTCTTCCACGTAACGGTAGGAAGAGGTCACCCTCTGCACCACGCGGCGGAAAATCGAATCCACCGCATCGGCGATCATCTTCATCTTCTCGATCTGTGAATGGAAAAGCCTTCCGGCATACGACATCTTTTCGATCCGGGCATTTCCTTCAAGCGCATCAATCTCGATCTGCTTTGATGCCATCGCCATTGTTTCCCGGGCTGAGAAAGAGATCGAGTCATCGGCCGTCAGGCGGAAGCCGCCGTTTTTCACCTGCATGTCAACCTGTCCGTCAAACTGAAGAGTCCTCGCCTGCTGTTCACCGGGCCTTTCCAAAATGGAGAGAATAAAGACCTTGCCGCTGTCCATGGACAGCAACACAACATCCCCCTTCTCCGGCTTGACAATACAGCTTACCGCGAGCAAGGCTTCCCGACACGCCGTATCGACAAGCACCAGAAACCCTCCTTCTCTTGCCGCTGCAACAATGCCGTATTCCAGGACAGGCTGCGCATATTCTTTTTTCTCGGCCAGATTATCCATGATATCTCCTCCAAATTATTACTTCTATTTTTTTCTTTAATTCTTAACGGCTTTGCATAACTTGCGTAAAGGGATTGCAAGAGGCGAATCAAATATTTTTTCTGCAAAAAGCAATTGGTAAAATACCTTCGCCGAACATACGTTATTGCTGCTGTTGCTGCCAAAACAGAAAAAATATTCTGAGCCTCGAAAATCCATTTACGCAGGTCAAAGAGCCTTGTCCAAAACATTCTGTTAACAGTTCAACAACAGTCGTTGTTATCCTTCGGCTTCTGCAAGATCCTCGTCCGTTCCCAGCGCCGCCTCCTTGTTTGATTTATCCCAGATAGTGTGCTCCTCTATTATCCGGTGCATGTTGGCGCGAAAGAGCCTGGCGCTCGTAAAATCGGACGCCGTCAGATCGGCGTGGGAAAAATCGGCGTAAGTGCAGTTTGCATCCTGGAACTTCGCCGCTTTGCAAACTGCTTTGACAAAAATTGCCTGCTCGATATTTGTTCCGCTCAAATCTGCCAGGCTCAGATCGCTTCCCTCAAAACAGGACTGCAATAAATCCGCACCTGTCAGCGTTGCCCCGGCCATCTTCGTCCCGTAAAACACCGACCTCTGTCCCTTGGCCCCGTCAAGCTTTGCTCCGGTCATGTCGGCGTTCATGAAATTGGTCTGCGTAATGTCGGCGCCTGTGAAATCGCATTCCTTGAGATCTGCGCCTCCGGCCTGCACACAGGAAAACTGTGCGCCGCGCAAATCCTGCCCGGCAAGGGCACAGTCTCTGAGGAAGGTCTTAAAAATCTTTGCACCTTTCAGAAGAGCGCCGGACAGATCGGCTTCATAAAAAACCGTCCGGGAAAGGTCGGTACCGGACAGATCGGCTTCCTTGAGGGAAGCCTTGTAAAGCAATGTCCTCAACAGTGTGGCGCCCGACAGATTCGCCTTGTCCAGCTTCGTGTTGTCCATGACGGCGCTGGTAAAATTGGAACCGGACAGATCGGCGCCCGTAAAATCAGATCCGGTCAGAACCGCCTGTGTCAGGTTTGCACGGCGCAGAATGATTCCGCTCAGGTTTAACTGATGCCATATCACTTTGGTAAGATCGACATCCTCAACAAGGGCTCCGGAAAAATCGCAGTTCTTGAAGCCCGTCCGCTGTATTTTCGCGCCGGACAGATTGGCGCCGCGAAAAACGACATTTTCAAAGCGCGCCCCCGACAGGTTCTCTCCGGAAAGGTTTATCCCCGTCAGATCGACGTTTTCGATGGTATCGTCTCTTTTTATAGCATCCAGCATTTCCGCTTTGGTCATCGCTTTTTCCTCAGGCGCCTCATGAATCTACTTTTTTTTTGGATCCGGTTCGGGTATCAGTTCTGTTCGTTTATAGAGCTTTGTCATCTTGAGGTTTGCCTCTTCAAATTTTGTTTCCCCCACTCCCGTGCGGTAAAACTCCGCCCCGTACAGATTCGCCTTGCGCAGATCGGTCCGCACCAGTTTTGTTTTCCTCAGCGAACCGAACATCATGTTGACGCCCTGAAGGTTGGCATCCGAGAGATCGGACTTGGTCAGACGCGCCTGACCGGCCTTGACGCCGGAAAGATCTGAGCCCGCCAGATTGCAGTCTTCAACCAGCCCTCGCTTCATATCGGAGTTCCGGAAATCACTGCCGGAGAGATCCGACCTCATCCAGCAGGCTCTATCCGCCTTAGTGTTCGTAAAGTCGCTATCCCTCATTGCCGACTCGTTCAAGATTCGGGAATTGTACATGTCTGCTCCGGAGAAATTGAGATTTTCCCCTTTTGCCTCGATAAAGATCGTGCCGCGGACTTTCCCGTCGGAGAAATTTGCCTGATCGATATTTGTCTTCAGGAAAACGGCCTTGCCCACATCCGCTCCTGAAAAATTCGCTTTCGATGCATCGGCCGAAAGGAAATAACCCTGCTTTGCCTGTGCATCGGCGAACTTTGTCCCGACAAGCTTTGCCTTCTCAAACAGCGTCATTTCCACCTTGGCGCCTGCAAGGTCGGCTTCTGTTAAATCAGCCTCATTCATCAAGGCATGACTCATGTCGCTCAACTGCATCCTGGCTTTTACAAACTTGGCCTTTTGAAAAACACCTCTTGTCATTATTGCTTCCCGCAATGAAGCCTGAGAAAAATCGGCTTCACCGGCAAGGGCGCCGGACAGATCGACTCCGTCCAGATTGGCGCCTATCAGTTTCGCCTTTTGAAGATGGGTCCCTTTAAAACTTACTCCCCGCAGATCGAGCCCGGAGAGATCCGCCCCCGACAGGTTCTTGCCGGCAAGGCTTTTCCCCTCCTTCAACTGCAGAGCGACATCATCACGCTTGAGCTGTTTCATCGGCGCCGGGTCGTTGGGGTCTATACCGGCCTGGACCATAAGTTTTTTTGCCCAGTCAGGCGGACCTGCCTTCGATTTGGCCTTGACATCGGCCAGTTTGGCCATCCCTTCATCATGCTGTTTGGCAGCCCGGGAGAGGATCTCCATGTTTTTCTTCTCAGCCTCGAGGAGCTGCTTTTCCACGTCCGGCTTCAATTGGTTCCTGTCAGCCAGGCCTTTCCTCAGATTGGCATATTTTTCCGCATATTCCTTCTTGGCTGCGTCAAAAGGATTTGCTTCCTTCATAACGGTTTTTTCCGGTGTTTTCAGTGCCTGCTCAGGGTTGATGCCGCGATCGGTAAGCGTCTTCCTCATGCCGTCCATCATCTCTTTCTTGACCTTATCCATCTGGTTGAGGTCAGGCTGCATGCGGGCCATGAGAGTGTCGTTGACCTTCTTGATAATCCCTTCGACATCGATTACAGGCACAAGTGCTGCCAGGGCTCCCGGCTCACCGGCATCTATCTCCTTGGGCTTCGTTTCCGGATCGGGCGCAATGCCCGGCCGCAGCGCATCGGCCACCCACTGCCACAGGTCTTTTTCCGCCTTCTTTGCCTCGAATATGTTCCTGCCTTCAGGCAGGGAAATAGACTCTGCCCGGGGAAACGCATCTTTCCACTTGTCTATGCCTCTGTCGGCTTCTTCCGGGGAACCCGGATACATGACCACAAGGACCTGGGGTGCTTTATCCAGAAATCCGGCTGTAAGTTTATCCGGCTTGACATCGGGCTTCTTCATGGCGATGACGGCACAGAACCCTCCCAATTCCTGATTAAGCAGGATCGCCTCGAGGTCATCGGACACGCGGATGAACGCCTTGTCGCCCGCCGAGTGCCCCATGGCAGTGTCCTTTGAGCCGTCCACCTTTACATCACCGGCACTGTTAAGCAGCGCGCCTCTGATGCGGCTCTTGTTAAGCGGCTTGCCCTCCCTGTCAAAAACAGGCCGGATGGTGATCCTGTCCAGTTTTGCGCCGTCGAATCTGGGAATGACAAACCCGGGAGGTATTATCAGCTCATCGGGATTGTCGGACTTTTTATCGGGTTTCAGTCCCCACTGCTGCCGGGAAAAGCGTTTCTCCTCCGTATTGATGCCGAGCCAGGAGCGCTTGACGTGATAGCGTCTGAAGCCCATTGCAGCAAGAGCAGGCAGGAAATCGGGATGCTCCATGAGGCTGTTCCGGCAATGCTCTACAAAGCGCATACCGCTGGTATGCCAGGGGTCCTCCTCTCCCTCAAAAGACTTGAGGAATCCGTCCGGATCAAACTCTTTCTCTTTGAGAAGAGCCGGGTCCATGCCGGCCATGACCTTCTTGAGATGATCTCCCACCTGCGCCATATTGGCAGCGGACTTGGCCTTCATGTCGTCAACCATGCCCGCAAGGTTCTGAAGCTTCCCTTTTGCTTCGCCGAATTGCTTTCTCGCCACGTCAAAACCACTCAGGTCGATCTTCACTATGTGGCCGTATTTTGCCCTCAGGTCAACGAATCGCTTTTCCGCTCCGTTCAGGCGGTTTTGCGACGCATCGATGATGGACATGGAATTGTTAATGATCTCATGGGGCGTTCGCACCGGCTGCGGTGCTTCCCCGAGGTTGCGGGCGACGGCATCGTTGATCTCCAGGGGCAGGTCCTTCAGCCTCTCGGCAGCGGCTTCCAGCTTCTTCCTGGCCTCCGCCATGGGGCCGGCTATGTCGGCTGAAACGCTTCTGTCAAGACGCTTCTTGAATTCTTCGTGGTAATGCTCTATCGGCTTCTGTTTTTCAGAAAGGCTCTCCGTGACTATATAGAGATGCAGAATATCGAGCGCCTCGTCATCCGCAACCTCCGTGCTGCCGCGGAAGACAGCTATGCCTCTTTCGGCATGGGGAAAGAGCCAGACAGTGTCGATGCGGGTGTTGACCTCCTTGAATATCCTTTCCCCGTCTTTGTTTTTCATGTCCTCGAGCTGATTCATGAAGCAGCGATGCCTGAGGGCAGGGACGCGCGTTTCCAGAACCGGACTGGTCCTGTGCATGTTGCGAACAGTGATTGTCTCGCCCCCTTCAAAAAAGCGGTCCATCTGCTGGTCTTCCGGAGCGGCGTTGAAATATGTCCAGTCCATGTCATCGGGATAAAACGGCCATCTCTCCTGGAGCCACTTGTCATCGTAAGTGCCGAGTTTCCTGGAACGCTGCGGCCACATGAAATCCAGGGGAGCAAACCCTGCCGGGTCGGGCCGGTCCGCGGGAGACCCAATCAGTTTTTCCGCATGCTCGATATTAGGCAGGGGGTATATCTCTTCACCTGACGCGGACAGCACCGTTCCCATCCCGCGTCCCAGAGGATTCTTCTCGAAATCTTTACCTCCAAAAGCACGGTCATAGCTGACAGGCATCTCCGTAAACGGCTCGGGATCACTGATCACCTGCACCGCACCTGCAGCGCGTTTCCAGTAGCGGTTGCCGAACACATTCAGTGTCTTTGCAATATTACCTACCTGGAAACCCGCCTGTGATGCCATGCGTGGTTCTCCGTTCGGGGTAAAGCACCTCCCCCAGACAAGGACCTCGCCTTTAAGTTTGGGCATCGCCATGTCAAGGATGGCATCCTTCCCCAACTCGCCCTGCACAAAAGGCCACATCTCCTGCTCATTCAGGGGTGCATCCGGATTGTCAAAGGCAAAATAGGTCATGACCGTGACGGTCAGATACAGCTTGCCGGCAAGACCGAAGTGGTTGAGCAGTATCCCCTGCTCCATTTCCTTGATTACTTTCACCTTCAGTTACCCGATAGTAATTAACGTCACTATTAACAGAGAAAAAATCCCCTGCACTACCAACCATTATATCTGCTGGATGGCACCGGCCTGCTGGGCCAGCATTCCTCCGGAGGCCAGGTCAACTCCGGCTTCGGCCGTTTTCTTGGCCACTTCCTCAACGCCGAGTCCCTCTTGTACCAGTGATGTCGCTGCTGCACGCAATTCCTCACCGGTCGACTTCAAACCAACGGCTACCGTATCGATCTTGGACAACAGCGCATCAAGCCTTTCGCCCTGTGCAGCCGTGTCCAGTGCCGCAGTATCCAGCCGGGTGGCGAATGCCTTCAGCCGCTCGGCCTGGGCAGTCGTTCTTTCTCCTACTGCCTGCTCTCTGGCGCCGATTGCATTTGTCACGTTGGCGTTTACCCTTTGTTCGAGGCCGGACAGTTTGTTTCTGGTTGCAAAGAACGTTTTAACCGTTGCATAGGCTTTCCAGTTTTCGGCGCTGACGTTGCAATGGAAGTTGCTCAATTTTGCAATCGACGGCCACAGGGCTTCCCAGCTTATCCCGAGGATGCCGTATGTCCTGAAACCACCCGTGAACCAGGCGCGCGCGCCCACCACGATATCTGTCGATTCACCGAAGATGATTGCATTCTTCGCCTGGGCCTGGATCTCCAGCCAGCCGTCCGTCTTCTCTGCTATCCCCCAGTGTGTTGTGGAAGTTTTATAGTCATTCTCTTCCGCTGCGGTGGCGGGGTCGTTGGGGGCGCCGATGCGCACAAAACTGTTCTGATTCGGCGTGTGCATCAGTA
>CAZLFA010000012.1:0-76557 GCA_964558665.1 uncultured Syntrophaceae bacterium
CTGGAGCCGATGACCAGATTCGAACTGGTGACCTGCTGATTACGAATCAGCTGCTCTACCGACTGAGCTACATCGGCTTTTCTCTATGCTGTGTCAGGCAAACTCAGTAGAGAGGTGGTATTATCTTAACCACCTGTTGTTGTCAAGAGCTTTAAAGTCTTCTTTTTACCCGATTCCGGCTTGAAATCAATGCCTTTTTTACCCCCAAAATTTTCACTTAACCTTGACATTCCTGAAGGGTTTGATATGATTCCATAACTTTTCAGGCATGTTATCAGATCATGGGTACCTTTCAAGATACTCCCTGCCCTGATGCATCGATGTTGATGGTATTGAATATCGCCGGTCACGGCCGGCATGAATGAAAGTATTCAAAGGGGACGCCATGAATGAAAAACTCAAAAAGATTATCGCCATATCACCTCTTAAGATTGCACTGCTGATCATTGTTCTGGCCCTCGGCCTTTTTATTTTCAATACCCCATTTCTTCAGTTCATGGAGTTAAAAGCGCTGGACCTGAGAATGGTGTCGAGGGGGAAGATTCCCCCGAGCGGCGAGGTAGTCATTGTCGCGGTTGACGAGAAGAGTCTGAAGGAGATCGGACGCTGGCCGTGGCCGAGATCCACCGTTGCCAAACTCGTGGATACCCTGAAGGCGTATGAAGTCAAGGCCATCGGATTCGATATCGTCTTTGCGGAACCGGACGAGAATTCAAGCCTCAAGGCACTAAGGTCTCTTACGAAGGAAGCCAGAGAAAAAGGCATCCGGGATGATGCTCTTTACAAGCTCCTTGAAAAAGGGAGGTCGCAGGCCGATACAGACCTGGCTCTGGCCAGATCGATACAGAAAGCCGCCAATGTAACCGCCGGATACTTCTTTCACGTGTCAAAGGACGACGCCAGCCATTTAAGCGAAAAGCAGATCGCCAATGCGACTGAAAACATCAGAAACTCAAAATACCAGATGGTGCAGACGGCAACCGGCTTCAGCGACGACATGCTAATCAAGGCCTATGCGGCGGAGTCCAACCTGAAGGGGATATCGGATGCGGCGCAGAACTCAGGATACTTTAACGCCTATCCGGACAAGGATGGGGTCATACGCTGGTCCCCTCTGATCTTCAAGATGGGAGACGACTACTACCACTCGCTGGCCATGGGCATGCTCATGCAGTATCTAGACTGGCCTACCCTGACCCTGAACATCGGACAGGGCGTAGAATTGATCAGACTCGACAAGCTGGAGATACCGACCGACGAGATGGGCAGACTGCTCATCAACTATCACGGGGGAGCCAAAACGTTTACCCATTACTCCGCTTCAGACATTCTCAAAAGGAAGCTTTCACCCGATCTTTTCAAAGGCAGGATGGCTCTGATCGGCGTCACCGCCACCGGCGTTTACGATCTGCGGGTGACTCCGTTCACTCCAGTCTTCCCCGGGGTCGAGATCCATGCCAACGTCATCGACAATATTCTGCATCAGAACTTCCTTCAGCACGCCCTGTGGACAAAGGCGGTCGATATTCTGTCGATCATCTGCCTCGGCCTGCTGATGGGAATAGCGATCCCGCGGCTCAAGGCCGTCCAGGGAATTATAGTTTGCATCCTCATGATTTTAGCGTTCGTGGCGGCGAACACCATAATCCTCACAAAATTGAAGATATGGTTCAACCTCATCTATCCGGTGCTCACCGTGCTGACGATCTATCTCTGCATCACGGTTTACCGCTATGTGACGGAGGAACGCGAGAAGAAAAAGATTCGCGGCGCCTTCCAGTACTATCTGACCGCCTCGGTCATGGATGAAATACTGAAGGACCCCACCAAGCTGAAGCTCGGCGGCCAAAAGAAAAATCTGACTGTCATGTTCTCCGATATCAGGGGATTCACGACCATATCCGAGAGCCTGACGCCGGAACAACTGGTGCATCTGCTGAACGAATACCTGACCGCGATGACGGACATCGTTTTCAAATACGAGGGTTTGCTCGACAAGTATATCGGCGACGCCATCATGGCCGTATGGGGCGATCCCATCGACCAGCCGGACCATGCCGTGAGAGGATGCAGGACGGCGCTGGAAATGATGGCCGCCCTCAAACAGCTTCAGGTAAAATGGGAATCAGAAGGCTGGCCGCATATCGATATCGGAATCGGAGTCAATACAGGTGACATGACGGTCGGCAACATGGGTTCCAAGATGCGCTTCGACTATACGGTCATGGGCGACAGCGTGAATCTGGGCGCCCGTCTCGAAGGCACCAACAAGGAGTACGGGACGCACATCATCATCAGCGAGTTCACCTATGCCCAGGTCAAAGATCAGTTCCTGTGCCGCGAGCTCGATTCTGTGCGGGTCAAGGGCAAGAAGCTCCCTGTCCGGATCTACGAACTGATGGGTACGAAGGAAGACGCCTCCCGGTTGGAGCCGTTTCTGGCCAACTTCAATGCGGGTCTTACAGGGTACAAGGAGATGCGCTGGGATGAGGCTGTAGCATCCTTCCGCAAGGCGCTGGAGATCATTCCGGGCGACCCTCCCTCGGAGATGTACATTGAGCGCTGCGGCGACCTGAAAGTAAACCCGCCCGGGAAAGGCTGGGACTGCGTCTTCGTCATGACCAGGAAATAAAAAGATATGCCGTCAAGAGAAGACCTGAAATACAGAAGCTGGGTCGAGGTTGACCTGGACAACTTCACAGGCAACTGGAACGTGATGCGGAAGCTTGTGGGGCCCGGCGTGGCGATTCTCCAGGTTGTCAAAGCCGATGCCTACGGACACGGCGCCATCGAGATATCCAACATCGCCCTGAAAAACGGCGCAACCATGCTGGGCGTGGCGAACGCCGACGAGGGCGCGCAGTTGCGCGTCAGCGGCATTACCGCTCCCATCGTAATCCTCAGCCCCTCCCCCGATTCCGAAATCGGACAGGTCATCAAGTACAATCTGACGCCGTCCGTATCCGATCTCACTTTCGCCCGAGAACTCCAGAAAAGATGCAGGAAGGCGAACATCAAAACACCCATCCACATCGAAGTCGACACGGGCATGGGCAGAGGCGGCACGATGCACCACGAGGCCTTCAACATGATCCAGGAAATTACTGAAATGCCCGGCATCGTCATTGAAGGACTTTTCACGCACCTTTCTTCCAGTGAACTGATCGACGACTACAACGAGATGCAGTGGCTGCTTTTCAAGGATCTGCTCACCAAGCTGGAGGCAAGCGGCATCAACATCCCTATCCGGCACATGTCCAACAGCGGCGCCGTCCTCAACTACCGCAAGTTCAACCTGACGCTCGTCCGCCCTGGCCTCATGTCATACGGCATCCACCCGGGCGAGGAGACAAAAGCCGTTGCCGGCCTGATGCCCGTCATGAGCTTCAAGAGCAGAGTCGTGCTGGTCAAGGAGTTCCCTTCCGGCTACAGCATCGGCTACGGCCGTTCTTTCGTGACGCGAAAGCCCACGCGGATCGCCACGATTCCCGTCGGCTACGGTGACGGTTACGGGCGCATCCTGTCCAATCAGGGCGAGGCGCTGATCCGCGGAAAACGCTGCCCGATTGTGGGAAGGATATCCATGGATATGTGCACCGCCGACGTGACCGGCGTCGCAGACTGCCGCATCGGCGATGAGGTCGTCCTGCTGGGAAGGCAGGGCGATGAGACCATTTCCGCCGACGACATCGCGGCAAAGGAGCAGACCATAAGCTACGAAGTGCTCTGCGCCCTGGGCAAGAGGGCGCCGCGCGTCTTTCTGCACAAAGGCAAAACGGACGCGGTGGAACCGCGGCTGCGCCGCATCTTCGTTCCCGATGAAGAGAAGTCGATCTCGCGCATCGACAACATCGTCCGCCACTGCTTCCATGCGAGGGCTCACAACGAGGAACTCGGCGATGCGATTTATTACGAGATGTTTGAAACGCTCTTCGGCAAGGAAGACCGCCAGTTGGAGCTTCGCTCTCATTTCCGTTACGACATAACGGTTTCCGAACTTCCGGGAAGCGACTATGCAAGGAAAAGAGAGACCGACGATTTCCTGGGCGTCTCCACGCATATCGAATACATCAAGGTCATACGCGATCCGGTATTTATGATCGGCTGCGCGCTCAACAACGAGCAGCTCGAAGCCTTCTTTGAAGACAAACAGTGCGAATACAGATGGCTTCTCAACCGCGGCGACGAGCCCGTCACCGACAAGGACTTCAAGGTGGGCAGGGTGCGCATCGACAGCGAGGACATCCCCATCATCCGCATGGAAAACACGAACCGCGGTTACGAGATATGGTGTGGCGGCGACCAGTTGAAGAAAAAACTCAACAGGCAGGTCAAGGTGGAAATTGAAATCGACACCAAAAAATCGCGAAACAATAATATCTTCTCCGTCTATCTCGTATACCCGACTCGCGGCCTGGACATTTCCTTCAATTATGAAAAGGCGAATTTCAAGCGCGTCCGGGAGGTCAGCATCTTTGCCGGCAAGCACCCCTACCCCGAGGTTATCAGGGAAAAAGGGAAGTCCATCAAGCTGCGGATAAGCGACGAAGAGTGGATATTCCCGAACAGCGGTGTGACCTTCATCTGGGATTTGTGATTTGCCGGACACACTATAACTGAACAACTTGAATGAGCTGACGTTATACATGTCATTACGAGTGAAACGAAGTAATCTTCTGAGATTGCCGCGCCGACCGGAGGTCGGCTCGCAATGACGGCTTCCTTATACCGTGCACATCATCTGAAATCAGTTCCACACCGACCGGCATGAAAAATTCTTTCCTGACATCCGGACAGGCATCAACATGAATAATTCTTCCTATGACAGAAAAGCTGCGTTCAGTTGGGCATTTTACGACTGGGCCAATTCGGCTTACGCCACCGTTGTCATGGCCTCCTTCTTTCCCATTTTCTTCAAGCAGTTCTGGTGCGGCAATATCGATACGGTCATCAGCACGGCCAGACTGGGAATGGCAAACTCGGTTTCCGGGATTATCGTGGCCCTCTTTGCACCCGTTCTGGGAGCAATGGCGGACAGGGGAGGAGCGAAAAAGAAATTCCTGCTTTTTTTCCTGCTTTTGGGTACAGCTTCAACCTCAGCGCTCTATTTCGTTTCCAGGGGCGATTGGCTGCATGCCGTTCTGCTCTATATAATCTCCATCATCGGTTTTTCAGGCGGCAATGTATTCTATGACTCTCTGCTGCCCGTTGTTTCCACTGAACGGAAAATGGATTACGTATCATCTCTGGGATTTTCTCTCGGCTATCTCGGCGGCGGCCTTCTTTTCGCGATTAACATCTGGATGACGCTTCGCCCTTCGGATTTCGGATTTTCAGGGATTGAAGAAGCGGTGAGATTCTCGTTTCTGTCGGTGGGCCTCTGGTGGCTGATCTTTGCCGTCCCTCTGTTTGTCTTCGTTAAAGAGCCGGAACAACCCGGGCAAAAAAGTTTTGCAGAGATCATCATGGGAGGCTTCTCCCAGTTTGCGGGGACGTTTCGCGAGATTCGGCGGCTGAAACACACCTTTCTTTTTCTTCTCGCTTACTGGCTCTATATAGACGGTGTGGACACCATTATCCGCATGGCCATCGACTACGGCCTGTCTATCGGCATCAAGTCCACCGACCTGGTGATTGCCCTGCTCGTCACACAGTTTGTCGCCTTTCCCGCGGCTCTCCTTTTCGGATACCTGGGCGGGCGGATCGGGACAAAGCGCGCTATTTATATCGCCATCACCGTCTATCTCCTGATAACCGTCTGGGGCGCATTTATGAAGGACAAAACAGATTTCTACATGCTTGCCGTCGTCGTCGGACTTGTACAGGGGGGAATCCAGGCGCTCAGCCGCTCTTTCTTTGCCAGGATTATTCCCGGAGACAAGGTTGCTGAATATTTCGGATTCTACAACATGGTTGGGAAATTATCCATAGTGCTCGGACCGGTGCTTATCAGCGCCGTTGCCCTGACGGCAAAAGCCGCGGGGTTCGACAGCCAGACGGCTTCGCGCATCAGCATTTCCGCCGTATCAATTCTTTTTCTTGCCGGCGGCGCCCTTTTCTATCTGGTCGATGAAAAAGAAGCAAGGATCGCACTGGACAAAGAAGACCGTAACTCCCTTGAACTCTGTGACTGAAAAGACGGCGGGCAGTTGAATCCGCTGTTTCCTTTTCCGAAAGCCCGGAACTAAATACAATAGCAATATGCTTATTATTTCGCGATGTTCATAGTCGTTGACATGACCGGAATAATTATGCTACTTTTCAACAGGTCTGCGAATGTCACGCAATTCAACTAAATTGTAATCAGAAAGGAGGAGTTATGAGATTAAGATACTTGTTTCTATTGGTTGGCCTTGTTCTTTTTATAGCGAGTCCGGTGCTGGCGGATTTCAACGTCAATGACCGCGTGGAATGCCGGTGGAAGAACGGCTCCAAGTGGTATAGCGGCGTAGTTGCTGAAAAAACGGGCAAGCAGGTCTTCATTCACTACGACGATGGCGACAAGGAGCACACGACAATCAACAAATGCCGCAAACTGGGCGCCGCGTCTAAAGGCGCGCTTAAAAAAGGATCGAAGGTAAGCTGCCACTGGAAAGGCGGCGCAACCCTTTATCCCGGCGTCATTGCAGAAAAGACGGGCAATAAGGTTTTCATCCATTACAATGACGGCGACAAGGAACACACAACGATCGATAAATGCGTACCCCGATAGCGGACAGCCTGCAATCCAGGTATTAAGACAGGCGGCATGACGGTCATGCCGCCTGTCAAACCGCCGCCTGCCTGTTTTGTTTTTCCCGTTGATTTTGCACCAACTGTTCTCATGCTTGATAAAAAAACGACAGGTTGTTCCTTGCACCACGCAGCCATGTCGTTGGCAGGCAATACATAATGACAGCGGAGTCCCTGATATGAAGAAATTCTTTTTTCCCTTATTGATAACAGCCATTATCCTGGCCGGTTGTGCATCACAGGGACCGGTTCTCTACCCCAACGAACACATGAAGACCGTCGGAGAAGAACAGGCCCACAAGGACATCGCGGAATGCGACAAGATGGCTGACGCATACGTCAAATCCGATGCCGGAAAGGAAGCGGCAAAGAACACCCTCGGTGGTGCAGCGGCCGGAACAATTATCGGTGGAGTGGGGGGTGCCGTGGTCGGTGATCTTGGGCGGGGTGCAGCCGTAGGAGCGGCAACAGGCGCTGCGGCCGGCCTGATCAGAGGGATATCGAAGGCATCTCAACCCAGCCCCATCTACAAAAAATTCGTCGAAAAATGCCTGCGTGACAAAGGTTACGAACCTCTCGGATGGGAATAGCAATCGATAACGTGCCGGTACCGGCTAATCCCATTTTACAAAGGAAATTAAGATGTCTCTCTCACGCGAAGAACTCGATATCTATCTTCAGCCTACGGCTTTCATCGACAGCGACTCCGAAAAGGTGAAGGCCTTCGCAGAGCAATGGGCCGGCTCCGTCAAAACGCCTTTGGAAAAGGCGACAAGTCTTTTTTATGCGGTGAGAGACCATATTATGTACGACCCCTACCGCATAGAGCTGACCAGAGAAGGGCTCAGGGCCAGCACCATTCTGACCAAAGGATACGGATACTGCGTGGCAAAAGCTGTGGTTCTGGCAGCGGCAGCACGTGCGCAGGGAATACCGGGCAGGATCGGATTTGCAGACGTCCGCAATCACCTGTCAACGGAGAGACTCAGGAAATTGATGAAAACGGATGTGTTTGTCTTTCATGGTTATTCGGAACTGTTTCTGGAAGACAAATGGGTAAAGGCCACACCTACATTCAATCTGTCACTCTGCGAAAGATTCGGCGTGAAGGCCCTCGATTTCGACGGCAGGTCGGACGCCCTTCTGCACCCCTATGACACCGGGGGAAACAGGCACATGGAGTATCTTCATGATCACGGCGCCTTCGCCGATGTGCCTTTGGGCAGAATCATCGAGTCTTTCTGGAAACACTATCCCTTCTACTTCGACCGGAAAGATTTTGTCGCCGGCGATTTTGATCAGGAAGCGCTGGCGGAAAAATCCTGAAGTAATGATGCAGCCCTGGAAACTAAGACACCCCTGAGAATTGCACTATGACCCTGCGTTTGCGGGGACGGTTATCAAAATCCAGCAGGACTATCTGCTGCCAGGTTCCCAAAATCAGGCGTCCATCAGCAATCGGCACAGCAAGCGACGGCCCCAGCAATGCGGCACGCACATGCGCATAGCCGTTGCCGTCTCCCCAGCGCGCATCATGGCGGTAATGTTTTCCTTCAGGAGCAATGGCCTCAATGGCCTCCTTCAGATCATGCACCGCCCCGCTTTCATATTCTATCGTCGTCAGTGCGGCCGTTGAGCCGGGGACAAAGAGCAGAGCCTGTCCGTTTATGATTCCCGAAGCAGACACCCGCTCCGCAACGCTGCCGGTGATATCGATTACATCGGTGTCTCCGGTGGTGGAAAAGTAAAGATCATGACTCCGGCATTCCATGATAGAATCCCTTTTTACTGCTGTGCGGGTTCCGGCTCTTTGCCGGCCGTCCCGGCGCCTGTTTCCAGTTGATCCTTCAGATACACGTAAAGGAAATCCTCCGACAACGACCTTTTCTTTTCCTCCAGTTGCTTAAGCAGCACCATCTCCTGCTCAGACATAGATCCCCCTTTGTTCTCTTTCATTACAAAACGGCTGCATTCTCCTTAAACCCTTTCCTGCTTATTTACAACGAGAAAATGCCTTCACGCCTGCCTGTGCAAGTCATTCTTGACAATATTTTAAGTCATGTGCTACTCGTTCACCATCTGGGTAGTCCGCAAGGACGAAAGGGAAGGCGGTGCAATTCCGCCACGGACCCGCCGCTGTAATCGGGGACGAAAGCCGCAGCAGCCACTTTTCTAATGGATGGGAAGGCGCGGCAAGTAGTGTGATCCGAGAGTCAGAAGACCTGCCCGGGGAATCATACAAGCGCCGGCTTTCGAGGATTTACGCCGGGCTTTGAAAGGGATGAAATACGGCATCCACGGCTCTGAAAGCAAGACCCGTGGATTTTTTTTGCTCATGGAAAAAACAATCTTCCTTGTCAGGCACGGCGAGACTGACGGCAACAAAGACCGCCGCTTTATCGGCAGCACCGACCTGCCGCTCAACAGCCAAGGGCGTGGGCAGGTGTCTTCACTGAAACCCCTGGTCGGCAGGCTCGATTCCGGCAGATGCATCTGCAGCCCTTTCCTGAGGTGCCGGGAAACAGCCGGCATCCTGCTGCAGGACTCTTCTCTGAACTTCGACACTGACGAGCGAATGAGGGAAGCCGATTTTGGAAAGTGGGAAGGGTTGACATTCGCGGAAATATCGTCCTCATATCCCGAAGACGTCCGCCGCCTGATGGCATTTGACGATGACTTTGCTTTTCCGCAAGGCGAAACCCTGCACGATTTTCTGGTGAGGATCAGATCATTCGCATTGCATATCGATGACTCCCGGGATGACAGGATTCTGCTGGTGACGCACGGCGGCGTCATCCGTTTTCTTTTATGCCATTGGCTGCAGTTGAATCCTCGGCATCACGTAATCTTTGATGTCGCCCTCGCCGCATTGACAACGGTCAAGCTTTACAGCGGTAAAGGCGTCCTCGCCGGGTTAAATGAAAGGACGGCACCATAAAATGGCGACGATAATTCTCATAACAGGAGGAAGCAGAAGCGGCAAGAGCGCATACGCGCAGGGGGTCGCCGAAGCGCACCCGGGAGAGCGAATATATATCGCAACCTGTCCCGTTATTGACGGGGAGATGGCTGAAAGAATAAAAAAGCACCAGCAGGCCAGAAAGCAGGGATGGAGCACCATAGAAGAAACGGAGAATCTTGTCGCAGCGCTTCATTCAGCGAAGAAGGCAAAGACCATACTTGTCGACTGCCTGACCCTCTGGGTCAATAATCTCTTGTATAAAGCTGAATCTGAGAACACCGCATTAACCGAGGAGGAGATAACGGCCCGGAGCCTGGAAGTGCTGGATGTCTGCAAAAGCCTTCCCGGCACGATAATCTTTGTCACGAACGAAACCGGCATGGGAATAGTCCCCGCGGATCCGCAGTCGAGACTTTTCCGTGATCTGGCCGGACGGTGCAACCAAATCATGGCGGACAGCGCAGACACTGTCATTCTGATGATCAGCGGCATCGCCGTAACAATCAAGGGAGACATGAAATTATGAGCCTGCTGCAAAAAACAATCAAGAGCATAAAAGGTCAGGATTCCAAAACCCGCAAAAAGGCGAGAGCGAGACTGGAACAGTTGACCATGCCCTACTGGGCTATGGGGAGAATCATGGACCTGGCGGAAGAACTTGCGGGCATGACCGGTTCGCTTAATCCTCCTGTTGCCCGCAAAACAGTGGTTACCATGGCGGGAGACCACGGAGTAACCGCGCAGGGGGTGAGCAAATATCCTCAGGAAGTTACGGCCCAGATGGTTTATAATTTCGTCGGCGGCGGAGCCGGCATCAACGCGCTGTCCAGGCTGGCGGGGGCGCGCGTGATCGTTGCCGACATGGGGGTGGCCGCGGATTTAAGCGCACTTGCGAAAAACCGCAAGATATTGTCTTACCGGATCGCATCCGGCACAGCCGACATGGCGGCCGGTCCCGCCATGTCGAGGGAAGATGCGGTGAGATGCCTGGAAGCGGGCATAAAAATCGCCGGAGAATTCGCACTTTCAACTGATGTTTTCGGAACGGGAGATATGGGCATCGGCAACACTACGCCCAGCAGCGCCATTGTTTCCGTCTTCAGCGGCAAAGGAGTGCCGGAAGTAACCGGACGCGGCACGGGAATCGATGAAGACCAGTTGTCTCACAAAATCAAAATCATCGAAAAGGCGATCTCCGTCAATGCGCCGGACCCCAAAGATCCTCTTGATGTATTATCCACGGTCGGCGGTTTCGAGATCGGCGGGATCGCCGGTCTTATCCTGGGGGCAGCCGCAAAAAGAAAACCGGTGCTGGTTGACGGTTTCATCTCCACGGCGGGGGCGCTGATAGCCGCCCGGCTTGCTCCACTCTCATGCGACTACATGATAGCATCCCACCGAAGCATGGAACAGGGGCACCGCATTGCCCTGGAAACGCTGGGCAAGAAGCCGCTGCTCGATCTTGATTTGCGGCTCGGAGAAGGAACGGGAGCGGCGCTGGCCATGAATCTGGTGGAGGCCGCCGTCAGGATACTCACGGAAGTGGCGACTTTTGAAGAAGCCGCCGTATCGAAGGCGCAATCATGAAATCATTTTTTGCCGCCCTGCAATTTCTTACCATAATCCCTCTGCCCCGGGCGCTGGGCGGCGATGAATCCTCTTTAAGGAAGAGCGTCATCTTCTTCCCCATCATTGGAGCATTGATAGGAACAGCCGCTGCACTGTCGGATTTTATGATAATCAAGGCGCTTCCTCAAACTGTCGTTACCGTTCTTGTCGTCATTTTTCTGATGGCCGTCTCGGGCGGACTGCACATGGACGGACTGGCCGACACGGCTGACGGTTTTTTCAGCTCGAGACCGCGCGAGCGGATTCTTGAAATCATGAAAGACAGCCGCATCGGCGCCATGGGAGTCATGGCCATCGTGTCCGTACTGATGCTGAAGGTGTCGCTTCTCGACGCCGTCCAGCAGCCTGCGCGGTGGCCGGTAATTATTCTCATGCCCGTTGCGGGGCGCTGCGCCCTGGTCATCATGATGAAGGCACTGCCCTATGTCAGGCAGAAAGGGGGACTCGCAGCCATTTTTCAAGACGGGGGTTCATCGTTCCTCATAATCTGGTCGATTGTCTTTTTATGCGCAGCAGGATGGTTCTCCTTCATGTGGGCCGGAATTGTCGCCGCCCTGGCATCGCTGACAGTTGTCCTTCTTTTCATTGTCTGGTGCCATCTCAAGATCGGGGGATTTACCGGTGATACCCTGGGGGCGGTCTGTGAACTGGCCGAAGCCGTGCCGCCTCTGGCGGCGCTTGTCTGCATGCGCTGCGGGCTTATTTCATGATGACAGGCAACTTTGATCTCGAATACCAGATACTGATCGCCATCACCCTGGATCTTCTCATCGGCGATCCCAGGTGGTTTCCGCATCCCGTGAAAATCATCGGGACTTTTGCGTCTCTGCTGGAACCCCCTTTCCGCAGGTTATTCAGGAACCCCAGGCTGGCGGGAATCATGACGGCAATTACCGTTATTTCCGCAACGGCAGTTGCAGCGTACGGCGCCGTTCGCAGCGCGTACCTGATTCACCCTCTGGCCGGAGAGTTCATATCCATCATCCTTCTCTATACATGCTTTGCCGCCAGAGACCTGTCTGAACATGCGATGGCCGTCTACAAATCTCTGAATAGAAGCAACTTATCCGATGCGCGCTCCAAGGTTTCATTCATGGTAGGCAGGGACACGGATCAACTCGACGAAGCGGAAATTACAAGAGCTGCCGTCGAGAGCGTCGCAGAAAACACCGTGGACGGAGTGACGGCGCCCGTATTTTTCGCCGTTCTGGGCGGGCCCGTAGCCGCCATGATTTATAAATCAGTCAGCACCCTTGATTCCACATTCGGTTACAGGAACACGCGATATCTGGAATTCGGCTGGGCATCGGCACGTCTTGATGATCTGCTTAACTACATCCCGGCACGCCTGACTGCACTTGCGATTCCCCTGTCCGCCGCCTTCATGAAAATGAACTTCCGCAATTCATTCAAAATCGCACGGCGCGACGGGAGGAAGCATGCCAGTCCGAATTCCGGTCTTTCCGAAGCGGCATTTGCAGGCGCCCTGGGCGTCCAGTTGGGAGGCAGGGTCCTGCGCGGAGGAATTCCCTCCATGATGCCGACGATGGGAGACAGTCTGCGCAAACTGTACAGGGAAGACATCTTCCGCGCCGTAGCCCTGATGATGGGGACTCTTGTTGTTTTTTCTCTGATCTCAATAGCCGCACGGTTTTTAATCCTGAACATCTGACACTCTATTCATCGGCCCGCCGGGCAGACGCTTCATGCTTTCATTATTAATACAATTGAATTTTTCGCGATATTGCTGTATTCAAGTTGCACTTCAGCTTTATCATAGAGGAGCGACACTCATATGAAAGTAAAATATCTGGGAGCGGCAAGGACGGTAACTGGTTCCTGCTTCGTCATGGAGGCGGGCGGGAAACGCTTTGCAGTTGATTGCGGGATGCACCAGGGAAATTCGGAAATCGAAAAGCGCAACTGGGATGCTGAAATCTACAACCCATCAGCCATTGACTTTTTTCTGCTCACTCATGCCCATATCGATCATTCAGGGCTTCTGCCGCGAATGGTGCAGAAGGGTTTCCGGGGAAAAATCTATACCACGCCGCCGACGGTTGATCTTCTGAAGATCATGCTTCTGGACAGCGCTCACATTCAGGAAATGGAAGCCCAGTGGAAATCCAAGAAACAGCTTCGCCACGGTGACAAGCAGATGAAACCTCTTTACACCCAGAGGGACGCGGAAGCCGTTTCATCCCTTTTCGAAGCCGTGCCTTATGACGAACCCTTAGAACCGTTTCCCGGTCTGAAGGTGATTTTTCGCGACGCCGGACATATCCTCGGTGCCTCCCTTATCGAAATATTTCACGACAACAGCGGCACTCCTCTGAAGCTGGTCTTTTCAGGCGATATCGGCCGTCCGTCGCAATTGATGATGGACAACCCCACAATCATTACGGAAGCCGATTTTCTCTTCATGGAGTCCACATACGGCAACAGAGATCATAAGAATGAAGCACAAAGCCTGGATGAACTGGCCGAGGCGATTTCATACAGCTACGGGAGGGGTGAAAAGGTCATAATCCCGGCATTTGCAGTGGAGCGGACCCAGGAGATGATATATTCCCTGCATCTGCTGGCAGCTTCGGGGCGCCTGCCCAAGGATATGCCCGTTTACGTGGACAGCCCTCTCGCCATACAGGCAACGGAGATTTTCAAGCGCTATGCATCTTCATATTTCGATGAAGAAGCACAGGCCATGATAAAAAAAGGAGATGACCCTCTTAAGCTTCCGCAACTGCGCTACACCCTTTCCACGCAGGAATCAATGGCCATCAACTCGTCCCCAGGGCCGGCGGTTGTCATTTCCGCCAACGGCATGGCCAATGCAGGACGCATAAAGCACCATCTGCGCCATAATCTATGGCGTGAAGGCGCCAGCATCGTCTTTGTCGGATTTCAGTCGCAGGGCACAACCGGCAGGAGAATAATAGACGGCGCCCGGACGATACGCCTTTTCAATGAAGATATAGCGGTCAAGGCAAAAGTTTTCACCATAAACGGCTTTTCCGCTCATGCGGGACAGAGTCAGATACTGGACTGGCTGAGCAACTTCAAGCGCCCCGAAATGAAGATATTCCTTGTTCACGGGGAATATACGGCCCAGCAGGAACTGGCCCGGATAATCAGGGAACGCTTCGGCTTCAGCGTGGTCATTCCCGACTATCTGGAAGAGACCACTCTGGCTGCCGGCGAGGAACTGCAGAGAGTAAAGTACCCGGATAAAGCCGCGCCAAAGATAGACTGGGAATTCCTGATGAACGAAATGGATGAGAAGCTCAGAAAACTCAAGGATAGAAAACCGCAGCTGGAAATGAAGCCCTGGGTGGAGCAGACGGATCTCAGAGACCGTATTCTGGAAGTGAACAGGGGGCTATGCAAAATTATCTCCGAAGCATAGCCGTCTTGCACGTATTCTATGTTTTTATTGAGGTTGATATTTTTTCCGCTTCATATTATGATTTATAAAGTTGTGTGGGCAAAACCGATACCCTTCCTCATAATAGGTGATTAAATGGCAAAAAAGATTGCGTTTACTAACCAGAAGGGCGGTGTCGGAAAGACAACCGCAGCGCTGGGATTGGCATCCGGACTGGCGATAAAAGGCAAGCGCGTGCTGCTGGTTGATCTCGATGCCCAGGGCAACGCCTCGGCAGTTACAGGTCTTATCATCGAAAACGACATGAAGACCGTGAAGGATCTGCTCCTGAACGGGGGACATGCCTACGACTTCATCGTCAAGACGGAGATGGTTGACATCATCCCTTCCAACAATTCCCTGAAGGACATCGAGGGGCAGCTCCTGAAGGAAGGGCGCTTCGACACCCTGAAGAAGTCGCTCCGATCCACCAGGGACAGCTATGACTATATCCTCTTCGACTGTCCTCCCAGCATCAATGTATTCACAAAGAACGCCCTTGCAGCGGCAGACGAGGTCATCATTCCTGTCGATATGGGATTTTTCTCCATCCTGGGACTTAAGCAACTGCTGGAAGAGATTAACAGCATCAGAAAGGAATTAAACCGGCTCCTGATCCTGCGCGGTGTTCTTGTTTGTAAATTCGACAGGAGAACGGCCCTCTCGGATCAGGTTTTCGAGATTCTCCAGGGAAGCTTCCCCGACAAGCTTTTCAATACATTAATCAGGGTCAATATTGACCTTGTAAAATCTCAGATAGCGCAAAAAAGCATCTTTGATTACAATCCGCGAAGCACCGGGGCGGAGGATTTCATTTCACTGGCGGAGGAAATAATCCATGGCTAAAACAAAAAAAGAAAACCTGATGGAAAAACTGAGCGCCCTGCAGCCTCACGTACCAACCAGCACCAGGGCCAAAAAGACAGCAAAGGAAAAACCGGCTGAGAAAAAAAAGGATGTAAAAGCGGACAAAGCAGCCCCAAAGGCGACCGCCAGGAAAAAAATTGACAGACCGGCAGCCCCTAAGAAAAGTGAAGAGCCACCCCCGCAAAAAATAGAAGCGCCGGCGGCTGCGCCTCCCCCCAAGGCCGCAGACCAGGAAAAACCCGGGGAATCCGCGGCTCCCAAATCTGAAAAAGCAAATCTGCCGTTTGAAGGATATATGACATTTCCCTTTACGATGTTCGAGTTCTGGAGCGGATGTCTCCGTTCATGCTACAGAATGGCGGAAACGCAAATGAATTTTCTGATTAATATGTCTTGTTGGCGGCGGAAATTTTAAGTATATAGTCTGCTCAGTGAGCAGCTTTTTTAACTTAATCATTCAAAAGGAGGGTTAAATTATGAAGTTTTTTAAGCAGGGATTTTTGTTCGTGATGGCCTTTTCACTCGCTCTGGTGTTCATCGGATGCGCACAGCCGCCGGAAGCGGAAAAAGCGGCCGCTAAAGCGGCAATGGACGCTGCTGTCGCAGCTAATGCCGGCAAATTTGTCGCGGTTGATTTCGAAGCAGCCATGAAGCTCTGGGGAACAGCGGAAGCACAGGTCGGTGAGAAAAAGTACGAGGAAGCCAAACAGGGTTACATCAATGCCAAAGCCGCCTTTGACAAAGCAGCGACCAACGCCAAGACCCAAAAGAAAGCATTGACCGACGAAGCAACAACGGCTGTAACAGGCCTTGAAGCAGGATGGAAAACCATCGAGACGACCGCAAAGGATCTGGAAAGTAAGATAGCCGACAAGAAGGAAGCCTGGGATGCAGACACGAAGGTCTTTACGGATGGTTTAAAAGCCGCCAAGGATCTGATTGCCAAGGATCCTACTGCTGCCAAGGCAAAAACAGTCGAACTTAAGGCCATCATCGACAAATGGGATGCAGCCTTCAAGGAAGTTGCTGCAGCGCCTGCCCCCAAGAAAGGAAAGAAATAACGGAGAGCAGAAAAGCATAACTTCCCTTTCTACCGCGGTTAATTGAGGCATCATTTTTCGAAATGAGCGGTTGTATCAGAAGTACCGTGCGTAGGGAATCCTCTTTGTTCACCCAATAAAAAAAGCGTTCCGTCAGCGAGCACGGAACGCTTTTTTGTTTCTACATCAGCTCATACCACCTTCTATCATCCCGGTTCTCAATCAGATGTCAGAAAGACTGTGAAAAGGCGACGACACAGTGTTCAGGAAGATCCCTACGGGGCTCAGGCGACGTAATCGCCCCTGTTAAACTTGATAACCTCCACCGTCGAAGCAACCAGAATTCTGTTCATGATATCCTTCAGCCCATCACCCTCGGGAAGTGATTCCATCACCGGTATCAGTTCCCGGGTTTCCTGTTCCATCCGGTTCACCAGAGGAGAGGTATATTTCAGGCTGACCGCCGGATCTTCCATTTGAGACTGGTATTCCTCAAGAAGACCGATGAAATCACTTACTCTTTTTACTGTTTCACCTTTACCGGTCTGAAGGGCATTCAATGCAATCGCAGAAATGCTGTCCAGGGGCGGTATAGTGCCGGCCTGGCTGCCCGATACTGCCCGGCCGTTTATGGTTTCCTTAAGAATATCACCAAAGTTAACACCGTCTGTTGTCCCTGAAACCTTGCCCGATTTCTTATCTGTTACGGTCTCCAGAATCTCTTTTGGCGTTACTTTCATTGGCGTTTTTCCTTTCTTAATAACGACGTCTTTAGTCAGTAATATATTAACTATCGGCAGAATTCAAATTATATTAAGTTTTCCGCAAATCATTTGCATATTTAAGGCTTTCGGGCTTGACAGGGCCCTGTCTTTTGGTCTATCAGCACCATACCAATTTATCGGTATATTACTTAAGGATCTTTTATGGGTTGCAAGCCAAATCCGGAGGACATAGCCGGCGGTCAGGCGATAATTGAAGGCGTGATGATGCGCCACGGAAATAAGATAGCATCGGCGGTGAGAAAGCCTGACAAGGAAATCGCCATCATGGAGCAGGACTACATACCTTTCACCAAGCGTTATAAGCCCCTGGGGTTCATGTTTATCCGGGGATTTGTAACCCTGGTGGAGATGATGATCATCGGCGTGAAAAGCCTGATGTTCTCAGCAGAGATGGCTCTGGCGGAAGAAGAGGAGAAGCCGAAAAAATGGGAAATGGCGGTGTCGATGATGTTCAGTTTTTCGCTGGCGCTGCTGCTTTTCGTAGTAATACCGGCCTACTGTTTCACACTGCTGAAGGGCTTCATTTCCAATACGATACTCCTTAATATCATTGAAGGACTGATCCGCATGGGGATCTTCCTGGGATTCCTGTCAACCACACTGCTCATGGAGGACATGAGAAGGGTTTTCATGTATCACGGCGCGGAACATATGACCGTTTTTGCATGGGAGGACGGCCAGGAACTGACGGTGGAAAACATAAAGAACTATTCCACCCGCCATCCCCGCTGCGGTACAAGCTTCATACTGGTGGTCATGATAACCTCTATTATTGTCTTTTCCCTGCTGGGACGTCCTGATTTCGTCCATAGGGTTATCTATAAAATCACCCTGCTTCCCTTTATTGCCGGTATATCGTACGAAGTGATTCGTTATACGGGGAAACACAGGCACTGGCGTTGGGTGCAGTTTATGAGCTGGCCCGGGCTTATGCTGCAGAAGATCACCACCCGCAAACCCACCGACGACCAGATTGAGGTGGCTATCGCCGCCATGAAGAAGGTTATCTGAGGCAATCATCGACACATTAACGAAGTAAGGGCCATTTTGCTGACAGGACTTGATCACACACATTATCAGTTGCAATAAACCCAGATTACGCAATAGAACTTATAGGCACTGGGATAAGTGAATATTATCCTGGTCAAAGGGGTTTTCAAGCGGCGAATCAAATATTTTTCTTGTGAAAAATATTCTGAGCCGCGGAAAGTCTCTTTGACCAGGATGCCAGAGGGTATTACTTTTTTTTATTGCGTAATCTGGGATAAATTCATGCAAAGACACGGGTAACATCTGACCTGAATTTGTGGATTAACCTTTCAATGCCGGCTTCCGGCAACCTTTCCGAAAAAAGGGCAACCAGTGTTTGGTAATACCATTTCTGCTTCTCTTTTGGCCGGTTGAACCTCTTCCAGACTTTGTCTCCCAATATTTCATAATCATCGCAGATGGCCTGTATGTTATCACTCTTGTCGGCCAGCGAAATCATCAATACCTCCGGAGAGGCTTCTCTAAGACGCTTGATTGTATGACATTTACGGTTTTCCCACGTATAATCGGATTTGTTCGGTTCTGAAACGGCATTTACAAATTCGAAGACCTCCACACCGAACAAAGTAATCAAATCGTCGCCGGTAACACGGGTGTCTTCCAGGGTATCGTGCAGAATTCCCGCGCTGACAACAGGTTCCCGGCATTTATGCTCTATCAGTATCTTTGCGACATTAAGAGGATGTACAATGTAAGGGATTCTGGTTCCTTTGCGGTACTGACCTGTATGTGCTTTGGCGGCAAATTCTATAGCTTTGAAGATCATAAGAAACCCGTCATATGGAAGTTCGTCTTGTAAGGTTTTTTATAACGAATAAATATTCCTTCATTTCATTGTAATGGAAATTCATTTCCGTTTACTGAGATACTCCTATATAATAAGATATCATATTCAGAAGGGAAAATTATCAAAGGATATTATCTCATGCGGATTATCTATATTGCAGATATCCACGGCGCCTTCGAAAGAGTAAAGACTCTGCTGTCTGAGACGTTTGCAGATGTCTATATCATTGCCGGCGATTTAATCGATATACCGTTTTATAACATGAACGCGGCAATTAATTATCACGAGCTGCAATCGTATCTTTACGGCCTGAGAAAAAAAATGAACCAGGAATCAATGAACATTGAAGACTTTGTCGATCAGTTGACGACCAACCCGTGGATTTCCGAAGAAGACGAAGAAAAAGGAAGCAGATATCAGCAGTACACGATCCGTGCCCGGCGGGTGCTGCATCAGAAGTATAAAATCCTTGAAAATATCGTCTCCATAAAACAGAAATCCCAGGTCTTTTGCATACCAGGCAACTATGACATGGACCTTCGCTTCACGTCCCTTCATCTGCGCGATCTGCAGCTCAAGTGCCACGAGGTCAGGGGATTGAAGTTTGCGGGATACGGCGGAGCCGACGTCTGGACGCCGGGAATACCTCAGCGCTATATCGTTCCCTATCGGGCAGGCATCGGGATGAACTATAAGGACAATGAGATGTACAACTTTTTTAAAGAAACAAGCCCGGACATTATTGTCGCTCATCAGCCGGCTCACGGCGTTCACGACCGGGTCACACAGTTCGGCACATCCGGTTCTCCTTCACTCAGGCATTACTGCGACAATCATAAGGTACTGATGTGCCTGACAGGGCATATCCACATGGATTGGGGATTCCAGGCTGCCGAAGACACTGTTTATCTCAACCCTTCAAATTTCGGCGAAGTGACGACGCTTACCGGCAATGTCTCCGAGGGCGGTTTCTTTTATTCCATAGACATCGATGAGATGACTATCAAAAGGATTGTCTTTAAGAAGATGGTAAGCGACAGGGTTTACGACATTGCAGACTACTTCCGGGAGGGGAAAAAATGGGTGGAAAGGATAGTGGATCATGAAAGATTCTATGCCCTGAAAAACGGCACAAATTATGACACCAAGATTCAAAAGTATTCCCACATCCCTGAGATTGAGATGTACAATGAAATAAAACGTTTTTTCAGGATGTTTCAGACCGAGGAAACGGAAGACAGGCTGGACAAACTTGAACAGATAACGCGTTTGATCGAAGACAGGGTACAGGACAATATCGCTATGGATGTCGTTGGCTCGACAAATATGGGGCTGTGCCAGGAGGGTTCGGATATTGATTTTGTTCTCTACGTCAGGTGTGATCAGGAAAGCCATGCTGATATAGCCGCATGCGAACAATACCGGAAAGCAAAACAGATAATCGATGAAACCCTGAGAGGAAAATATGAGTTTCAGATTATGGATGCAATCGATCTCAACACAGTGGAAAGATCGATCAGGGAAAGAAATTTTGAATGCTTCATGACGCAGCTTTTTGTCTTCTATCGCGCCATATGCCGCCCCATCAACTACCGCGCCATTTCTCCCGTAGAAGACCTTTTAAACAAAGACATGGAGTTCCGTGCAGAACTGGAAGGGAGCATACGCACCTATCTCCGTATATTTATCAACACCTCACAGCATACACGGTCATTCGACAAATATGAAAACCGCATCAAATCACTCGGCATCAATATGCCCGAATCCATAAAGGCCATCATCAAGACATATCTTTACAGAAATGAGGAAACGAAGGAATAGCAGGCAATAGATTATTTAAGCCGGATTAAGCAACAGAATGTATAGACACTTGGATAAGTGAATATTATCCTGGTCAAAGGGGTTTTCAAGCGGCGAATCAAATATTTTTCCTGTGAAAAATATTCTGAGCCGCGAAAAGTCTCTCTGATCAGGATGTCAAAGGATATTTCTTTTTTGTCGCTTAATCCGGGTTTAATGCTGTTTTATTTTTTTTATGAGATTATCCATGATCAGCCCGAAGAAAGTTGCCTCTTCCGACTGGTAGTACCAGCCGAGATGTAGCAGGCATTTTGAGCAGACGGCAACGGCCCAGGCATATCCGGGAAACCAGGTAAACTCATATGTAGGTATGCCGTGAATGTAGCATCCGCTTGCGGAGGAAAAACATCCTATCTGAAAGGTAATGAATGCTGGATTCGTAAAGCTGTGCTGATGCCGGCCATTGACGGCAATCATGTGCTCTGCGGTTGTTATTTCATTTTTACAGCGTCGGCAAAGGATCGGGTTTCTTTCTCTTTGAACAAAAACTCCTTTACTATCCTCTATGGAAACTGTTTCGTCGGGTGTCTGTGCGCCTTTTTTCAGGGTGAATTGAATCAATTTTTTTGGCAAAAGGCCTGCCGGGCAAAAATCCTTTGCCATTTCAAATCTGTTTATGCCAAAAAATAGACTATACATTCGTCACGCATTGGCGTTATAATAGAAATGAATAAAAAAAAATTTTACCAGTCAGCATTCTGATCATAACGGTAATCTCACAGCGTTGTCAACGTAATAACCAACCACAATCACATTAATCTATGGAGGAGGTGCTAATATGTCAGCGAAAATTCTTATTAAACGACGCGTACCGGCTGATAAGGAAGAGCAGTTATTAAACCTCATCAAGCGCCTCAGGAGTATGGCTGTAACTCAACCCGGCTATATATCAGGGGAGACACTCCGTAGCGTGGAAAACGCCGATGAATATCTCGTCATCAGCACCTGGCAGAGCGTAGATGACTGGAAGGCATGGGAAGCCGGCAAAGATCGCATTGAGATTCAGGAACAGATAGACAAGTTGCTGGGAGACAAGACAACTTGCAGCGTTTATTACTATCCTCACAAGAGCGGAGCACGTTTGAGCGGATTCAAGGGATGGGAGGGCGGATGATCTATTCAAAAGACAATCCATAAAATGAAAGATAAGCTTTTTCACGTCTTTGGTCTGGGACAGTGTTCACTTGACTATGTAGGCATTATCGAAGATTACCCGCCCCTCGATGTAAAATGAGAATTTGCCAATATTTGATGAAGAGTGGCGGGTGGGGAACCGGGTGATTATTACCTTGGAATGAAGTGGTTAAAACACTTGACTAATATGTTCAAGGGCATTAAACAGTTTTTTTCTGATTGACACTAAGCGAGGGGACAAATTTTGGAACTGCCGGCAATTACAGGTACACTTGATTTATATATTGCAGAGATCAACCGCTTTTCAATTCTAACTGCAGAAGAGGAATTCAGTCTGGCGGTAAGACTGAAGAAATATAACGACATGGAGGCGGCCGAAAAACTGGTTGTCAGCAATCTGCGCTTCGTTGTCAGGATCGCCCATGAATACAGAAATTACGGGATGAAGCTGGCCGACCTGATACAGGAGGGGAATATCGGCCTTATGCACGCAGTAAAGAAATTTGACCCGTATAAGGGTTACCGCCTCATATCATACGCCGTGTGGTGGATCAGGGCTTATATTCAGAACTTCATCATCAAATCATGGAGCTTGGTCAAGATAGGCACAACGCAGACACAGAGAAAACTTTTTTTCAAGCTTAATCAGGCAAAGAAACGTCTGGAAGCAATATCCCAAAAGAATCCGGAATTCGGGGAAATCGCCGAATCCCTGGGAGTAAAAACTCTCGACATAGAAGAAATGGATCTGCGGTTGAGCAACCGCGACGTGTCTCTTGATGCTACAATAAATGAAGACGGAGAAACCGCCCATCTGGATTACCTGACCTATGAGGGAGATGACCAGGAAACAAGCCTGATTAAAAAAGAAGAAATGACCCTGATCAGGGACAACATAGCCGGGGCATTGACGAAGCTGAATGAGAAGGAAAGCTACATAGTCAAACACCGCATCATGGCCGACGATCCGGAGACCCTTCAGGAGATCGGAAACCGCTATAATATAACACGTGAACGAGCCAGGCAGATCGAGAAGCAGGCGCTGAAAAAGCTAGCATTGGCTCTGCCTTACCTGAGCAAGGAACCGGAGTTGTTGGAGGGTTAGGTTATCGAATCGCCTCTGGAAAGATTTTCAAAGCAGGTAAATTTTTCAAGAAAAGCCAGCTTAACAATGCCGATAGGGCCGTTTCGCTGCTTGCCGATGATTATTTCCGCAATCCCTTTATCAGGATTGTCCTCAGAACGGTTATACACCTCATCCCTGTAGATAAAAGCAATTACATCGGCATCCTGTTCAATGGCGCCTGACTCCCTCAGATCGGCCATCTGCGGTCTTCTGTTCGTTCTGTCTTCCACTTTTCGATTCAACTGCGACAAAGCTATCACAGGGACATTCAATTCCTTGGCGAGGGCCTTCAAAGACCTGCTTATCTCCGATATTTCCTGCTCTCTATTGTCTTTGAATCCACCGCCTCTCATTAACTGCAGGTAATCAAGAATTATCAACCCCAGCCCCTGATCGGCTTTCAGCCTTCTTGCCTTGGCTTTCATCTCCAGCACTGTGATAGCAGGCGTGTCATCAATAAAAATCGGCGCTTCGGAAAGGCGGCTGGCCGCGGCAATCAGCCTCGGCCAATCGGTCTCGCCAAGAAAACCCTTGCGGATACGCTGCGAATCCACCTTGGCATCGGAAGACAACATTCTGATGGCCAACTGCTCTTTGGACATTTCCAGCGAAAAGACCGCCACGGGGACACCGCTTTCTGCAGCGGCATTCTTGGCTATGTCCAGAGCAAAGGCGGTTTTGCCCATACTGGGACGGCCGGCGATGATGATAAGATCGGATTTTTGAAGACCCGAAGTGAGTTCATCGATTCTCTCAAATCCTGTAGGAACCCCGGTCACCAGCTCCTTTCTCTCAAACAGCCGCTCTATTGTTTTGATGCTCTCCTTGACGACCGATTTAAAAGGATAGAAGGTAGGCCGCACCTTGTTTTCCGAGATTTCAAAAATAGTATGCTCGGCTTCGTCAAGGACCCGATCAATATCAGCGCCTACATTGTAACTCTTGTTAAGGATATCGGTAGCTGCATCTATCAGGCCTCTGAGGATGGCCTTTTCTTTGACAATCTTTGAATAGTGCGTGATGTTGGCTGCTGACGGGACATTATCCACCAGAGAGGCCAGGTATGCCATACCACCGATCTGGTCGATCTGTTTCCTGTCTTTTAGAATATTAGCAAGCGTAATGAGGTCACACGGCTCACTTCTTTCAGAAAGATCATTGATTGCCTTGAAGATTTTTCGGTGGGCTTCGCTATAGAAATCCCCCACCTTGATTATCTCCAGGACATTGTTTAATGCCTGATTGTCAAGCAGAATCCCCCCGAGAATTGACTGCTCCGCCTCAAGATTTTGGGGAGGAATTTTATGCAGGGAAGCATCGATGTCTTTCATCCGCAAACCTTACTGTTCGGCTGTAACCACTACCTTGATTTCAGCAGCAACGCCACCCGGCATTTTTACCTTGACGGGAAATTCACCCAGCGATTTGATGGGTTCATCCAGTTCAATCCACTTTCTGTCAATCTCGATGCCGTCTTCACGGAGTTTGCTTTCAATATCCTTAGAGTTGACGGACCCGAAAAGCTTATCCTGGTCACCGATTTTTCTTGATAACGTACATACGACACCGGATATTTTGGCGGCCAATATCTCTGCCTGCTTTTTCTGTTTTTCAACCTTCTGGAGGATGAGATTCTTTTCCTGTTCAAGTGTTTTTAAGTTCTTGCTGCTGGCCTCCACAGCCAGTCCTTTAGGGATGAGATAATTCCGCGCATAACCGTCCGCCACTTTGATAGCATCGCCTGCTTTACCCAAGGCTTCTACATTCTCTTTCAAAATAACCTTCATAAAACCTCCTGTCAGTAATATACGGCTAAACTGTTGTATCCTTCATTTTTACATATTTTCTAAAATCAACCCATAGATCAATAAGGCCCAAGATGGATATTACCAGAATCAGGTATTGCTGCATAAATATCAAAAAATAAAATATAAACCGAAAAAACCATGGGACATTTTTTCTTTTAAAGACATAAGCCACAATGGCGAACCCCTGAAACATGTATATAAACAGGCAGATGAACAGAAGATTCATTCCTGCGATCTTTACCATGTTTACGGGCACAAGAAGACTTCCTCCGGAAATGATCAGAATCCATACCAGTTTTTCAGGAGCCTTCCAAATGGTCAGATCGCCGAAATCCGGGTATGGAAGTTGTTTGATCTGAAGCAGTGCTCTGCCTGCAAGGGTATTCATCACAACTGTAAATAATGCCATAATATAAAAGAAAGCTGGAAATATACCCACAAAGAACTTCGTTATTCTGGGCATATCATTTTTTATCAAATTGATCATCTCCGGCGAAAACCCCTGACTTTCATAAAAACGGACATTTTCCTGTATTGCTTTCAGGATATAGGTTTCAATCAGGTTCCATGGCATCTGGTCTGTTTGATAGCTCTCATATCCCAGAAATACCAGGAATAGAGCCAGCAAGACCGTTACCGGACACAGGATGACTTTGTCAATAGAACTGCTGCCTCTGAACATCTCCGCAAGCATTACACCTGTTATACCCATGGATATAAAAATCAGGAGATGCCATTCAGCGTGGAACATTCTGAGAGACAGATAAACCAACAGGGCAGAAAGGCCCAAAACAATTCCACCCCCGATCCTGCCTGCCTTTACACTATAGTAAAGAATCGGAAGGGGAGCAAAGACTATGAAAACAGATCCAATCAGAGGAATGAAGGATGCTGAAAGAAAAAAAAGTGACGATATTACTGTACCAGTGATGATATTTCTATAGAACAAAACGCCACGCCCTTTATTCAACATCGGCATCTGCTATCTATTTTCCATCCCGATACTCCGGATGTTGATA
The DNA here is from genome assembly GCA_964558665.1 of uncultured Syntrophaceae bacterium. Taxonomy (GTDB): domain Bacteria; phylum Desulfobacterota; class Syntrophia; order Syntrophales; family PHBD01; genus CAZLFA01. The sequence goes on from CAZLFA010000012.1 coordinate 26,224, forward strand.
CTTCAGGTTTCCGGATTGGAAAGTAGGGATTTTCGCTCCGACAAGGAGATCGAGGTATTGCACGGAGGCACACTTCCCGTGCGCCACACAGGCAATACCGCAGATCGACACGGCCAGGACGGAAAAGCGCCCTTTCCGAATGGCATATAACTGTTTAAGATAAACTCTTCGGAGAGGCTACCTTTATTAATTATCGGAAACAGCAAAGGGTAGAAGGGCTATCGTCCTTGCTCTTTTTATGGCTATCGTTATTTCACGCTGATGACTGGCGCAGTTTCCGGTAATTCTTCTGGGCATTATTTTGCCTCTCTCCGTGGTGTAGTCTTTGAGGATCTGAGGCTCTTTATAATCAATCTTTATATCTGAGTCTGTGCAGAATCTGCAGAATTTCCTGCGGTGAAAAAATTTTTTCTGGGGTCTGCCTGCTCTTGGATTTCTAGTCTGTTCGGCCATGTCTTATTCCTTTTCCTGTGGTGTTTCTTCCGTCTTAACTACCGAGACTGTTGACGCCGCTTCCGCTACTTTTTCTTTGCGGGCCTCAATTTCAGCTTCAAGTTCCTTCAGGTTGACGTCTTCTGATTTAACCACCGTCATGAACTTCAGAATTTTATCGTCAATTTTAAAATTCCTCTCGAGCTCGTTAACAATGGCGCTATTTCCGGCATAATCAAGAAGAACATAGAATCCTCTCATCTGCTTCTTTATCTCGTATGCCAGCCTTTTTTTACCCCACTTTTCAACTTTCGCCACAAGGCCTTTCAGTCCGGTCGCAATTGAAGCGTAACGCTCAATTAAACTGTTGGACTCTTCCTCAGGCAGATCCGCCTGCACAATAAATACTGTTTCATACCTCTTCAAATTTTACCTCCTCTCGGCTCTAAAGTCCGCATCTGAAGTACGGACAAGGAGTCCTCTATAATTGGTTATTTATAAAACGGGTTTGCCTATTATAACATCCGGGGCCATAAATCAAGGGTTTTGTGACAACTCATTTTCCGTATGCTTCGAAAATGACCGGCTGTTTTCTTTCAATGATATTCATAAGATCGGCGCGACGGAGATGATGCCGATATTCCACTTCATCACTTTTTAATACAATATTAAGATATCGGATATTTCTCTCAATTCCGGTCTGATACAGGTCATCATCAATATCCCAGCGTTTTTGAAAGTGAAATATCATATAATGATTCACCCCTCCGAGATCCGTAGCAAAACGTTTTTTTGTCATCTCATAAAAATCTATTGTTTTCTTTAGCAAGTCCAATTCGCTGGTAAAGGTGTTGATATTGGCCTCCTTAAACTCGTGAAATAGAAACACCAGCTTTTCAAGGTAGTGGCGATCAGCCATCTGTCCTAACAGATCTGCTGTTCCCAGCATTAATCCCAACAAGCGAATTACCGGTCTTGCAAATTCGATTTCTTTGACTTTCTCTTTAAGACCTGTACAATTAAGAATATTCTGAAAGCACACCAACGAATCGCTGAAGTACTCATCGTCCTTATATAGATGGTGAACAAAATCTATACTTCTCTGAACGTGAATAAGTGTATGTTTTGCGCCTGTTCCTTCTGTATCATCTATTGTCTGTTGATACCCGGTATCATGCATCAAAGCACCGATCAATCCTATATTGATTTCTTTGTCCGTAAAACTGCTCTTTTCGTATGCAGCGTAACCGTGCATGAGTCTGGCCATCGCCAGGAAAACCGCCATAGTATGACGTAAATCATGATACAGCGTATTACATCCCTTGTATCCGGGATATTCTCCATTAAAAAGATGAAAAACATCTGCATATGCTCTATCCAGATGTGAGCTGTCAAAATCCTGTTTGATCATCGATGCAATCAATTTAACCTCACCGTAAATAGAGTGAGGGTTTTCCATATTGATAAGCTTAGCCAATTGCTTCATCTTGAGAAAAAACCTTTCAGACACGAATAAAGAATATTATTTATCACATGTATTTTACTATGCTTGGTACCATATCATTAAGAATCGATATTGCAAGAAAATTATAGTTCAGAAAATTATAGTTCATATTCGAACTCACTTTCGAATCATTTATGGAGAATATGTCTCTGAAAATTAAATCCACCTTGACACCTCAACAATTCTCTATTACAGGATGGTCAAGAGTTGCGCCACACAATTTTATTAAGTCAAGTTACTTGGAGAGCTGATTATGGAGAAAATGCCGATTACCAGGGATGGCTATAACAAATTAAAGAAAGAACTCGATCATCTGAAGACAGTACTGGTGCCAGAAAATATCAGGGATATTGAGATTGCGAGAGCTCATGGCGATTTGTCTGAGAATGCCGAATACACTGCCGCCAAGGAAAGACAATCATTTCTGCACGGCAAAATGCAGGAACTGGAAAATAACCTGGTGATGTCCAAAATTATAGATATAAGTAAGATTACGAAAGAAAAGGTTGTATTCGGTTCTTCAGTAGCTATCGAAGACGCAAATTCGGGTGAATCTATTACATACCAGCTTTTAGGACCTTTTGAATCTAATATTAACGAAAACAAGATCTCTGTAACATCTCCTATCGGCAGAGCATTGATTGGTAAGGCAGTTGGCGAAGAGGTCAATGTGAAAACCCCAGGCGGAATTCGACAGTTTGAAATCATAGATATCTTCTAGGTGATCGCCTGTTATGCCTGGACAGTTTCTTCAGCTGATTTTCAACAAATGAGTTTCACAGTAATTTTCTAATAAAAAAGCCGCAGTTTTTGTCTGCGGCTTTTTTGTTTTATACTATCGGATTTTAACTCTTATTAATATTAATTTTTCTCTGCAACTGACAATCTTGCAACTGCTCTTGCCAAGTCAGATTTGACTTTTTCATACTCAGCATCTTCCTTTGCAAGCTTTGCGAGCTTTGCTTCTGCATTTTCTTTTGCCTTTTGAGCCCTTTCCTTGTCGATCATGTCGGAACGTTCCGCTGTTTCGACGAGGATTGTCACTTTTGATGCCGTCACTTCTGCATATCCCGTACTAACGGCATAATAGGTCTTCTTCCCTTCCTGTGTATAGTTCAACACCCCTGCATCAAGAGAAGACAGGAGTGAAGCGTGCCCCCTCAATACACCGAACTCACCTTCACTTCCGGGCACCGTTACTTCCTCTATCTTACCACTAAACGTCATTCTTTCAGGGGTTACAACCTCTAATACCAGTTCATCAGCCATTTATCAGAATCCTCCGGCTTTTTACTCAGACAGCTTCTTCGCTTTTTCGACTGCTTCCTCTATTCCGCCAACCATGTAGAATGCCTGCTCGGGAAGGTCATCATGCTTGCCCTCAAGAATCTCTTTGAATCCTCTCACTGTATCGGCAACCGATACGAACTTTCCTTCCGTTCCTGTAAACTGGGCTGCGACAAAGAACGGTTGAGAAAGGAATCTCTGAATTTTTCTGGCCCTGCTGACTGTCAACTTATCTTCTTCCGAAAGCTCATCCATACCGAGGATAGCGATAATGTCCTGCAGGTCTTTATACTTCTGAAGTGTAACCTGAACGGCACGCGCTACTTGATAATGATCAATACCCAAAACAATAGGATCGAGAATTCTCGACGTTGAGTCGAGCGGGTCGACGGCCGGATAGATTCCCAACTCAGCAATGGGACGTGAAAGAACAACTGTTCCGTCCAAGTGGGCAAACGTTGTTGCCGGGGCAGGGTCTGTAAGGTCGTCCGCCGGAACGTATACGCACTGCACTGCTGTAATCGAACCTTTGTTAGTAGAGGTGATTCGTTCCTGAAGTTCACCAAGGTCTGTTGCCAATGTAGGCTGATAACCGACCGCTGACGGCATGCGGCCAAGAAGCGCCGACACCTCTGAACCTGCTTGTGTAAATCTGAAGATGTTGTCTACGAAGAGCAACACGTCCTGTCCTTCGATATCTCTAAAGTATTCCGCTGCCGCCAATGCTGTTAGTGAAACTCGTGCACGCGCTCCCGGAGGTTCTGTCATCTGTCCATAGATCAGCGCAGCCTGTTTGATAACTCCTGATTCTTTCATTTCAAGATACAGGTCGTTTCCTTCTCTGGTTCTCTCACCCACACCGGCGAAAACCGAAATTCCACCGTGATGCATGGCGATGTTGTGGATCATCTCCATCATAACAACTGTTTTACCGACACCGGCGCCGCCAAACATACCCATCTTACCGCCTCTGGGGAAGGGAACGAGCAGGTCGATAACCTTAACACCTGTTTCGAGAACGTGCACTGATGTATCCTGCTCCAGAAATGTCGGTGCTTCTCTGTGAATTGGCATATTTGTTTTAGCAACAACAGGCCCCAAGCCATCAACCGGACGACCAACAACATTAAGAATCCGGCCAAGACACTCCGGTCCGACAGGCACTGTGATAGGAGCACCCGTATCTTTAGCCTTCATTCCGCGGACGAGACCATCTGTAATATCCATTGCGATACAGCGTACAACATTGTCGCCAAGATGCTGGGCAACCTCAACAACCAAGTTGTCCTCCTGGTCATTTATAGCGGCATTTGTAATTGTGATCGAATTTAAAATATTGGGGAGTTTTCCCTCTTCAAATGCGACGTCGACCACCGGTCCAATAACCTGTACAACCTTTCCTATATTCATACCCATCTCCTTCAATTAGAGTATTTCATTCATCCCCATTTATGAGGTTTTATATTCTTATCCCTTGGCAAGAGCTTCTGTACCGCCTACTATGTCCATCAACTCTGCTGTAATGGCTGCCTGCCTCGCCTTGTTGTATTTCAGGCTCAGGCTTGTTATTAATTCATCGCAGTTCTTTGTAGCATTATCCATTGAGGCCATACGCGCCCCGTTTTCTCCGGCATTCGTCTCGAGAAGAGCCCTGAAGAGAAGCACATGCACGTACATGTTCAGCATCTTATCCAGCAACACTTCTTCTGAAGGTTCGTATATGTAGTCCAGCCTTGCATCAGCAGAAACCTCATCATCCTGCCCGATTGTGGGGAGCGGAAAAAGCCTCACAACCGAAGGCCGCTGAACGGAAACATTGCGGAACTCATTATATATCAGATAGAGCTCGTCATATTCCCCGGCTACAAAAGGAGGGATTATGTCATCACTGATCCTGACCGCAGTTTCCATGCCGAATTTTGCCAGGAGATCGGTTCTGTCATTCATTACTGGCATCTTTTTCCGGAAGTAATCTCTCCCCTTCCTTCCTATTGGAATAAGAGTCACTTCCCTGCCTTCAGACTTCTTTGTTGCTACGAACCGTTCCGTTGCCTTAATCAAATTCGTGTTAAATCCGCCGCACAGCCCGCGGTCTGATGTCATGCATATTACCCTGATTTTTTTCGGCTCCCTCACCGCCAGTAACGGATGAGAATCGGACGATACACGCAAAGCAAGGCTGTTCATAACATCCATGAATTTCATTGCATAGGGCCGGAAATTTTCCATTCTCTGCTGAGCCGATTTAAATTTCGCAGCGGCCACCATGTTCATAGCTTTGGTAATCTGCTTAGTTTTCTGGACTGCCGAAATTTTTCTTTTAATGTCCTTTAATGCGGCCATTAAAATTACTCCCTTTAATTATATTCGTGATGTCGCCGAAGCGATCGATTATCTAATTAGCCCGCCACGTATACGGAATCAAACTCCGTGAGGACTTCACGCATCTTCTTTTCAAGCTCAGGACTGATGATGTTCTTTTCATCAATCTCCTTATATACTTCCGGATATTTACCCTCGATAAAACTTAAAAGCTGAGGTTCGTAATGCTTCAATTGATCCACTTCGTATTTATCCAGGAATCCTCTCGTTCCGGCAAAAAGAATAGCAACCTGCTTTCCCAGAGACATAGGCTGGAACTGAGGCTGTTTCAGAATTTCAACAAGGCGAACGCCTCTGTCGAGCTGCGCCTGTGTTGCCTTGTCAAGATCGCTTCCGAACTGAGCAAATGCAGCCAGCTCTCTAAACTGTGCAAGGTCGAGCTTCAGAGTACCGGCGACCTGCTTCATCGCCTTTACCTGCGCGGCACCACCGACGCGGGAAACCGACAAACCAACGTTGATCGCCGGACGAATACCTGAGTAGAACAAGCTCGGCTCAAGGTAAACCTGACCATCGGTAATGGAAATAACGTTTGTGGGAATGTAAGCCGAAACGTCACCGGCCTGGGTTTCAATAATTGGAAGTGCAGTCAGTGAACCGCTTCCGAGTTCCTTGCTGACACGGGCGGCTCTTTCAAGCAGACGTGAATGATTGTAGAAAATATCGCCAGGATAGGCCTCTCGTCCGGGGGGACGGCGAAGCAGCAGTGAAATCTGCCTGTAGGCAACTGCCTGCTTTGAAAGGTCATCATAAATAATCAGGGCATCCTGACCGCGATCCCGGAAATACTCACCTATGCTGCATCCGGAATATGCTGCGATGTACTGAAGGGTTGCGGGGTCGCTGGCGCATGCGGAAACAACGCATGTATATGACATGGCGTCATACTTCCTCAGATTCTCAACAACCTGAGCAACAGTTGATTTCTTCTGGCCAATGGCGACGTATATACACTTTACGCCTGTATCTTTCTGTCGAATAATTGAGTCAATACAGATAGCCGTTTTGCCGATCTGACGGTCGCCGATAACCAGTTCGCGCTGTCCTCTGCCGATGGGTGTCATGGCATCAACCGCTTTAAGACCCGTATACATGGGTTGATTAACCGGCTGCCTCTGGATGACGCCGGGGGCTACCATTTCAATTCTTCGAAACTCGTTGGTTTCAATGGGTCCCTTGCCGTCGATAGGCTTCCCCGTTCCATCAATAACACGTCCAAGAACGCCTTCGCCAACAGGTACCTGTGCGATCTTCCCTGTTCTCTTGACGATGTCACCTTCTTTGATGTGCGTTACTTCGCCCAGAACGGCCACACCGACATTGTCTGTTTCAAGGTTGAGCACCATTCCCAGAATCCCGCCCGGAAACTCCAAGAGTTCCATGGCCATGGCATTCTCTACGCCGTAAACTCTGGCGATACCATCACCAACAGAAAGTACGGTACCAGTCTCGCTGACATCAAGCTTTTTCTGGTATTCCTTGATCTGTTTGGATATGATTTGACTAATTTCTTCTGCCCTGATCGTGTCCATGCTTTATATCTCCTCCCCTAAGAGATTGCTTATATTGTTAAGTTGGGTTTTAATACTTCCGTCATACAATTTGTCACCTACCCTGACGATTATCCCCCCCAGCAATGATGCGTCTTCGGCAAGGCTCATTTCGACCTCTTTTCCCGTAAGTTCCTCAAGCTTTTTCTGGAGCTTGTCTTTCAATTCCGACGATAAAGGAAAGGCGCTCTTGACGTTAACCCTGACTTTTTTCAGGGCATTATCCATTAATATTCTATAGCAGTCCTCAATCTCCGGCAAGATTCCAATCCTTCTCTTATCGACGAGAAGATTTAGGAAGTTTGTAGTGATCTGGGATAGATTTATACGTTCCAAGAGAGTTGCAACGACCGCCCTTTTGTCCGCCTGGTCAAAAATCGGATTGGCAAGAAACTCTTTAAGGCTCTCACTCTCTTTTAACAGAGCTGAGAAACTGTTCAACTCCTCGTAGTACTTCTCGTACAAACCTTCTTCCGTGGCTATTTCAAAAAAAGCCTTTGCGTATCTTTTTGCAATATCGCTGCCGATCAATGTTTGGTCACCACCTTATCTAAGTAATCTCGAACCATGTTTTCATGATCAGCGGCTGAAATGTTCCTCTTCAGGACGTCTTCCGCCATCTGTACCGACAGCCGGGCAACCTCCAGCCGCAATTCATTGCTCGCTTTTTTAAATTCCTGATCCATTCTGGCCTGGGCATCCTCTTTGATCTTTATAGCGGCCTTTTTGGCATCCTCTATGATTCTTTCTTTTTCGGCCAGTCCCTGAGTCTTGATGCTTTCTGCTATACCTGCTATCTCGTCTGTAGCCTTCGTCAGTTTAGTATCGTATTCATCGTACTTCTTCTTGGCATCCGCTTTAGCTGCTTCTGCTGCTTCCGCCGTTGATTTAATGTCCGCTCTGCGACCAGCGAAGAAATCACGGATCTTCGCGGCCAGAAGCCACCAGAGAAACCCCACCAGCACGGTAAAGTTCAAGGTCCTCCACATCAAATCCTTCCATTCGGCGCCGTGAGATTCCCCACCCCCACCTGCTGCGAATGCCAGGGCGGAAATCGACAAAACTATCGCTCCCGGTAAAACCACATAAGACAAACAGCTTTTACTCTTGTTCATTGCACACTCCTTCCCAGCACCTTTTCAGCAATATCTCGAGATGTTTTCTGGGACTGACTAGCTAATATCTTCCTTGCGTCATCCACTTCCTTGTTCAGCTTTTCATTGAACTGTTCAAACAGCTTCGGAACCTCCGCTCTGACTGCATCTATGATTGATTTAGCTTTATCTGAACCTTCAGTAAGCGTCAGTGTCTTCTGTTCCATCGCGGCAACCTTAGCCTGACGGACTTTCTCCTCATATTCTGCCATTTTCTTTTCGATTGTTTCATTCAGTTTGTTAATCTCATCCTGCGAATCGTCAAGTGATTTTTGTCTTTTCTCAAGGATGGATAAAATTGGCTTATAAAGAAGAAGATTCAGGATAAATATTAAAAGAAGGAAGTTTACAGCTTGAATCATTATTGTGTAATCGATGCTAACCACGGCTTGTTACCTCATCTGATTGATAAAAAAAAACCGAGTGCGTATGATGTATGTTCACTCGGTCATTCCCATTAATGAATTTACCAACCTCAGTTTATCTAGACTCTAAAGGGGGGGTCTACGAAGAACTTCTATAATCGTCTTTGATAACGTTTCTCTCACCCCAATATGCAAAAGCGCGGTTTATTAATCATAACTACGAGTCGTTGTCAAGCAGTTTTTGGCGGTTTTGGCCTATCATTATAACTTGATTATTTCTTATAGTAGTCAACAGAATCGGCTGTCTTGCCTTCCCCCGCAGCATGGGCTCCGGGAGATTCACTTACCATTCTCGAATAACCTTCGAATATCCCTCCTTCTTCAATGGCAATAGAGGATGTTTTTATATTACCGAAGAGCCTTCCCGTAGAAAAAATTTTTATTTTCTCCTTGACATCTATGGTGCCTATTACGTCACCGCTTACATAAAGACTGCCGACATCGATGTCGGCTTTGATCTGGGCTCCCTCACCGATAACAAGAGTTCCTGTGCCGGCAATCTCCCCGTCAAAATCACCGTCAATACGTATGGATCCTTCAAAGTTCAGATTACCTTTGAATGAAGACCCTTTGCCGAGAAAGGCCTCAATCTCGTTGTCCCTCTTTTTACTCTTAAACATACCCAAACCCTCCCTTGCCGACAAACGGTTCGTGGTCTGTTACTGACAATCTGCTCTATCTTTTACAGGGCAGCCCTGTACTAATTAGCCTTAAAATTAAGCATATCCTTTGGGCTGAAGGATGTATCTCCTCATACTGACATTCATCAGGAGTCCGATACTCGTCATCAACACGACCATTGACGACCCGCCGTAACTCAGAAAAGGGAGAGGGATTCCCACTACGGGCATAATACCCAGCACCATGCCCATATTAATAAACAATTCCCAGAAGATGAAAATCGTAATGCCAAAAGATAAGAGCGTCCCTAGATAGTCACGTGAATGGAGGGCAATTTTCAATCCCCAGAGTATCAGAGACAGAAATAGAAACAACAGCACTACACCGCCTATCAGCCCCCATTCTTCCGCAAAAACAGAGAAAATGAAGTCAGTCTGTTGTTCAGGCAGAAATTTAAGTTGCGTTTGTGTTCCCTTTAAAAAACCCTTGCCCAGAATTCCGCCTGACCCGATAGCAATCATTGACTGAATGATATGGTATCCGGCGCCAAGAGGATCATTTTCCGGATTTAAAAAAGTCAGAATCCTGTCTTTCTGATAGTCTTTTAGAAAAAACCAGGTAAAAGGCATCAACACAATTCCGCACGATGCAGCAATAGCGAGTGATTTCCAATGAATGCCGATAAACAATACCATGGAAGCAAAAATAATCAGCAATACGAGTGAGGTACCAAGATCCGGTTGTTTCATAACGAGCAGAAACGGAACGATTGTGATCATAAATGGCACTATCAGTTCTTTCAAACGGTAAGAACCGGCATTTTTATGCTCATCAAAATATTTTGACAGGGCGAGGATCAGAGTCAGCTTCATCAATTCGGAAGGCTGCAATTTAAAAAAACCGCCCAGAGAAATCCAGCGCTGCGATCCGCGTGCCTCACTTCCTACAAAATAGACGGCAACAAGAAGCAGGATGGATGCGCCATAGATGAAATAAGCATACCGGGAAATGAACCGGTAATCGATACTGAAAGTAATTATCATGAAAACTATGCCGATGGCAATCCACTGCGCCTGTTTGATGTATAAAGGCGTCATCTGAGCATCCCTCAGACTGTAACCTGTGCTGTATATGTTCAGCAGTCCGACGCCGCTTATCAGCAAAACCATGCTGAGCAGAGTCCAATCAAAACTAAAAAAAAGACGTCGATCTATTTTCATGATTGTTTGCTAATTATTGCTGACGTGTCCCATCCACACGCTCAACTCTTACAACCTGTTGTTTGCCCGGCGGCACCTGCTTATGCTGAAAATATGCATCCACAATCTTTCGGGCTATAGGGGCGGCCACTGAACCTCCGCCTCCTGCATTTTCCGCAATAACGGCAACGGCAATTTCCGGACTCTTATATGGCGCGAAACACACAAAAAGGGCATGGTCTTTGAACCTTGCCGCCAATGTCTTCTTTGTTCTGTTCCCTTTTTCATCCTGCGGCAGGCCCACGACCTGCGACGTTCCGGTCTTACCGGCAACGTCAGCTTCCTTCCTCCTGAGAGCAGAACCGGTTCCGCCTCCCTCATTGACAACTCCCCAAAGGCCGCTCCTCAACTCCTCCATAGTATCTTTGGAGAGTGGCAGGACCCCTTTCCTCTCCGGGGTAAAAGCCTTGACAATTTTTCCGTCAACCGATTCAATCTGCTTGATGATTCTTGGTTTCCATACCGTTCCGCCGTTGGCCAGAGCCGCATAGGCGCCAACCAACTGCAAGGGCGTCACTGTATTGAATCCCTGGCCAATAGCAACCGATATCGTTTCACCCACTTGCCAGGGAACCTTGAAACGGGATAGTTTCCATTTCCTGGTGGGAATAATTCCCGGCTTTTCCCTCGGAAGATCAATTCCGGTGACAGAACCGAATCCAAAGGCCTTTGAATACTCGGCAATTTTATCGACTCCCAGCAACTTGCCGACATTATAGAAATAGACGTCACATGACTGAACAATGGCACGATGCAGACTAACCCTCCCGTGTCCCTTTTTATTCCAGCAGTGAAACTTTCTATTCCCCATATCGAACGAACCACTGCAGTTGAATGAGGTCGACGGTGTTACGATGCCCTCCTCCAGAGCTGCCGCCGCCACTATAAGCTTGTACGTGGATCCCGGCGGATATTGACCGGATATAGCTCTATTCTCCAAGGGGTGAAACGGATCCGAGGACAATTTTTTCCAGTCTCGTGCTGATATTCCGGCCCTGAACAAATTAGGATCGAAAGAAGGCGAACTAACCATCGCCAGGATGGACCCGTCTCTGACATCCATGACAACAATAGCCCCCGGCTTGCCTTCGAGGGCATCCCAGGCTGCTTCCTGCAGGTATGAATCAATAGTAAGCACAACATTGTCCCCGGAAACAGGAATTATCTTACCCCGCACTCGTTTTTCCTTGCCTACGACATTAACCTCCACCTGCTCCGCGCCGTTTTTACCTCTCAAATGCTGATCGAGGTACTTTTCAATTCCATATTTACCCACCATATCTCCGCCGGTGTACTGCTCGTTCCCATCCTTCTCCAAATCTTCCGGACTTACCTCTCCCAGATAGCCGATGATGTGCGAATATTTTTCGCCGCCCAGATACTGCCTGACGGTGACAACTTCGGAAACAACTCCCGGCAGTTCCAGGGCATGCGCCTCTATAAGCGCCAGCTTTTCACGGCTTACGTTCTTTTCCACCTTGATCGGATCTATAGCGCTGATTCTTTTGGCCATTAATACTTCCGGTGAGAAAGGAAGTCCTCTCGCCGCGTAAATGGCCTCCATCTTCCGGGCAACATCCTGGACATTCTTCGCTCGATTCGGAACAAACATGATATCAAAAGAGGGCAGGTTATCAACCAGCACATTCCTGTTCCTGTCCATGATAAAACCTCTGACTGCCCTGATTGTTCTCAATCTGACACTGTTGCTTTCCGATCTGATCCCCAGTTCTTCCCCCTTGATAACCTGAAGATACCACAAACGCGCCATCAGAACGAAAAGGGCCAGTGTAACCAGAATGATTAAAATTTTAAATCTCGACCGGAATTCAGCCGGTTCATGGCCGTTAAGCCGTCCGTGCGTCTCTAACATTAAACAAGTCCTTGATTTTACAGAAAAAACCAAAAACAATGGGTGCCAGCAAACCGATTATGACAGATCGAGGAAAATAGACAGCCAAGGTATCTCTGAAAACGCTGGAACCGAAAATCAGTTCATAACTGATTGACAACATGAACGCTTCCAGAATGGTGCATGAGAAAGTAAAGGCAATTACGAACGTGAACTTCGATTTGTATACCCTGGGAGCAACCTGCATGGCTATATAAAATATTACTACATAGATGAGAGAAAAGAGCCCGCTTACCGGGGCTGTCAGGCAATCCATCATCAGACCAAGAAAAAAGCTTGCATAAACCCCCTTCAAGGTATCCATATACAGTCCTGCATAGATAACACACAACAGGGTTATTTCAATATTAATATTATCAAGCATAACGGCTTCCAGAACAGATGTCTGAAAGACAACCAGCATCAAGGAAAAAAGGGGAACAAGCAGGAAGTAAATCATTTTGCTTTCGCCCTTTCCAGGACCAGGACTTCTTCCATCTTCCCAATGTCGACGGCAGGATTCACCATGATCTTTTGAAACAGACCGCCTTCTTTCCTATCGACATACTGAACAGTCCCCAGAATCAACCCCTTGGGGAAAACGCCTGCCAGCCCTGACGAGACTACCGTATCACCTGCTTTGACATCCTCCAGGGTTGAAACATACTTGATGTGACATCCGGAAGACCCATCCCCCTGCAGAATGCCCTGAGCCCTGTTGTCCTGAATTGCAGCATCTATGTTGCTCTTTTCATCGATTATCAGCAAAATCCTTGATGTGTGCCAGGATACCTCCACAACCCTTCCTACAACACCCTGGTCGTTGATAACCGGCATTCCTGCTTTTATACCGTGGGAAGACCCTCTATTTATCAGAATGGTTTTATACAGCGCCGAAAGGCTCTTGTCGATCACTCTGGCAGCAATAACACTATGTTCAAGATTATCTTTCAGGGCAAACAATTTCTGCAGACGCTGCGCTTCGAGATTTCCTTCTTTTAACCGGTTGAGTTTATCGGTCAGGATTGCATTGTCTTTTTTCAGGCGTCTGTTTTCCTCTTCCAGACCGATTAAAAAGATATACCTTTTCCATGAATCGCCTAAGACTTTCATTGTGGCGGTAACAGCTTTTTCCAGAGGGAGCGCCGCTTCCAGAACCAGTTTCCGGAAGAAACCGGCTTCAAGCGGCCCTTTTATGCTGAAAGACAGAATGACAAGAGAAAAGATGACAAAAATCGAAATGACGACTATCGGCTGATATTTCTTTGGGACTAGCATGTATCGCCCGCATGGATGCTTAAATTAGAAGCATATATCCCGTAGATAAATATCTGCTGAGATTCATGCCCCGGAAACGGCTAATACTGTCTGTTACGGTTGAACGGCCACTTCCCTCAGTACATCCATCTGATCAAGAGCCGCACCGGCGCCTCTAACTACCGTTGAGAGAGGATCTTCTGCTATGGTCACAGGCAATTGCGTCTCTTCCCTGAGAAGAATATCAAGGTTTCTCAACAGTGCCCCGCCTCCGGTCAAGGTAATACCGCGATCTACAATATCACCCGCCAATTCGGGGGGTGAGTTTTCAAGGGCATCCTTCACGGCATCGACGATAATGCTCACAGGCTCCATAATGGCTTCGCGAACTTCCTCGGAGGTAATCTCTATTATCCTTGGAATACCTGATATCAGATCCCGCCCCTTGACATCCACCTTCCTTAGTTCATTATCCGGAAAGGCCGAACCGATCGTCGTTTTTATCATCTCTCCCGAACGCTCACCGATGAGGAGACTGTATTTTCTTTTGAGGTATTGAACGATTTCTTCATCCATGCGGTCTCCGGCAACGCGTACCGATTTGGAATATACAATTCCCGCCAGAGAAATTACGGCAACCTCCGTTGTTCCTCCGCCGATATCCACTACCATTGAACTGACAGGGTCCATAACAGGAAGACCGGCCCCGATTGCCGCCGCCATTGGCTCTTCTATGAGATAAACTTCCCTTGCTCCTGCCGATTCCACTGTTTCACGCACAGCCCTTCTTTCAACCTGGGTTATACCCGATGGAATGGAAACGATTATTCTCGGACGCACCAATGCCCTTCTCTTATGAACACTGAGTATAAAGTGCCTGAGCATGACTTCGGTAACGTCAAAATCAGCAATAACACCATCCCGTAAGGGCCTGATAGCCACTATATTGCCGGGAGTGCGCCCCAGCATTCTTTTAGCTTCGGTTCCAACCGCCAGGACTTTCTTCACACCCCGCGAATCCTTGTGAACAGCCACGACGGAAGGTTCACTGAGCACAATCCCCTCACCTTTTACGTAAACCAGGGTATTGGCCGTCCCCAGATCGATAGCCAGATCATTTGAAAACTTCCCTAATATAAAATCGAAAAGCAAGGCAATCCTCCTTAGTTCAGACTTAAATTGCAAAAATATATCAATTTAAAACATAGGTTCATACTTTATTTTTTTGGCCTTATCAAACTCTTTTTTAAATGTTTTTATTGGTCCTTGCCGTCTGTATCCCCATCCTGTTTGTTTCTTTTGGCTCGCCAGAGCTTGTATGCCAGGCGGAGTGTAAGCGCCAGCGAGATAACGCCGATGGCCACATTTTCTATTTTATACGGCGGCCTCAGAAAGAGAACAGACATGACCACCATAGTGATAAGAGTGAATCCAAATAACAGCTTCTCATTATCCATAACCTATTTTCTCCCCATTTTTATGGCGCAGAACTCACCGCACATCGTACAGCCCTCCTCCCGGGCATCCTTGCTAGTTTCAAGAAATGCTTTGGTCTTGACGGGATCTAAAGAGATATCTATCTGTCCCTGCCAATTAAATTCTTTCCTGAATTCCGCCATCATGCGGTCTTTTTCCATGGCTCCGGGCAATCCTTTAGCTATATCGGCAACATGAGCGGCTATCCGGGAGGCAATGACACCTTCACGGACGTCATCAATAGTGGGCAAGTGCAGATGCTCAGAAGGCGTTACATAACAGAGGAAATCAGCTCCCGAGGCTCCTGCAATGGCTCCACCGATGGCAGACGTTATGTGATCATACCCCGGCGCAATATCGGTGGGTAAAGGGCCGAGCACATAGAAAGGGGCCCCGTTGCACAGATGTTTCTGCAATTGGATGTTGGCCTTTATTTCCCTCAGAGGAACATGACCGGGTCCTTCAATAATCACCTGGACGCCCTTGTCTCTTGCTCTTTTTGCCAGTTCACCAAGAATGATCAATTCCTGCACCTGCCCTCTGTCCGTTGCATCAGCAAGACAGCCCGGACGAAGGCCGTCGCCCAGAGACAGCACCATGTCATAGCGGTGAGCTATTTCCAGAAGTCGGTCGTACTGTTCGTAAAGAGGGTTCTCCATATCGTTGCACTTCATCCAGTTGGCGGTGATCGATCCGCCGCGGCTGACGATGCCCAGCAAGCGGCCCTCTTTATCAATGCAGTCCACACTTCTTCTCGTCACGCCGCAGTGCACAGTGATAAAATCAACTCCATCCTCTCCGTTTTCCTCGATGGACTGGAACATATCATCGGCAGACATCTCGATTATAGCTTTCTTCTGTTCGATTATCTCCGCCGCTGCCTGATAAAGGGGAACTGTTCCCACGGCAACACCCGATTCCTTCATAACGGCCTGCCTTATAGCCCTGATGTCACCTCCGGTAGAAAGATCCATGATCGTGTCAGCTCCTGCGCCGATGGATACTCTGATCTTTTCCAACTCCAGTTCCAGGTCAACACGGTCCCGGGAAGTGCCGATATTGGCGTTTACCTTTGTCCGTAATCCCTCTCCCACAGCCAGCGGAGGTATCCCGGCATGTTCGCAGTTTTTTACGATGACAATTGTACCGGATGTCACGCCGCGGCGTATGAACTCCGAAGCTACACCCTCTCTCATCGCACACTGCTTCATTTCATCGGTAATCCTGCCCTGACGCGCAGCCTCAAGTTGGGTCATAAATCACACTTCCTTTCTTTCCAGCCTGAAAAGTAGCGGTGCCAGATGATTTGTCGGTCCATGGCCTCCGCCTATCTCAAGAGCATGCTCAATGGCCTTGGTAATGTACAGTTTCGCCTCCTTCACACTTTCTGATACCTGCATGCCCCTGCCTAAAAAAGTGGCAAGCGCCGCCGAGAAGGTACAGCCGGTACCGTGCGTGTTCCCGGTTTTGATCCTCTCGGAACGAAACTCCCTGAATTCTCTGCCGTCATACAATACATCCACGGCGTCACCTTGGAGATGACCGCCTTTGACGACAACATTTCTTGCACCCAGATGATGGATGTCCCTCGCCGCTTTTTTCATGTCCTCTATGCCGTCTATCTTCATTCCGGCAATGACTTCCGCTTCAGGTATGTTCGGCGTCACGACAAATGCCAGGGGAATCAGCAACTCCCTCATCACATTTACTGCTTCGCTCTGAATAAGAGGCGCTCCCCCTTTTGCTATCATGACAGGATCGACAACCAGTTTATTGATGGCATGCTGTTTTATCTTGGATGCTACAAGCCTTATTATGTCCGCACTGGCAAGCATGCCGGTCTTGGCTGCATCGACACCAATATCCGAGACAACGGCATCGAACTGCAGGGCAACGAATTCAGCAGGCACATCATACACCCCCGCAACGCCAAGGGTGTTCTGAGCGGTCAGGGCTGTAATAACGCTCATTCCGAAACTGCCGAGCACGGTGATTGTCTTCAGGTCGGCCTGAATCCCTGCGCCTCCGCCGGAATCCGAACCTGCTATTGTCAAAATCCTTGTAGTCTTCATAAACGAAAAATATTCTGAACTGCTGAGAACTCTCTTCTCATTCTCGTGAAAGTGCTCAATGTACGTCTGGAAAGCTCCCGGCCTTCAAATAGTGAATACCCAGGAGGTACCCTCCTTTCACAGAGACGGAACCTTTTGACGAAATCATCATGTTGCTGATTCCATACGGACGCCCCAGATCCATGACGCCCTCCGCCAGAGGATACTCAAAACCATTCAGGCTGATGCCGGAAACCGGCGATGACAGCGGGAGAAACGATACCGTTTGACCGGGTTTGCCGATGATATCCCTGTGGTCTGAAACAAGAAAGACCTCGCACCATTCGTCAAGCAGGATCACATCTGTCTTTCTCTCTGCTCCCAGCACCAGCAGAGAAATATTTGCCAGAGTGTGATCAATCCTGCCTCCACCGGCGCCGATAACGATTATCCCGGCCGGCTTTATTTCCAGTGCATATTCAAGGGCGAGCTGGGTGTCTGTTTTGTCTTTCTGTCGGGGATGGCGGATCAGCCTGCAGCCTTTTCCCTCAAAATAGGCAAGCACATCAGGGTCAGCGGAATCCATGTCTCCGATTATTACACCCGGGACAAAACCGGAAGTGTACAGATGATCAGCCCCGCCGTCCGCACATATAACATCATCCGGGTCAGCGGCTTCCAGTTGACTTTTCAGGAAGCGGGCATCCCCGATTCTGCCGCCGGTTACTATGAAGATCGTCCTGCTCACAAAAGCCACGGCCATAAAAAAGGGCCATCCCTAAGCTGTTGCGGGATATGGCCCAGATTAAAACGCATTCCGGCTGCCTCTCCCTACGCCGGCATTACCCGGGTCAGGTTCTAAGGGTATTTTCTCAGCCTGATCGGCACCCCCGCACGGCACCTGTCTAACCTATCCGATATACAAAATCAATCCCTTTATTTTTCGCCTTTTTTCACATCCGTTACTGTGTAGGGAAGCACCTTCATCTCGATAAGCTTCCCGATAGTCGACAGTTTTCCGAAAAATTCACTGAACCCCAGCGGATCGGTATCCGGAAAAATATCCATAACCTTTACTTTTGACGACTTTTCCCATGCTATCACAAACAAGGCTTCCATATCTTTTTGGCGGCCTGCAAGTGTCTGCATCTCCAGATCCATCTTCGAATTCTTTGCAGGAAAGACAAAATCCGTTCCGGATGCAACAATGTTGTTCACCTCGTGAATGTTCGGAAAGACCATGGACACCTTGTCATCCGACCTCATGAGAAAAACGGCTATCCCGACGTCTTTATCCGTGCGGATGGTAATTTCACCCTTTTCTCCGGTCTTGAATGAGTTCCTGTTCAAGGCAGCCTTCAGACCCAAAGAGGCGGAAGGCGCTCCGGGAATGTACACGTCGGCAATGATCCGGACACGATGATCGGGAATAGGGGCCGTTGATGATTCCTTTTTAAAGCTGGCAGGACGCAGCAGATTAACCTTCTCTTTAACAATAAAGCCGCTGCCGAACGCTTCAATATCAGCCATGCTCTGTTCAAAGGAGGTTGTCCTGATTTCCGGCCTTGTTTTAATACCCAGGGTTTTTCTTATTGCCGCTGCCCTTGCCCGCTGAAGAGCCATTAATTGAGCCTGCTCCGCACTCAATCCTTCTATTGCACAAGAACCCGCCGCCCGCACATTTTTCTTAACCTCAGCGGACTTCTGATCTTTTGGTTTTGCCGCTGCGGACGGATAAGCGAGGAGAACCAGACAGATAACAATGACAAGACGGAAGATGGATTTCATAAGACACCTCCATACATTGATAGTCTGATACTACCGACAATTCTTTGAATTTTCAAGGGAATTATGAATGCGGCAAGAGTCAGTTTTCTGTAATGCCGAAAATGGTTTTGGCGTTGTCGGAAGTAATGCGGCTGATCTCCTCCCATGGCATTCCTCTGATCTCGGCAGTCTTCTTTGCTGTATAAACGACATAAGCCGGTTCATTGCGCTTTCCCCGGTGCGGAATGGGTGTCAGATACGGGCAGTCGGTTTCAACAAGAAGACGGTTGAGGGGAACGTGACGGATAACCTCCGTTATTTTCTTTGCATTAGGATAAGTGACGGGACCGGGGATGGATATGTAGAAACCCATATCGAGACATTTCTTTGCCATGGCGGTATCGCCGGAAAAGCAGTGGATGATCCCTCCCTTCTGTCCTTTCCACTCCCCGAGTATGCGCACCGTTTGTTCATGGGCATCCCGGTCGTGAATAATAACGGGCAAATCGAGATCTTTTGCTATATCCAGCTGCTCGCCGAAACAGCGGATCTGCAATTCACGTGGTGAATGGTTGCGGAAAAAATCAAGACCTATCTCACCGTAGGCGACAACTTTGGAACTTCTTGCCAGATCCTTTACAGCCGTGTAAGTCTTTTCATTAATGTTTTTAACCTCATGCGGATGTATCCCGATCGCGGCAAACACCCCGTGATAACGTTCGGTCAGGGATACGGCCTTTCGGCATTCCTGCATCGTGGTACCGACGGTTACTATGTGCGTAACCCCCGCTTTTACAGCCCTCGCGACAACTTCATCCCTGTCGCGGTCAAACTCCCTCATCTCGAGGTGGGCATGTGAATCTATGGTCATGACTGCTGATCGCCAATTTCAACTACTATCTCTTCACACTTGTCGGACAAATCAGGAAGAGTTTTCAAGTATGCCTTTAATTCCTCCTGCGTCAACGACTTGTTCCGCAATGACTTGGCTATGATTCTTTTATCCGGATTACCAGAATACATCTTATTCTCCACCAGTCTCTTTTTTGTCATAAGCGACCTCCCTGAAACAAAGAAGATGTTATCGCCCCTGCATTTCGGCCTGCGTCACTATGTTTGCAGCTCCAGCTCAATTTCGGTTTGAACATAGAACAAATCTGACTCCGTATGTCAACCCCTTTTATGAACATCCGAAACGCATTGACACAAAAGAGGTATTTCTGTATGGCAGGGATTAAATAACGGCAGCATTTAAAATCATAAAAAACATACAATCCCCTGGCAGTATTAACAGCAACCGCAAAGGATTCCTCTTTATACGATGAAAAAAGATTCCAAACCTGTAACGATTTATACGGATGGCGCGTGCCTGGGCAATCCGGGCCCCGGCGGTTATGGAGTAGTAATGCTGTATGGCATTCACCGCAAAGAGCTTTCCGGAGGGTTTTGCATGACGACCAACAACCGGATGGAGCTTTCGGCAGCCATCGCCGGTTTACAGGCATTGAAGTCTCCCTGCACGGTAACCCTCTATACCGATTCTCAGTATCTCGTTAATGCCATAACCAAAGGTTGGGCTCTTAAATGGCGTAAGCAGGGCTGGATGAGAACAAAAAAGGATAAGGCGCAGAATCCTGACCTCTGGGAGCAGTTGCTTGCTCTGTGCGGCCGTCACAATGTATCTTTCGAATGGGTGAAAGGGCATGCCGGCAACGCGGAGAACGAAAGGTGCGATTTTCTTGCCACCACTGCCGCAAAACGCACCAACCTTCCGCCTGATCCGGGCTATCAAGGATAAAAAAATGGTTTTCAGGTTTCTTGCTGATGCCGTGGTGATTTTCCATCTGGCCTTTGTCGCCTTTGCGCTCTTCGGCGGCCTGCTGGTCATAAAATGGAAACGGTTGGCATGGATTCACATTCCATCGGCCGCATGGGCCGTCATCATGGAATTTACCGGCATGATATGCCCGCTGACACCTCTTGAAAACTACTTCAGAAACAAAGGAGGGCTTTCTGGATACGACACCGGCTTCGTCGAACACTACATCATGCCGATACTCTATCCGGAGTCGCTCGACAGCAGTCTGCAGATCGTCTTGGGAATTCTTGTGATTGTTGTTAATGCAGGCATCTATGCGTGGGTATTTCGGCAGTCAAAGCAAAAAAATCAATAACCCCGGATTACTCAAGAACAGGCACTTAGATAAGTGAATATCATCCCGGTCAAAGAGGCTTTCCGCAGCGAGGGGAAGGCAATGCAGTCCCCCCCTCTATCCCCCTCTAAAGGGGGACACAAGAGGAGGTCGAGGAGCCGACGACGATACCAACTCTACAAGCGCTTTGATTCAGGATTGGATCAGCAGCGGAATTCGCCGTTGTCGTAGATAACCAGCCGTTCACCGGTTTTTAAAACTGCTGTAACCGATTTCTTCTCCGTGTTGACAATGTCCCAATGAAGCGCCGAATCATTGAATCCCAGGCGCTTCCGCCCTTCTTTCGTCAGATCGGCCGGATTGCCGCTGTACGTGTCGGTATAGGAAGATCCTAGGGCAATGTGGCAGTTGCCGTGGCGGCCGCCGTGGTTCTCATCAAAAAGAGTATCAGCCATGAAGCGGTCAATGCGTGAAAAACGGCGGTCTGTGAGAGAAAACTCTCCTACCGCCCGCGCCCCCTTATCCATAGCAAGCTGTTTTCTTGCGAAGGCCTCACCCGTTTTGGCCGTCACTTTTTGAACGACACCCTTTTCAAAGGTAATGCGCACATCCTCAACGTAGTTGCCGCTGCGGAAAGAAGGTAGGTTTGCCAGATAAGTGCCTTCTGTGCCGTGCCAGTCCGGAGAAAGAAAAAGCTCAAAGCTGGGTATGTTGTGTCCGGATATGCCTATCCACTTACGCTTTTCCCCGGGCGTAATCCGCAAATCAATATTCTGAGATTCGATTATGAACTGCTTGACGGAAAGACTGTTGAGCCACTTTTTGATCTGCGCAACCTCCTTATATATCCACTGCCACTGGCCTACCGGATCATCCTTGTCCAGATAGCAGGCTTTGATTATCTGTTCCGAATAACGCTTAAGGTTTGACTTTGCCTGGGTCGCAAGTTCTTTCGTCGGAAACGTGCAGAGAGTCCAGCTATAGGCGCCCTGCTCTTCTCTTCTGTCCATGATGTCCTTGAGCTGCTTTCTGGAGACCAGGAACCTGCCGATCTTTGACGGATCGATCTCCCGCAGGTGCGTTATGGAATCCGGGGCACGCAGAAATATCCTGCCGTTGAGATGGGACATCAATTCTTTGTCACCCGGTGCAAGGAAAACAAGTTGCCTGCCGTCGGCTTTGCCGTAGAAAAGCCGCTCCATGCCGGGAGTCCATACAGCCCTCTGCACGGGATTGATCCCCATGTCCAGAAGCCTGGCGAATAATGCCTCGGCAAGTCCGGCTGCTGCCGATTCATACTGGAGAAGAACGATGTCCCCCTTCTTGAAGTTCTGTTTTCTGGCTGTTTTAAGCCCCCAGATAAGCACATCCGCGTATTTTTCTATCTGGATATCCGTCAGCATAATCTGATCTCCTTTATATTGCATGTTGCAGGGCGGCTTATATATGAAACTTCATAACGGGGCAAGAAAGATATGATCAATGAACTCTTATGACAAAAGCACGAGATTTTCGGATCGGCAAGGAGATCAAGGGATTGAGCGGAGGCGTACATAACGTACGTTGCACAAGCAATACCGCAGATCGACACCTCATATTATTCCGGTTCTCAATCGGGGATGATAGCAAGGCGGCAAGGAGGAGGCGACGCAGTCGTACATGAAAGTACGTCGAGGAGCCGACGACGAAGCCAACGCAGCTAGCGCTCCGATTCAGAACCGGAAAAGAGCCCTTTCTGTCAGGAAGTGCGCAGGGCTTCGACAATATTCATCCTCGACGCCCTGACAGCAGGCAGCACTCCTCCAATAAAACCCATGATCAGGGAAAAGGTCAGGGCCTGACAGATTATGCCGGCGTTCAGCGTAAAGCTGAATGCCAGTTCCGCAAACGTCTGGAAATTCATGGTCGAGACCGTTATGAACTGCATGAAGGACGCGAAGAAGAGCCCTGCGCAACCGCCCATGAATCCGAGCAGCAGGGATTCCACGAGAAAGGCCGCAAGGATGTTTCTGCGGCGGAAGCCCAGGGAACGCAGTGTGCCGATCTCTCCGGTTCTGTTGGCAACAGCGGAATACATGGTAATCATGGCGCCGATGATTGACCCCAGAGAAAAAATCGTGGTCAGGGAGATCCCCAGAATGCGCAGAAACTTCGCCATCATCTCCGACTGCTCCAGATAGTAGCGGGTCTCCCGCTTGGCTTCAAGGGTAAGCCGCGGATTGGTTTCGATGGACTTCTTGACGGCATCGAATTCTGCACCGTCTCTCAGCTTGAAAATCAGGGAAGAATATACCGGGCGGCGGAAGGCCTGCATGATCTGATCCGCATCCCCCCATATCTCCGAATTGAAACCGGTATTGCCGGCGTCGAAAATTCCTACGACGGTCCAGTTGCGCATGGCCCAGTTCAGCGTTGAATGCAAGTCTACGCCCTTGAACCCCTTGACAATGCTGGTTCCGACAATAACTTCCGATGATCCGGCGCGCGGCATCCGCCCTGTTATAATTTTCACCTGCGGCCGCAAGGCAAGAGAATCGGCCTGTATCCCGCGTATCACGACATTGGACGGCTTGTCCGTGCTGCGCTTGGGAAGGGCGATCAGGACGACGATCTCCTTTGCCATCAATCGCTGTCCGTTCAGGCCGACGGCTACCTGGGGCATCATCTCCACGACCGATGCCGGCACCCTCTCTATGCCGCTCATAACCTCGGACGTCGATCCTTTGCGGATCACCACGACATTGTCATGGGAACCGGTCTCCACAAGGGTCTTCTGCAGACCTTCGGCCATCATCAGGATGGTGGCAAAGACGAATACCACCAGCGTCATGCCAGAAACGGTCAGTACTGTTGTCAACCTCCGTTTCCAGAGATTACGGAAACTGTATGCCAGAGGGATGCCTTTCAACCGATCCTCCTCAGTCCTTCGGCAATGCGTATTCCGATGGCATGCCGCGTGGGGATAAGGGCGGCAATAAAGGCCACAGTAACGGATGCGGCAACATCAAGCCATATAGTATTTGCAGAAACATTAAATACGGGGAAAAAGTTGACCAGCGTGTGCCCGAACGCTTTGGCGGCGGGAAAAGTCAAAACGACGCCGAAGAGACAGCCGATCAGCGTCAATACGAGCGCCTCGCCGAAGATGAGCACGGCGATGTCCCTGCCGCCGAATCCCAGCGTTTTCATGATCGAGTAATCGCCTATTCTCTCCCTGGTAGTCATGGCCATCGTGTTGGCAACCACGGCCATGATAATGATTATCACGACGAATGAAACCATTTGGATGACCAGAAGAATGGTTTCGGTCATGGCGATAAAGCCCAGGTTGAACGCCTTCTCCGTTTCCGTCAGTGTTTCCGCCAGAGAATTCTTGAACATCCTGTCTATCGCGACAGCCACGTCGGTAGAGATATCCGGTCTGGAAACACCGATCATATAAAAGCCGACCTGATCCGCCCTGCGGGGAGCGGTCTTTTTGATCGTCTCGTTGAGATAATCCCAGTGAAAGAAAAACTGCGTTTCGTCTATGGTCTCATCGCGCCCCTTGTAGATGCCCCTCATGACAAAATCCCAGTTCCCGGGATAGATGGTTCCCTTCAGCGTTACCGTGTCACCGATTTTCCAGCCGTATTTGGCCGCCAGTTTCCTGCCGGCGATAAAACCCTTGCGGTCGGAGAGAAAAGCCTTTTTTTCGGCGGAACTCAGGATGAACTCCGGGTACAGCTCCATATACGTCCGGGGCTCCACGCAGAAGTTGGGGAAAAAGTTTTTTTCATCGATGTAAATCCCTCCGAACCAGTTGCCGTAGGAGACCAGCCGGACGCCCTCGACCTGCCGTATCTTTGCATTATAGGAAAGAGGAAGAGGGAAGATAATTGAAATTGCGTTTCTGGTTACGAGACGCGACGCCGAAGATGCCTCCACCCCGACGTACCAGGCGCTGACCACCGTCCGCAGCAGGCCGAAGGCCAGGATCGCCACAGCGATGCCGAAGATTGTCAGGCTGCTGCGAAGCTTGTTATGGAAGGCATTTCTAAACAGGATTTTCAGAAGGATCATTGTTCAAGTAACCCTTGTCGAGATGCCGCAGCACCTTCGCTCTCTGCGCTGCTCTGGGGTCGTGAGTAACCATGATGATGGTCTTTCCCATTTCCTCGTTGAGCCTTTCCATCATGGCCAGTATTTCCTCGGCCGAGGCACGGTCGAGATCCCCGGTCGGTTCATCGGCAACCAGTATGGTGGGATCGGTGACAACGGCGCGGGCAATGGCCACTCGCTGTTGTTCTCCTCCGGACATCTCCTTCGGATAGTGATCCATACGGTGGCTAAGGTTAACCATACCAAGGGCCATTTCCGCGTGTTCACGCCTTGCCTTTTTCGACAGGCCGGTCAGGTGCAGAGGAAGTTCCACGTTTTCAACGGCGTTCAACACCGGTATCAGATTGTAAAACTGAAATATGAAGCCGACGTGATTGGCCCGCCAGAAAGCCAGTTCAGTTTCTGAAAGGGTTGTGATGTCGATGGCATCGACATGGATCGAGCCGCTGTCCGCTTTATCGATGCCGGCAATGAGATTGAGCAGTGTCGTCTTCCCCGAACCGGAAGGCCCCATCAGAGAAAGGAACTCCCCATCCTCTATATCGAAAGTTATGTCGTGCAGGACGGGAACAACCAGGTTTTCCCTGTGATAGGACTTAAAGATGTTCCTGATTTCGACGATTGCCCGTTTCTTTTCATTCATGATGATCAGACAAGGAAAGATTTTGTGTAAGCAAAAGGCTACTTTTCGGCTATCTTGATTTTCGTTCCGTCTTTCAATCCCTTGGGCGGTTTGATGACCACTCTGTCGCCCGCCTTCAATCCCGATGTGATCTCCGTCATGTCGCCTAATTTGACACCTGCGGTTACAGGGGTTTCCTTCACACGGTCTCCCTTTACCAGATAGACAAAAATACCTTTCCTCCTGTCGACAAGTGCGGACTGGCTGGTTGCAAGACGCGGTTTCTGCTCCTCCGCGGTGATTGCCCGGGAAAGAAAGGACACCTTGGCGCTCATATCCGGCAGCATGCGGGCGTCTTTGTCGATAAACTTAACTTTGACAAGTACAGTCGCTTTACTCCTGTCCACAGTGGGTACGATGGCATGAACTTCTCCCCGGAAGCGCGTATCGGCAAGGGCGTCAAGCTGTACATCACAGGGCTGGCCGACTTTCACGGAGGAAATGCTTGTTTCAGAAACATCCACCTCGACCTGCAGTGAATCCATATCGGCAATAGTAACGACCGCCGCTTTCGCGTTGGCAGCAGCGCCGATGGGTGTTACTATATCCCCCACATCCGCGTTTTTGGTCAGCACAACGGCGTCAAAGGGCGCGCGGATTTGCGTGTACTCCAAGGCAACCCCTGCTCCCTGAAGTGCCGCCTCGCCGGCCTTGATCGATGCCTCGGCGGCGGACACGGAGGCTTTTGCCCTGCGGTAGCGGGCTTCCGATGCGTCAAATTGTGAGCGCGCAATATACCCCCCCTCGACAAGTCTCCGGTAGCGGTTAAACTCCTTCTCGGAGTCTTCTCTTTCCGCTTTCGCCTGTTCAAGTGTTGCATGTGTTGTTTTCAGGTTGGCGGCCGCCTGGTTTCTCGAAGCGGTAACGTCGTCATTTTCCAGCCGCGCGATTAGCTGCCCTTTTTTAATCTTACTGCCTTCCTCCACCATGAGTTCCACAAGACGTCCGGTCACTTTGGAAGCAACGGCCGCCTTCCGCTGGGCGACGATATAGCCGCTGGCGTTCAGTACGGAAACGGATTGTGAAGGATAAACAAGAGAAACCGTAGAAACATCAACTGAAACTGACGGACTGAGGATGCCGGTAATGTAAAGGAGTGAGGCAACGATGACAACAATAACCGCGGAAACGACGATAAGCCTTTTCCGTTTGCGGGCGGGTTTTAAGACCTTTTCCGATTTTTCGATTTTCAGTTTTGCAAGGTCTTCCACAGGGCTGTCCGTGCCTTCGGGCGTTTGATTTTACTGCAACGGACTGCAGGCGGTTTTCAACAGCCCGCAGCCCGTTATAATGAACACCCTTATAAACCCATTTCACTTAACTTTCAATGGATATACTCAGCTCACGGACGTATTTGCGAACGCGTTCCACGTATTGACGATGGTTATCGTTCAACCCCTCCTTCACCGACTCGGGGCCGGCGTAGTAAGCGGACAGTATATAATCCCACAGTTGCACACCTTTCATACCTGCTTTTTCGTAACGCTCTTTCAGATCGGTGAGAATTGCCGATGCAACTGAAATGTTCAATGAAGGCTCAAACGCCCTGTCCCTCGATACTGGGAGATTGAGTTTCCTTGCATATGAATCCCATGTAATCGGGTGAATCTGCATGATCCCCATGGCGTTAACCGGCGAGCGCGCATCAACCGAAAAGTTGCTCTCTTTTTTCATAAGCGCCAGGAACATCGCTATCGGTATCCCTGTTTTTTTCGATTGATCGATAACGGTCTGCGCAATCTCCATGGCGTCCCCCAGTTCCATGCCGCTGCTGCGGAGAATTTTGTAAATATCCTCTTTCATTTTGTAGTCGGCATACAGTTCCAGCATCTTGGGGTCTTTTGACTGCTGAAAATTCAGATGGCTCTGCACCTGTGCCATAGTCTGATGCAACATTACTGCGACAGCACAAAGAGAAACAACAGCGATAAATATCGATGTCACAAGCCACTGTCTCCTCTTCATGACATATTCTTCCCAGAGAATAATCTGTGGCATTTTTACACCTCCAAATCTACTTTTTTAAAAAAAATCTGAAAGCCATAGCTCGTAATTAGTTAAATATATTAAATAATCACCGTTTTTTATGTTTACACCTCTTGGCTGGACCTTTAGAACGTAACTTCTCACCGGGGAAAAAAGACAGCGTGGAACGATTCAGGCAAGAAACAGGACGTACAAAACGAAGAAAAGCACTTTCTGAACAAGAAAAGCCAAGTAGTGCTATGCAGCTATTTGATTTTCCATAAAAAGGGTTCTGTCCTCCAGACAATATCATGGTAAAGGCGCCAAATATCTACCCCGGCAAACCGCTTGTCAATCATCCGGGGTTCCTACCAGCAAAGATAACTAAATTCCGTAACTTATCGGCTTCAATGTGTCATCTTGTTGATATTATTACCTTTTAGTGTCTTACCATCCTTGAGGGGGCAAATTTTGGAGGGACTTATAACGGATAAAAATCACACCGTCAACCTAAAAAATCATCCTCAACAGCTTATCAACAGGCCTACAAAAGGAGTTTATCAAATAATCACAAATGGCTGTCTGTCAGTCGCGGGCGGTGTTTTTTTCCTACCGCAAAACCTTCACCAGACCGGAAAACAACCATATTGCAAGTGATATTGATTGCTTAATGAAAAGAACGCGGCCAGAAAGTTTCCGTTTCTATACAACATCAGAGAAGACGGACACTTACATGCACTGTACATCCGCGATTTCAGAATGAGGGCTTCGTGTATGAATGACACTCTGAATTTCAGGAGTTTGCCTTCTGTTTGCCCGGTGACAGCAGCTTCGCAAGCAGCCACTCAAAGCTGTATCTGCCTCCTGCCCTGTCCCAGAGTTTCAGCAAAGGATAATACAGAATGAGCAACAGTATGGCCAAACAAAAAGCCGTAGTTGTGTCCATGGCCTCTCTTAAATGGTATTTGCCTGTCATCAGTTCAATAAAGCGAAGGGGTATGAAAAACAGGGCAAAGTGGGTGATATAGATAGTGAGCGAGTACTTGCTTATCTGACGGCAATAGGTAAGGAACCATCCCGGAGGTGCGGATTGATCTCTATTCACATCGAAGATGCGCCAAAGGACCACATACAGCACAAGAACAACGCCAAGCAGGAAGGTGATCATGCTGAAAGAGTTCGGATAGAAAGAAAGCGGTGCGAGATAGTCGTTTGCCACAGAGAACTGAGGTCTTATTGAACCGCCATAGGCGGTGAAGAGTCCCTTGAAGCTCAGCATCAGGCCGATAATGATTATGAACGGATAATCAGCAGACAGTTTGTTCTGCATCAGCCGTCTCCCGATAATAAAACCGATAACGGGAAATATGATCCAGGGCAGGAGAGGAAACTGGCCGACGAGAAAAAAGCCGGCCACGTTCATCCACACTGTTGACCCGCCGTCATAATCCTTGGCCGGGTCAAACATAAAATTGGGAATGTAATCGGATATCCATCTGACAGGCTCAAACTTGCCGCCGTACAGGGGAGCCAGATCGAAAAAAGATCGTAGCCATGGCGTAGCAAAAACCACGACCACACATAAGACAAGCAGCGCCCAGGACGGAATCCGGCGGCAGTAAAGCAGGACGATGGTGGCTGCACCGATAAAAGTCAGGATGTCCCAGTCCCACAGCTCCTCATACCCCTGAATAAGGAGCAGAAACAAAAGGCCGATCACAAAAATTGCCGCGCCGCGGATGATGACCCTTATTTCATTTTTTCCATCCTGATCGCCGGATCTCTTCTTTGCCGAAATTACCTGGCTTAAACCTACCAGAAACACGAACCAGGAAGCGCCGAAATCACCACCCAGCAGATGATTGGAAAGAAAATACAGCATGGCGTCCTTGCCTTCTCCGCTCGAAAGAAATATCGGGTAGTGGCATATAACCATGCCAATCAGCGCCAGCGCCCTCAACACGTCAACAGAATCCAGCCTTTTCATAATTCTTCTCCGTGAAAGGTTATTTTATTCGCTCACTAAAAACGATGAATGTACTGCCGGTAACGGACACATATTTCTTTTATGAGATTACGCTCCGTTTTGCAAAGGTTTTTGTTAGTGCTAACGTTATCGGAAAATTACGGAGTGATGTCGAGATTTGCTGTCGTATGCCTGTCTCCGCCAATACGGCAGACTTATCCATAGGCAGCCCCCATCGCCGGCATATTGCTTTTACAATATTGCCGTGAAAGCTCGACCAGGAATCTATATTCCTTCTTAGATGCCTCTACTACCGGCCTGGTCGTAAAAAGAGTGGCCGCACCCATCTAGTGTCCATCTGGAAACGCCGGATCATGAAACTTTTTGTTTCCTTATTGGAAACTATCTACCACCTGTATCTTATCCCTGCCGTTGCGCCATGATCCGTGCGGTCGCCGGAGATAACGGCGTCGTAGGCCAGGGCAAGACCGAAGTTTTTGCCGATCCCCCAGCTCAGCCCTAAGCCGATGGCTGCACTGTCCCTCTGCGCCCTTTCTCCCCTGACGTTGAAAGCGGAAACAGTATTACCGGCAAAGGAGGCGTTGACTGTGTATTCGCCATCGGCAAATTCATGAAGCCACCTGACTCTGATCTCCGGGGTGACGAAGCCTTTCTGCATCCTGAATTCCTTTTTCATCTTCAACCCCAGGGAACCGATCAGTGATGATTCCCTGTTGCTTTCAGCATCAAGATTGAGCGCTCCGGCATCTGTCTCCGTAAAGGCGTTGCGCCAGGCAGAACCCGCCTGCATGGAAACCAACGGGATGATGTTGACCGTATTGATCAGAAAACTATAACCGGCTTCAGCATAGCCGCTCAGGCTGTGGCCGCCGTAGGCGGCATGGGCAGTCCTGGCAATGCTCCCGAAAACGATGTTTCTGGCGGTGTCGTAGCGGTTGTAGCCGTAAGCGACAAGGCCGTTCGCATACCAGGGGCCGATGTTGTATGCCCCGTAGAGCGAACCCTGGTAGCTTGCCACTTTTCCGTCGTCGCTCAGGTCATTCATGTTTACCTTTGTATAGGAGTAGCCGGCAGCCGTGCCCAGAAGCATCCTTTCGCTTACCTTCCTGTCAAAGCCGATAATCAGGCCGCCGCCGCGGTGGTCATATTTAGCTGTTATATCATCTCCCCGTCGGTTCCCGATGTTTCCATATCCTCTTGCCCAGAGCCCCCAGGGCGACACGTTTCTGCTGTCCTCTTTCCCGCCTGTTTCTTTAATACCCTGGATGGCAGCCAGGAGTGCGTTTCCAGCATCGCTTCCCGTGTTTCCGTTTAAGGCGAACAGCATGTTTCCAGCATCGGCAAGCGGCTCCCCCCTCCCCATACTGAAGCCGCCCATACGATCGGACAACGCTCCGATATACCGGTTCAGGGAAAAGAATAACGCTTCGGTAAGAGAGACATGCGTGAGACCGCTCATCTGGTCGTATGCACTGCGTGCCCCGGCAGCGGTAAGATCGAGGAGATTGTCCATAACAGTCGCCATATCGCCTGTACTCCCTGTCCCTATACGGTCAAGGGCCGAGGCTACGGCAATCTGATTCGGGGTTAATGCAACATCAACAAAACTTGTCGAGTTCCTGGCGAGGATCAGATATACGTGGGTCGGATCATAGCCCAGCGATACACTCATAAAGGCAAAATTACCGGAGACGCTTGCAAATGTCCCCGTAACACTCCCGGCGGTAAGAATTGTATAGGTGGTGCTCATTGTGTTGGGGTAATTGCCTGAAGCAGCCCAGACGGAGACCTTGCCGCC
Organism: uncultured Syntrophaceae bacterium; assembly: GCA_964558665.1. Lineage (GTDB taxonomy): Bacteria > Desulfobacterota > Syntrophia > Syntrophales > PHBD01 > CAZLFA01. Next base: position 57,966 of record CAZLFA010000012.1, read on the forward strand.
GTTCAGGGCAGCCGTGCCTGTGACCACAAGCTTATCGGACCGGCCTGTGGCGTCGATTTCCAGCAAGTAGACCGCGCCGGCATTGTGGGTATAGTTGCCGGTTACCGTCATGGTGCCGATGGAATTGCCGGGGGCGATAGTGCCGTCGTTGGAAAAGTTGCCGACAATCGTGCCGGTTCCCGTGACTATGCCTTTGTTGGTGAAGGTGCCGCCGTTGTTGAAAGTCCCGTTGTTCACAAAGGTGGCACCGGACCAATTATCGAATGTCCCGTTATTGGTAAATGCGGATCCGGCGCTGTTGGTAAAAGTGCCGGCGTTGATAAGCATAGCGCCAACGCCGTTGGTCATAGTCCCATTGTTGTTCAGTGCTGCAAAATTAACCAGGGTGTTGTTATTCGTCAGCGTGCCGTTGTTGGTCAGTATAGCTCCGGCGTCATTTCCCAACCATCCGTTGTTGGTAAGCGTACCGTTGTTGATCAGAATCGCACCGTCCTGATTGGTCAGTTGGGCACCGGCGTCATTTAACAGCGTTGCCCCGACAGCGTTTGTAAAAACCGTACCGGTATCACTGTTGAATATCCAGCCTCCGCTGTTGTTTTTAATTGTGCCGGTATTGATCATTATTATGCAGTTACCCAGTGTACCATTATTGTTTATTGTACCGGAACTTGTAAATGTGCCGCAGTTCATAAATGAGCCGTCGTTGTTCAATGTTCCTGCATTGGTCAAAACGGCTCCTTCATTGTTTTCCAGATATCCTGAGTCCGTGATGTTCAAAGTCCCGTTATTTCTGAAGTTGATATTATTCCAGTCGTCTTCCGTAACATTTATCGTCGCATTATTCGGATTCGGTGTTATCTGATCGTCGGCATGCAGCGGAAACAAAGATGGAAAGATCATCAGCGTTAACAACAGGATCAGTATCTTGCCAATATAGGTCATTACCTTTAAATACCCCCCCAAGGTTGATGAGTAAGCCTTATAGCACACATTTACCCATAGATTACTTGCAGATTGAGGGAAAAATGAAAAAAAGTATAATAAATCTGAAATGAATGGTTCTGAGAACATGTTGCTGCTTTACTAAAAGAAACAATAGACATATCGCTTTTTTTTTTGTAGATTTTTACGGTTTTATAAAAATGACGGCATCGTTTTTTTCCAATTTTCATCAAATGCTCGGTATTAATACCGGGGCAGCAAGACAGGAGAACTTGTCGTGAAAAAAAGATGGCACATTTATGCAATTTCTCTGATTCTGGCGGTCGCTGTTACTGCAACTGCATCATATCTGGCTTTCGGTCAAAAAACCGACAGTAAAGCCAAGCAGGCATCAAAAGATGAAAAGCAGATGCGCAGCCTCACCTACACCGGCCAGGAATGGACCGGTGACTTTGATAAAATGTTAGAAATGAGAAGAATTCGCGTTCTCATACCCCACAGCCGCACTCTTTACTTCAACGACAAAGGCAGAGAACGGGGCTTAACCGGGGAAAATATCCGGGATTTCGAGCGCTGGCTCAATAAGAAGTACGCACGGAAACTCGGCAAACGTCCATTGACAATCTTTATTGTTCCGGAAACACGGGACGCCATGCTGAACAATGTCGCCCGGGGACTGGGCGACATAGCCGCGGGCAATTTGACTGTAACGGAAGAACGTCTGAAGACAGTCGATTTTGTTGCGGCCGAAAATACAGCGCGGCTTTCGGAACTGCTTATTACCGGCCCAAAATCGCCTGCCATAATGACAATCGACGATCTTGCCGGCAAAACAGTGCATGTGCGCAAGGCATCGAGCTACTATGAAAGCCTGACGGCCCTGAACGAGCGTTTCAAAAAAGAAGACAAGATTCAGGTAAATATAGAAATTGTTCCCGATCCTTTGGAGGACGAAGACCTTATGGAAATGCTGAACGCCGGCCTGCTGGAATTTCTTGTCGTGGATGACTGGAAAGCGAACATGTGGGCACAGATTCTTCCTAAGATAAAGGTCCGCAGGGATATTGTCCTGCACAGCGGCGGCAGAATAGGCTGGGCGGTTCGCAAAGACAGCCCAAAGCTCAGGGCGGAAATTGACGATTTCTTCAGGAATTACGTGATAAAAAATCATACCGCTGAAAGCCGGCTGGCAAAGTATCATAAGAGCATCAGGCAGATTAAGGATCCCACGGCATCGGCCGAATGGAAAAGATTTGAGCAGACTCTCACTCTATTCTCAAAATATGGCGATAAGTATCAGTTTGACCCCGTGATGCTTGCTGCGCAGGGATATCAGGAATCAGGTCTGGACCAGAGAAAACGCGGCCCTTCAGGCGCCATTGGAATAATGCAGATTATGCCGGCAACGGGCGCATCACTAAAAGTGGGAAATGTCAGAGTAACAGAGCCGAACATTCACGGCGGCGCCAAATATATGGATATGCTGATACAGCAATACTTCCCCGACAGGAACTTCAGCGAACAGGATCGCACTCTTTTCGCTTTTGCCAGCTATAACGCCGGCCCCGGCAGAATATCGCGTTTGCGTAAGATTGCGGAAGACAGGGGGCTTGACCCGAACAAGTGGTTCAACAACGTCGAGATCATTACTGCAGAAAAAGTCGGTCTTGAGACCACCACTTATGTCCGCAACATCTACAAGTATTATGTGGCTTACAAGATGACCATGAAAGCGGTCGAAGAAAAGCGCAAGGCCCGTGATAAGCTGGAAAACGCAAAGAAACAATGACCGTCAAGTTGGCGCCGGCTGCACCACATATAGCGCTCTGATTCCAACCCGCAAAAGGATCGATTTATTTCTGCAAGTATTTTTTATCATAAGCATGATGATCTGATAATCAATTCAATCAACCGAAATAATATCCCTGGCATAATCTTGATTCAAAAGGACTAAAAGGAGACAGCATCTATGAGCAGCCGTAAGAAAATTTTGCCGAACCCTGTTATGGCTTATGCGATCATTGTTTTTATATTCAGCTTGATTATTACGCCATCCAGCGCCTTGTCCTGGGGTGTTCTTGCTCCAGCCCAGACACACCAGCATATTCTGAAGGAGGCATATCGTCTTTTAGCTGCGGATGCGGCCTTCGATCCGAAATTATTTCCCAAACTGGAGGAAATCCTTGCTCACGAGGGTGTTAACTGGGCTGTCGTTGATTATACAGGTTCAGGTTACGGAGTAATTCCGGATGTCAGCCTCATTGACGGCCCCGGGCCGGACAGCAAGGGCGGTTCACCATTTTCCTGGCATTATTACAATCCTGTCACGACGGAAGGCAACGGCCCCCTGGCTGTCGGCAGGTTCTTCCGCTACCTGTCCGGGGGAATGATCGCCAACAAGAGAGATACTTTGCCAAAGGCGGCAGCCTGGAGCGCCCATTTTCTAGCCGATATGCACTGCCCGATGCATGTTGTAGGCATGTACAAGACATCGGCGGAAAAGTTGCGCAAGGATCAGATCGAGAAGCATAAAGGAACAACAGTTGAGGGCGCAGTTTACTTATCCGACGATATCAAGGGATCCAATAAACTGAGTTATCTTTCGCCTATTAAATCTTTAAGCAATAATTTCCGAAATGATATCGATCGCTATCTGGAAAGAGGGGAAGACTGGTTCGATCCCTGGTACTATAACGGCAATGCTCCGCTGGTAACAGAGACTTCCAGCCACATCGCCTGGGAAACGACTATTAACCCCGGCCCATATACACTAAGCGGTTATGAAACCGCCTGGAAGAACGGCACGAGCAATTTCGATAAACCTGTCGACATACAGGCAGAGGAAGCATCGCGCCTCGCTGTTGAGGCCGCTACTCTAACCCGGTCAAAGATGGAATATTTTTTCGACAATCCTCAACCTGTAATCAATCATGCAATTCGCGCCGTCTATACGATGTGGCGGGCGTCCTTTTCCGCCATGGCGCCTAAGATAGTGCACCAGGAGAAAGAGGACGGGATACATGTTGCAGGGAATCTTGCCAACCGTTCTGATGTTTCGTTTGAAAACGTGAAAATGAAACTGAGCATATCCGGATGCAGCTTGGCCGGTACGAATGCCGTCCAGACAGTGGGGACTCTTGCTGCCAAGGGGAATCTGAAGGGCGGAGAGTGGAAAATAGTGCCGGGGGACGGATCCTGCAAATTGAAATTGCAGGTTATAGCTTCCTGCACAGCGCCGGATCTGCTGTACGCGGAAGCAGAAACAACAGTAACAAATAAGAAACCTCCGGCAGAAAAGAAACCTTCTACCCCTAAAGCTGCCGATGCTCCTGTTGTTGCTGTATCCGGTCTGGAAGGTGTCTGGAAGCTGGGCAAAGCAACCCTGATGAATCAATGGACGTTCAGTGGAGGCAGCGGAGTATGGGTAACCGGCGGGTTTGCCGAACGGGACAGTGCAAAATTTAAGTTCAATTATAAACTTACCGGGGATACCCTTTCCATAAGCAGATTACCCGGAACCGATATCGGAGACCGTTCACCTTATAAAATAACCATAAGCGGCGGCAAGATGGTGTGGCAAAGCATCGAAATTCCTGCCGGGCGTTATGAATTTACCAGGGCACGGTAAATTAAAGATTTCTATTTGTTCTGAATAATTCCATTTAACCATGATTGATTTCATGGAGTCTGGCACATATTAAACACGATAATAATCACCATTTCCGAGGAAAATAAAACTTGCCGGCAACCGATAAAGAAGACCGTAGGGTGCGTTAGCGCAGCGTAACGCACCCTAAGCAATTCATTCTCTTCCAACGCCGTCATCAATTTGCGGCTCGTAGCTTTGTCCCCAATTTCCCTGATATGGTCCCTTTGTTAAATATCTACTGAAGTAAGAATAGGGCCACTCATCCGGAGATCTGCATAATCCATGCATGACAGGATTGTATGTGAGGCTCCTGATGTAATTCGGCATGGTTTCATTCAAGGCAATTATCATTGGTGCGTTATGCAAGCATTAACGCACCCTACGAACTTCAGGGGTGTCCGGTTTGTTTGAGACTACTTCGTTGGCTTATTGGTCATGAATAATTTCTTGACAGGAATGGTATCAATTGATACCATATACATAAATGAACCCCACTCATAAGACTTTAACCGGTAAGATTCGTCAAGCCAGAGAAGCCGTAAAGGCCGGCAAAATTGTTTTTATTGATCAAAGTGTGATCGCAGCGGATCTTTTAGATCTTGGTTGCGATATTATGGATGTACCAAAAATTCTTTTTGAACTTCTTGATAAAGTGACCCCTCAAGACTATGCGGGCAGTCATCCGCCACAAAAGTCTTACGAGGAAGCGATTACAGGACTTGAGTTATATGCTTTCAAAGCAGAAAGTGCAGCTTTAGGTTGTATTGGCTATTTCAAATTTGCATTGTATGAAAACGTTTTGTGGTTGGCCTCACTTCATGAAGACAGGCCGATTAAATAAGGAGATATTATATGGAAAGTAAAAATCTTAACTGCCCAAGGGGCCACGGAGAGATGGCATTGCGGCATAAGCAAAAACACATCGTGTTCCGTGGAGTTGATGTAAGCTATCCGGTGAACTATTATGCATGTCCGACCTGCAGTATAGAAGCGGGTACACTTAACCAGGCGGCAGAGACACAAAAAGCCATTGCTGATGCATATAGAAAAAAGGTTGGTTTATTTACCAGTTCAGAGATTGTAAAAGGGCGCAAGAAAGACGGTCTCTCCCAGGAAGCACTTGCCAATAAAATGAATGTAGGGATTGCAAGTATAAAGCGATGGGAAGGTGCCATTATTCAGAGCAAATCCATGGATAAGATGCTGCGTTACGCGTTATCGGGAGGATTTTGCGGAAATCCTATTACAGGCAACAGATCATTTTCAATCCCAAGGGTAAAATTAGTTTTAAAATACCTGGAAAAAATATCGAAAAAAGAGATCATTAAAGACCAGGACCGAATGCTTTACGCCGCAAAGTATGCCTGGTACATTGATATGGTGTCGTTTAGAGAATTGGGGCAGAGCATGACAGGGGCGAGTTACGCTAAATTACCGATGGGTCCTCAACTTGATAATTATAAAGATTTGGTAAGTGAAATTATTAAAGCGGATGAATCCAAGGCAGACCCCTTGGCAGACGATGAAAAGAGGATTATCAAAAAGGTTGCTATGGCCTTTCCGCGAAAACAAATGGTTTTTCAAGCAGCCCACAGAGAAAATATTTGGAAGGAGAAACAAACAGGCGCAAAGATTCCTTACACAGATGCACCACAATTAACAGAAATATAGATTGGTAATACGTGCGGTAATAGATTTCGATCAAACAAAAGGGGTTAGCGATCATCTCGCTAACCCCTTGATTTTCATGGTGGGCCAGGGCAGAATTGAACTGCCGACACTCGGATTTTCAGTCCGAATGATGTAAATATTCCTGAGTATAACCAACTATCACCAGGTATAATAACTAACCGTAATTTCAGAGGTATGAGTAATATGGAGTATAATTGAGCAATATCGTCTTTAGGCACATAATGGCCTCAAAAACCCGGTGCCTGGACACCTATATGGACACCTAAATGTAGCTTTTCTGTCCATAAAAATCAAGTCACTCCTTATCATTTAAAACCCCTTACAACTCACAAAATGCCACCAAAAACCATCGATCTACCCTTGAGGCACCTTACCCATGGATCACTCTTTAAACTCGCAAAACGAGCGAATTTTACTTCTTATCCTTAATCTCCTTGTCAAAGTAGTGTTCTAGTCCCGGGAGAACTCCCCTCACCTTTTTACTGCTGTTGAGGTGTGCATAATCGGACATACGGCGCGAAAGCTCTTCCGGCAACCACGACTTCTTCAATTTTCCGATCTCTACAATCCGGGGAGCATCCTTCGAGTCGTTCATTTCTTAATCCTTTTTCTTTCCCAATACTCATTAGAATTATAATGATACTTAGATGTGTTAGATATCTAATAATCAATGCTTTTCTACTGATTTCGCCAGGACTTGCACAATATAATCATTCATGCTTAAATCCTTTTCAGTCGCGACTAGCTTAACCTTCTGACGTAACTGCTTTGTAAGAGAAAGATTGAAAAATACCTTTTCTCCCGCCTTGGGTTTTTTCTTCTGCGCCGGAATTCTTTCTGCTTTGTTGGCCTTTGCATCCTTGATAAAATCGTCAACCGTGGGCTTCAACGTTTTCATCATCCTTCCGTCACCTCCTTGTATAGCGCCTGGATCTCTCCGGCGGCCTTGCCGTTGGGCTCAAATTCTACAACACCCAATCCCCTGCCAATGGAGTTTTTGTACGCTACCCGGGAATACAGCATGGTATCAAGCAACCTGATGCCATTTTCACCAACGACCTCCTTGAGGGCATCCATCGCCTCACCTGTTATCCTCGTCCCCTGAATAACCTGGTTAAAGAGAAAATAAGTTTTTATGTCTTTATACACGCAGGCCTCCTTCAAAACACCCAGCGTGTCACTGGCAGCCCAGATGTCATACTGACTCGGTAGGATCGGTACGACAACGGTATCAGCCGCCACGATTGCCGATCTAAATACATGGGTTTCTCTCCCGCCTGCATCAATGACAATGAGGTCAAACTTGTCTTGAAAATCGGGCAAGTCTTTGTGCAAGGTCGGTGTGGTGATCGCCGTAGCTTTGATGTCGTCCTTCTCTCGCATCGATCGGAAACCCATAGAGCTGCCTTGTACATCTGCGTCAACCAAGAGGACCCGTTTTCCGGCTCGGCGGCCCTCGACGGCAAAATTACAAGCGAGTGTGCTTTTTCCGACGCCACCTTTAGTGCTTGCGAAACTAATAATCATATCGCCTCCTTGCAAAGACATATAATAGTAATTAGATATATTAGGTTGCTTATATTTGTTAGATTTATAATATGTCTAATACTTATTAGGATATCTGTCAAGGAAATAAATAGAGACACTCATTACCGTAAGCTCGTTGATGAGAAAGGTTATAAAGACTTCAAGCTTAATGAAGAGTCTTCACTTGAGGTAGAGTTGAAGTCCCGGGTGATGTTGCACTACAGGAGCTTTTGTTCCGGACTAACATCTGCCATCATATGGAACCCGGTTACTGGCGATGCTTTATTGAAGTCAGTACCCGAGATCGATCTGATTCTGTAGCAGAGTTCAACCCGAAATGTTTGGCAAAAAAGAAAGGACCGGGTATTGACGTTATCTGCAACTGCTTGGTGGTGGCTGTTGATCAAAACTGAGGATAACGGATCGAAACAAAGTAACGTCGTCATCATGTGCGGCGGCACACCATACCGTTCATGGATTGGTTGGGCATTTCAGGTTCTTTCATTGAGCGGGCTTGCCGTTGGCGACGTAGTCGTAGGTTTTCAGTGAGACGCCGGTGAGGGTGACCTCGATTTTGCTATACATAATCACCTGCCAACGTGCTCATGTATAGAGCTTCGGCGCTTTTTGCCTCCATCACCGCTTTGCGAACATTGGCACGGGTCAGATCCAGAACGCGCAGCTTGCCACCTGTTTCTGCAACAGCTTCGATGCGGCGATAAATCTGAGAATGAGTTTCCGCGTAGTGTGCTAGGCCCTGCAACTTCGGTAAGGCGTCGGCCAGATGAAAACCATGAGGATCGATGATATCCGCAACAATCTCGCTATTGTCCTCGGCGAGGAAAATAAAATCCGGCCTGACGATCTTCGTGTCGTCGTCACTTTTATAGGCAATCCCCAGTGATTCCTGGCTGGGGCGGTCCGGGTTACGATACCAAAATTTAAAGCCGTCCCGTTGCTGCTCAGCCTTCAGAACCGCCTTCTCCCAAGTCCCAAGCTCGGCGGGATAAAGGCCTTGGTCGTCACAGAGCAAATGCTGCGCGTAAGTCGGAATATCCTCTTCCACGCCATCCTTCTCACATGCCATCGTCGGCTCGAAGCGACACATTGGGCGCGCCAAATCCACATCTTGGGGATCTGTGCTGAGCGCTACGATCTGGCGGTAAGCATCTTGCCGATCGTGAGGCAGTTGCTTGATGCGGTCGCGGTAGTTAGAAAACCATTGATCGGCCAGCTTCTTGGCTTCGGCATCAAACAGAACCTGTAGGTTCTCCATCAGGTGCAGAGCGGCCACATCCTCACGCGCTTCAATCAATGCCTCCTCCAGGTCGTCTTCTGCCTCAGGACGGCGTTTTGCCCGTTCCATGGTATAGGTGCGGCCAATGTCCGGGCTAATGATCCGCGCCGTGCGACGATAGGCATCGCCAATCACCACGTCATCGGCTTCAGCCTGGAATTTGGCATCGCTCGTGTCTCCCTTCCGCATGTCAACGATGATGGTGCGGCCCTCCACTGTCATCACAGTCTTGCGCTTCTCTTCGAAAGCCTCGGCGCGTTCGTCAATGAAGTCGTCCAACACCTTATGCATCGCCGCGTGGGCCTTGCCACCCGCTCCAGGCAGCAGACCATCTGAAGCCAACTCATGCGCTAGTGAGGTCAAGCGAATCGCAGGTTTCGCGCCGCGCTGGGGTCGGGTCTGCGAAGGGAGGGAAACGAATTTTTCCCAGACCGTTTCCGGTGCTGTCGGGTTCGGTTTCATCTCCTTTGGGTTGATAAGGATGCGTCCTGTCGGTGGTGTATCTCCGCCACCTTCACGCAACGCCTTAACTACCGCTTCCACAGTCTCCTTATCGAACTTCGGCAACAAACAGTCTACAGAGTTAAGTCGGTCGTTGCCGGGGATGCGCCGTGCCAGCGGGGTGCGCACCATCCGACCAAGCAACTGTGCGATGTAGGTCTGATCGCTTGCCGAGCGAAAAGAAATCATCACTTCCGCGCGCGGACAGTCCCACCCAGTGCTGATGGCGTCTTTGGCGATCAAGACTCGCACCCAAGTATCGTCTTGCACCCGCTGAGGCTGAATGTAGGGGACAGAATACTTCCCGAAAGTATGGGTCGTGTGCTCACCGAACACATGCGCCACGGATGTTTCTGTCAATTCTGGCCAGTGCTGAAAAATCGTCTCCAGTGCTCGCCCAATGTCTTTGGGATTGGGCGTGTTCGGCACCTGCAGCACCATCAAGGGAAGAACGGATTCATCGCTGTCCTGTTGCTCGGCATAGGTTGCCCATTCCTTTGTCGATTCGCTCAGCTTGTCAGTGGCTCGGCGCACCAGCACGGTGTCGAAATCTCCCGTCGCCTCATCGGGAATATCCAGGACGATGGTGTCTTTCAGTAATCCCGATTCCTGCACCCTCGTGGCGTCCACAGTAACTGGAGGAAGGGTGGTACGGCCTGTTGCGACTTCCATCGCCTTGTTGAATCGCTCCACCGTGGCGGAAATGCCCCATACCACGGGAATGCCCGGCACGCCTTTTTCGCCATTGATGAGGCGTTTGACGATGGTGGACTTCTCGCTATTCTGCGTGCCCATGCCCCGGTGCGCCTCGTCTAGCACGAAATACAGCGACAGCGCCGGGTCCTCGATCGTGTTGCGGATAGTGTCCCAAATCGTATAGCTCCGCAGGTCGGGCCGCATTTCCGGGAAGGTGCCATCCTCCTCTTCGCCATCGAATCCGCGCACCAGCAGACTCTTCTTGCCCAGCTTCTGTGTGTTGAGGAAGTAAATCTTCCCGGCATCGAACTTCGTGCGGTTGAAGGTGTTTTCCACCACCACCAAGTCTGTATGCCGCAGGCGGTCGGAAGATTCCATCAGGCGGAAGCGGGTCTGTTCGTTAAGCGATGGATCATCACTGAACCAGATCACCACCGCACCTGGATCGCGGTCGAAGTTGAAGCCGTCGTCGCCGTGAAACAGAGCCTCAAAGACGGCGGCAGCCATCACCGTTTTGCCCGCGCCGGTGGCAGCGGTGAGCGAAAAGGCGTGGCGGTCAGCATCCTCGCGCCAGCGTTTGCGAGCCTTTCTCAAATTATCGAGCACGTCGAGGACGGCTTCTTTCTGGTAGTCTTTCAGCGTGAACTTCATGCGTCGTCTCCATTGGCGAATGCGAAATTGGTCAGGTAGGATTCATAGAGCCGGATCGCCTCCACCCCCTCGGACAGGCGGCGCGCTAATGCCTGGAAGCGGCGCTCGTCGTCGGTGACGATATAGGCGATACGCAGAACTTTAGTCTGGCGCACGGCTTTGAGAAAATCAGTTGCCCTGTCCAACTCCACCAGCAGGCCGTAAGCATCCGCCACATCCCAACCTTTGGAAGGTAGTTTGTCGATGCGGCGGCCCATGCTGCCAGCACGCAACCACAGCAACGGAGCAATGCGGGCAAACGCGGTCTGGTAACTGACGGCCAGCGGCGTTTCGTAGGTAAGGGTGAAAAACTCGGCGTTTTCCTCAAAACCGTCTGCCATCGGAAATCCATCGATGAACTTGTAATCGCCCTTGATGGGTTTGCCTTTCGGTGTTTTGCCGGTGATGGCCGCTTCCACGCGAGGCTTGGTGATGTAATCGCAGATGCCCAGATTTTCCCATTCAGGATCTCCGGGGCGCAAACCTTGTCCCCGAAGCGCATTTTGTTCGTTCGCGCCGACTTCGTTGTTCGTCACACTGATGCATTGACGCCTGCCTCCATCCTGCTTGTTGAGGCGCATCACGGCATGGGTGGTCGTTCCAGAGCCGGAGAAGAAGTCTATCACTATAGCATTGGGGTTACTTGAGACGAAAAAGCGCAGGGCGTCTTCGACTGCGTAGAGCGATTTCGGAAATGGAAATTTCCGACCTGGCATCATATGTCTGAGTAAAGTAGAGCCATACTCACTAGCACTGTGCGAAGTCTTATTCCACATTGTTTTTGGGTTATCAGATGTTTCCACATCATCTGAGTACTTGAGAACAAATACCCCGCGCTTATCACGCTCTGCAATGACAACCTCACCAGACTCAATCAAATCGAAAACATTATCTGTGACATAGCTAAATGAAACCCGGTCACTTCCATTAAATCGACCTATGGAGGCATACCCATCCTTGAACAAATCTCGCAACCTCTGATTTCCCACCTGCCACCTGCCTTCTGAGCCATCTTTTCTGATGGGCCAAACCGCCAAGGTTCCCTTCGGGGGAATAACCTCATCTCGCTTTGCGGTTACTGGGAGAAGCGGCTCGCCAATGCTATGCAGAGCACCCGTCTTCGCGTCCAAGTAAATCGGATAGAACTGATTCTTACGGTCTGACCGCTTGGCATCCGTACCGCTTCGCAGAAGATTTCCCCAGCGCACTTTTTTTGCTTTGGCCGCATCACCGTTCTGACCAGCATCTTTTCGTTTTCCAGTCAGAATCATTGGGTCGTGAGTCTTGGTGATTGAGGCTAAGCCAAAGCAAACGAAGAAAATGTATTCATCGACGCGATAGAACTCTTGCCCTCGCGCAACGCCCTTCGGATTGATAAGAGAGGTTATCATCTGAATTCGAGCATCAGGAAACACCTGCTCCAGCAGCAACCCCAGCCGCAAATATTCTTTCTCATCGATCGTGACGATCAGCACCGAGTCAGCCGTATTCAGCAACTCCTTCGCGACGAGCAAGCGTCGCTCCATCATCGCCAACCACTTACTGTGACGATACAGGTCCTCGCCTTCGACATAATCGTTGTTGTATTTCCAATCCTTCGCGCCCGTGTTGTAGGGTGGGTCAATGTAGATGGCGTCCACTTTGCCTCGGTGCGTCCAGGTCAGGGCTTTCAGGACATGGTAGTTTTCGCCATTAATCACGGTGTGCCATGGCTTGCCACCGCCACGAAAGACTTTCCCAGTGGGAATGAGTCCCGGATAGATCGTGTCTCCAAACTCCGCGACGACGACCAAGTCGTCCAACACAACGGTCTGGGCTTCAGGCTCTTCTGAGTCGGGTAACTCCAGATTAGCCTCATTCTTGAGCTTATGTATGGCCTTTACCTGCCAAAGCCGCTGGTCACCCTTGGTGGTCGAGCCGCGTGGTGGCAGCACCCGAACTTTGTCGCCCCGGCGTACCGGACGCTTCGGCAATTCCACCGCTTCCGGCTTATGGCGCTCGAAATTCAAACCGAATGAAAGGCGTGAAGACAGCGCCCGAAACTCGCGCTCCAGGTCAGCGCCGAACTGAGGGTCTTCGGCCTTCGCCTTTGCAATGAGATCAGTTAATCGGGACATTTGCTTCCTTTGAACATGTTTCTGTTCGGACATTTTTTCCGCGGAGCTCGGTGAGGATATAGTGAATGCTCATGTATTCATTGCCCCACAATAAATATACCAAGTTGGTTTTCCCCGAAATTTTGTTCACTTTTCAACATTTCAGGAAGAATGTAAAGAGAAATTTGCATTGATAAATCAACATAATAGAGATTACGCCAACCGGTATTCCTTCATAAGAAAGACCAAAAGCCAAGTAGGTAAAATATGGCAAAATTGGCAGGATCGAAAAAATGAATGCCGTTTGAAAGCAAGCGCCCCTCCAGAATGCATGGCACACCCTCTTACAGGAAGCCCCCCCAAGACCGATCCTCCCCCGAAAATGCCACCTTACAATCTGAATTCCGTGATATATCTGGATCACGAAAAACTCAACTTGTATTTGCTAGTCAATTTATGAGGCTTTCACAGTTTCCACGTTGGAAGAATTTGAACGGCTTTATTTTATGTTTAACCGGAGGTCACCGCTACCCATCTTTACAAGGGGCAGCAAGATTGGGGGATTTTGAGTCCCAGTGATATTAATAGTTCAATATTCTTGATGCCTTCGGGAAAAGTGGTAACCAATATGGTAACAATTCACTATCAAAAAATTCAGATACTGGATCAGCTAAGGTTGCGTCCAATAAATTTATTGACAATTATTTGCATATATGTTATACGTCCTAAGGACGTATAACATATATGCACTAGATGATTCTTTTTTTATTTCCAGCTTTAACAAACATTATTTAATTGACGTCCTAGAGAATATGTGATATACGTCCTAAGGACGTATATCACATATTCTTCAAAGGATTATTATGATTAATATACAGTCTGAACTATCAAGATTCTTGCGCGAATTGCCTCAACCAGTTATTACTGATTACGAGCTCTATCAGCATATCTACCGTCTGTATATTGATAAAAAATCGCATGGTTCTAAATTTCCATTCAGAAACGTATCACGCCAAAACTTCTCTAATAATTTTGTTAATCCTTTGATTATGACGAGCATTATCAGCGAGCATAAGAATTTCCCCGAGGGTAGGGTTTATCAGCTCGTGGGCAACAAACCTGACGATGTGGCGGATGTTGTATGTTCAGTGGATCCGTTTTCATATGTTTCGCACCTCAGTGCCATGGAATATCATGGGCTCACAAATAGATTGCCTAAAATATTATTTATCTCGACGCCAGATCCTAAATCGTGGAAGAAATATGCGAGTGAAAAGATGATGCGAGATTTGGGTGATATGAGTGTGGATTATATACAATACAATCTCCCGATATTGGTCCGCATTAGCTTTAGCAGTGTAAATAATACAAAAATAAACAGATATGCCAGCCTACACCGCGGAGCATTCAAACATGTCGAAGGTAGAAAACTTAGAGTTTCAACCATTGGTCGCACATTTCTTGACATGCTGAGGGAACCAACCTATTGCGGGGGCATGCGACACATTATGGATGTGTACAAAGAGCACGGAGAACGTTACCGACGTTTAATCATAGATGAAGTCGATCGTCATGGCAACGCGATAGAAAAAGTCCGGGCTGGTTATCTATTGGAAAAACTGTGTGATATAAGTGACCCGAAGATAGAGGCATGGATCAAATGCGTGCAAAGAGGTGGATCCAGAAAACTGGATCCGAATAATCCGTACAGAGAGACCTACGACGAGCGTTGGTGGATCTCTCTTAATGTGGAGTGATATTGGATACTATTGATCTTTCTACTTGGGTAAAGTCTGGGGCTCCTTCTATGAGTCCTGCTTTCCGACAGGCTATACACGTCCTGATACATGCTATTTCTAATTCTCCTGTCCTCCATGAGAAGATGACCTTGCACGGAGGTCTTCTATTGTCAATCATATTTAGAGGGATCAGACACACTCAAGATATAGATTTTGTGACAACTGATCATATAAACGATTTCGATATAGATTCATTTGTTAAGCAGTTGGACGATTCCTTGGTTGAGTCTTGCGAAGCGCTTCCCTATGGTATGGACTGCAGGATACAGTCACGTAGATTGGAGCCCCCTGGACCCGATAAAAATTTCCAAAGCTTAGCGATGACTATGGGATATGCGCAAAAAGGAACAAACGGACATAAACGACTAATGAAAGGCCAGGGACCTAATGTTATCGAAATAGACTTTAACTTTAATGAACACAATCTCCAGGTCGATACTGTTCAATTGTCCGACGGAGGGCAAGTGCGAGTATATAGCCTTGCGGATCAGGTGGCTGAGAAATACAGGGCGATGATACAACAAAAGGTTCGTAACAGAAGCCGGCGGCAAGACGCTTACGACATATATTCCCTCTTAGATAAGGGGTTCCTTAACGCTGGGGACATTAAGAATGTCATTTTAAATTCACTACTGTTAAAAGCAGGATCAAGAGAATTGATCGTCGATCAATATTCTTTACAGGATAAGGATGTAATAGCCAGATCGGCGCGCGAATACACAACTCTTGCAGACGAAATATCTGGAGAGTTACCTCCTTTTGATAAAATGTTTGAGGTGGTGAGGACCTTTTATGAATCCTTACCTTGGAATTGTATTTCAGGAGATATAAGAAAATAAGGGTTTGATGGTTTAGAGCAAATAATCAGAACCTGTAGATTACCTCTGATTATGGTTTATCCATTGCTTGTTTAACGAAAAGCTGACCCTAAAAAGCTGCTGCGGCCATTTACCGGTAACCCCAATCCGGATAGAAATTTTTTGTTAGCCAAGAGGGTATTATGAAAATAGTTGCTTCGGATAGACCCATAGAAATTCCTGATGAAGATACTCTAAGTCGTTCTCCTTTTTCAAAAAGTATTGCTGATCAAATAATTCACACGCCTGACAGAGGATCTTTAAGAATTGGTATCTATGGAAGTTGGGGTGAAGGGAAAACATCTATATTAAGATTAATAGCGCATGAACTAGAAAAAAATCGTCACATATGTATTTGGGTAACACCATGGGTTTTTTCAAATAGGGAAGAAATTTTAGATTACCTTATTCTTGAAATAACCAGTAAATTGAAAATTAATATGAAGAGTTCGGCTTTTGCATCCAAAGGAGCAAAACTAATAAAAGATTTGCGTGATGCAAGCGGTTCAGATATCAGATTAAAATTGCTTGATAGTCTTATAGGATCAACGCTAGAAAAATACTCTCATAAAAAAGAAGCAAATCAAACACAGTTCATTATAGCATCCATAGAGAAGGAACTAAAAAATAGGAAATTGGTAATTTTTGTAGATGATTTAGATAGAGTAAAGCCTGAATTAGTCCCAGATCTATTGCTAACATTGAGAGAGGCTTTAGATTGTCCCAATTATTTCTATGTCATGGCACTAGATCCCGACATGCTGCGGCAAGGTCTCAAAAATGTTCATCAAGGGTGGGGTGAACCGAGTCAATTTTTGGAAAAAATTATCGAACTTCCCAAATATATTCCAGTTCCGTCTCCACAGGAACGAAGTGATTATGCGAAAGCTCTAATAAATTCGTTTGAAACAAAGATTTCAAAAAAAACTATAGAGAATATAGCACCTATTTTAAACAGTAATCCACGTAAGCTTAAACTTTATTTGCGCTATATAGCAAGTCTTTACGGTGTTTTATCACGTTTCAATGATGAAGAGATAGATTTGAGAACACTGTATTTGTGCCTATTGTTACGATTTGAATTTCCAAAGGAAAGCAGACTGTTAATAGAGGACGAAGAAGCATTGGCTAGCATTGAATCCAGCTACATAAGAGATCACATGGGGTCTCACAAGAAAAGCGATCAAAACAATGAAGTTGAAAAGACACCAGAGATAAAGTACGCGCCTAATAGCGAACTAGATAAGGTAAGGTATATGTCCATTTGCCAAGCTATTAGAAATCGTGACAGTTTTGTTAAAGGAAAGTATCGTTTACCCAAACTAATGACGCTTTGCGATATTCCGCCAGTTTTTACTTTTAATGAAATCGAAAAACTTTTGAATTTTTTAGAAGATGCAAAATCAAGTAAAATTAAGGGAAGATTAATTGATCAACTAAAAGCATATGGGGGATTTAATAAAAAAACTGCCACTACCCTGGTTCAATGTATAATTTCAATTCGCCAAGATTTGCTCAGTTATTCAGTAGATCTTGAAACCCAAGACGAATTATTAAGCGGTCTTAAACGTGTGATTTTTTTGACTGATATTCTAAAAGTAATTACAATAGAATTAGGCGGCTTCAGTAATGCCATTCTTTCTATAGACGTTTGGTCTGACTTATTTAAACACTTTGGGAATTGGGCACACTTTGAAACATTCCATTATTATAAGTTTCTACGTCAAAAAGAGCGCGAACTATTAAAAGACATCGTTACAAGTATGCCGAGGTTATTACAATTAGAGATACTAGAATCACATGAATTTGATACTGATCTTATGTTTGATAAAAAATCAAATGAATTCAATTCATTAATCAAGGATATTCTCAGCATAATAGAAAAAAATGCATCTGATTTATTTATCGATGCATTTGAAGAATCAAATGGTCTGGAAAGTTTTTGGGCGGTAAACATACATACTAAAGGAAAAAAGTTTCTCTTTTCAAGAGCAAGTATTTTTCACACAAAACCAGAATACAGAAAAAAACTAAAAGATATTTCCCTAAAAGCCCGTGAGAATGTTGGGATTCAAATAAATTTTCTCACATATTTCAGAATGCTTTGCCACGGTGCTTATGGTAACGAAAGCTCTTTTCCTCGCGAAGATTGCCAATCCTTGCTAAAGGATGTTGATTTGTTGGAACTGGTATGGTCTGCTGCCATATCAAGGCCGTTGAATCCAAGGACTGCAGGAGGATTATTTAGAGATAGAAAAAACCTTATTAAACGTGGAACCACAGAAAAAGTATTAGAAACTCCAAAGTGGTGGCAAGAATTGGATAAAATAGGATTTTTCAAAGAGATTAAATGAGAATGCTGATTAAATCATGGGAAATATTTTTGCTGATATTCCTACCATAATGAAAGAAGAATTGACGGAAGTTATCCTTCAGTCACCTCATTTCCGAATAGAGAGAATAATCTCACACGGCCAATGCTCACCAGAGGGTTTCTGGTATGACCAGGATGACAACGAATGGGTTGTGCTTATTAAGGGACATGCTGTTTTGCGTTTCGATAATCAGCCTGAACCTGTTACACTGAATCCCGGAGATTTTATTCACATTGATAAACATGTTCGTCATCGTGTGGAATCTACAGATCCTGATCAGAATACGGTGTGGCTAGCAGTTTTTTACTGAAGATACATTATTCCTTCTTACATAGGGTGCGGAAAAAACCCTGTTAATTTGCCCCCCGGAAACGCCCTGAAATCGGGCATCGCTTCCGTCCTTTCCGGCTGCGGATAAAACACCTGATTTTTCCGCAGCGGAGGCATCAGTTGACCTATCAGTTGATCTAC
>CAZLFA010000013.1:0-73103 GCA_964558665.1 uncultured Syntrophaceae bacterium
TTTTCTTGTGAAAAATATTCTGAGCCGCGGAAAGCCTTTTTGACCAGGATGCTAAAGGGTATTACTTTTCTTGTTGCGTAATCTGGAATAAAATCAGATGCCGGTCTGTCGGCATTGCCACGGGTGAGAGTATTATATGACCAGTGAGGAAAAAGCGGCAATCATGCTGCTGCTTCTTGGCGAAGACCTGGCAGCGGAAGTGCTGAAAAACTTCAAGCCCTCTGAGATCAGAAGGGTTACCAGGTTTATGAATCGTATCAAGACTGTCCCGGGTGATACGATAAACGCCATTGCCAAGGAGTTTATTGCGCTTGCCAAGGAAAGAGGCAACGCCTTAAGCGTTCATGAAGGGTTCACAAAGAAGATAGTATCAAAGGCGCTGGGTGAGAATGAGGCACAGGAGATATTCTCAGACAGCGGCGCCGCTATGGACAATCCGATAATAGATAAGCTGAGGGATGTCGATCCCAAGGTGCTCATGGATTTTACCAGGACGGAGCACCCCCAGACGATAGCGCTGATTCTGGCGCACCTCAAATCCACCCAGGCCGCAGAGATTCTCGAAAATTTCTCCCCTGCCATGCAATACGAAATTACCAGGAGAATGGCCACTCTCAAAAGCGTTCCCTATGAGTTCATCGAGGAGGTGGCAAAGACTCTTGAAAAACAGATACTCGTTGGCGGTACGTCAGATCAGCAACTGGGCGGTGTCCGCATGATTGCGGAAATACTGAACAGCATGAGCCGTGCGAATGAGACGGCAATTATGTCATCAATTGAGGATTCAGATCCTGAACTTGCCTCCCAGATAAGAAATCTGATGTTTAATTTTGAAGATGTGCTGAAGCTTGATGATAAGAGCATTCAGGAACTGCTGCGCGAGGTCAGTACAGAAGACCTTGCCAGGGCGCTCAAGGTTGTCGACGAGGTCGGCAGGCTGAAGATTTACAAGAACATGTCCAAACGCGGCGCGGAAATGCTCAAGGAAGATATTGAAATGATGCCGCCGGTCAGGCTGTCGGAGGTTGAATCCAGTCAGCGTAATATAGTGGAAACGACAAAAAGACTGGAGTCGGAGGGCAAGATCATGCTCTCCCGCGGTGGAGAGTCCGGAGATGAATTCGTCTAAGAGAAGCAAGATAATAAAATCGGAGAATGTCATCCTTGTGGATCAGGGGAAGGCGGCCAGGGCGCAATTTGTCAGGGCGAAATACGAATCGACGGATGAGGACGGTCTTCCCGCAGAAGAGAAGATGACCAGCGCCGAAAAAACCCGCAGGGAAATGAGGGAAAAAATAGCGCAGGTTAAGGATGAATCCTACAAGGCCGGATATGACAGGGGCTACAAGGAAGGAGTGGAAAAGCAGAAAAAAGAGGCCCTTAAACTGGTCCAGACTGTCACGGAATTGGTGAAGGAAATCGGCGTTTATAAAAAAGGAATCATGGAAAAGGCAGAAGGAGAGATGCTCGATCTCGCCTTTGGTATTGCGGAGAAGGTTGTTCATCAGGAGATTACGACCAACAGGGATGTAATCCAATCGGTCATGAAGGATGCCATTAAAAGCATCGTGGACAAAGACGGTCTGAAGATAAGACTCAACCCGGCCGACTTCAATTATATGATGGAGATAAAGACTGATTTTCTGCAGAGCATTGACGGCATCAAGAATGTCGTTTTTGAAGAGGATGCAGGGATCAGGCAAGGGGGCGTTGTTGTGGAGTCTCTGTTTGGTGAAGTTGATGCCCGCATCGACAAGCAGTTCAAAGAGGTCAGACATCGGTTGACGGGGGAAAAGATATAGCAATGCCCGTTAATTTAAAAAAATACCGAAAAACACTTGCCGCCATTAACCCCATTACGGTTTACGGGAAGGTGAGCGAAATAGTAGGGCTCGTCGTTGAGGGACACGGACCGGTGGCGTCGATCGGAGATATGTGCAGCATTTTCCCGCATGGAGATGAACACAATGAAAGACCGGTGATCTCCGAGGTGGTCGGTTTCAGAAAAGGCAAGGTGCTTTTGATGCCCCTGGAAACCCTGCAGGGGCTGGGGCCCGGCTGCAAGATTCTTTCCTTTGGGAAAAAGGCCTCGGTGAAGGTTGGTCCTCAACTCCTGGGACGGGTAATCGATGGTTTAGGCAATCCCATAGATGGAAAAGGGCCCATTGAATGGGATGCTGAATATCCTCTTTATGCAGAACCGATCAATCCTCTGGCAAGAGATCCCATCAGCCGGCCCATGGATCTGGGCATCCGGGTGATCAACGGCCTGTTCAGTTGCGGTAAAGGCCAGAGAATGGGCATTTACGCAGGTTCCGGTGTCGGTAAAAGCATCCTTTTGGGCATGATGGCAAAAAACACCAACGCCGATGTAAATGTGATAGGGCTGATTGGTGAAAGAGGAAGAGAAGTCAGAGAGTTCCTTGAAAAGAACCTGGGCACGGAAGGCGTGGCCAGGTCTGTGGTTGTCGTGTCGGCCTCGGACAGGCATCCTCTTATCAGAATGAGAGCGGCTTATGTAGCCACTTCTATATCAGAATATTTCCGTGATCAGAAAAAGGATGTACTGCTGATGGTGGATTCCCTGACCAGATTTGCGATGGCGCAGCGCGAAGTCGGTTTATCGGTCGGCGAACCGCCGGCGACCAAAGGTTATACGCCTTCGGTATTTTCTCTTCTGCCGAAACTGCTGGAAAGAGCGGGTACACTGGAGAAGAAGGGCAGCATAACAGGTTTGTATACCGTGCTTGTCGAGGGGGACGATCTTACGGAGCCGGTTTCGGATGCAACGCGGGCAATACTTGACGGGCACATAGCCCTCTCCAGGCGCCTGGCCAACCAAAACCATTATCCGGCGGTGGACGTGCTGGACAGCATCAGCAGGGTGATGATAGATATCGTTGATCAGGAACATAAATTCAATGCAAATAATTTGCTTAATGTGGTCGCCACCTATAAGAGAGCTGAAGATCTGATCAATATAGGCGCATATGTCAAGGGGAGTAATCCGGAGATAGACTTCGCGATTAAAATGAACGACAAAGTCAATGCCTATCTTAAGCAGGGCATCGATGAAAAGGTGGATTTCGAGAGCTCGCGCAAGCAGCTTTTGGCGCTGTTCAACTGATGATGATCTCCTAGCCTCAGGAGGCATGGCGAAATGTTCAGGTTCAGACTGCAACCGGTTCTCGATACGAGAATAGCTTTCGAAGAAAAGCTGCTCCGCGAGTTTTCTGAAAAAAAACGTGATCTGGAGAAGGGGATATCGATCCTCGATGCTCTGAAGAAGGAAAGGCATTCATGGATTCGGGATATGCAGGAGATGATGAATCGTGAGGTGACGGCTTATGATATTGGCATGCATAGTGCATATATCAACTACCTGAAGGGACGAGTAGAGTATCAGCAAATGGCGGTAGATGAGCTTTCCAAAAAGATGGAGGAGAAGAGAGAAGAGCTTCTCGAAGCCGTAAAGAAAAGAAAGATTATGGAGAACTTGAAAGAACGCCAGTTTGTTGAATATGAAGAAAATATAGAAATGCTGGAGAGAAAAGCCCTGGATGAAATCTCTATTCAGGCATACGGCAGGAGACAGGCATGAAAAAGACTATAGCTGTTGTTCAGGTTTTAATTGTGTTGCTTTTTCTGGCGAAGATATCCGCCGTCGGAGGTTTCTTGCAGCAGATAGAAAACAGCGGAGCGTCTTTTCTGTCGGTCGCGATGGCTCAGTCATCCGGAAAGGAAACCGGCAATCCGCCCCAAAGGGATGCGGCAGTGGATGCACTTAAACAGGAAAGAGATCTGGTGAGCTCACTGCAAAAAAGAAGCGCGGAACTGGAAAGCCGTGAAGCGGCGGTAAGGGCTGAAGAGCAGAAGCTGCAGGCGCTCAAAAAAGAAATAACGGACAAGATAGACGTGCTGAGAAAACTTGAAGAGCAGATGACGGCCAAACTGGAGGCGGACAAAACAGTGAGCAACAAGAAATTCAAGGATCTGGCAAAGGTCTATGAATCGACACCTCCGGAAAAAGCAGGGGCTATGCTGGAAAGAATGGATGTCAGAACGGCAGCCGCCATCACTATGAACATGAAGCGTGATAAGGCCGGCATCATCTGGGGATACATAAATCCTCAGAAGGCCGTCGAAATCACCAGAGAAATTACACGATCCGGAAGGTTCGCACCGGAGGAAAAACCCGCGCAGCAATAATCCCGGATTATGCAATAGAACGTATAGGCACTTGGAAAACTGGATATTATCCTGGTCAAAGGGGTTTTCAAGCGGCGAATCAAATATTTTTCTTGTGAAAAATATTCTGAGCCGCGGAAAGCCTCTTTGAGCAGGATGCCAAAGCGTATTAAATTTTTATCGCATAATCTGGGATAATTTTCAGGAACCTTCTGTTGCAACACACACATCAATAACAAACGTATTTTCCCCGATATGAAAAGGAATGATCACGCTCGGCCCTGCCAGGATATGCTGAATAGTGTGGTTTTTGCCGACTATTACGGTAGGAATGGCCGCCGTCACCTTCAGACCTTTACCCTCCAGTTTTTGCCTTGCCACGCCTGAGATCATATTGGTAAGTTCGCCGACGGCGTCGGCCACTTCATTGTTTATTTCCTTGTAGGTTTCGCCAAGCATATTGGAGATAATCACAAAGATACATGATTCCTTGAAACTCAGTGCCAGTGAACCCCTTGCCTGGCCTGACAGTCCAATGATGCCGGACACGTCTCCGTAGGCCGGTTCGCCCTTTATATGAATATATGGCTTGCCGGGCGAAGGCGTTAAAAAAGCCATGGTTTTCAGCACCTCTTCCGTAGCTTCAAGAAAAGGGTTAATATACTTTACGTCCATCATCTTACCGTAATCCTCCCGTTTGCTCTGGATTCAGATTTAGTAAATTGATAACCTTACGGGCCGACTTTTGTCAACCGAAAAGGCTGGCACCGCATTTAAATTTGCCGGGCGCCTGTATCCTTTGTTTAAACAAGGATTACGCAATAGAACGTATAGTCTGATAAGTGAATATTATCCTGGTCAAAGGAATTTCCCTCCTTCGAGGCAGGCGGTATTTTCTTTCTTGCCATCGGTTATAAAGGCGGGAAAATTTTTCCCACCTTCACCAGCCCGCCAACATGCCGTGTCATTTAAGTACATGAAATCATGGTTGATATATATATGAATTTGTCCTGGCATGCCGATTGCTCTGGCAACGGATAAACACTGATGGAGAACCGGGTGATATGACAACGGCCAATATTGGAGTAAATGCTGCATCAAATGCACAGAGTCGCGCCGAGATGCCTTCCAGCCAGGAAAGATTGGGCAGGAAAGATGAAGCCGGTTCTGCATCTGATGATCAGCAGGTGATGTCCATTTTCTTTAATGTTCTGCAGCATAGCCTTTCCGTCATGAACAGCACGGAAAACGCCCAGAGCGGTTCATTCCCCAAATGTACTTCTTTTAAGGATACATCAAGGAAGGAATGTAATGCGGCAGCAGGTTCACAGGAAGACAAAACAGACGATAGCGGAGCTGTAAAGAATTCCCAATCGTCCAACTCGCAGATTATGGATTTTCTCAGGGCGAACGGGCTTACTTTAGAGGAACTTGAGAAGCTGCTGACATCAGAAAGCGACAGCGGGAAACAGCAGGAATTTCTGAAAAACCTCACCGCCTGGTTGAAAAAAAGCGGTCTTGAGGACAGCAGGATAGAGCAGATACTCTCTCAGATAAAAAACGTAACAGTGTCTGCCGGCGACGGTTTACTGCAAAATTCTTTTCAGAAAGACCTGGCCGGTTTACTGAAAGGTCAGGGTGTTCGCGATAAGGAAGTGCTCAGCATGCAGGGTGGAGCCAAAGGGAATTCCGGCATGTATGACGGACAGTTCAATATGGCGGAGACGGGAGACGACCAGTCGAAACTGTTCGCTATGTTCAGTGCCGACAACAAAACGGGTTTTACTATCAACGGAACGGATATGTACGACAGTGCGGCTTCTGGTTTCTCCGATGTGATGAATACGGTAAAAATGCCGGATGATGATATCTTCTCCCTCAATAACGGCCTGACGGCGGATCAAAAGCAGACTTCATTGTTTGCCGGAAACAATGAAGGAACCGGCAGGACGGCGTATCTGCCGAATTTGAGGCCGCAGGAGCTGATCGAGCAGATTGTTCAGAACAGGCAGATTATGGAAAAGGGATCGGGCAGAGTCAGGATGACTCTTAATCCTCCGTCATTGGGGACTCTTGATATGGATGTGCGTGTGAAAAACAACAGGGTCGAGGTAACAATGACGGCGGATAACAGAGAAGTCAAACAGATCCTTCAAGCAAATCTTGATGAATTGAAAACCGCCTTAAAGGAGCAGGGGCTTTCTGTTGAGCGGTTGAATATTCAATGGCAGACCCAGAATGGCGGACAAGGGGACTTCAATTTCTCCCATAATGGTTCTTCGCCGGGGAGAGACGGCCGGAACGTCAGCCGTCAGGCAGGAAAAACGGATGAGGACAACAGTTTGCAGACCGAAGAGTACCCGTTGAATGTGATTTCTTCAGTGGACGGCGGCACGAGACTCATCAGTGTCATTATTTAACGGGCAATATGAAAGGTGTTGCTTCAAAAGAATACGAGGTGAATGAAAATGATGAATGTAAGTTATGTAGATCAGTCTAATGTAAACACCATCACCGGAAAAACTAAGAGCAGCGCATTGGGCAAGGATGATTTTCTGAAGATGCTGCTTGCACAGCTCAAGAATCAGGATCCTCTCAAACCTGTCGACGGCACCGATTTCGCGGCGCAACTGGCACAGTTCACCAGCATAGAGCAGTTAACCAACATGAGCACGCAGCTTGCCAGTCTGGCGTCATCGCAGGCCGCCATGACGAACACGACGGCGATTGACCTGATCGGCAAGCAAGTGACTGCCGGCGGCGGCAACACCGTAACGGTAAGCGGGGATACCGCTCAGATAACCTATAATCTCGAAAAGAACGCAAAGCAGGTGACGGTAAACATCTATGATGCGAGCGGTTCGCAGATAGACTCTCTTGAGTTCAACGGCCAGTCACAGGGTGTCAACACGATCACATGGAACTGCGCCGATCTGCCCAAAGGCGATTATAAATTTGATGTGACGGCTACAGACACCAGCGGCAACAGCATAAACACGCAGGGCATCATCAGCGGCACAGTCACGGATGTGAAGTTTAAAAACAACGTTATTTATCTTACGGTAGGCGGACAGGATATACCGATGAGCAGCGTGCTTTCCGTAAAGAGGTCGACAACAATATAAGGCAGGCGGCAATTAAATATAAGAACAGCAGAGTAAAGCATCAACAGTACGAACAGGAGGTAACAAAATGTCTAGTGCTCTATCCATAGGAACGACAGGTCTGGCGGCGGCATCCAAGATGCTGGATGTTGTGGGCAACAATCTGGCCAACACAAATACATTGGGATTCAAGTCCGGCAATATCTATTTTGCCAGCATGCTCAATCAGAGCCTTACCTCCGGCGGCGGGTCCTCGCAGACGGGTCAGGGCGTGCAGATACAGGCGGTGGATACGGATTTCGCCCAGGGCTCCTTTGAAACGACTGCCTCGAACACAGATCTGGCTATTGACGGTGAGGGCTTCTTTATTGTGAATGACACTTCAGGGACGCAGTTGTATACCAGATCCGGGGCCTTTCATATCGATAAGGACGGGTATCTTGTGGATACAAAAGGATACACGGTGCAGGGGCACATGATTACCGGAGGAATAGAGGCCGCCACACTGACGGATCTGCAATTGGGAGGTCTTTCCTCAAACCCGACGGCTTCAACAACGGTCAGCATAGGGGCAAATCTCAATGCCGATGCAGCAGTAGGTGGTACTTACGAGACGGCGATGACCGTTTATGATTCCCTTGGCGCCTCTCATACACTGACTGAAACCTATACGAAAACAGCCGCAAATGCGTGGACAGCAGTTTCCAGCCTGTCCGGTAGTGCTACGACAACAACGACGACCTTCACTTTTGGTGCAACGGGAGCACTTGCAACAGTCAATGGCGGAGCCGTAGCAGATGTGGCTTTAACACCGTTTGTTCTTACCAATGGGGCTAATGCATTGTCGATCACTTGGGATCTGGCGGGTACCACATCCAATAGTTACAAATTAACCCAATATGCCGGTGGCTCCACAACCAACAGTCTATATACGAACGGCAATCCCACGGGAAGCCTGAAGAGCCTCAGCGTTGCCAGCACCGGCATCATCAGCGGGTTTTTTACCAACGGTCTGACGCAGGATGTCGCCAGGATCGTTCTGGCTGGATTCCCGTGTGCGCAGGGGCTTGCCAAGGTCGGCAACTATTTTGCAGAATCATACGCCTCAGGACAGATGGTTCCCAACAATCCGGAAGCCGGAGGCCTCGGCTCGCTTCAGTCCGCCACATTGGAGACATCCAATACCGATACCGCCACGGAGTTCATGAATATGATCGCCGCCCAGAGGGCTTATCAGGCAAACGCCAAGGTCATTACGACTGCCGATGCCATGCTGGCAGAACTGATGGCTATAAAGTAAACATGTAATCGATACTTAAGAAATCCCCTTCCTATCATAGGAGGGGATTTCTTTATCCCGGATTACAGAATAAAAAAGCAATTCCCTTTGGCATCCTGATCAAAGAGGCTTTCCGCGGCTCAGAATATTTTTCACAAGAAAAATATTTGATTCGCCGCTTGAAAACCCCTTTGAACAGGATAATCTTCTCTTCTTCCGGTATCTATAAGTTCGATCGCGTAACACGGGTTTATTATTTCGATCGTCAATCTTTTGACAATTTGTCAAAGAAGTTATTTTGGTGCCCGTCAAAAACATTATCTTCGCATAGCATTCCCTGCCGGAACCTCCCCGGTGTCATTATGTAAGCATTCAATATCATAAGCTAAAAAACGTTTATTTCCTGCACAGTCGTTGTGGTATGCTCTTTGCTGTTCAAACAAGCATATAATTTTTATGGATTATAATGTCCGGTATTTCAATCGATTGATCAACAACGGAGAGGTACTCATATGGCAAAGGATGAAAAGGAAGACAAGACAGAGCAGGAGCAGCCGGCAAAAGCCAAGGGGTCTATGATGAAATGGATCATTATTATCGGCGTTCTGGTAATTTTAATCGGCGGCGTCGCCGCCGGAGCTTATTTTTATTTTGCGAAAGTCACCGCGGCAAAAAAAGATACAGCCGTCCAGAAACCGCCCATTGGAGCGCTCTGGGCGATGGAGCCTTTCATCGTTAACCTGCAGGATAATGAAGGGCAGCGCTATCTCAAGGCCGTGATTCAACTGGAGGTGGCTGAGCCGACAACGGTTGCGGAGCTCGATCAATTAAAGCCGAAAATCAGGGACAATATACTCGATCTGCTGTCTTCCAAATCCTACAAGGATTTGATGGAGCAGGGCGGCAAACAGCGCCTTCGGGAGGAGATACAGATGCGGGTCAACAGTTTCCTGACAAAGGGCAAGATCGACAAGGTCTACTTTCTGGATTTTGTAATACAGTAGCACAGGCGAGGAGCAGACAATGTCACATATCCTTTCACAGGATGAAGTTGATGCCCTGTTAAGAGGCATCAGCGGTGGTGAGATAGAGACCGAGATCGAGGAGGTACGCGACCCTTCCGAGATCATGGCTTATGACCTTACCAGCCAGGACCGCATAATCCGGGGCCGTATGCCGACCCTCGAGATGACCAACGAAAAGTTTGCCCGGATGTTCAGAACCACCCTCTCTTCAATTCTCCGGAAGGTTGTCAGCGTCAGCGCCGTATCAGTGGACATGATTAAGTTCGGAGAGTTCCTGAAGACGCTTCCCGTTCCGACAAGCCTTCATTTGTTCAAGATGGATCCGCTTCGGGGAAACGCCATTATCGTTGTCGAATCGAAAATCATTTTTACCCTTGTCGATATTCTGTTTGGCGGATCGGGCAAGGAGGGGTTTAAAATAGAGGGCAGGGAATTCACGCCCATTGAAAGCAATCTTATCAAAAAAATCGTCATTAATGCTTTGCAGGATCTGGAGAAGGCATGGAAAGCGCTGCAGGACATCAAGATCAGCTATCAGAGATCGGAGATCAATCCCCAGTTCATTCAGATTGTGCCGCCGACGGATGTAGTGGTTGTGGCAAACTTCGAGGTGGAGATCGAATACTCTTCAGGCATTATCTCCATGTGTATTCCTTATTCCATGCTTGAACCCATTAAAGAAAAACTGCAGGCCGGTTTTCAAAGCGAGCAGATGGAGGTAGACAAGGCATGGATCAACCGCTTCCGGAAAAACCTTATCACGTCAAAAGTGGATATTCTTGTTGAACTGGGAAATGCGGAGATCGATGCCAGGGATGTCATCAAATTGAAGAAGGGCGATGTCATCCCCCTGGAGCAGTATGCCTCAGACCCTTTGAACGTATATATTGAAGGTGTGCCGAAGTACAAGGGCTATCCGGGGATATACAAGGGAAACCAGGCGATTCAGATTTGTGAAGTGATTACAGGGAAAGAAGGGGTTGATTATGGATCAGAGTGAATTAGACGCCTTGTTAAATGAGCTTAAACAGGAGGATGCTCCGCCTGCTGCACCTGAGCAGAAACCGGATGAAGAAATCGGCTGGGATGACGTTAAGGAAGATCTCGAAAAATCAAGCCACCCGGTTCCTAAAGTGGAAGTCAGCGAGGCAAGTTTCGGAGAGATAAAGAAGGCTCCTCCCAAGACGGGATCGATGGAACTGGATTTTATCCTCGATATTCCTCTTACCCTGACCGTCGAACTGGGCAAGAACCGCATGCTTATCAGTGAACTGCTTCAGCTTGGACAGGGGTCGGTCATAGAACTGACGAAGCTGGCAGGTGAGCCCATGGATGTGTTCATTAACCAAAAGCTCATTGCCCGGGGCGAGGTTGTGGTCATCAATGAGAAATTCGGTGTCCGTCTGACCGATATCGTCTCGCCCGCGGAAAGAGTGGACAAACTGAGATAACAAATACAGCCTTCATCGAGGGGAATTATGGAAACGCCGACGCTTCTGCCGTCATTTTTGAAGATGATCTTTGCACTGTCGATTGTGCTGGGAATCATGATTGCAGCGGCATATTTTTTCAGGAAATTTCTTGGCAGATCGGTTGCGACAGTCGACGAAAGTGCAATGATCAATGTTGTTGCAACGCGCTATCTGGGACCGAAAAGCAGCATCATGCTGGTCGATGTTCTCGGGGAGCTTATCGTGCTGGGGATTTCCAATAACCAGATGTCCGTATTGACCACCATATCCGATCCGGGGGCCAGGCAGAAGATCAAGGAGCCCAAGGACCAGCAGGCGCCGATCATGCCCTCCATCATGGATCAGTTCATGCGTTACAAGGATTCGCTGAGAACGATGAGATTTGCCGGAAGGGAAAAGCAGAAATGATTTGCCGGCTGCCGACAGGAACTCTCAAATATGCCGTTGCGGCAACTATTGCCGCTGCCATATTTCTTATTGTGACTTTGCCTGTGTTCGCTGCCGATCCTTTGTCTCTGCCCAACATCAGCCTGAATGTCGGCGGCAGCGCGGACTCTCCGGGAAAAACAGCGGGTGTGATCCAGCTTCTGTTCATATTGACGGTGCTGACCCTTGCTCCGTCAATACTGCTGATGATGACATCGTTTACACGTATCATCATAGTTATGGGCTTGTTACGGCAGGCGATGGGAACGACCTCGATGCCTCCTAACCAGGTCATTGTCGGCCTTTCCCTTTTTCTAACAATGTTTATCATGTCGCCTGTATGGCAGAAGGTGAACAATGATGCCCTGAAGCCGTACTACAGCGAACAGATATCGGGTGAACAGGCTTTTACCCTTGCCATGGTTCCTGTCAAGGAGTTCATGATGAAGCAGACAAGGGAAAAGGACCTGGCGCTTTTTGTCAAGATTTCCAAGGAGAAAAGGCCGGAGAAGCCCGCGGATATTTCCATGTCTGTGTTGATTCCTTCCTTCATCATCAGCGAGCTGAAAACGGCATTTCAAATAGGATTCATGGTCTTTCTTCCTTTTTTCGTCATCGACATGGTTGTGTCGAGTATTCTGCTCTCGATGGGAATGATGATGCTCCCGCCGATGATGGTGAGTTTGCCGTTTAAGCTTCTTCTTTTTGTGCTTGTTGACGGCTGGTATCTGATAATCGGTTCTTTGGTGCAAAGTTTTCATTGATAAGAGAGGCGCTGATGACAACGGATTTTGTAGTCGGTATAATGGCGGAAACTATTAAAGTGACGCTTCTTGTTTCTGCACCCGTGCTGCTGGTAGGGCTTGTCGTGGGTATCCTGATCAGTCTGTTCCAGGCCGTTACGCAAATACAGGAAATGACCCTTACCTTCATTCCCAAGATTGTTGCATGCTTTATCGCACTGGTGGCTGCTCTGCCGTGGATGATCAATATCCTGCTGACATTTGCGCACAGCCTGTTCTCAAATATACCGACCTATGTGAAGTAGATTATGTCTCCTGTCCACTTACCTACAGGGATAATCAGAGACTAAAGCTGTTGCGACGGAGTATCATGATGAACTTACCGCTTTTTACTCCTGATCTTATTCAACCGTTCATTCTGGTGCTGCTCAGAGTCAGCGCGATGATCGTGACTATACCCGTTATCGGCCACCGATCTGTGCCGGTCAGGGTCAAGGCAGGGCTATCCCTGATCCTGGCTTTTTTGATATTCCCCTTTGTCAGTAAGCAGATACCGGCGATCAGTACGGATCTCATCCCTCTTGTCTTGCAGATGGCCGGTGAGGTGATGATAGGTCTGATCATCGGTTTTACCGCCAGGTTTGTTTTTACCGGGATACAGTTTGCCGGTGAGTTGATCGGTATCCAGATGGGATTTTCCATGGCCAATGTTCTTGATCCCATGAGTGATTTGAGGGTTTCTGTTGTCGCTGAGATGCAGTATCTCATGGCGATGCTGGTTTTTCTGGCTATTAACGGCCATCATATATTTATTGCCGCCATGGCAGACAGCTACAGACTACTGGCGCCCTTCGGGTTTCATTTTTCCGGACCGCTAATGCAGTTCATCCTGGAGTTATCGAAGGATGTATTTATTATCGCTGTAAAGGCGAGTGCCCCGGTGGCGGCAGTGCTGCTCTTTACGCAACTGGGAATGGCCATTATAGCCAGGACAGTGCCGCAGATAAACATATTGATAGTCGGCTTTCCCATACAGATTGCAGCGGGTTTGATCTTTCTCGGCCTGTCGATGCCCATTTTCCTCAGGGTAGTGGAACAGTACTGCGTTCAGTTTGAAGGGAAAATTGTTTCCCTGTTGCGATTAATGTAGCTGACGACAGAAATAATGAGTGAGAAGTATGCCGTGAGGGGTGAGGCGTAAGGTGTGAGGATTAAGAGTTAAGGAGTCAGAAGCCGGAAGACTTGTTCTCCGGGAGAAAACAGTGATGGCTTTTTGACGCATATTGTCATCAAACGGATAATGCATTTATGTTTAAAGACCCGTCGAAGACAGAGAAGGCAACCCCGAAGAAAAGAGATGAGGCCAGGAAAAAAGGCCAGGTGGCCAAGAGTATGGAGGTCACCTCCGCAGCCATTCTTATTGCCGCCCTCGTCTACTTCCATTTCGGCGCAAATGGGATGCTGCTGAGCATCATGGAACTGATGAAAGAAACTTTCAGGACTGCAGGGCAGACGCCGATCAGTGTCAACAATATACCGGGGTTGCTGAGCGAATATGTTGTGAAGAGTTTCATTATTCTCATGCCGCTGCTTGTTATTCTTGGGGTTGCGGGGTTTCTTGCAAATTTCCTTCAGATCGGTCTCAAGTTTTCTCCGGAAGCCATAAAACCTCAACTTTCAAAGCTCAATCCTTTTAAAGGAATTCAAGGGCTCATTTCTCTCCAGTCGCTGGTTCAACTGTTTCAAAGTATGGCCAAAATCATGATTGTCGGATTTGTCGTTTATCTGGTGGTGAAAGGGGAGGTGGAAAACGTACTGCCTCTTATCGATCAGAGTGTATGGGGCATATTGACATACATCGGTCAGGTTTCTTTTAAAATAATCATTAATACCTGCTGGGTACTGGTTCTGCTGGCCATACTCGATTATGCCTTTCGTAAATGGCAGTATGA
Organism: uncultured Syntrophaceae bacterium; assembly: GCA_964558665.1. Taxonomy (GTDB): domain Bacteria; phylum Desulfobacterota; class Syntrophia; order Syntrophales; family PHBD01; genus CAZLFA01. The sequence goes on from CAZLFA010000013.1 coordinate 14,190, forward strand.
GGAAAGCCTGAAAATGACCAAGCAGGAGGTGAAGGATGAACACAAACAGATGGAGGGAGACCCGCAGGTCAGGGGCAGAATAAGAGGACTGCAGCGTCAGGCGGCAAGAAGAAGGATGATGGCGGCCGTTCCCAAGGCCGATGTCGTCATTACCAACCCCACGCATATTGCCGTCGCTCTCAGCTATGATCAGGAAAAGATGTTTGCCCCCATGGTGGTCGCCAAGGGCGAAGGACTGATTGCCGAGAGGATAAAAGAGATAGCGAGAGAAAATTCCGTACCTGTTATCGAGAATAAGCCTGTGGCACAACTATTGAATAAAATGGTCGATATAGATGAAGAGATTCCGGAGAATCTCTATCGGGCGGTCGCTGAGATACTTGCCTATGTATATGGTCTGAAACAGAAAGAAGCTTACGAATACTAAGGATTTTCCATGGCGGATAAAAGTTTGAAAGGCGGATTCCTGGCCGGTATGACGCAAAGCAGCAGCGCTATGCTGGGCGCTGCGGTGGTCGGCATACTGATGGTTCTGATTATTCCCCTGCCTCCACTCCTGCTCGATCTGCTTCTTGCCTTCAATATTACGCTTTCCGTCATTATTCTGACGATGTCCATGTATGTCATGAAACCGCTGGACTTTTCTGTTTTCCCGTCCGTATTGCTGGGCAGCACCCTTTTAAGGTTGTCGCTCAATGTTGCCTCCGCCCGTCTGATTCTTCTTCACGGCAAAGAGGGTACAGGAGCCGCCGGCAAGGTCATACAGGCCTTCGGGACGTTTGTTGTAGGGGGAAACTATGCGGTCGGTATTGTCATATTCTGCGTTCTCGTTTTGATCAACCTCACGGTCATCGTCAAGGGTGCAACAAGGATTGCGGAAGTAGCGGCCAGATTTACCCTTGATGCCATGCCGGGCAAGCAGATGGCCATAGATGCCGATCTCAATTCAGGCCTGATCACGGAAAATGAGGCGCGCAGCCGCAGGAAGGAAATCTCCGACGAGGCCAATTTCTATGGAGCCATGGACGGCGCCAGCAAGTTCATCAGTGGAGAAGCCATGGCCGGAATCATCATCCTGCTGGTCAATATCATCGGTGGTTTGATTGTCGGTGTTCTTCAGCAGGGTATGGATTTGGCTACCGCCGCTAGGACATATACGATTTTGACGGTTGGTGACGGGCTTGTAACCCAGGTGCCGGCCCTTGTCGTCTCGACTTCGGTAGGCATGCTTGTATCGAGGACTGCTGCCTCCTCTGATCTCGGAGAGGATGTTAAAAAGCAACTGTTTTCGCAACCCAGGTCTATCGGTATCGCATCCGCCATTATTTTTACCTTTGCCCTTATTCCCGGCATGCCGAAGTTTTCATTCTTTCTCATGGCAGCCCTGTTTGGATTTCTCTCCTACCAGCTTTTCAAGACATCTCTAAAGGTCGAGGAAGCAGAGGCGGCATTGCCTCCCCCAGCTCCGGCAGAGGCGGAAGAAGTGGTTGCACCTCCCGATTTGATGGGGCTGGAAGTAGGATACGGATTGATACCGCTGGTAGACGCGTCTCAGGGAGGGGAGCTTCTGCAGAGAATAAAGGCCATGCGGCGCCAATTGGCGCTGGATATGGGATTTGTAATGCCCGCCATACATATAAGGGACAATCTGCGGCTCAAGCCCAACGATTACTCTGTCAGCATCAAGGGTGTGGAAGTGGCAAAAGGGGAACTGATGCCGGGATACTGTCTGGCCATTACCGTTGAGGAGGAGGGAATAAAACTCAGAGGCATTCAGACGAAGGAACCGGCCTTCGGACTTCCTGCCGTCTGGATTCCCGAAAGGGAAAGGGAAAGCGCTCAGGCAAAAGGTTATGTGGTCGTGGACACGGCAACGGTTATAACGACGCATCTGACGGAGATCGTCAAATCTCAAGCCGATGAAATTCTGGGAAGACAGGAAGTTCAGACGCTTCTCGAAAACCTGTCCGCCAGTTATCCTAAAGTTGTCGATGATCTTGTGCCGAAAATCGTTCCCCTCGGCGTTCTGCAGAAGGTATTGCAGAGGCTGCTCAAGGAGAGAATATCAATACGCAACCTGCTGGCCATAATTGAAACGATCGCCGATTATATTCCCATGACGAAAAATGTCGATCTGCTCACCGGGTACGTGCGGCAGTCTCTGGCAAGAGCCATCACCAAACAGTACGCCGACGACAACGGGAATATCAGCGTTGTCATGGTGTCGCCCGACATCGAGGACATGATCAGCCGCTCGGTTCAGCATACAGAGCATGAATCTTTCGTCTCCCCAGATCCCGGCATGGTCAAGAAACTCATCGGCAGTCTTCAGGATATGATTGCGTCCTTCACGTCGAAAGGACTCCAGCCGATCGTTCTGTGTTCCCCTAATACACGTATTCATATGCGCAAGATCCTGGAGCGTTTTTTCCCGAATATCATTGTCATTTCTCATAATGAGATAACACGCGATACAAATATCAAGTCCCTGGGAATGGTGGAGTTATAACATGCAGATCAAAAGATATGAAGCGGCAACCATGCGTGAGGCGATGACCATGATCAAGGCCGATCTGGGTTCCGAAGCGATCGTGCTTTCAACCAAAAGTCTGCCGCCCGAGCAGGGAGGGAATGTCGAAGTACTGGCGGCGAGGGATGTCCTCAACGGTTCAGGCGGCGCAACTGCGGGCGGATATCAGGACAGGCACGCATATAACGAAAGCTCCGGCATTAAATCGCCGCCGGCGGAAGAAAGGGCTTTCCCGGCCGATCACGAGAACATGAAGCTGAAGATGCTTATGGAACAGAAGGCGGATTGCAATCATCTGCTCAGTGAAATGGCGGATATAAGGGGAATGATGGAGTCGTTTTTCGACATGGTGGGTTCGCGCAAACGGACAGATGACATGGGGCACATGTCGAAAGTATACAGATACCTGACAGCAAGGGGTATATCGCGTCCGGCGGCAAGCATCCTCGTGGAACGGCTGAAACAGGAGTATCAGGGACGTGATATCCGGAGCTATGATAAATCACTCCAGTCAGTGGAAGACCTGATCAGGCAGTCAATAACAGCATGCTCAGGTCAGGCAAAGAGCGGGAGGATCAAGGTCTTTGTCGGTCCGACAGGCGTCGGCAAAACAACTACGCTGGCAAAATTGGCTGCTTATTATGCCATGGAAAAGAAAATGAAGACAGGTCTCATCTCCACGGACAATTTCCGCATTGCCGCAATCGAGCAGTTGCGCGTCTATTCCAGAATAATGAATATTCCGCTGGAAATCGCCACCGACGGTGAGTCATTCAGAAAGGCCCTTGATGCATATTCGGCGATGGATGTCGTTCTGGTTGACACGCCGGGAAGGAGCCGGACTGACAGGCAGGCAATGGAGACACTGAACGAAACCCTCCATGCCGGATGCTCCGTCGAAATGAATCTTCTGCTGAGCATGACCTCAAGCGTGGAAAACATGGTTGACGTCGCCAATTCTTACAAGATGTTCAGTTACGACAATATCATTATCACCAAGGTGGATGAGTGCAATCGTTTCGGGTCGGTGTTCGAGGTGCTGGACCGGATACACAAGCCGATTGTCTATCTGACAAACGGTCAGAATGTACCCCATGATATCCGGAAGGCAACACCAGGCATGTTGACAAAGATGATTCTGGGGAGCGGTCTGCAAGGAGGCAATTAATCATGACAAGAACTAAAAGGTGATGTGGAGGTAGTAATTGTGGATCAGGCCACGGGACTCAGACAGATGAAAAAGAATAAAAAAATCGACGACGGCGTTGCGTCCGCGGCTTTGCCCCGAGAATATGCCGTTCCCCGCGAGCGTCCCATAAGGGTCATTTCCATTACGAGCGGCAAAGGAGGCGTCGGCAAGACAAATATCTCAGCCAATCTTGCTTATTCTCTTTCCAGGCTGGGCAAGAAGGTACTGATTTTCGATGCGGACATGGGATTGGCCAATGTGGATGTCGTCCTGGGGTTGACGCCGAAATATAACATATCCCATGTTCTCAGCGGAGAGAGAAAGATCAGAGAAACTCTGGTCGAGGGGCCGGGCGGAATCATGATTTTGCCATCCGCTTCGGGTATCCAGGAGATGGCGGACCTTTCCAGGGGAAATAAAGTTACTCTGATGGATGAACTGAACAGCCTGAATGAAAACATCGATTTCATGCTGGTAGATACCGGAGCGGGCATAGCGGGAAATGTAATGTATTTCAATATGGCAGCCGAAGAAATAATTGTCATCACCACTCCGGAACCGACGGCGCTCACCGACGCCTATGCGCTGATCAAGGTTTTGCACCAGCGCCACGATAAGAAAAGATTTAAACTGCTGGTCAATATGGTAAAAAGCCAGGGAGAGGCCAAAGAGGTATACAAGCGGCTGTTTCAGGCCACAGACCACTTTCTTAATTTGGCTATTGAATATTTCGGGTTTATCCTTCATGATGAAAAAATGCAGGAGGCCGTGAGACGCCAGCAGGCTCTTGTGGAAATTTATCCCCATTCACCATCGAGCAAGTGCATCACTCACCTTGCCGAGAAGCTGTGCCGTGAAAAGCCTGTTAATGACGGGAGTGGCCACCTGAAATTCTTCTGGGAACAGATCATGGACAGGGAAAGTGGATAAGAAGACACGTGATGAGCTTGTTTTAAAATATACGCCGCTGGTGAAGAATATTGTAGGGCGTCTTACCGCAAAACTGCCTTTTCACGTTGCCGAGAGGGAGGACCTGACTCACGTGGGTGTTATCGGACTGATGTCTGCACTGGACAAGTTTGACCAAAGCAGAAATGTCCAGTTTGAAACATACGCACGGTTCAGGATAAGGGGGGCAGTTCTTGATGAACTGCGTTCCCGCGACTGGGTGTCAAGATCAGCGCGCGGCAAAGACAACATGCTGGAGAAGGCTTATGCAGCTCTTCAGAAAAAGCTGGGGCGCCCGCCGGACGATGAGGATGTTGCCGATTCGCTGGGAATAAGCATTGACGAATATTATAAGATTCTTGATGATGCCAAGGGTATTTCACTTGTCAAAAGTGAAGATCTGCCCCAGGACTATTTTGAAACTCACGGTCATCATGATGTCCTTGAGAGCATCCAGCAGGATAATCCGTATAATCTGTTTTCCAATCAGCAACTGAAGGATAAACTCAAACAGGCAATCGAACGGCTTCCTGAGAAGGAAAGACTGGTTCTTTCTCTTTACTATTATGAAGAACTTACAATGAAGGAAATAGGCAGAGTGCTTGAATTAACGGAATCGAGAGTCTGCCAGATTCACTCGCAGGCCGTTTTGAGACTGAGGTCTGCTGTAAAGGACCTGAAATAAACAGGCAGAGTCAATTATGATCAGGAAAGTAAGACTGGACATATTAGCCGCCCTTGGAGATGAAGGCATTATAGGGGAAACGGCTGATATAGAGAAGGAGGTGACGGGACGGGAGGAGCCCGATATCCATGCGCGATGGTATCCCGGAAAGCGGTTCCTGATTTGGACGCTTACCGGTGTTACGCTCCTGGCGGTGTCTTTGTCGAGCCTGGGGATATATTTATGGATGCAGGATAAAAAATCGAAGGCTGCGGCCAGGGCCAAACTGGCGGAGCAGGCAATTCCGGGTATGAAAGAGCCGGTGGCAAAGCTCAACGGCTTCATGGTCAATATTAAAGACAGCAAAGGCAATCAGAGAATTCTGGTTTGCGACATATGGCTCGAACTGGGAGCGGGGCGCAAGGGCAAGGAAATTGAGGACAGGGTAGATGTCAGAAACATAATTTATACCATGGCTAAAAGCAAAAATGTTGCAATATGGGTGTCTCCGGATGAGAGGCAGTCGATAAAGAAAGAAATTTACGCCCGCCTGAACGGACTGCTCGGCGAGGGAGTTGTAAAAACAGTATATTTCATGCGTGTCGAGATTCTATGAGAATGTAATTTTAACCCTGATTACGAGGTAAAAAAAACGTAATAATCTTTGGCATCCTGGTCCAAGAGGCTTTCCGCGGCTCAGAATATTTTTCACAAGAATAATATTTGATTCGCCGCTTGAAAACCTCTTCGATCAGGATAATATTCACTTATCCAGGTGCCTATACGTTCTATTGCGTAATACGGGTTTACGGGCCCATGTCTCCGGAAGGAAAAAGAACCTTTTCCATATGGAAAGAAGGTATAATATTTGCTATAAACATTAAAGAATCTATGCTTCCATGACGATTAATTAATTAAGAAGGGGGATCAAGTCTATCATGGTCAGAGCTATAGATATGCAGCAGGTCATTACACAGGCCTTTCCTGTGGAGAAGGTGCAGCAGACGCAGCAGCAGCACCCAGAAATCCAGCAGCGTTACTTTGACCTTAAGCTCAATGAGGAGCAGAGGATCCTGCGGGAAAAGGTAAAAAACACCGAGGAGACCCACGGGGCAAAGATAACCGATAGGGAATCCGGACAGGGTGAGAGGCAGGAGACGGGAAAGCGGAATGCCTCCGGTGAACGGCCGCAGCAGACGGAAAAGGTGTCTTCATCCTTAATGACGGAAGAAGGGTCGATAATTGACGTCAAGGCATGATGATCATTTTATGACGGTGGGCTTTTCCAACGCCTTCAATTTCTAAACAGGAAAATATGGATATACATTCCTTATTAATATTCCAGATAGCAGCGGACGTTGTTTTATGCGCGGCTATCATTTATCTGCTCAGGGTAATCAATAGAAGCATCAGGAATAGAAAGTTCGATACAAGTGATCAGCAGGTAAACGAGTTCAGGCGGCTGCTTGACGAATCTCAGATATTCGGAACACATTTTCTTCAGGCGCTGGAAGACGGGAGAGAGGTTCTGAAGGAGATAGCCTCTACGGTTGAAGAGAAAGAGAGAATTCTTAAAGCATTGATATCCGAGTCCGATGAGAAAATCAGGCAACTGACCAGTCAGAAAAACACGGCTGACAGCTTCAATCCGGACTCCGATAAAAAATATAATGACGCGATAGGCATGGCCAGGCAGGGTTTAAGCCGGCATGAAATAGCCAGGCAGTCCGGGCTGGCCGAGGGAGAGGTGGCGCTTATTATGGACCTGGTAAACAAAAAGAGCGCCAACCTGTGACGGCTTTGTAAAAAATCCAACTGCTGCGCAGCGCTTCATTCTTCGCCGCTTGAAAACCATTTGCACAAGTCATGCGGAACTTTCACAGTTGAGTATTTCTCACCTTTGCCATGACCGGTAGTTAAGACGAGTCTTTTTAATTCGATGCCGCTTATTAATCTTACCGATATTTCACCTCAGCAGATTGGCAGAGTCCTTCAGGAATTCACGATGAAGGAGCTTGCCAACCTCTTCTCCCGGGGTGAAATACTGGAGGCTTCCGTATCGGAAAAGCTGGGGCCGCAAAAGGCGGTAATCATGCTGAAGGATCATCAGGTGGTTGCCGACACGGAAGTTCCTTTAAAGGCGGGTGAAAAAATATCGGTGAGAGTCGAGCAGCTGCAGCCCAAAATCACGCTTCGCATCATTGACAGCAATGCACCGGAAGCCGCACAGTTCAAACAGAATGAACAGGTTAAGGAGTATATTCGTTTTCAAAGAACAAATCCTGAATCTCTTGTAAAGATGGTGACGGAGTCTCACGAAGCCTTGACACCCCTGATGTCGGATGCCGCTCTCAAACCCATGATTAAAACTGATATTGGCAATATCCTGAAGCTTCTGGACTCTGTTGTTTATTCCAAGACGAGCGTTGCCAACAACGATTTTATCAGGGAAATGGTGTCCAATCTGGGACTGAATACAGAAGGCAATCTTCTTAAGATGATCAGGGAATATGGGAAAGAGGCGCCGGGAAAGCCGGAGTTGAAGGAGCCGGCCGCCAAAGGCGGAAAAGCGGAAATCGCTGTACCGAAGGAGATGTCCGGAACTCTGAAAGGTCAGCTGATGCAGCTTTCTCAGGAAGTCGCGGCCATCATTGATAGGAAGGAGACAATAGATCAGGGAAGTTTGCAGAAGCTTGCCCGTGCCCTGGATTTTGCCAACAGTTCCGTGAAAGCGTTGGAATCTCAACAGGTAGTGAATGTTGCCCTTCAGGATGGCGACGGGACATATATGCTGCAGATCCCCATCCTTTTTCCCGATGGGTTTCGCACAGGTGAACTCTATATCGAGAAGGATAATGATCCGGACAGCACGGAGAGGGAAGAAGGGAGATACCGGGTTGTGTTCTTTCTTGATATGGATGCCATGGGCAGAATCATGATCGACGCAAGCATGGGGAAGAACAGAATCGGATTTACGATAAAGTGTGAGCGGGAAAGCATTCGTGACTATATTATGTCTCGAATTGCTGAATTAACGGACAGGCTTACCGCACAAGGGTATAAGATCGATTATATGGCCTGTCGTGTCGAACGTGATATTGAAAAGGAACAGAAACAGTATATACTGCAACAGAGCGTATACTCTCAGGACGCAATAAACCTTTTCGTATAAAATATGAAAAATAAGGAAAAGAAATCTCTGCCGATGGCGGCGGCACTTCAGTATGACAGCCGAAAGGATTCAGCTCCCAGAGTGACTGCATCCGGACAGGGGCTGATTGCGGAAAAAATAATTGAACTTGCGAAGCAGCACGATGTTCCGATAAAGCAGGATCCAAATCTGGTTCAAATATTGAGCAGGCTTGATATCAATGAACAGATACCAGTCGATCTGTACAAAGCCGTTGCCGAGATACTCGCATTTGTCTATTCCCTTAATGAAGATTGGCAAACAAGGAACACCTGATAATTATTCCAAACAGGAAAATAATTCCTGTTTGGCGTGTATAAACGATCAAGGATTACCCGCTTATTAAACCCGGATTACGCGATAAAAAAAAGTAATACTCTTTGGCATCCCGGTCAGAGAGGCTTTCCCCGCCTCAGAATATTTTTCACAATAAAAATATTTGATTTGCCGCTTGAAAACCCCTTTGACCAGGAAAATATTTACTTATCTAAGTGCCTGTAAGTTCTATTGTGTAATCCGGGCTAAATGCTTTTAAGTATGGTTTTATGCACTATTGAAGTTGTGCAGGATGCATCAGGCCCTCTACAGCCTTAATATTCAATCTTCAAAATCAATCAGGAAAGCCATCTCTGAAAGTAGCGGCAGTCAGACAGGATGAAACCCTGCATGGCATGTAAATTGCTTTTGTCTCCAATAAAACGACAGGAGCAATCCTCATGTCCTACGATGTAACTGATGTCGGAAAACTTTGTGTGAGAAGCATTGCACAGCTTGACCGTGTTGCAAACAATGTTGCGAACACCGGAACATCGGGATTCAAAGCCGATCATCTCCATTATTTCATGAGTGAAAATCCGGGACCGAAATCGGATCGGACGCCATCCTACAAACCACATGTGGCGATCGATCTTTCACAGGGTGCAATTCAGAAGACAGGCAATGTAACTGACGTTGCGATTCACGGTGAAGGTTTTTTCACCATTCTGGGAAAAGATGGAAGTTCCCTGTATACCCGCAAAGGAGATTTCTCAGTTTCTCAGGACGGCAGATTGTTAACTTCGTCAGGGGATGAAGTGGTAGGTGACGGAGGCCCGATTGTTATAAACAATGGTACGGCAAGGATTAACGATAGAGGTATCGTTGAAGTCAACGGTGTCGAGGTAGGGCGGCTGAGCGTCGTCGCCTTTGATAATCCGAAGGCCCTGCTGAAAAAAGGAGACGGCCTTTTTGTTGATCCGGGTACTGCCGGCATGCGAACGCTGGACAATCCGGTAGTGCTTTCAGGTCATCTGGAGGTATCCAATGTGCAGGCGCTCAAGGAGATGGTTGATATGATCGATCTTCAAAGGTCTTTTGAAACATATCAGAAGGTCATATGGACAATGACCGATATGGACAAGCTGTCGACCAGCAGGGTCGGCAAAGTGGCTTAGAATAACAGTTTCCGTATGGAAACCCGGGATGCGGCAATAAGCGCTTCCGAGTTGCAGGGAAGTCAAGGAGGAGAAAAATGATTAGATCACTGTGGACAGCGGCAACGGGAATGCAGGTCCAGCAATTTGATCAGGATGTTGTAGCGAACAATCTGGCCAATTTGAATACGGTGGGTTTCAAGAAATCCAGAGCGAACTTTCAGGATCTTATGTATCAGCTCTACGTAACCGCAGGAGCACAGACGGCGGCCGGCACCCAGATTCCCACAGGGATGGAAGTAGGCATGGGGTCGAGACCGGTCGGCACACAGAAAATATTTACACAAGGCGATTATACATACACCGGGAATCAGTTTGACTGGGCCATAGAAGGCGACGGGTTCTTTCAGATAGATGATGGAACCGGCAACACCGTTTATACCCGGGCCGGAAATTTCCGCGTCAACAAGGATGGAATTGTCGTGAATTCGGACGGACTCAAGCTGACTCCATCCATAACGGTGGATGCAAAGACAGTATCTTTTACAGTGGAAAGAGATGGAACATGGACCGCTCTGGACAACACGGGTACCGTCCTGGCAACGGGACGTCTGGAGCTTGCCCAGTTCATCAATCCCAGCGGACTTTCCAGTCTGGGCAGAAATCTCTACGGCAAGACCGACGGATCGGGAGATGCCATCACCGGCTATCCGGCTACAGATTCACGCGGTACGGTGACACAGTTTTCGCTGGAGCAGTCCAATGTCAGCGCCATCGAGGAAATGGTCAAGATGATAACCGGACAGAGGGCGTATGAGATCAATTCCAAGGCCATACAGACTGCCGACAGCATGCTGTCCATTATCAATAACCTCAAGAGGTAACAGTATGTATTCGACGCGATTGATGACAAGGGTGCTTAATATTTTATCGGCAGTGATCATGGCATGCGCCGTATTCGCGGCAGGTATTGCTCAGGCGGGGGACGCAGTCCGCTTTGATGAAGCTGCGATCAAGAAAATAATCAGGAGCCATGTAGAGAACAATATGCCCTGGCCGAAGGATGAAGCACGCATCACTTTCCCCTTCAAGATAAACAATATCGTGCTTTACGGCGAGGGAATAACATATCAGGTGCTGGCGAAAAGGAATGACGGCTATGTCGGCGATGCAATGTTTGCCGTGAGATTTTATTCGAACGGCGATCCTGTGAGAGAAGAGAACGTCAGGATTCTCTTCGAAGTGGCACGGGATGTCGTGATCAGCGATAAGGTGTTGAGCAGGGATATGGAAATAAGGGCTGATGACGTGCGGCTTGTCAAAAAATGGTACAGCCGCATTCCGCTCAATACCCTGTCGGAGCTGGTCGATGTTGTCGGCAAGAAGATGTCTACGACCATTCGACCCAAAGTGGAAATTACCAGAAATATGATTAAGGAACCGGCTGTGGTCAAACGCGGCAGTATGGTGAAGGTGGTCCTCGACAACGGAGCGATGCAGATAACAACGGTCGGTTTGTCCGAGGAGGACGGGACAAGAGGTTCTATCATACGTGTCAGAAATATGACGTCCAAGAAGACAATATTTGCCAGGGTTTTGGGAGAATCACTGGTGGGAGTTGAATATTAAAGGAGATGCGAACATGCTTGACATAAAAAAAGACAAACCGATGTCATTTTCGTTTGCCGGGGGTTTGGCCGCTTTAGGTTTCTGCATGGCATTGCTTATCTCAGGATGCGCTCAGGACCCGATGGTCATCAAGGAAAGAATCGTCACCCCGCCTGTTGTCAGGACGCCGGCTCCCGGATCGATCTGGAACGGAGCAACTTCCAACAATATGATGTTTGCCGACAAAAAAGCCAGGAATACGGATGATCTGGTCACAATTGTGATTTCCGAGGTCTCAACCGGACAGAACAAGGCAAAGACGGAAACCGAAAAGAATTCAAATACGCTGGCCAAGATTGACAGTCTCCTTGGTTTGAATTCCGATGTTCTTGAATCCTATTTGAAAAATCCGCTTTCGGATGGACTGAGGGGCGTTTTAGGATTGAATCCTGCTCTCCTGACCAGTTTTTCCGGTCTGGGCCTCCAGATGGGCGGCTCAAATGTCAACAAACTCACAGGCAAGGGGGATACCAACAGGGATACCCTGCTGCGCGCCAGCATGACGGCCAGAGTGATTCAGGTTCTTGATAACGGCAACCTGATGATCGAAGGAAAAAGGCAGGTTACCGTCAACGCTGAAGATCAGTTTCTGATCATAACCGGCATTATCCGCCCCGAGGACATCACGGCTGAAAACACCATCCAGTCGAAATATATAGCCGATGCCAGGATATTCTACACAGGTCAGGGCGTTGTCAACGACAAGATGAGGCCGGGCTGGCTGACAAGAATTATAGACTGGGTATGGCCATTCTAAGGGATCAAAGTTAAATCGATATGACGGAAAGAGGTATATGACATGCTGCACAAACAGAAATTCATTTTAGCGATGACTATTGTAATGTCCGTACTGCTTGCCGTGCCACCGCTTGCATTTGCGGCCAGGATCAAGGATATAGCCCACATCGGCGGAGTAAGGGACAACCAGTTGATCGGCTATGGCCTTGTTGTCGGCTTGGCCGGGACCGGAGACAACATAAAGAACGGGTTCACGAGTGAATCCATTGCGAACATGCTGAGCAGGCAGGGGCTGTCCATGAAGGACAAGTCCCTCAAAGCCAACAACACGGCGGCCGTTATGGTTACGGCTGCGCTTCCTCCGTTTGCCAAGATCGGATCGAAGATAGATATCATTGTGTCTTCGTTGGGTGACGCCAAAAGCCTGCAGGGAGGAACCCTGCTGATGACGCCTTTGAAAGGTGCAGACGGTGAGGTTTATGCCGTTGGTCAGGGAAACATTGTCCTGGGCGGATACATGGCCACGGGCACAGCGGGAACATCGACGGTGAATCATCCGAGTGTCGGCCGCATTGCAGGAGGCGCCTTCGTTGAAAAGGAACTGAAATACCCATTTGAAAAATTGCGTTCATTCAGCATTAATCTCCACCAGCCCGATTTTACAACAGCAACAAGGCTGCTGGCAACAATCCACAAGACGGTAAGCGGCGTGGATGCAGAGCTTGTAGATTCATCTTCCGTCTCAATCAAGGTCAGGGAGCCTTATAACGGCAGCATCGTCAAACTCGTATCGATGATTGAGCACCTTGACGTGCCTGTCGACAGCGTGGCAGTCGTAGTTATGAATGAAAAGACCGGTACGGTGGTAATGGGAGAGAATGTCCGAATTTCCACGGTGGCTATCTCCCACGGCAACCTGAGCATCCAGATACGCGAGGAGAGTTATGTCTCGCAGCCGGCGCCGTTCGCCCCTCAGCCTCCGCCTTCGCGGAGAAGATCGTCAGCGTCGTCCAAGGATGGAACCATCGTCGCTCCCGGCGGGCAAACGGTAGTCACAAAAGAAACCCTCATTAACGCTGAAGAGGCGAAGCGGCAGCTTGTCGTTGTTCCCAGAGGAGTGACTATTCAGGCGGTTGTAAGGGCTCTTAATGCCATGGGGGTGACCCCCAGAGACCTGATAACGATAATGCAGACAATCAAGGCGGCGGGGGCCTTACAGGCGGATCTGAAAGTGATTTAAGCGGTGATAAATGGATGACATTAAGTTAACCACGCCTGTGATGCAGCAGAACAATAATGCCGATGTTTCCAAGAGCGCAGACAGCGGACTCAGTGAGGAGCAGCGCAGCCGACTCAAAAAGGCTTGTGCCGACTTCGAGGCAATTTTTTTCTATTACATGCTCAAATCAATGCGCAATACTGTTCCGAAAGGCGGACTTACCGGCAATTTTCCCGGCAAGGAGACATACACAATGATGTTCGATCAAAAGGTATCGGAAGAAATGGCAAAATCCAGCAATAATACCGGTTTGCAGAAGGTGCTCTATAATCAGATGGTCAAAGCGATAAAAAAGTGAAGATATCTTGTCATCAGAAACTTTTGGTTTCCGGATTGGAAAGTGGTTATTTTTTGTTCTGGCAAGGAAATCAAGGGATTGCGCGGAGGCGTACATAATGTACGTCGCACAAGCAATACCGCAGATTGACACAGCCAGAGCGGAAAAGAGCCCTTTCCGAACGGAAACTATTTAAGTTATATGCAATACCTGCCGATAGACAGTATAAAAGTAATCAAAAGGGGAGAAACCCTATGAAGATAACCGATGCCAAAGAAGCAGCTTCGCAGGCTATTCAGCAATATAATGTATCCAAGAATGTAAAACCGGAACCCCGGAACATTGCGCAACCCCAGGGGGAGACTGTAGAACTGTCAAGTAATGTCAAAGATTTACAGTATATCAAAAAGGCTGTTGATGAACTGCCGGATGTCCGTGAGGATAAGGTTCTTGATCTGAAAAAGCAGATCAATGAAGGGACATACAACGTCAACGGAGAGAAGCTCGCAGAGAAGATGCTGGGCGAATCTATGCTGGATATCTTTGCCTGACCTTTAACATAAATCGGCGGCAAAAAATGCCGAGTAGATTTCAGTTTTAAGAAAATTTCTCCTCCACAAGACTATCAACACAAATAAACCCCGTTACATTTACAGTACGGGGTTTTGTTGTATTCAGCATATTCAATGTGCAAGTATTTGTTATTATAGAAAATACTCAAAGGAACCGGATTGCTGTTCTTCAGAAATGGATGCTGGCATGAGTTTTTCATTAATGGAGTAAAAAACCATCCGAGGTAACGGGCATGATAAACGTAAATCGAGAAATGCGGCAAGTCAGAAGCGTAGATATGAGCAATGAATTGAGTTACCTCTTTGATTCATTGCTGGTAACGCTGCGAAGTGAAATCGAAGTTTACAAAGAATTGAAGGATGCCGTCCTCAAGGAAAGGGAAGTATTGAAAAAATACTCTGTTGAGGAACTGCTGGAAAGTAATTCGAAAAAGGAGACGGTTATCCTTAAGGCGAAGATGATGGAAGAGGTTAAACTCAACATTGTCAGAAAGATATTAAATGAAGTTGGTATAAGCGATCATAATGTCAATATTTCGGTGCTCATCCGATACGCCGATGCCGACCGGAAGAAGGCTTTGAAGGCCTATCAACTGGCTCTGAGGGTCATGACGGAAGAAATACACAGGATAAACCGCAACAACATGGAACTGATGAACATGTCGCTGCAATCTGTTGTCGGATCGATCAACTTTCTGAACAACCTGGTTTTCTCGGGTGAGACATATGCCGTATCGGGTAAGATGACCCAGATCGGCTCACAGGGAAGACTCTTACGCACGGAAGGATAAGGTCATGGTTTCGGGAATCTCAGGGGCATTGAATACTGCGAAGGACGCCTTGCTGGCGAATCTGTCCGCCATCAATCTTACCGGCTCGAATATATCCAACATCAATACAACCGGATATACAAGGCTGCGGGCGGTTTTTACACCGACAGGCGTTGGCGGCGCGAGCGGCGGAACAGTTGGACAGATCAGCGTAAAAATGTCTGAAGCCGAGAGGGTATATGACGTTTACCTGGATGAACAGATCATCACGCAGTACAGCAACGTCGGATACCAGGATACAAGAAAAACCATATTAGACAGGATAGAGACTCTGCTTGATGAAAGCTCGGGCAGCGGTATCAGCGAAGACCTGGGCAACTTCTGGGATGCCTGGACAAGCCTTTCCGAGAACCCGAATGGCCTGGTGGAAAGGCAATCACTGCTCAATGCCGCTCAAACACTGGCCACCACAATGAGTCAGCGGGCGACAAACCTTGAAGAGGTGAGACGGGACACCAATACTGAAGTCAAATCAAACGTTGAGGAAATCAATGATTATCTTACTAAAATCGCCGATTACAACGGGCGGATCTATATGTCCGAATTCGGCGGCGGCAGTGCCAGCGATTTGCGTGACCAGCGAAATGTGGCATTGCAGAAACTTAGCGAGCTTACAGAAATCAGCTTCTTCGAGGACGATAGGGGGCAGGTGAATGTTTATCTGCCTGACGGCAAGAATCTTGTCAACGGTACAACCGCTTCGCTCCTCGATGTAAAGACTAATGGAACCAACAGCAGTTTCTATGACATAGTCTATAAAGGGACAACGGAGGTTATCAACAGCAGCATCACCGGGGGAAGCCTTTACGGCCTGCTGGAAATGAGGGATACGACTATTCCTGGCTATATAGACAGCCTGGACAGTTTGACCACACGTCTTGTCGACACGGTCAATACCCAGCATGCCTCCGGGTTTGATGAAAATGGGAATGTCGGCGGAGATTTCTTCAGCATAAAAGGTGTAACATCACCTTATATCGAGATAGATTCTCCCATTGTTTCCGGAGAGAACTCATTTAATGGGACGGCTGCTTCAGGCGGTACTTACACAGGCGACAGCGCAAAAAATTATTTAGTACAGATTGTTAGTGGAGGGGCTTTTGGGACAGCAACTTATAAACTTTCCACCGACGGCGGTAATACCTGGGGGACAACGACCACTGTGCCGGTCAGCGGGATTGTGAGCCTTGGTGATGGCGTAAATCTCACATTGACTGCCGGTACGGTGAATCTGGCAACTAATGACCAGTTTGTTGTTAAAGTTCACAGCTCGGCATCCAAATTGCAAGTTAACATAACCGATGCTGAAAAAATTGCCGCCTCATCCACAGTAAATGCTGACGGAGAGAATGCTAAAAAGATAAGTTTGCTGGGCGCCGATACCACAGTAATGAACGGCTCGGCAACAATGGGGGAGTTTTATGAGGCCTTTATCGGCGAGATGGGCCAGGATGTTGCCGGCACAGGCACCAACAGCGAACACCAGACGACGCTCCTTAAGCAGATGCAGAGCCAGCGGGAACAACTGTCCGGCGTGTCGCTCGATGAAGAGATGTTGAATCTGACCAAGTATCAGACCGGATACAGCGCCGCCGCCAGGTTCAGCAGCGTTGTTAACGAACTTATGGATATACTCATGACATTTGGACGGTGATGTAGGAGAAGACAGACATGATTACGAGAGTAACGGAACAACTCCGATATATGACGGTTTCGAATGATCTGACCAGGATTCAACTCAGCACCAACAAAGTGCTGGAACAGATATCTTCGCAAAAAAAGATCAACCGTGCGTCTGATGATCCGACCGGGATGAGCAAAGTTCTGGACTACAGGGCAGTTAGAGAATCCATTGCTCAATATCAAAGCAACATAGACAACGCCAATGCATGGCTGTCGATGACGGAAAACGCTTTGGAGCAGACTAACGAACTCCTGAATCAGGCAATCGAAATCGGCATGAATTACGAAAATAATTCTCTGAAGTCGTCATACGCGGAATCTATAGATCAGATAATGACTTCCGTCATGTCTACTGCCAATACCAAAATGGGAGGCAGGTATATATTTGCCGGTTCGAAAACGGACACCAAGCCGTTTGTGGATGTTGCTGATCCCACGGTTACCGCCGGAGTTGGCAATACTTTTGACGGAACCAGTCAGATTGGCGGTGTATATACAGGAACGGCAGATCATAACTATGCAGTTGCAATCACCGGCACCGGTGCATTCGGTGTCGCCACCTACAGTATTGACGGCGTGCCACAGGGCACGGTTCCGTCGTCGGGAAAAATTACCGTGGGATCGGGATTAACGTTGACTTTCGGTACCGGAACGCTGCCGCTTACAGCCGGCGATACTTTTGCCGTGCAGGCAACCACTTCATCAGAAATAGAGGCGGCAGTTGCCGCTTCCGGAAATACTTATGCCGGAACAGTTACTTCGGGAACAGGTCCTTATACGGGGACAGAGAATAAGACCTATGCAGTTAAAATTACGGGAGCGGGCGGACTGGGAGCAGCCACTTACAGTTACTCCGCGAATGGAGGCAAAACATGGACAGCCGGTGGTACCGTTCCTGCGGGCGGAACGGTAACACTTGCGGAGGGTGTCAGTATGACGTTCACCGCCGGCACTTTTGCGGTAAATGACATGTTTTATGCGAATGCAATAGCGCCGGGATTTTACAAGGGCAACGGCGAAGACCTCACGCTGGATGTAGGCCAGGGTGACACAGATATGAGTTACAACATTACCGGCGAGGAGGCATATACAGACAAGGGAACAGGGGCAGGATACCCGGATATTTTTGCCAATCTGCGCAGTCTGAAACTGGCGGTGCAGAATGGGGATACCGCCGGTGTGGAGACTTTTACCACAAACTTGATGGAAGCACGGGATCACATCAGCGGCATGATTTCCACCATGGGTGTAAAAGAACAGGGGCTGAAATCCTGGAAGGACAACTACACGACCCTGGACAATAAGATCGCTGATCTGAAATCGGCTCTCGAAGACACGGATATGACTAAAATGATTGCCGATTATCAGATGAAAAAGACGGCACTGGATGCCACGTATACAATCGCATCCCAGATCAGCAAGACATCGATACTTGATTTTATTTCATGATTGGGGGATAATGTCGGCCAAACTAGAAAATGTTAAAGTTTAGACGGTTTATGGTCGATAACAGTCTCAAAAGGTGAAAAAAATATTACAGGGGGAGGTGGTTGCCGGCAGCAGGGAAAAAGTTAAAAAGTCTCATTATTTAATTAACCGTTACCCTTTGGCAGAAGGCCAAAGAAAAAACCTAGAAAAGGAGAAAAATTATGGCACTAACTGATATTTCATTGACATCAGGTATGCGGAGCAACCTGGTTTCCCTCCAGCAGACGCTGGATCTTCTGAACCGCACTCAGACCCGTCTCGCAACCGGCAAAAGAGTCAACACCGCTATCGATGATCCAGTCAACTATTTTGCGTCTCAGTCGCATTTACAGCGCGCCGGTGACCTTGCTCTGAGAAAGGACGGCATGGCGGAAGGTGTCAACACCGTGACCGCGGCAAGCAAGGCAATCGACGCACTGCTTACCTTGCTCCAGCAAGCGCAAGGTATTGCAAACACCGCTCAGGCTACAAGTGATACGAAAGCCCGTGCGGCATATGCAACACAGTTTGATACTGTTATGAGCCAGATTACGGCACTTGCATCAGATGCTTCATATAAAGGTACCAATCTGCTCTCAGGCCAGACGACACTGACTGTGAAATTTAATGAAGCCGGGGACGCTAAACTGGACGTTGCGGGTTTTGAAGCGAGAACATTGGTGAATCTCAGTCTGAGTTTCGCTGCTACCGTAAGCAACTGGGCAACGACAGTCAATCTCTCGATGGAAACGGCTCTGCAATTCCTGTCTACCGCTACAACAAACCTCAGAACGCAAGCTTCAAGTTTGGCGTCAAACCTCAATGTTATTACAACGCGTCAGGATTTCACGACTAATCTGATCAATACTCTCAAAACCGGTTCCGACGATCTGACTTTAGCTGATATGAATGAAGAGTCGGCCAACATGCTTATGCTGCAGACACGTCAGTCACTGGGTATTACCTCGCTGAGTCTGGCTTCACAGGCCGCACAGTCGATCATGAGGCTGTTCTAACAAGATAATGGTAGGGAGGGGGGATATAATCCCCCTCTCTATGCATTATGCGAGGTGAGAAAATGTCTCTCGATAAAATTTCTGATATCGGACAGGTTTATAAGTTTACTGATACGGGGACATTCAAGAAGGTGTCGCCAGACAAGTGGAGCAGCACGGGCAATGCCGCCCCCGCACCGGGAACTACAGGGAGTACGGAAATAACCCAAGGGACGCTCTTTAACAAATTGACGGCTGTTCAAGATGTGAAGGCAAAACTGAGCGAGGTGGCTGCGAGCATCAGAAAAGCCGACGTAACGATGGACACGATAGGCAGGATTCTCGCGAAGATGAAATCTCAGCTTGAGACGATAGTGAAGAATTACCCGCCGTTTCCTAAGGACAGCTCGGAAAGGGTGCAGATGCTGGAGAACTTTGCTGCGCTGAGGAGAGAAATTGACAAACTTACCATCCCTCCGGATGACGAAGGGGCAGTGAAGATAATGGCAGATCCGGGAACTGTTCCCGAGGCAGGCGACTGGGAGGTTCCAATAGGCGGCAGTGGACAAAAGATGGTGATACATGCTCAACCTGTTCATAGCGGTTCGGGAGGACTTGATATTCCAGAGCTTCCGAGTGATGCGTCCGATGAGGAAGTGAAGAAAATGACTCAGAAGATAAACGCAGCCGAAAAGGTTCTTCAATCAAGAAGGTCAGGTCTGGCAACGAATACAGCTACTGATGGCGCTTAAGATTATTCTGAAACCGCATGAAAAAATGCTGCTTGGAGCGGCCGTCGTGAAAAACGGCGGAACGAAGTGCAGTCTCTTCGTAGAAAACAATGTTCCGATATTACGTGAAAAAGACATATTGAAAGAGGAGGATGCTACTTCGCCCTGCAAAAGGATATACTTTGTCATCCAACTGATGTATGTTGACAGCGAGAACTTGGTTGAATATCACAAGCTATACTGGAACCTGGTGAGTGACTTGGTAAAAGCAGCTCCCAGTGTGTTGCCCTATATTGACAGGATAAGTGATTATATAGTAGGCAACCAATATTATCAGGCGCTCAAACTGGCGAAGGAACTCATTCATTACGAACAGGAGGTATTGTTAAACAATGCAGGCAACACAGATGAACGCTTACAAAAAAAGTCAGATGGATACTCTGTCAGGACGTGAACTGGAAGCGGCGATTCTTACCAAGGCCGCGATGGTTCTTAAAGAATGCCAGGAAAACTGGGATGCCCCGGATCGCGATGTCAAGCTCGATGAAGCGCTCAAATACAACCAGTTGATCTGGAGCCTTTTCCAGGGAGAACTTGCACAGCCGGACAATCCCCTTCCCAAGAAACTGAGAGAAGATATCCTGAGTTTGAGTGCGTTCATCGACAAACGCATACTGGAAGTAATGGCATTTCCGTCTCCGGAGAAATTAACCTTTATCATTAAACTTAATTTGAATCTTGCAGCCGGCCTCAGGGGATCACCTCAAGATGAGGAATAAAAGCATATAAATTTATGCCGGGACAAACCCCCTTCTGTACAACTTGTGAAGGGGGTTTTTTTATCTGCTTCAGACTTGAAATATACAGCACTATCTATTTATTTTAAGGATTAAAAAGATACATCATTTTTAAAAAGAACTAATATGTGTATAATTTTTGCATGTTTTTCTCTCGAATTGAATAATTCCAGATTACGCAATAGAACTTACAGGCAATTGGATAAATGAGTATTATCCTGGTCAAAGCGGTTTTCCGCGGCTCAGAATATTTTTCACAAGAAAAATATTTGATTCGCCGCTTGAAAACCGCTTTGACCAGAATGACAAAGGGTATTACTTTTTATCGCGTAATCCGGGATAAAAGAACATATCAGGTGACCCATGATCGGTGAAATGATCCAGTCGGCTTTAAAGTATCATAAATCAGGACAATATGAGGGAGCCCTAAAGCTTTATCAGGATATCCTTGCTGTAGAGCCGAACAATATTGATGTTTTATATTTAATTGGTGTCCTGAACTATGAAAGAAATAATTATGATGATGCGATGATATATACGCTGAAAGTTATCAAGTTAAACCCGAGTAGTCCTGACGCGTATTGCAGTTTGGCAAATATTTTAAAAGCAAAGGGAGAACTTGATGCGGCTATTGAATATTATAAAAAATCATTAATCTTTGACAACGACAATTCGACCACGCATTATAATCTTGGTGTGGCCTACCAGGATATCGGGAATCTCGATTCCGCGCTTTTATGTTACAAAAAAGCTATCGACATAAAAAGAGATTTTGCTGAGGCGTACAACAACCTGGGCAATGTGCACCGGGATAAAGACCAGTTGTCGGAAGCGATATTTTGCTATCGCAAAGCAATCGAGTTTAAAAGCGGATTTGCTGAAGCTTTCAATAACCTGGGGGCTGCATTAAAGAATCAGGGCCATATGGAGGAAGCAAGGATATGCTACGAAAAAGCGCTGCAGTTGAATCCGGACTATGCCGCTGCTTACAACAATCTAGGCAACATATTACGGGAGTTAAACCAGTACAATGATGCTTTGATCTGTTATCAAAAGGCTTTGCATATCGATCCTGATATTGCCGAAGCCTATTACAGTATCGGAATTATTGCATATCGCTCCGACAGGATTGATGAATCAATAGCATACACAAGAAAGGCATTGGAAATCGATCCCATGCACATAGATTCCTATAGCAATCTGGGGGTGGCTTTACAGGATATATTAAAATCGGAAGAGGCCATGTCCTCCTATCGTAAAGCAATTTCTATTGATCCCAATTTTGCAGAGGCTCACTGGAACCTGTCGCTGTCATTGCTGCTGCTGGGAAAATGGAGGGAGGGTTTCAGGGAGTATGAATGGCGACGTTATGTGGAAGGGATTTTAATTCCCAGAAATATTACTGAACCTGTCTGGGATGGAACTGAACTGGGCGGTAAGACTATAATGATCCTTACTGAGCAGGGATATGGGGACGCAATTCAGTTTATTCGCTATATGCCGTTGATAGTTACAAAAGGGGGCATTGTGATTATTGAATGCCAGAGGGAGCTTGCGGAATTGTTCGAAAACGTGCCGGGCGTCTCAAAAGTTGTCAGACGGGGTGATACCCTGCCGCCCTTTGATGTTCATAGCCAGCTGTTAAGCATGCCGTACTTGTTCGGAACAGAAATTAGCAGCATACCGTCGCAGATCCCCTATATTAAAGCAGACACGCGACTTGTTTCGTATTGGCATGAACGCATGCGGGACGATAAAGCTAAAATGAAGATTGGTTTAACATGGGCCGGGGTCAATCCTAAAAAGAAGAATTTTCCCCTCAATCTTCTGGCACCGATAATGAAGGCAAATGATGTTACTTTTTACAGCCTGCAAAAAGGTGAGCCGGCACAGGAATGCATGAATGCACGGGAGAGATTCAGGATTATTGATTGGACATGCGACATAGATAATTTTGCACATACTGCTGCGTTAATCGAGAATATGGATTTGACCATAACCGCCGACACGGCAGTGGCACATTTGGCAGGGGCGATGGGCAAGCCGGTATGGACGTTGCTGCCGTACGCGGCGGACTGGCGGTGGCTGCTGGGTCGTGAGGACAGTCCCTGGTATCCGACCATGCGCCTTTTTCGTCAGCCTGCTTTAGGCGATTGGGAGAGTGTAATTGCGCGTGTGGCGGAGAGTCTTGCAGAGTACACGGCATCATGAACATAGAAGAATCGATTACGGCTGCAATTAGTTATCACAGGTCCGGAGCTTTGACGGAGGCGTTACGCCTTTATCAGGGGATACTGGAGGTGCAGTCTGATCATGCTCTTGTTCTTCAGTTGCTGGGATGGCTTCATTATCAGGAGAAGAGGTACGATGAGGCGATTTCGTGTTATCGGAGGTTTTTGCTGAACAATACCGGTAATGCTGAGATATTTAACAATCTGGGCAACATTTATTTTGATCTCAAAGAGATGGGAGAGGCGATAGCTTGTTATCAGAAGGCCTTACAGTTTGATGGAGAGAATGCGGAGATTTATAATAATCTTGGTATTGCCTTCAAGGAGGAAGGGCTGTTCGAACAGTCCGAGCTTTGTTATCGCCGTGCGATAGGATTAATGCCTGATTATGCCGAGGCTCATTTTAATCTGGGAAATGTTCTCAGGGATAAAGGCGAACTGGAAGAAGCTGTCGCATGCTACCGCATTGCTCTCAAAATAAAGCCGTCAATCAATAAAGCTTGCTGTAATCCGGAAGCCATTTACCAGGAACAAGGAAATATTAATGATATCGTTGATGAAGACATTGATCGAGAAAGAGAATATTTTTTGTTAGGTACTGCCTACCGTCAGAGAAAAAATTACAAGAATGCCGTCGAAAATTTCAGGAAGGCGATAGCCGTTAATCCACGGTCTGCAGAAAGTTATAATGAATTGGGGCTCACATTGCAGGATTCCGGTGATATCAAAGAGGCAATCGACTGCTTCAGGCAATTGGCTGATATAGCTCCTTATAGTCCGGAATCGTTCAATAACCTTGGTAATGCTCTTCAATATGCCGGGGACATCCCAGGCGCAGTAGAAAATTTTAACAAGGCTTTGTTGTTGAAGCCGGAAGCGGCGGAGATACATTTCAATCTGTCCCAGTCTCTCCTGCTCTCCGGAAATTTCGCTGACGGTTGGAGGGAATACGAATGGCGCAAGAAGCTTGGCGAAGTTTCATCAGCTCATAAGCGAAGGAATCGGGAGTGGGGCGGGGAAGAGATAAATGGAAAGACAATTCTTCTCTATGCTGAACAAGGTTTGGGTGATGCTATTCAGTTCATGAGATATTCTTCGCTGGTAGCTGATTCGGGAGCCAGAGTTGTACTTGAATGTCCGCAAGTTCTGGTGTCGACAGGGTCAAAAGTGAAAGGACATGATTTGGTGATCGCTCCTGGAAGGGAATTTGCTGAATATGATGTATATTGCTCGTTACTGAGCCTTCCATATCTCTTTGGAACAGAGATGAAAAGCATACCTGATGATATACCGTATATACATGCAGACGCCGAATTGATTGATGAGTGGCACAAAAGAATATGCGGGCATGGAGACCGCCTTAAGGTCGGAATTGTTTGGGCCGGGAAGCCTGCACATGCCAGAGATCATATGCGTTCCTTTTCTGTAGAGATGTATAAGAGCTTATTTGATATGAAGAATATCAAGTTCTATAGTCTGCAAAAGGGAGGGGCTTCACAAGAAATTAAAGGCAATAAATGGAAAAATGTCGTTGAAGATTATTCGGAGAAACTTCATGATTTTTCCGACACGGCAGCTTTGATAGAGAATCTCGATCTGGTGATTTCCGTCGACACGGCAGTGGCGCATTTGGCAGGGGCGATGGGCAAGCCGGTATGGACGTTGCTGCCGTACGCGGCGGACTGGCGGTGGCTGCTGGGTCGTGAGGACAGTCCCTGGTATCCGACCATGCGCCTTTTTCGTCAGCCTGCTTTAGGCGATTGGGAGAGTGTAATTGCGCGTGTGGCGGAGAGTCTTGCAGAGTACACGGCATCATGAACATAGAAGAATCGATTACGGCTGCAATTAGTTATCACAGGTCCGGAGCTTTGACGGAGGCGTTACGCCTTTATCAGGGGATACTGGAGGTGCAGTCTGATCATGCTCTTGTTCTTCAGTTGCTGGGATGGCTTCATTATCAGGAGAAGAGGTACGATGAGGCGATTTCGTGTTATCGGAGGTTTTTGCTGAACAATACCGGTAATGCTGAGATATTTAACAATCTGGGCAACATTTATTTTGATCTCAAAGAGATGGGAGAGGCGATAGCTTGTTATCAGAAGGCCTTACAGTTTGATGGAGAGAATGCGGAGATTTATAATAATCTTGGTATTGCCTTCAAGGAGGAAGGGCTGTTCGAACAGTCCGAGCTTTGTTATCGCCGTGCGATAGGATTAATGCCTGATTATGCCGAGGCTCATTTTAATCTGGGAAATGTTCTCAGGGATAAAGGCGAACTGGAAGAAGCGATAAGGTCTTACGGGATAGCATTAAACATACAACCGGCTAATCTCATAATGCTGATGAGTCTCGGTATGGCTTTATATGAAAAAGGCAGGCATGATGACGCTTACGAAGTCTTCCAGCGGGTGCTTGCCATAGAACCTTCATACAATGATGCCCTTGATGCATCGGTGGTAGTTCTTCGGGACATGGGAAGATATGATGAGGCTGTTATCTCAATCAGGCGGCTCCTGGATATCGACCCGCAAAACGCTCAGGCATACAATAATCTCGGTCTTGTTTTGCAAAGGCAGGGATTGATCGATGAAGCCGAGTACCATTATCAAACAGCCATAGAATTAAACAATGATTTTGTAGAGGCATATAACAATCTGGGTTTATTATGCCGGAGCAAGGGGAAACTCGATGAGGCAATAAAGTATTTCCGTACGGCGCTGATGAAGGATGACAGAGCCGTCATCGCATATTTTAATTTGGCTAATGTCCTGAATGAAAGAGGCAATGTTGGCGAAGCTGTAGAGTCTTACAGAAAAGCATTGGAGATAAATCCAAAATTTACAGGCGCCCTGTTTAACATGGGAAGCATATTCAAGGAATCAAGACAGATTGATAATGCAATCATGTGCTATCAGGAAGTGATCAATATAGAACCGGATAACGCCGACGCTTACTATAATCTTGGTAATGCCTTTAAGGAAAAGAAATTATTCGACAAGGCAATAGAACACTATAAAAGGTCTATTGATATCAATCCCGGGTATTCAGATGCCTATACCAACCTGGGTCTTTCTTTGCAGGAAAAAAACCAGTATGAAGAAGCATTGATGAATTTCACGAAAGTAATCGAAATAGAACCGGACAAGGCGGAGGCTTACAATAACCTTGGCAACATCCATCAATTGCAGGGTAAATTTAATGAGGCCGTCAATTATTTCAACAAAGCCGTTTTACTGAATCCGGCTCTTGCCGAAGCCCAGTTCAATATCTCATTGTCACATTTATTATCGGGTAATTTCCGCGAGGGATGGGAGAAGTATGAATGGCGGAAAAAACTGAAAGATGTAGCCTTTACTTACGAGTACGACAAGCCTGTCTGGGATGGTTCTCCGGCAAACGGTCATACAATTCTTTTATACACTGAACAGGGATATGGAGATGCCATACAATTTCTGAGGTACCTTCCCCTGGTGAAAAGACTCTGCGGGGAAGTGATAGTTCAGTGTCAGAAAGAACTGGCAGAAATAGTCAGAAGTGTTGACGGCAGAAGCAGAATAGTATGCAATGAGGAACCTCTTCCTGATTATGATTTGCATTGCCCTCTTTTATCGCTGCCGCATGTTTTTAACACCGACATGCATAATATCCCAAAGCAGGTTCCCTATATATATGCCAATCCCATTTTAGTGAGCAAATGGTATGAGAGAATAATGAGGGATCACAAATCGTTCAAGGTCGGATTGGTGTGGGAAGGGGTACATCCTGCAAATAAGTCGTGCAGTTTGGAGACATATGCACCTCTTTTCAATTTAAAGGGCGTTGAATTTTACAGCCTGCAGAAAGGCAAGGCTGCATTGCAAACAAAGGCTTTCCGAGCAGAAGCGGAAATCATAGATTATACCGCTGATATTCATGATTTTGCCGATACGGCAGCCTTTGTGCAAAATCTGGATTTGATCATTACTGTTGATACCGCAGTGGCACATCTGGGAGGTGCCATGGGGAAGCCTGTCTGGGTTCTGCTGATGCACCTGCCGGATTGGCGCTGGTTGATGGACAGGGAGGACAGTCCCTGGTATCCTACCATGAGGCTTTTTCGCCAGTCCAAGCCGGGTATATGGTCGGACGTTATTGAGCGTATAAAGCAGAAACTGAAAGAGTTAACCGATGTGCAGTGATTGCAATGACATCGTAATGAAACGGAATAGCTGCATTGAATTAATGCGGCAGGCAATGATTCTTCATCAGGGTGGTAAACTTGAAGAGGCGGAATCATTTTATGAAGAGGTAATCAGAATCGATCCGGATCATGCTGATGCGCTGCATCTTCTGGGTGCCGTTTCTTATCAGATGAAAAAATATAAAAAGGCTATCGCATATACAGAAAAAGCACTGCGTTTAAAGCCTGAAAATAATGACTTACACACTAACCTGGGTAATGCCCACTTGGGGAATGGCGAAACGGAAGCCGCCATCTTCCATTACCGGAGAGCAATTGAACTTAATAAAGGGGATGCGATTTCTTATTATAATTTGGGAAATGCCTACAAAGAACAGGGAGCGTTTGATGATGCGGTGAAATGCTACGAAAAAGCCCTTCAAATCAATCCTGAGATGGCTGAAGCCTACTATAATTATGGAAATGCCCTTCAGGATAAGCATCATATAGACAGTTTGGCAATTCCATACTATCGTAAAACGATATCTTTGAAACCCGAGTTTGCCGAGGCGCACTGGAATTTATCGTTGGCTCTGCTTGTGACGGGAAAATTTAACGAAGGATGGAAGGAGTATGAATGGCGTTGCCGGATACGGGGTATTTCCCCGAATCTTCCCTTTGATCGCCCGTTATGGGACGGTTCTCATGATATATCCGGAAGGACGCTGCTGATTTATGCAGAACAGGGATTTGGAGATGTTATTCAGTTTATTCGTTATGTTCCTTTGATTTCGCGTCTGGGAGCAAAGGTGATCATAGAATGTCAAAACGAACTGGTTTCATTGTTGTCCGCTGTTGATGGCGTTTCAGAAGTTTATGGGCGTGGAGAGCCGTTGACGGATTTCGATTTACAGTCTCCGATATTAAGTTTGCCATATCTGCTCGGCACAGATATTGCGACTATTCCCAGAGACATTCCCTATATAATACCGGAGAACTCGCTGGTGGATAAATGGCGTGCCTCTATGTCTAAATATGAAAGCGCTGATATGAAAGTAGGTTTGGCATGGGCAGGAAAACCTTCACATAAAAGGGACCTCTACAGGTCATTCCCGTTATCTGTATACGCGCCACTGGCCGGCTTTAAGAACATTACTTTTTTTAATTTGCAAAAAGACGATACGGCTCAGGACGTAAAGTCTCATCCGGAAGATATGAACCTTGTGGAGCTCATGGGCGAGGTCAGCGATTTCTCAGATACGGCTGCGTTTATTGAGAATCTTGATCTGGTTATTTCTGCCGACACGGCAGTGGCACATCTGGCCGGAGCTATGGGAAAGCCCGTGTGGACATTACTTCCTTATGCTCCTGACTGGCGTTGGCTGCTTGACCGATCCGATTCCCCCTGGTATCCGACTATGAAACTCTTCAGGCAGAGCAAACCAATGGACTGGGCAGATGCAATACAAAAGATATGTTCCGAGCTGTCGGCTACCCAGAAAGGGAATTGTTAAAAAAACAATGGCAAAGTCTAAGTCATTAAAAATTGCCGTTGTTCTTGAAGACCTGCTTGTCGGCGGGACGGTACTGGTCACCTTAAAATACTCTACATTTCTTGCACGTGCAGGATATGATGTGACCCTGATTGTGATTGAGGGAGACAGAAGAGAGCTTGATATTGATCAATGGAATGAATTCAAGCATGTCATCTTCAATGCACCATGTTCGTTAAAAGAGCTTTCTGAGTTAATGGATGGCTTTGACGCAGTGATAATTTCAAACGGGGCTTTGATTCCTTTTCCGCTCGAGGCGTCAAGGTTTACTAAACGGCCGTTAATAGTCGAGGTCCTTCATAACTATGTCAGGAGCGCTTTAGCTCCCTCTGTTGACATAACCGTTGCGGTATCAGAAGCGGTATTCAGATCAATGCAGCCTCGCGATAATGATTTTTATCTTAATAATGGTGTCGATGTTGTCATATTTAAGCCGGGAAAGAGAAAAAAACGGGACAGGGTGCGTTTAATCCAGATAGCCAGGGAAGCAAAACCCATGAAACCCGACCTTGGTGAGGTTGTATATGAACTGCATGATGAAGGAATTCCTGTTGAGGCAGTTTTAATCGGAAAGGAAGGACCTTCTGATGAATTTGTCAATTACATGGGAGTTCAGCCGTATAGCTCGATTCCCGGTTATCTGCAACAGGCCGATATCCTGCTGCACATGGCAGACAGTGAGCCATTCGGATTAACCGCCATTGAAGCGATGGCGACAGGGGTCATCCCGATTGTTTCTAAAACGGGAGGCTTGGCTGTCTCTGTTGAAGATGGAAAGTCAGGTTATCTGGTTTCATGGAGTGATAAGGAAGAAGTTAAAAAAATTATCAGGAAACTTGTTGATAAAATATGCCTTAACGATCCCGAGATATTGCAAATGAGAGAACGCGGCATAAAAAGGGTCCGTGAGCATTTTAATATAGAAAAACAGATGAGGCAATTGGGTGAGATTATTGAAGTGAAAGCGAGAGAACTGCCTCGCAATAAGCGTTCAACTTCCTACCCTTTTTCCTTTGCAGCCTCGAGCCTTTTTTACCTGCACCACAGAAGCGATCACTATTTTAAAGCGATGAATGAAATTATAAGATTGGATGATCTTGATGAAGAAATAAATAACTGGGAGACATTCTATTCTTATGTCATAAAAGAATTCAGGAATTATTATCCCATTATGGAATTTCTAAATGGCGTATATTGTAATCTTGCAAGAGACATGAAAATTTCGTCTGCAAGAAAAGAGACGGTTATCAGCTATTGGCTGGCGATTATCGCTCTGCATTTGCAGAGACACGACATTCTAATAGAAAAAATCAGGGATGGGATCAAATCTGATTATTATTCAGTGACAGCATCATCTCTCAAAAAGATTATGCTGTCGCTTGTATATGTAATGATGAATTTGATGAAAATTTCTGTGAGTAATGATCTGCTTGAAACAAGCATACTGATCAAGAATAATTATCTGCTTGATAACATAAAATTTATAGAGCAACTAGAGATGCCGGAAGAACATGTGACAGAGACACTCGAACGCATAGGATTACCCGGAAACATAATTGCAGATCCTTACTATCCGGGATCAAAAAATCTCCAAACGCAGCAGGTTGATTTATGAACAATCAAATCCAAAGAAGTTTTGTAATACCGGTGCTGGATTTTTCCCCTCACGGCCCGTTTAATATCAGGACTCTCCTTGACGATCTCAGTCCCATCACGGGAGAGGTTGTCTGTATCTTCAACAGCCGGGAAGTTTATGATGAATTTAAGGATCATCCCAGGATAGACAAATACTGCTTCAATAGTATGAATGCCGGTGTGAGCCGGTCGTGGAACATCGGTATCAACATGTCCGAAGGCAAGACGGTTCATATCATGAATGCGGACCTCCATATCGGCAGCTCTATTGCCGACGAATTGGATTCATATCTGTTTTCTTTGGAAAATGCAGTGATAGTCGGACCTCAGGGATCAATTATCGACTATAAGCGGTTGAACGATATTACTTATTTTTCTAAAGGTACATTCCCGCGTCCGATATCCTGTGACGGCATATCGGGTTTCTACTTCGCTATCCACCTGGAACGTTTTCTCGATAACAATTTATCATTCGATATTCAATACAGCCCGTGTTTTTTTGAAGAGTGGGATATGGGGCTGCAATTGAAAAGAAAAGGTCTTTCCTGTTATGCAGTGCCTGTAACTGACTTTGATCATCACTGGGGTGTGTCTCAATCAGAAGGCGGTAGAAAAATCAATTATTTCGGAAAAGAGGTGTCCAGAGACGATGTACTCCTGCAGAACAGGGTTAAGTTTATGAAAAAATGGCAGGCTGTGGTCAGCACCGGTGACCCCATGGCAGAGATGGGAAGCAGGAAATATACAGAGGAAGATAACAGGCAGGTCCATTCATATGCAGGCATAAAGAATCCCGGGGTGGACAGGCTTTTGGATTTCATTTTAAAATGCCAGGGTCAATCTTATCCGGAGAAGACCGGCGACGGAATAAGAGACATTACGAGTCAGGTACTGACATATTTCTTCAACAAATATAGTTTGCCGTCGGAAGCGAAAATCCTGGATGTCGGCTGCGGACAGGGGGCTGCCCTTGATGCATTCAGAGATATGGGCTATCAGGCAGTTGGAATCACCCTGAGCAATGAAGATATAAGAGTATGTGAGGCCCTGGGGCATAATGTCCTGAGAATGGATCAGTCATTTCTTGATTTTCCGGATGCCTCTTTCGACTTCGTTTGGGTGCGTCACTGTCTTGAACACAGCATATTCCCCTATTTCACCCTGTCAGAGTTCTTACGGGTTATGAAAAACAGTGCATACCTATATCTGGAAGTGCCGGCAGCAAATACCCGGAACAGACATGAATTAAATATTAATCACTATAGTGTCCTTACAAAGGAGATGTGGAGTGTATTGATCGGCCGCGCAGGTTTTGAATTATTGGAGGATATAAATATGCTTGTTGAAACGTCAGGAGGTCAAGACGAATACTGGGCGTTTGTCTGTAGAAAGTAGTTTATTGGAAATTGAGGTCGTAAATGAATATTCTATTTTTAACACACGATTATCCAAACTATGTTCCTGATTTGCTTTTACATGGATTAAGAAAGTTGCTGGGACCAAGAGTCGTTGATTATCCCAGAAAAGACAGTCTTTACAGAGGTGACCTGTTTGGTGTGACAACGGACCAGTATGTGTGCCCTGAACTCTTTCCCTCTGATGAAGATGTCGATCGGGACGACATTCCGCAAAAGATAAGAAACAACTATTTTAAGTATATCATCTGTGATGTCAGGCTGGCGTTGAATACTGTAGCATTATCTGATCAAGGTTGTAAAATTGTGCAATACGGAGGCATCAGGTCGATACCTTTGTTTCATGATGAACGACAACAGTTGCCGCCGGGGATTGTATTAATTGATGGCGAGGATTTTCCGCATTTTGTTCCTCCCGGTCCTTACGCAGTATGCCGCAGGGAAACAGACGGGACGGATTTTAGTATACCGCTGCCCATGGGACTGCCGGAAGAAATTATGCGCTGGATTACTTCTTATGATGATGAGGAAAAAATATATTCAGTGGGATTTCTCGGCGCTGTAAACAACATGACTCCGGATCGTAAAGAATTTATAGAACAAATAATTAACCGATATCCTGATAACCTGTTGCAGACATCTATTGTTCCATCACAGGATGATCCCTGTCCGGCGGGCCGTGTCGGCAGAAATGATTATTATACTGCTTTGCAGAGATGCAAAGTCATTTTAAACTTTCGCGGTGCCGGATATGACACCTTTCGGTACTGGGAAAACGCAGCCTGTAAAGCTGTTCATATTTCTCAGAGGATGCCGCTGTTCATTCCCCATGATTTTATTGAAGGGCAAAGCATTCTGCGTTTCTCAAACGTTGAAGAATTAATAATGTTGATCGACCTGGTCCTGGAGGGGAAGATACAAGATGATAGAATAATCCAGGAAAGCCGTCACCATCTGGTCAACTTCCATCTTACGACGAAAAGAGCAATGTACCTTTTGGATAGATTGCGGATGGTGTTTGTTTAAAGAGCCGTGGTATGAAAAACAGCATTGATAGAAAACTCAGGATATTGTTCAGCCGCACGTCTATTCCTGAAGCGTCAACGTCTCTGCATGGGCTCTTTTATGAAAAAGCTTTAAGAAGAAACCATGAATTAATAACATATGGCCCGGCTCTTCCCGAATTTATGTATAAAAGGATGGGTTTTGAAAGGATTGGAAAAACGGTAGATGCGGATATTCCATACTTCTCAATGGATTTGCCGGATGTGCTGCGATTGCTGCCATGGAAACCTGATCTGTTTTTATGGACGGACAACATCTACTGGTTCCTTATGAATGGTCTTAAAGAATTGCCTTGCCCCACGGCCTGTTTTTTTCTTGACCCGCAATATCTTAGAGAACTTAAGATTGAAATGGCAAAACACTTTGATTATGTCTTCGTATCTCAAAAAACAGAAGTAGAAAGATATCAGCGTGAAGGAGTAAGCAATGTGTACTGGCTCACACATGCATGTGACAGAGATGCACATTCAAAAAAAACAGGTAATAAAATCTATGATATAACTTTCGTCGGAACCATGAATGCCAAGCGGGAAAGCATGTTGAATAGCTTGAGAAAGAAATTCAGCGTTCACTATGAAAGATGCCATGGCGAAAGAATGGCTGAGGTGTACTCTCAGTCAAAGATAATTTTTAACACATCGACCGTGAATGAAATAAATATGAGAGTGTTTGAATCCATGGCTTCAGGCAGCATGCTGCTGACGGATAAGGCACCAGGAAGCGGTTTGGAGGATTTGTTTACGGACAGAATTCATCTTGTTTATTACAACAATGAATCTGATTTGATATCGCTTGCTGATTATTACTTGAATCACGATGAAGAGCGTGAATGCATTGCGAAAACCGGCATGACAGAGGTACTGGAAAAGCACACCTATGACTGCAGAATTGTATCAATGATTGAAACGGTTATATCATCAGAAAAAATGGGTGTCGGCCGGGGTAGCAGGGATAAATCACAGGAATGCAATGGTATGAAATTTGATTATCCCGTCTGCTTGCAGGAATATATTAACCAGGGATTGGAATTCCAGAGAAATGGCCGGCTTGAAGAATCCATTGCCTTATATAAAAAAGCGCTGATTCAGATGCCGGATAATTCATGCCTGTACAATAACCTGGGAGTTGCTTTGCGGAAACAAGGATGTTTCTCAGAAGCCGTAGCTGCCTATCAAAAGGCGATAGAAAGCGATCCGGAATACGCTGATGCGTATTATAATCTCGGTAACGCTTTTCAGAGTACTGGTGAACAAGAAAAGGCAATTCGCTGCTATGAGATGACCATAGAGCTATGTCCGCATCATGCACCTGCTTATCAGAATCTGGCTACTGTATATTTGGAAATGGGCCTTTTTGAAAAGCATATGGAATATTTCAGAAACGCGCTTAAGTACATTGAATGAGAGCATTTGTAAAAAATATACGATTATAAACCTGGTACTTGTTGCCCCGATAATTGTTGCTTATGACTGATTACTCTTCACCGCTTAGACAAGACTATTCCGAAAGATATGATGACAAACCTCGTGAAGAAATAGTGACATTCATCGAGGGTACTCCCGATCATGTATTGGAAATCGGATGCGGAACAGGAGCCACGGGAAGATTCATAAAGCAGAAAATGCCGGAGGTTATTTACACCGGTATAGAAATTGACGAGACTGCCGCAAATATTGCGAAAGGGAGAATAGACAATGTAATTATAGGGAATGTAGAAGATATCGATCTGCTTTCATTTGGCATTGCAAGAGAATCGTTTGACCTGATCATCTGTGCCGATGTTCTCGAGCACCTCTATGATCCATGGAAGGTACTTAATATCCTTCGTGGCTATCTCAAACCGCACGGAAGCATTGTTGCAAGTATTCCCAACGTTCAGAATGTATCTTTAATTAAGCACCTTATTGACGGAAACTGGACTTATTCGCGATACGGCCTATTGGATTCGACACACATTCGTTTTTTTACATGGAATGAGATTGAAAGACTGTTTCAGGGAACCGGATTTGAGATAATAAAATTTTCATCTCTTCTTCAGCGGGATGTTGACGCTGAAGCATGGCCACAGGACATAGACATGGGCAGTTTTGTTATTAAAAATGTTTCAAGAAATGAAGCCGTCATGCTCTTCACTTTTCAATATCTTGTTCATGCAAAAAAGGATAACGGATGATCAGCGGAACAATGGAATCAGGGATGTATAATAATGATGGAGAAGTGGTCAGAGAGATTGATAACTCTTCATCTGTATCTTTAATAATAGTAGAGAGCGGTAACAACCTGTCGCTCATCAGGCAGACAGTGGAAACGATATATCACAGAACCGACTACAGCAATTATGAGTTTATCTTTGTATGCGACACATCGGACTCTGCGATCATTGATTTTCTTCGATGTGTCCCCAAGAGCAGAATCATCTATAATGAAAGGCATGAGAGTCTCGCAAGGAACAGAAACAACGCTGCCATCAATTCATCCTGTGATTATTTATGTTTTTTGGATTCGGATATCATCATTAATGAACCATCATGGCTATCCAGGATGATCTCTTTATATGAATCGGATAATTTAACGGGTATAGTAGGCGGAGGGGCAAATACAGTCGGGGCCGTCTGCTGGCTTCATCCTTCGGGGCTGGTCACTTACAGTGCCTTAAGTATCGATGATAAGAAAAGATACGGCAAGCCTCTGGAAGTTATGATGGTAATGGGACATAACATGCTCATGAAGAGAAATATCTTTCATGAAGTGGGAGGATTTGATGAGGGTTTTGACCCCCTAAACGGGGAAGATGCGGATATCTGTATCAGGACATTTCTTTCCGGATATAAAATTATGGATTTGTATGTTGATGTTGAACATGTAGGAGCTCAGGGGATAAACAACAGCGTATGCAGGTTTTCTCTGGAAAAAAGACAAGCGTTAATAATAGCATCTCAGAGAAGATTAGCCTTCAAGTATGCGCCGATTTTGCCGACAAGGCCGTTGCTTTACCATCATGATACTCCATCATTTCTTGATCATCTGAGAAGTAATGTGAAAAAGTACCTGGATAATCTGCCGGTTCTTCCTTCGACAGTCAATGCAGACGGAAAGATTAATAGGTTATATCTGCCTCTTCCCGAATTTGAATATTGTGAAGCGGCAAGTGATGTCTGGACAAACCCGACAAATGATATACTCGAAAAACTATACGAAGAACCGATTATTTAAAGGATAATTTATGATGTACATTGATTTGCCGACAGGAAGTTACCATGGCTGGGGGGTATGCGGAAAATATATTGTCAAGGAACTGTCAAAGATAACCGACGTCGGTCTTATAACGGAAAACCTCGATTTCAATGCCATTGGCGATGAACTGGATTATCGGCTTCTTCGCTCAAAATTGATTACCCCGGGTCTCCAGGCAAAGATACGATCGGGGGAATTCGTTGAACTGGACGGACCGCTGCTGCAGTCAATAAATAACGCAACAGGTATGCCGAACATGCCCGGAGTAAAAAGTAAAAACAATGTCGGCTATACCTTTTTTGAAAATAATATTCTGGAATCTTCATATGTAGAGAACAGCAGACATTCTTTTAACACGGTGGTTACCGGATCAACCTGGTGTGAAAATGTACTCAGAGAATATGGTGTCGCCAACGTTACAACGATCATTCAAGGAATAGACCCCGCTATATTCAATCCCTTCTATAACAATAAAGAATATTTCAGAGACTGTTTTGTGGTCTTCTCCGGGGGCAAGTTTGAATTGAGGAAAGGGCAGGATATTGTCATAAAAGCCTATAAAGTAATCCAGGACAGATACAGAGACACTATGCTGATCAACAGCTGGTTCAACCAATGGCCTTTCAGCATGAGAACAATGTGTGCTTCACCGCTTATACAATTTAATCCGACTACCGATGATTATATT
Source organism: uncultured Syntrophaceae bacterium (assembly GCA_964558665.1). GTDB lineage: Bacteria > Desulfobacterota > Syntrophia > Syntrophales > PHBD01 > CAZLFA01. Next base: position 51,140 of record CAZLFA010000013.1, read on the forward strand.
TCCATGATCAATATATTGTTGGCTGAAAACGGCGTAGATACAGGCAGAGTTATTACACTGCCGCTGTACCCCAATATCATGATGCCGAGAATATATAAAAATACAGACATAGGATTGTTCCCGAACCGGTGCGAGGGAGGAACAAACCTTGTGATGATGGAATATATGGCATGCGCAAAACCTGTGCTGGCGTCGTACAACAGCGGTCACACGGACGTATTGACAGACCGGAATTGCCTGATGATCGAGAGAATGAAATCAATTACTATTGCCAGCAATGATAAAAATGTTGCCTTATGGGCAGAGCCGGATCTGGAAGAAACCATCGAAAAGCTTGATTGGGCATATCACCATCGGGATGATATCTCCGAGATTGGGCAAGCAGCAGGAAGAGATCTGATGAAGATGACCTGGGAACACACGGGACACGGTTTCTATGATATTCTCATGAGTTGACGGTCATGGATGACATTAATCAGAACAAGGATATGTACAGCATCTCCGAGCTTACGCAGAACGCCCTGACTTATTATCAATCCGGAAACCTGAAAGATGCCGAGTCCGTATGTTTAAATATTCTCGAGATTCAACCCGACAACGGCTATATAATTTATTTAGCCGGACTCATATACAGCCAGTTAAAGAATTATCCGTCTGCAATTGATTTTCTGATAAAAGCGGCAACACTCAATCCATGCAATTCCGATGTCTACTATAATTTGGGCAATGCTTTGCAGGGCGGCAGAAGGTATGATGAAGCTCTCGTAAGCTATAGAAGATCCCTTGATCTCAATCCCGGGAATGCGGATGCATACAACAATCTGGGAACCATTCTCCTACAGCAGGGGGAACTTGACGAAGCGATAACAAACTATCAAAGAGCCATCAGCCTGAGTTCTGATAACGGTCTTATTTACAACAACCTGGGGAATGCCTTCCGAGCTAAGGGAAATCATGACGGTGCCGTCAGGTGTTATCAACAGGCAATCAACAGACTGCCTGATTCCTGTGATGTCTATAACAATATGGGCAATGTCTGTATCGATAAAAAAGAATTCAGGCTGGCTCTGGACTATTATGAGGCGGCACTGAAATGCGGTTCAGATAATGCACTGACATATTACAATATGGCTAATGCCTTTAAAGACCTGCAGGATTATGAGCAGGCAGAGAAAAATTACCAGAAGGCTTTGCATGTCGATCCTGATTTTATCGAAGCTTACTACAACCTGGGGAATGTCCAAAGATTCATGGGGAAATATGATGCCGCAATAAACAACTACGAGGAGACCCTGAGAAGAAAACAGAATTATTTTGAAGCGTATAATAATCTCGGAGTGGCTTTCAAAGAGAAAGGGGATATAAAATCGGCGATTGCTTCCTATCAAAAAGCTGTAATGATAAATCCAAACATTGCTGAGACACAATGGAATTTATCTCTGGCATATTTGCTCAATGGAGACTTCGAAGAGGGCTGGAAAAGATATGAATGGCGCTGGCAGAAGGGGGATTATGCATCCTACAAGAGAAACTTCTCCCAGCCGCAATGGGAAGGCGAAGACATTTCAGGCAAGGTATTATATCTCCATGCTGAACAGGGATATGGAGATGCCATTCAATTCGTCCGTTATGCAGGCTTGATTGCACAAGAGGGGACAAGGGTTATTCTTGAAGCGCCGAAAAACCTGGCCAGATTGTTTTTGACTGTAAAAGGTGTTGATCAAATCGTCACGCGGAGTGATGATATACCGGATTTTGATTTCCATTGCCCGTTGCTTTCGTTGCCGGGGGTCTTCGGGACCATTATGGAAACAGTACCTGCCAGAGTTCCTTACATATATGCAGATCCTGAGATTCAGAAGATATGGCATGAAAAATTATTGAAACACGAAGCCAAATTCAAAGTAGGACTCATCTGGTCAGGTAATCCCGAACATAAAAACGACCGAAACCGCTCAGTCGCTTTTGATTATTTAATACCACTGTTTTGTTTACAGCGGATAGTGTTTTTCAGTTTGCAGAAGGGAGAGACCGCAAAAGAGGTAACAAATCTGCCGGAGGGATTGCATATTATTGATTACGCGGATGAGTTGAATGATTTTGCGGATACGGCGGGATTAATCATGAATCTTGACCTCATAATTACGGTAGATACGGCAGCAGCACACCTGGCCGGAGCACTGGGAAAACCGGTCTGGACAATGCTTCCATACGCACCGGACTGGAGATGGCTGCTGGGGCGTGAGGATAGTATCTGGTATCCAACTGTAAAACTCTTCAGACAGCCGAAGCCGGGAGATTGGGCTTCTGTAGTCAGGTGTATTAGCGAATGTCTGACGTTGGTTGAACGTGCGAATAGAGCTGTATCCCTGTCCGACGAAGAAAAAGCTGAAGAAACGCTCAAAAGTTATTCAACTCAGTGAATTTAATATGAAGAAAATTCTTATCACAGGCGGGACGGGGTTTGTTGGAAAGAATCTGGTGGATCATTTCAAGACTCGCTATGAAGTAATGATTGTAAACCGGAGTTCCCCTCATTTCATTGATTCGAATGTAAACTGGAGTTCCCTGGACATCAGAGACGAAGAAAAGACAATTTCGCTGATAGGGAAGCTCGCACCTGAAGTTGTCATTCATGCGGCAGGAAACAAAGACGTTCGATACTGTGAAAAAAATGCAGATGAGGCGTTTCTCGTTAATTCCATCGGTACAAGGAATGTGGCACAAGCTGCTCGGATGATCGGGGCAAAAATAGTATATATATCCACGGACCTGATTTTTCCCAGCACGACGGGAAATTACACCGAACTGGACATACCGCACTCCCCTTTAGCATATGGACGGTCTAAATATTCCGGTGAAAGCTGCGCTATACTGGAAACGGATAATCTTGCTATCTGCAGGACCGGCGGATTATACGGCAGATACTCTCCCTTATTGAACTGGCTTACTCGTGAACTGACTGCAGGGAAAGAAGTCGTTTGCTTCACGGATGTCTATAACACGCCTACATATGTAAAGGATCTCGCCGAAGCAATAACAGCCATCATTGATAGAGATATCCGCGGTATATTTCACACTGCGGGAAGACAACGGATCAACCGGTACGAATTTTTCCGATGCTTTGCGCAAGTTTTTAATTTGGATGATTCACGGTTGAAACCGTCACAGTTAGGTGATAAAAGAAAAGCTCTGCTTTTGATGCCCGATTGTTCACTATCATGTGACATCTCGAATAACAGGATAGGCGTCTATTTCAAATCACCTCAAGAAGGATTCTCCTGCTTAAAAAAGGAAGGCCTCTAAGCGATAATGAAATTATTAAACCCTTATATATTTCATCAGGACCAGAGAGGACTCTTCAAAGGCATAACGCAGGATATCTGGCATGAGATCAATTATGTAGAAACGGAAGCGCACCTGACGCGGGGTAATCACTACCACGAAGAAACTCTGGAATTATTTTTCATCATATCCGGAGAAATAGACATACAGATTCGTCACATTAAATCCGGAGTTCAAAAAGCGTTTCTCGCAAAACAGGGTGAGATCTTCATTATTGAACCGTATGAACTGCATATATTTCATACCAATACAAAAGCCAAATGGATCAATGCCCTCTCAAAGGCGATTGATGTCGATAAACCCGACATCCATAAGGTGATTTAAATCGGTTATGTAAAATTGTACATGTCAAACAAATGCATGCAGCGCCCCACAAAAAAATATAGGATTGGTATCATCCTGAATTCGATCGGTACGCAGGACATAAACAGCGAACACGTTGCTGTCCACGGTGACGAACAGATCGCCCTGTGCTGGAAAAAATATCTGGAACGGTACGATGAGGTCGATTCCGTTACTCTTATGGGACCAAGACACGACCACGGTACGAAGCTGGACATCATGATCCACTTCGATCCCTTCCTTGAACCTTATCCATGTGCAAGGAATATCCTGTACATGCAAAATGCCTTTTCCAGACACATTTACAAGGACGGTACCTGGGGAGTCTTTAGGGATGTAAGAGAGAAATATGACGCTTTCATCTTCCCCAGCGAGAAACTGATGAAACTCTGCTCCCCGGGTGCTGTTATCCCATTTGCAGCGGACCCGGAAACCCTTTTCCCTCAATTCGATGAGAGATTTACCCATCCCGTCAGTTTTCTGGGGAACCCCATCCGCGGTCCCCTCATTGAGTACCGCTATATCGCCCCTGCTATCCCTTTCGGTCTGGTCATATACAGCATGCCCTCATGGCCTGCCCCTTTTTCTGATTCATGGCGGGGCGGTTTGCCCGCCCACGATATGGCAAAATTGTACACCAGCTCACTTATCAATCTGAATGCCCATATCGATGAGCACCTTGAAGCAGAGACAATCAATCTCCGCGTCTTCGATATTCTTGCCTGTGAGGGATTTGTCATCTCTGACCATATGGACTCCATGGAAGAACTTTTTGAAGGTGCCGTCGTTCTTACCAGCGGATATGAAGACGAATGGGCAAAAATAACGTACTATCTTTCCGATAAGGCAGAAAGAATGAAAAAACAGAAGCATGGTCGACAGGTGGTCCTCCGTGACCATACATATGCATCCCGCATGGAGACGCTCATCAAATTCCTGAAAGAGATATGAAAGTACTGTTCGCCAATATCCCATTCTTCAAGTTCGACGGAGATAATCAAATCAGCACCGGACCGAATGCTGGCTCACGATGGCCCTGGACTGCGCCTGGTTTAACCGACGGTTGCATACCTTTTCCGTTTTTCATGGCCTATGCCACTCAGTATCTCATCAAGCATGGCATAGATGCCGAGCTTTACGACGGCGTTGCCCTGCGGCATTGGAACGATGATCTTGTAAGGGAAGCAATTGCCTCATTCAAACCGGATATTCTCTTTCTGGAGACATCGACCCCTCTGTATCGTAAAATTATGAAGATTTCGCAGTGGGCAAAAAAGGAATTAGCTTGCCGCATTGTTCTTGTCGGTCCTCACATTCATTCCTACGCAAAGGAGATCATCCGGGAACCTTTCATCGATCATTGTGTGGTCGGAGAATATGAGTTGCCGGCCCTCGACATCGTTACCAGGGGGGACAAAGCAAAAGACATCTATTCTTATGAATTTCTCGATAATATCGATACGCTTAATGGCGATAACTTCATACCCTGCAGGCAACCCGAACTACTCTATGAATACTGGGAAGGAACAATGTATACCCCACGGGTCCAATTGCAGGTGAACACCTCCCGCGGCTGCCCTTTCAAGTGCACATACTGCCAATGGCCGAAGGTCATGAACAATGGTCGTTACCGGGCACGTTCATCTGAGATGGTTATCGATGAAATTAAAACCGTTATGGCGGATTATAAGGTTTATCTTGCCGGGTTAAAAAACGTTATGAGAGACGCAATGAATTACATTGGTAATCTATCGAATGAGCTGCACCATGCGGTGCAGATATTCACCTCCATGTTCGAAGGCAAATTCATCGACGGTGCGGCATATGCCTACAGTACGAAAAAACGAATCGATAACTTTTTGAATTCTTTAAATACGGGAGGAATTCAAAGCATCCTGTTTGATGATGACACGTGGAATATTGGAAACCGGCGGATAACAGATATGTGCCACGGATTGAAGAAAATCAATATTCCGTGGACAATGATGGGGAGGACAGACACTTCAAATCTTGCATTGTATGACCTTATGGTCGAGAGCGGCTGTGTCGGCATGCGCTTCGGTATAGAGAGCTTTAATCAGAAACTGTTGGACAATACGAAGAAAAGATTGAACGCACAAAAAAGTTTTGAAACCCTTAAATATATAATCACAAGATATTCCAATATGGAGTTTCACTTCACGACGATGAAGAATCTGCCCGGTGAAACGGCAGAAGATTGGTCTCGTGATATTGAATTGCTCAATGAGTTGAAGGTAATCGGAGAAAAGCACAGCAACAGGATTCACTGGCAGAATTCTGATTGCATTGCGTTTCCGGGAACGGAATTATGGGAAGAAATGGTCGGCATGGGAAAAGGTGAAATCCTCAAAGACTTCGATCTCTTTGACGGAAGCCCTCATAACAACAAGAGTCTGGCTGAAGCTATCGGATGGCTTGGAAGCAGCTACCAGCCAGGCTGGTCAGAATACTCGAAGCTTGGAGAACCGAACCATATCCCCGATTAATAATACGGAGCCTGTTTTGAAAATACTCATCGACGGTTGTATCTTCATGCGGAAACCCCCGCAACCGGAAGCCCAGGTATGGAAGGAAATCCTGACCCACTTGATCAAGAATCTGGATGGGCATGAAATCCTGTTTTTGAATCGATCATCCACTCCCGCACTTCCGGAAATTGGAGGGATGAAAAACCTGTTTGCTCCGCCCGTAAACGAGATCAATCCTGCCCTCGAAGACAGAAATCTGAAGGCTCTTTGCGACATGCTCGGCATTGATCTTTTTCTCAGCACCGGTTTTACAAGTGCCGGTATCGCCGTTTACTCATTGTGCATCCTCATCAACCCCGTCACGATCATTGCCCAACAAGGTCATTTCCCTTCACAACCCATGAGCCATGCTGTCCTGCAGGCCAACACCATCATCGTCCCTGCACAAAAAGACGCCGATACTCTGAAAGATTATCTTGGTATACCCCATGATGTCGTCGACATTTTCCCCTTCGAAAAGACATCATCTCCTGACAGGGAAAGATTGGCATCACGAATCGCTGAAAGGATAATTTCCCGGGTAACGAAGAAAGATGCATCCCTGCATTCCCTTCAGCGTTACCTGGAGGACCTGACGATCCGGTCAGAATCCATTCTGTCCAGGAGTCGTCCCCTTGAGGGCTTTTACAATCTGTTACGAAAAAAGGAAATAAATATTGAAATGGCCGCTGATGCTTTTTCCCGCGGACATTACATCAGGGCCCTCAACTATTATAAATCTGCGGGTAAAGCCTTACAAGGGGAAGCCCCTCGAGATTTCTATCTCGGGATTGCCTTGTGCTTCGTGCATATGAAAAGTTACGAAAAGGCCAGGACGGCCCTCGTCCGCGAACTCCATAACTATCCCGATAATGAAGAGACCCGTCGCATCCTTAATCAAATTGAAGGCCTTTCACCGGAAGAAATAGAAAGAATTGCCGTAGAGTCTCCGGATGTCAAGTACCTTAGCGCACAACAACTGGTGAAGACAGGACGCTACGCAGAAGCTTTCCTGTTGCTGAAGGAAATCATTGCGCTGTATCCGGATTTCGATGTTGCCCATAACGATTTGGGGGTGCTTTATTTCAATCAGGGTAAAAAAATGGAAGCCATCATGCATCTTGAGACAGCCATAAGACTTAGTCCTCAGAATACGGATTTCAAAGCTAATCTGGATGCTGTCAAGGGTTAGGATCGATCTAAGTACGACCGCACATTTAATTGCGCATAACTCATTTAATGCATGCTACTGAAGTGCCATTTATTAAATACATCCTCTACAGGAGACCTGCATAACTTCCATTTTCACTATGCAATTTGGTAAGGATGTTATTCTCGAAAAATGTATATTCGACATTATTGCTGCCTTTCATGTTGAGTAACCTTAACCTCTTTTAACTCTTGCAACTCAATGTTATATTTATTCCAGATTACGCAATAGAATGTATAGGCACTTGGATAAGTGAATATTATCCTGGTCAAAGTGGTTTTCAAGCGGCGAATCAAATATCTTTCTTGTGAAAAGTATTCTGAGCCGAGGAAAGCCTTTTTGACCAGGATGCCAAAAGTATCACTTTTTTATTGAGTAATCCGGGTTGATAGAAACAACAAGATGTGCTGAAGGCGGGGTGTTTTAGACGATGTTTTATGTGGTGAGAATTTATAATCCGATTTTAGGAAGACTGCTTGTACTCTTGCTAAGAGATTAACACTCATTTGTTACAATCGTGCAACTTCGCCAGGAGTGTTTTAGCATTAGCATTATCGGGCCATGCAGCAAGTTCGTCTTGAATGGATTTAATCGCTTCATCATATTTTCCTAAATGGAAGAAGCAAACAGCTTTCATATAGTGAAGGGATTCAATTTTAAGAGAGTCTGATCTTGACAGGGCATCATTTAAATAATCCAGAGCTTCTTGATATCGGCCTCTGTTGAATTCTTCTATGCCTCTGCCCAGTCTTCTCGACAGCAGAGAATCCGGCATGCTTCTGTCATTAGATCTGCCGGGATGAAGCCCCTGTTTGTCAAGAGCATGAGAGCAGGCCAGCCCCAGAGACATGAATTTTCCTGCCGCAAGAGAAATGTTTCTCTCCGCCTCCTCTCCCTGCCATGCAGCCTGCCAGCCTCCTGCTACATGACTGTAGTCATGGCACTGGTGAATAATCATGAAGGCGTCCGTGGCATCGATAATGGCGGCGTTTTTTTTCCATGCATACCATACCATCCAGTTATCCCAGCATGGACGTCCGACGGCGAAAGGAGGGATGTCCTGGAAAAGCTCCTTGTTAAACAAAAAGATTTCGTTTGCTGCCTTTGAGTCATACACACCTCTGTTCGTGATATCATTGATAAGGTGTGCCTGCCAGTCAGCATCACTGAATGACAGGGACTCTCTGATATCAATTTCAATCCGCTGGCTCCCAAGGAGAAAATCATGAATTGCACAGGTATTTAAACAATGTTGCAATATGAGCATGGATGAGGAAAAATCGTCGAGCAGTATGCAATCGCAGTTGATATAAGCTAGCCAGGGCGTATTACTATTTGCTTTTGCTGCGAAGAAAATGGAGCTGATAAGGGGAGTGCCTGCCTGTGTTGTTGCAATGTCCCTGATATGCATAGTACTCAATTCTGCTGCTATTTCGCGTGTGCCGTATTCATCTCCAAGCAGTATAATTTCGGGTCTTGCCGCCAGCGTTTTCCAGCTCTTAATTGCGTTATACTGTATCGTTTCAATATTGCCCCTGAAGGGCTTGGGGACGGCGAAAAGGGTCAGCATTGGTTCATTCATCTGTGGCTGGACGTTGCTGAACAGTTGTCTTTTCTGAGTCCGGAGAGCAGAAGAGAACTCTTTTCTAGAGATGATCGCATTCTGACAACATTTCCAGAAGTAATGAGGCGGATTCTTTATTTCCCTGGGAAATCATGCGCTCTGCCATATCATGAAGGAAGTTGTCGTATGCAATGCCCTTTTCCTGCAGTACGGTCAGATGGGTGATCGCTTTTTCCTGTTCCCCCCCCAGATATAAGGCCGCAGCCTGAAGAGCTTGAGCAGGAATGTACTCGGGAGAGTTCTGAATGATTATCCCCAGACTTGATATGGCTTTTTCGTAGTTGCCGCAAAAAAAATAAGCTATAGAAAGATTATAAAGAGTCCCTCTTGAGTGGGGATTCAGTTGCCTGGCTTTCTCTGATGCCTTAAGTGACTCATCATAACGTCCCGCTTTTATCAGAAGACCTCCTATGTTGAAATGGGCGAAGGCATCGTCAGGATTTAACCGGATGACTCTGTGCCAAAGATCAAGGGCTTCTTCTTTTTTGCCAAGTCCGCCTGCCTGTACTGCCAGTTCAGTAAGGAATCGCACGTCGTTTTCGTTTTGTTTGAGTTTTGCTCTTCCAATATTGTAATAGACCTCTCCCTTGGCGAGGTCTGATTCTCTGTTTAACTTGCCATAATGATGTATAGGAATAGGGCATGTTCTGATTTTAATGCCTATATCCATTAATGAATCTTCAACCAGTTCATGGACAGGGTATGAAAAAGATATTTTCTCAAAGCGGGGAAATATCCTTACCTTGCTGCTTGCAAACCAGCCCGTTCCCGCTTCTTCATCGGGATATGTGCCATCGTTGGGCATCCACCCGTGAATATGAAAATCAGTTATGTAGTTTCTTGTGTCCATTGAATAGGCGACATTTTCAGGTGCCTGATCTATCAAATCCCTCAAAGTAATAAAATCACGCGGCGCAATAACTTCATCTGCATCAAGCACTAGGACCCAGTCGCCGGAAGCTTTAGATAGCGAATAGTTCCGTGCTGCGGCGAAGTCTCCGGTCCAGGCGAATTTGAAAACCCTGGCCCCGAAAAGTTCTGCGATCTGCACGGTTCTATCCACAGATCCCGTATCCACAGCTATGATTTCGCTGACAAATGGCGCGGCGGCTTTCATGCATTTGGGAAGATTGCCGGCTTCATCTTTTAATATCATGCACAACGAAAGCGTGCGGCGCCTTTGATTTTTTATTTTATCCGTTTCCCTGATTTTTCCCAGGCAGTAGGCTATTAATTCGCGGTGCCTCTGCTCCTCGTTAATAACAGGCATTTTTGTCAGGATGTGGAAAGCGTCCTGATGGAGCCTGACTGCCATCATAATTTCAGCAATTGTATAGTAAATCCTTGTATCGTCTGCAAGACAATGAATAGCGCTGAATAAGAGCTGGATAGCCTCGTCGATTTTTCCCCTGCTGTACAACTGACGGGCATTTTCAATGGCATTGGAGGTCAGCGAACGCAGGCGGTTTTTCAGGAAGTGTCCGTCGTAAACCTGACGCTGTGATAAATAGAAAAAGCGGTAAAGAAGATCCTCCATTGTCTGCCACTCCCGCTGGACGGGGTATTGGTCAGCCGTTTTCAAACCCCCTTCAATGATTCGCTTCCGGTGTCCGTCATCATTCAAGAGCCTGATGACCGCATCGGCAATTCTTTCCGGAGACTTAATGGGGACTAGAACGCAGTTCTGATCATGAACGCAGTATTCCCTGGCTCCAGGCGTGTCCGTGCATATTACCGCGACTCCCGAAGCCATTGCCTCCATGGGCGGACGGGGGCAGGAATCATAGTGAGAGGCATATATCATGATATCAGACATTCCATATAATGTAGTCTTGTCGCTGTCGGCAGGAGCTATGTGAAACTCGCACTCGATGTCGGAAAAAATATCCTTGGGCGATGATGATATTCTTATGGCCTTGTAGGCGACATTATTTTTGTCGAGGATCTTCAACGCCTCCCGGATGTCCCCCATCCCTTTGAAGGTCAGAGGTTCCGTCTCTGAACCCCTGGCATCGGGCCCGACGATCAGTAGTCGGGGTGTCTTCGATCTACCGGATTTTTTTAAAGGATGATAAATGCTTCGGTCAACGCAGACAGGAAGTATTGCATCTGTGTTTTGCCCGTATTTGTTTTTTACCGCTTCAGCGAGATTGAAAGAGTTGGGCACGAACCATACCCTCTCCTGTTTATATGATTGCCTTGAAATTTTTTTTAAGGCTGCGTGATGCGCATGGCGTGTGATCAGGCCGTCGTCGAATATGTACTGGTCTCCCTGGGCATAGTAGAGCTTGACCGGGGCGCTGATATCCTGCAGTTCAACGGCGTTCATGAAATATGTCCCGATCACGATATCGCTCTTCGGGACGTAGTCGGCCATGGGCTTCCCGGCGGGAACGACGACCACCTCGGCCGCGATGGAGAAATAGGGAGGCTTAGGCGTGTAGGACACTATGGTGACAGAGTGCCCCCGCCTGATCATTTCATTGCACTGGGCAATAAGGGTCAGATTTCCCCCTGTAACTCCGAGGAGGGAATGTATGAGATAGGTGATCCGGAATTTTTGCTGTTTTTTCAGTTCCGTGAAATCATTTTTCGTGAAGGTATAGACGCTTCTAAGCAGATTGTAGGCTTCTATCCGCTGGTCCAGGCTGTAGATCGATGGATGGTTCATAACCAACTGGGCCATCAGCTCGTTTCGCCGCTCGTTGGCCCCCTTCAGAAGTCCCTCTCCGCGCTTCCGGTAACAGAACAGGGGGTTCTCCAGGATCTGCCCCTGCCATCCCTTCTCCATGGCTCCGAGCCAGAAATCCCAGTCTTCGTATTCGGAACGCATGGTCGTCGAATTATACCCGCCCACGCTGTCATATACCTCCCGTCGATAGAGTGAACAGTAGGGCAGCACATTGTTTGTCTTCTCAATCTCAATGGAGAAGGGCCCCGTCGCCCAGACATCGTCGCGTAATCCGAAGTGCTGTATATAAGTCGACACGATCCCGAAGTCGGGGTTCGCTTCAAGAAATCCAACTGTTGTTTCCAGCATCTCGGGTTTAATCATGTCGTCGGCGTCCAGGGGCAGGATGTATTTTCCCCGTGCGTTGCTGATACCCAGGTTGCGAGCATTGGCCAGGCCCCGGTTTACCGTTTCGACAAGGCGAAACCGTTCCCCGTGCCGTGCTGTTATATCCATTGCCGTTTCGCGGGTATTGTCCGTGCTGCCGTCGTTGACAATGATGCACTCCCAGTCCTGAAATGATTGACTGACAACGCTGTCCGCTGTTTCACCGATCATGTGAGCGAGATTGTAGCAGGGGATGATTATTGATACCGTGGGCAGCTTTTCTCCGGAGGGTACGAGAAATAGATCCACTTCCTGATGGCAGGCGCCGGGGATGAATCCAGCGTATCGACTGACGTCGATCCTGTAGCCTGCACTGAACTTCGCCGCCAGGCTCTCGGAGGAGTATTCCGGCCGGCCGCCGGCGCGGTTGTCATAGGTTGTCTGCACCATGTTGACCGGTGCGCAAAAGGATATGGATCTCTGAAAGCACAGCAGCGACGGGTGGCTGTCCAGATAGCCGCATGCCGCACCCGCCAGGAGTGCTTCCAGGGTGTTCGGGTTCATGAAGTCATGCGGGCCGATGACATCAAGGATGTCGCTCGTCCGGTACAGCGAACTGGAAACCTCCAGGGGGTATGAAAAATCACCGTCGGCCTTTGTCCAGTTGAATTTGCAGATGCCGCCGCCCGTTTCCTGAAAGGCAGGAATGGCCTGCTTTTTGTCGAGGGAATAAGAGTAGCCCGTGTTTGCACCCAGACGAAGCGAGAAGCCGATGGCATCGGGGTGCTCATCCATGGCTTCCGTCAGATCCTGCAAACGGAAATCACCCACAAAGATGTTGTCATCGACGAGAAAGAGAATATCCGTCGATTCTCCTATCGTTTGAAGGACCTGATCCCTGAATGCTGTTTCCCTGATAAAAACGATATCAGGGTAGGCGCCTTTCAGCGCGTTGTACTGCCGCTCGGATTCGGACCCGGAGCAACTGTATAGGACGTAAAGCCTCACCCGCTCGGCGTCTTTGCAGTGCATCAGGAACGAGTCGATGCAGGCAGCGAGCTGCAAAGCCCGGTCCTTGCTGAAGATTATTCCGCGGGAGACATGGTCCTTCCCGCCACTGTCGATCACTTCTGATGTGCGGCCTTGTGTGCTTGCCTTCATTGTTTCCTCTCAAGATCGCCCGCCGGGAAAGGTTCCCTTTTTACTCCCTCAATATGGTAGCCTACAGTGAATCTGTCCATAGGATGCCGTTCATCCAGGGCATACAGGTAGCGGGGCAGCCACTCCCCGAACAGGTGCATTATCAACTCTGTGTTTTCGTGGTGAAGGTGCGCGTGTTCGGGCATTGTCCAGGCAACGCGGGCACATTCCTGGGCAAGCATGCGGAAAAAGCCGCCATTGGGGGTTATTTCCCGGAGGTCTAGGCCGGCCTGCGGGAAAAAATGCCGGTACCATTCGGGCGTGAATCCGCCATAATAGTGGTAGGGAAGCTGATGCAGCCCGGAAGCGAGGGGCGCCGTCAGCAGCAGACGCCCTCCCGGCTTCAATATCCGGGCCATCTCCCGCAAGGCGGCAGCCGGGTCGGGCAGATGCTCCAAGACCTCCGTGCATAGCACGCAGTCCGCGGTGCCGCTGCCAAGGGGGATCGCGGTGGCTTCCGAGACGATGTCGATCTCCCCGTAGGCATCCGTCCCTCCCAGTTTCTCGGTACCGTCGTACTTTTTAAAGTCGTGGGAGATATATCTGCAGTGGGCGAAATCATTGCGGTAAGGACAGGTGCCGGCGCCGACATCTAGGACAAGGCTTCCCGGTCTTATGGTCACGGCTTTTTGCCTCACCCAGAGGTTGCGGCGGCGCTGGTTGAAGTCGTGGATTTCGGCTATGGGAAGCGGCGAACCATTACCGACCAGAATATCCCGTAAACGCGTGCTACTTTTCCTCGCCGGCGATTTTATCCGCTCTGCGTTGAACTCGCTTTGGAGCTGTTTCACCCAGAGGGCCAGCGTGGGCTGTTCGGCCTGTGAAACGATGCTCTGCCCTAAAAGCTCTGCCGCGGTTCGCAGTTGGTCTTCAATGGCAACAGGCACAGTCTTGCAGGCGACGGCTTCGACATTGGACAGATAGGGTTCATGAGGCCAAGAGTGGGTGCGAATCGTCACGGAGCCGTATCCCAGGGATTTAAGGGTGTGTTCAAACCGCTCCGGGAACCAGTGGTCGACGTGATAAGCCCACGGAGCGGACTGGTCGCCGGCAAGATGGCGGGCAACGCCCATCTTGACCTCCAGCGGGGCATCTGATGATAGTGTCTTGGCGCTGCCGATCAAGTCAGGCGTCTCGATGTGGAGCGTTCCCCCGATTTTCAGCCAGGCGTGCCACCTGATGAGCATGACTATTGCCGTCACACGGCTGAAATGCTCGAAGACATGATGCAGCCTGACCTCATCGACGCTCTCCGGCGGGAAATCAAGATCCTCTATGTCCGCGAACATATCCGCCTTTACGGCCATGACGGGATGCTCGTCAGGGGGGTAATCGATGTTCACGTAGCCGGCGAAAAGCTGTTCACCGCAACCCAGGTGCAGGCGCAAAGGTTTGTCACCGTCCCACAGCCCGTGGCGGGCAAGCTGGGAAAGACCGTCTGTCCCGGCCGTCCATTCAGGGGTTTCTCCGGCCTGACGTGGTTTTTTATCTTCCAAAGCAGCGGGACCGGGAATGTCCGTCCTGCGGCTGTTCAGCATTTCCAGGCAGCGCGTCGCCAGGGATACTGTCAGCGGGTTGTCTCCCATGAGAGAGTGCAGGCCGGGCAGCATTGCCGCGGCTTCCCGGCATCGCTCCTGCTGAAGCAGGGCAATGTAGTGCCAGAGTCCGTGTACGCCGGGTTTTCCATAGGGTATCATTTGACGGTTGAGCGATATTTCCTGCATAAGGCCATCCCATAATATTCTTCTGGGAGAGACATCACCGGTATCCAGGGATGTTTCCCAGGATTTCCCGTACAGGCGGATATCCTCATCGGCGGCGGCCGTGTTGTGAAGCTTTTGGGCGTCATGGATGTTGTTGTGGACAACGAGGCACCCCGGTACAGGGACAATGTCCAAGCCGCGCTGGTACAGCTTCAGGCAGAGGTCGCCATCCGCGCAGTAAAACCGGTATGACTCGTCAAGGCCCCCCACGGCGCGAAAATCGGAGATCCGGACCAGGCCGTAATTGAGCAGCAGCATCCGGCCGAATGTAAAGTCGATGCCGAATTCCTCCCACTCGCGGTCCGCGGCGATCATGTTCCTGTAAAAGAAAATGCCGCCGGCTACCGAGGGCGGCATCGCATCAAGGAAGGGCAGGGCATTGTTGAAGCACCCTTTGCTGAAGGTGATGTCGTCGCTCGCATACATCCCCCAGCGTCCACGGGCTTTTGAGAAGAGATAGTTATAAAGTTTGGGCCAGGTCTGCCTGCCCGGGCCGAAAACAACCTTTTCCTTGAATATCTGATGAGCCTTATGGTTCTTAAGGCTGTCCACTGCGTGATCAGTAAGGTCGTCGCTCAGAACGAGCACCTCATAATTAAGACCGGCAGCGGCTCCTTCCAGGCTGCCCAGCATTTCATCAAGCAGGTTGCTGCGGGACTTGGTGGCAATCAGAATACTGAGATCGACGGTTTGATTCACTGGCGAGAATAGAATCTGCTATTTAAGGGCCTGAATGCTCTGCCATGCCTTTGAGTTCCAAGGCTCAATCTCTAAGACGCGGTTGAAGAAGTTTTTTGCTTCGTCTGTATGGTTGCTGCGCAGGCAGATATTTCCGATGGCGAGCAAGGTTTCAACGTCTTCCGGATTTACCTGCAAAACTTTGATGTAAATCTCCATGGCGTCGCCCAGCCGACCTTCTTCGATCTGGTAGAAATCCGCCAGATTTTTCTGGAATGTCATGTTGTCGGGCTTCAATTCGGCAGCTTTTTCGTAATGGCTGAGAGACTTCTCTTTTTTGCCGCTGTTATAGTATAGAACTGCCAGGTCGTTGTGGCCGAGCGCGAAATCGGGATATGCCTCCATAAGCTTTTCCAATGCCATGATTGCGAGGTCAAACTTCTTTCCCTTGATCAGCGGCTGAATAACCTGATATGCCTTTTCCTCATCGCTCAGCACTCGTGGCGTAATGTCCTTGTTGATCATTAAAGCCATATGTTAACCCCCTTAATACTTATTATCTTGATATTCATTGTGATAACTGCCACCACTTCTATATTATACTCATAACAAATTCTCTTGTTTTACACAATATCTTGAATTGAGATCGATGTCAGGATTATTGTAATAATCAATAATTCTGTTGATGCCTTCATTAACATTAACTACCGGATTCCATCCAAGATTTTTTAACTGTGAAATATCTGCCCTGGATTCCATTAATTCATGATCTCTGTATTTCAAAGCACCAAAAACAAGATGTGATTTGCTTCCGGAACGTAACTTTATCAACTCAGCGAACTCACGCACAGATGTGGAAATCCCCGTTCCAACATCAAAGGTAAAATTACAATTACTTTGAGTTATCAGGGAATCCAGATTATCAAGTACTGTTTTAAATGCATTTGCGGCATCTTCCAGGTAAATAAAATCACGTTTTTGTTCACCGCCTGTGAGATATATTTCTTGTTTTCCTGAAAGTATATTTTTTGTAAGCCATGGGACAAATTTACCGTCATTATCACCACATCCGTAAACATGTTCCAATCTGAAATGGAAAACCTTCACCGAATTGCTTATGGCATTAAGTATTTCATGCAGCTTTTTCTTTGTAAAGCGATAGGTATTTTGATACTTATAATGAGTTGAATGTTTTGAATAAAAAGAGTCAACATTTAAGAAAGCACCGTGTCTTTTATTAATCATACACTTTGCAATGCTGATGGGTAAAACTAGGTTAGAATCAAGTATTTGCGCTGTTCTGTCATCGTCTTCTCCATCGTATGTTGTCGCAGCATGAATAACAGCATCCACTGTATGTTTTTCAAATATTGTCTGTAAGCTGATAGTATCAAGGTCATAAATTATAATTTGATCCTGTATTTCTGCGATTCTTTTTATATTAGAATGGCATCTTTTAAGCGCAATAATTCTGTATTCTGGCAGTAGCGCCCTCAGCACAGAATGACCAAGAAAACCTGTTGCACCTGTAATCATGATAGTTTTCATTTACCAATTCCAACCAATTAACTGTCCTGGGATTAAGACCTTCTTATTCCTATATGCATCACCGAACGGAATCATTGTATTACCCATTACTACCATACTTTCCAAAATGCCTTTCCCTGATTCCAGAGCATGTTTAAATGAATTAGATCCCTTTCATTATCAACACATTCCCAGTCGCCCACATGTCTATATACCATGATTTCACCCATGTTGGAGAGTTTAGGAAATATCATAGTTTCCGTGTCACAACTTTTTTCTTCTGTCAGATAATTCAACAGTTTCTTGTTAAATACCATGAAACCGCCGTTAATCATCCCTATTGATGCCTGTGGTTTCTCTTCGAAATTAATAAGCTGACCGTCATTCTCTATAAGTTCCCCAAATCGCGCCGGAGGATGTACGCCGGTTATGGTCACCATTTTACCGTGGGAATTGTGATAGTCGATAAGTGAGTTAATGTTAATATTGGCTACACCGTCGCCATAAGTAAGCATGTTAATGTCATCAAGATACTTTTCCAGTTTTTTCAGACGCGCTCCTTTCATGCTGTCAAGACCTGTAGAAACGCATGTGACACGCCAATCATTCTCTTCGTTTTTTTGATGAATAATGGTGTTGCCACTTCCTAACTCCACAGTAAAATCGTATGCTGTCGAATGATAATCGTAAAAAAACGATTTTATGACTTCTGCTTTGTATCCAAGAGCGAGAACAAAATCCTTATGACCGAAATGAGAATAAATCTTCATGATATGCCATAAGATGGGCCAATCACCTATTTTTACCATGGGTTTTGGTACGGCTTCCGTTAAGTTTCCGAGGCGGCTGCCGATTCCTCCTGCAAGTATCACAACTTTCATGGTAGCATCTCCATTTATTCAGTTTTTATCATACATAAGATGAAGAAATAGATCAGTCAAATAAGGCTTCCAGATTAACGCTTTCATGATAACGTTCAACCCACTTTCGAGCGAGATCATAACGTGATTTCCCGTCATTAATAAAGTTTCTTATAATAGATGCGGAGTAATTGAGATCGCTGTTTAGCCGTAGAACCAGATCATCCGGAAATTCATTTTGAAAACTGAAAGGGGCATCATACACAGCAACATTGCCGTTGTAATACAATGATTTCATCAATGCGCCTTCCACCGGAGCTGACCAAAGACTCGGACAGACTACAAGACGGCAATTCATAACTCTTTGTTTAAGACCTGAATTCCAGGTGATGTTTTCAAAAGTTATATTCGCAGGGATTAATTCATCATCCAATAAGCTTGAAAGATTTTCTCGAGTAAACGGCATAAGGATCTTCATCTCCGGCAGATAGTGTGCAAGTTGAGTCATGTATATGACTCCTTTGGCAGGATGAGCACTTGCATGCAAGACTATATCGTATTCGTGACTTTCCGATTCCGTAAATTCATCTGTCTTTAATCCGCTGACCGTCACATTAACTTTTCCAAAATGCCTGATCACTAATTCTTTCTGTGTCTGTGTCTGACATATAAATTTGATATATGGTGAAACAGATAAGAGTGTTTTTAGAAAATAAAGATTTTCCTCTTTGGGGTATGGACATGGGAACGGCTGACAACTTTCGCTGCAATTATCAAGATTACCGAGACAGTCGAGACATGCTGTATTCTTTTCTTTCCTGTAATTGTAGGATTGAATACAGAAGAAACCATTGTCAAGCACAAAGAGACTGATTTTGTTTCTATTGCTTAACAGATCGAAGAATAAAGAGTATCCAAGGTATTGCGGATGCAGGACAACTAAATTTGAATCTTGAATTTGACTTATCAGTACTCGTTCAAAGTCGGTAAAACTTGCCTTTTTGTCCGGATGCAGAATTCGGAAAAGATGTTTTTCCGCATAGGGCTGCAGTGCATGAAGGAACATACCGGTTCCGGAGCCGTATGGAGGCAGGCCACAGATAACAAAAGTCCTGTGTGGGGTAAAGGGGGCTCTCAACGTAATATTAGCCCGGCCTTCCTGGGTGATCGCATCAATTAATTTATTTGCTCCTTCACAATTTGGATAGTATTCCAACTCAAGATTGAGGTTTGGCAGGACTTCGCTGAACCTTCCCGTAACAAGCGCACAATACCCTTTTAAGAAGTGATAATTTGGGATCTGCATCTTAGTGAAATCCGGTTCTGTTAGAATCTGCCATGCTTCATGGAAATTGCCCAAGTTTATATTTTCAGTTACTTGTCTGATCAAATCAGACAATAATTTTTTTGTTTCATTATCTTTGTTCATAAACGGAGTATTCTATGATAAGTATTTCTTTATGATCCCGTTAAGTTCAATTGCACGTTTGTTCATTGAGTATTCTTGAATACATCGCAAATGACCTTTTCGGGCAATCTGTTCTCTCTTCTCATGATTATTTGTATAGTACCTGATCTTGTCGATGAGCTCATCTCTGTCGGTAAAGGTTTCTATTTCTGTTCCGATTTCAAAATATCGATTAAGATTTTCATAATATTCAGTCAGCAGGAATACGCCACACCCCGTTGCCTCGAATATTCTCATATTTGCTGTCTCTTTATCGGCAAGGTCTATCATTTGTCCGGTAATTGGATCTTTGGTTTCTATGACCCCTCTTGCATCAAAAGCAATTCTCCCACTGCGCAAAGCTCTGTACATATCAATACCAAAATGTCCCCCCCTGTCATACTGAGCAACTTCCGGTGGAATTGTGTCTACTTGACCGCTTAAGTAGAAAGCACAGGAGAACCCGGAATTGGGACGTGAAGCTTCGTTAGCTATTTCTGTGAGGTACCGGTTCCGTCGTGGATGCTGTGCCAAAGTCCACTGACCTGAAAATACTAAGTCATATACAGGTGTTACGTCTGAGATTGTTTTGCTGATATGGACCGGAAAACCGGGGAAAAAATATTCGACAGCTTTTGCGCCTAACTTCAAAGCTATATCACGTACTCCTGAAAGCGCCGATAACATTACGTCGAATTCTGACCAGTCAATGTAATCTTTTATGTTTGCGGCTCTCCAGCCAATAACGAGTCTCGGCCTGAAATTCAGCGAACGTATGAAATCACTATCGAAGGCTAAGGGGTCAGTCAGGTAAAGCACATCAGGTCTTATCGTCTCGATTTGTTTTCTTGTGACGTCATTTATCCAGTTATTCAGGTTATCAATTGCCTGTTTGTTTTCAATTATCCATTGCCGTTGAGAATAGGGGTTATTGGCAATTATAAGCGATGCCTCATAGTCTAATTCATTCATGTAAGGTGCAAATATATGAATTGCACTGAAACCGTCCCTGACAAGAGCAGACATCTGAGTGTTGAACGAACTGTCCATGAGAGTTTGATGTGTCTGGTAGAATCCAGCCAGGTAATTTGGATAAAATGTATTTACCTGCAGAAACTTAAGTACATGAGAACCGGTTGCCTTAATACTGCTTTTTGCGCCGGCCTGTCTTCCGGCATCTTCCGGATATTTGCCGGGGTTTGATTCTTTGTCAGGAATGGTTGCATTCTGATTTAGAAAATTTTGCAGCTCCGAATACTCATTGATATAACCTTCTTTATATAATCGCTGTGATAAATTCAGGATGGATTGATAATCAATATCGGTTTTATCAAGTAATATTTGTATATCGCTGATTAAGGATGAAGATTCATTGCTGTTTGCTTGTCCTTGTTTCGTATCGCAGGCAGGTGCCCGGCGAGTATTGGTAACGGGTGTATAATTTTCATTATAAAGTTTACCTGACCGATGTTCCCTTCCTTTTTCATTAACCAGTCTTCTTACTTCATAACCGAATCGGCCTTCCCATAAAAACATCGTATTGACACGATCGGCTTTTAAATAGATCAGTGAAGAAAAGGCCTTTTCCCTTCTTGTCTGCGGCGCACAGTGCATATCCATAAGAAGATCCGACTGAAGCGCATCTATTTCCTCGGGCCGATACTCTGTGAAAACCAGGGTATCGTTGATAATTTCAATCCACCATTTATGGTTTGATGTTTTTGCACTGTTAAGAAAGATATCTTTGCCTTTGCTGGGTGTTTCAATATAACCTCTTTTACCGACACGCATCAATTCCTCGCATGCCTTCTCCGGATTGTCCACATGCTCCAAAACATGGGAGCAATATATGAAATCGAACTCCTGGTTATTGAAGGGCATATTTTCGACACTGCATTCATATACGGGAATTCCTTGAATACTTTTAAACGGTACGCCTGCACGACCAACATGATGATCTGTCAAAGTTATATCAGTTAAATGGGTGGCGAGAGGAAATGGAATGTGTCCGCTGCCTACATCCAGGACTTTATCGGTAGGTTTAATATCGAAATCGATTAACCGTGCCTGATAAAGGCTATATCTGTCTTTGCTTGGTAACCGTTGATATAAGTCATACAACTGGGCAAGTATTTCAATTGAATATGCCGGAAATGCCAGAGCCAGTTGTTCGTAGATGTCAAATGATTCCAGGAAATTACCACTTTCAAATTTATTCCTCGCGAGTTCGATGCATTCCTCGATGTCGGAAGTAATAATTGAATATTTTTCTCGCCTCCCTTGAAACGAAGGAGAATTAATGTCTTCTATTTTTTCAAAAGTATTTTTCATCACACTTGTCCAAAATAGATTTTAGAAATTGAAAAGGGTGCCCACAATCAG